>NZ_QPJR01000006.1:0-323327 GCF_003337365.1 Kosakonia sp. AG348
CCTGACCCCATGCCGAACTCAGAAGTGAAACGCCGTAGCGCCGATGGTAGTGTGGGGTCTCCCCATGCGAGAGTAGGGAACTGCCAGGCATCAAATTAGCAGTGAAACCGGGGCAACAAACCGGTGGTTGTGAAGAAATTCGGTGGAGCGGTAGTTCAGTCGGTTAGAATACCTGCCTGTCACGCAGGGGGTCGCGGGTTCGAGTCCCGTCCGTTCCGCCACTCATTTAAGAGCCGCATCTCTAACGAGATGCGGTTTTTTTTCGTCTGTTATTTCTATAAAAAAGGGCAATCGCGCCCTTTTTGCCGTATGTCACTCCCAGCGTTTCAGCAGCAGGCTGGCGTTCACGCCACCAAATCCGAAGCCATTTGATAAGGCATAACGTATCTCCAGCGGCTGCGCAGTCAGCGCAACTAAATGCAGCCCTTCTGCCTCGGAATCAGGGTGATGCAAATTCAGTGTTGGCGGTACAACCTGATCACGTAAAGCCTGGATAGTGAAAATAGCTTCGATACCGCCTGCTGCGCCCAACAAGTGGCCCGTTGCGGATTTAGTTGAGGTAATTGCAACCGGAGCGTCACCAAAAAGCCCCTTAATCGCCGCCAGCTCTCCTTTATCACCCACCTGTGTTGAGGTCGCATGCGCATTAATATGCTGAATATCCGCAGTGGTAATCTCAGCCTGGCGAATGGCTGCTTCCATGGCGCGACGCGCACCGTTACCATCTTCCGGGCCTGCCGTCAGATGATATGCATCCGCGCTGGTTCCGTATCCTACCAGTTCTGCCAGCGGTGTCGCACCGCGTGCCTGGGCATGTTCCAGCGATTCGATAACGAGCAATCCGGCGCCTTCTCCCATTACAAAACCATCACGATCGCGATCAAATGGCCGCGATGCTGCTGTTGGATCGTCGTTAAAACTGCTTGAAAGTGCTCTTGCAGCCGCGAAACCGGCAAGACTAACCCGGTGTATTGCCGCTTCACTGCCACCACACAACGCAATATCCGCTTCACCGCTACGGATCATGCGCGCGGCATCGCCGATGGCCTGCGCACCGGCAGCACAGGCGGTAACCGGTGCGCCAATGGGGCCGCGAAAGCCATGTGCAATGGAAACATGCCCGGCAGCGAGGTTGGCGAGGAAAGAGGGGATGGTAAAAGGGGAGAGTCGACGCGGCCCACGATCATCCGTTGTGCGCACAGCATTGGCGATTTCGTTAAACCCACCGATCCCGGTCGCAATTATCGTGGCAGTACGGTCTTTTTCCGCTTGATCCTGTGGAAACCAGTTCGCCTGCGTCAGGGCTTCTTTTGCCGCTACCAGCGCGAACTCAATAAAACGATCCATCTTTTTGCGTTCTTTGGCAGGAATAGCCACCAGTGGATCAAAACCGTACTGCGGATCCTCTTCAATAGACGGAACCTGACCTGCCACTTTGCAGGGAATATCGTCGACAACCTCATCTGCAAGCCGGGAAATCCCGGATTTTCCCTGTAATAGCGATTGCCATACGTGCGAGACACCACAACCCAGCGGGCTGACAATTCCCATACCTGTTACCACGATGCGTTTTGTTGAAACGCTCATCATCAATTCTCCTGAAATTTCACGCTGTTTGCGGTTTTTTCATTAAGGGAACCAGCAGCGCAGCGATTAAAAACCCCAACATAATCAGATAAAAAGCATCTGAAAACGCTTGTGTCCGAGCCTCACGCAACGTGATGGCCGAAAGATTCTTTAGCGCAGCACTGCTGGCGATATCGGGTGAAATCCCCTGGCTAACCAATCTGCTGATGTTGCTCTGAACGAATTCCGTGACGGAAAGAGAGGCATTATTGAGATGATCCGCGAGGCGGCTGTAGTGCAAATTGGTTCGGTCATTAATCACGGTACCGCACAAGGCGATGCCAATCGCGCCGCCCAGATTGCGCATCAAATTGAACAGACCTGATGCCAGTTTTAGCCGCGCCGGCGGCAGGCTGCCAAGCGTCAACGTGACCGTCGGGGCAACCGCAAATTGTTGCGCCAGGCCGCGAAATGCTTGCGGTAACAGTAGTTCTTGCGCTCCCCATTCATGGGTGAGCGGAATAAAACTGTACATCGACAACGCAAATCCAAGCAGCCCTGCCATCAGTAGCCAGCGTAGATCGACCCGATTCGCAAGCCACGCGTAGAACGGGATCGACAGCACCTGAAAAAGGCCAGTGGAAAACACCGCCAGACCAATTTCCAGTGCGCTAAAGCCGCGCACCGTGCCAAGAAATAATGGTGTTAGATAGATCGTAGCAAAGATGCCAACCCCTGCCATAAACGAGAAGTAGCAGCCCAGCGTGAACGTTCTGTCCTTAAGCGCACGCAGATCCATCACCGGCTGCGTATGGCGTAGCGTGCGAACAACAAAAAAGATGCCGCACAGCAACGCCACCCAGCCAGTCATCGCTAATGTGTTGTCATCAAACCAGCCCCAGCGTGGGCCTTCTTCGAGGGTATATTCCAGACAGCCCAGCGATACCGCGAGCAGGAGGATGCTCAGATAGTCCGCGCCGCGCAATAGCGACGGATTTGGCGTATCAATTTTTACCAGCAGTGGCACGGCGAGGGTGATATAAATCCCCGGTACGATGTTGATATAAAACAGCCAGTGCCAGCTGAAGTTCTCGGTTATCCAGCCACCGACGGTGGGGCCGAGCGTTGGTGCCAGCGATGCCAGCCCGCCAATCGTCGCAGCAGCGATGACGCGTTGTTTTCCCTGAAAAAAGGCAAAGGCGGTGGTGAAAACCAGCGGGATCATCGAGCCACCCGCCAGCCCTTGTAATGCGCGAAAAGCGATCATACTTTGGATATTCCACGCCCAGCCGCAGAGCAGGCTCATCACCGTAAACCCGGCGGCGGAGGCGGCAAACAGCCAGCGCGTGGACATCACCCTCGCCAGCCAGCCGGAGAGGGGAATAATGATGATTTCGGCAATCAGATAACTGGTTTGTACCCATACTGTTTCATCATCGCCGGCAGAAAGCCCTCCGCCGATATCCCGTAGCGACGCCGACACGATCTGGATATCAATCAGGGCGATAAACATGCCCACACACATTGTCGCGAAGGCAAATACTTTCTGACTCACCGGCATTGAAACGCCCGGTTGCAGCGTTACCGCATCGGTGGTGCTCATTGCGCGCTCTTTTCGTCAACGGTAACGATGACAGAAAAACCGGGGCGCAATACGCCGAGTTTTGCCGCTTCGCCTTCCAGCGCGATACGCACGGGCACACGCTGGACAATCTTGGTGAAATTTCCGGTGGCATTTTCTGCCGGGAGAAGACTAAATCGTGAACCGGTTGCGGGAGAAACGCTGAGAACATGGCCGTAGAACGTTCGACCCGGCATAACATCCGCCACAATGGTCGCACGTTGCCCTGGGCGCATATGGGCTAGCTGGCTCTCTTTGAAATTGGCGTCGACCCACAAGCCTTCCGCGGGAACCAGTGAAAGCAGTTGCGTGCCGCCGCCGACGAAGGAGCCGGACCAGGCCCGGCGATTGCCTATAACGCCATCGAACGGGGCGCGGATCTCGGTATAGTTCAGGTTTAATTTCGCGATTTCAAGATTCGCCTGGGCTTGTTGCAGCGCTGCTTGCGTCTGTTTTTCCCGTGCATCAAGCACGGCCAGCTGGCGCGTGGCGACAGCATTATCCGCCTGCGCTTTGCTCTCCTGTGCACGTGCCTGGCGATAATCCGCAGCCGCGTTTTCCCGCACCTGCGCAGAAACGGCACTGGACATGACCAGCGCGCTGTAACGGCGGTTGTCATTGGCTGACTTATCACTCACCGCTTTAGCAGCAGCCAGCGATGCTGTTGCGCCTTCAATGGTTGCCAGCTGTAACTGACGCGTCGCGGCGATATCAGCCAGCGCCGCCCGTTGCGCGGCGACTTCGCCAGCGGCTTTCGCCAGTGCAGCCTGGTAATCCCTGTCATCAAGGCGGACTAAAAGGTCGCCTTTTTTGACCAGCATATTGTCCTGAACGGCAATCTGCTGGACATAACCGGACACTTTACTGGAGATGGCGCTGATATCACCACCCACGTAGGCATCGTCGGTGGATTGAATAAATCGCCCGCTTTGCCACCAGTACACGCCGTAACCCGCAGCGGCTACCAGCGCTGCGGCTAACAGCGGCAGAGTGAGTGCCTTTTTCTTGTTACTGAGCGTCATGATCGCGGCTCACATGGTGAAGCGGGGCGAATTTTTGCGTGTTATCGCCCGTGCGTTTGCGTTGCAAATAATCGTGGCGGTAATGGATAACCGGTGCAGCCGCAGGACCAGGCACCAGGGCATATTTCTCCGGTGTAATGGGTTCGCCGGTTGCTTTATCAATGAGAATGGTCTCGACCGGGCGCTGTGTTTCACGCTCGACTAACTCTATTTGCGCGCCTTCTGGCGAGAAGTGGCGATTCCCCCATTCCACCAGAGCAAGGATCACCGGGCGAAAATCGCGCCCGAGAGCCGTCAGGTGATATTCATAGCGCGGCGGTGTTGTGCTGTAGCTCACTTTTTCCAGCAGCCCGTCATCAACCAACTCTTTCAGACGACGAGAGAGAATGTTGGGGGCGACATTGGCGCTTTTCTGGAACTCATCAAAACGTGTGAAACCGGCTAAAGCGTCACGCAGGATTATTATGCTCCAGCTGTCACCAATGCGGCCTAAGCTGCGGGCGATGGGGCAGGGAGCGTTGCAAAGCGGTTCATTTTTCATGGTCTGACCCGGATACTGGTTAGATTCTGCGCTTACGGTGACATAGTGACTTTCAAAATGCAAGTGACTATCTTTGCGCCCTGAATTCCTTACTTTTGCTTCTCCGGCAAAAAACCTATGCGTTTTCGCCTCTTTTTCCCCTCACTGAAGCGGGGAATAATCAGCGCAACGAAACAATACGAAATCAGAAAGAGGAATTCTTATGGCTATCCCTGCATTTGGTCTTGGCACCTTCCGTTTGACTGACGAAGCGGTTATCGCTTCTGTGAAAAATGCCCTTGAACTGGGTTATCGCGTGATTGATACCGCGCAGATCTACGGTAACGAAGCTGCCATTGGCGAAGCGCTGGCACAGAGCGGCGTTGCGCGTGAAGAGTTGTTTATCACCACCAAAATCTGGACCGAAAATCTGGGCGCAGACAAACTGATCCCCAGTCTGAAAGAGAGTCTGAAAAAATTAGGTACGGATTATGTTGATCTGACCCTGATTCACTGGCCGTCTCCGGGCGCAGCTGTGGCGGTTGATGTCTCTATGCAGGAGCTGATGAAGGCAAAAGCGCAGGGCCTGACGCGCCAGATTGGGGTGTCTAACTTCACCATTCCGCTGATGGAGCAGGCCATTGCCGCTGTGGGCGCGGAAAACATCGCCACTAACCAGATTGAATTGTCACCGTATCTGCAAAACCGCAAAGTCGTTGACTGGGCGAAACAGCACGGTATCCATATCACCTCTTACATGACGCTGGCGTATGGTAAGGCATTGAAAGACGAAGTGATTAGCCGTATCGCGAAGAAACATAATGCTACACCCGCGCAGGTTATCCTGGCGTGGGCGATGGGCGAAGGTTATGCGGTAATCCCGTCTTCGACCAAGCGTGAGAATCTGGCAAGCAACCTGCTGGCACAGTCGCTGAAACTGGATGCAGAAGATAAAGCGGAAATCGCGAAGCTTGATTGCAATGACCGCCTGGTCAGCCCGGAAGGCCTCGCGCCGAAGTGGGATTAATCAAGAGTTTAACGGGAGCGTCATGCTCCCGTTGTCGTTATTGCGGCAGATGTTCGCTGATAAAATCGATAAAGGCGCGAATACGTGTACTCACCGCCCGATCGCTGTAGTAGACCGCGCTAAAAGGCATCTCTACCGGCAGGCGCTTATCCGCCAGCAAATCCACCAGTTCCCCACTTGCCAGCTCTTTATCAATCATATAGTCCGATAAACTGGCGATACCGTTGCCACTCAGACACAAGTGTTTAAGCGTTTCTCCGCTATTTGAGGAGATATCCGGCGTGGCTTCAAATAATTGACCATCGGCAGAAGCAATCGGCCAGGTGTTAAGGGAGACCGGTTCGGTAAACCCGAGTAACACATGATTGCGCAGCTCTTCGACTGTTTCAGGCTTGCCATAGCGAGCGATGTAATCCGGTGAGGCGATAATTTTTCGATAGCTCTTGAACAGCGGGCGGGCGCGCAGGCTGGAGTCCGTCAGTTTCCCCACGCGGATAGCCACATCCACTTTACGCTCAATCAAATTGATAAACGTCTCGCTTGAGACCAGAGAAAGGTTGATTTCCGGGTAGCGTTCACGAAACGGTTTAATCAGCGGCATCAGGAAATGCAGCACCACCGGCGTTGCCGCATCAACGCGCAGCGTGCCGCGCGGCGTGGATTTGGTTTCCATCACCTCTGTTTCTGCGGCCGCCATCTCCTGCAATACGCTTTGTACGCGGCGGAAATAGCGCTCACCTTCTTCGGTTAAACTGAGCTGGCGCGTGGTGCGATTAAGCAAATTGACGCCCAGCTTGTTCTCCAGCTTTTTTACTGCACGGCTGATCGCCGAGTTCGCCTGTCCCAGGCGTTCCGCTGCCCGGCTGAAGCTGCCGCTTTCGACAACAGCCACAAAAATCGCGAGTTCTTCTGAGGTGGTTTTCATTATTGCCTCTGTAGCAACACTGCAACGATATTATTCATCCATACGCTATTTAACCATGTTGAAGCCTGCGATGCCACGCACGCGCGGCGCTGGCGGCATTAATAAGCGCTCACTAACCATAACCGGTGGTTTTTCTGCCGATTGTGCGTTGAAAGTGTGCGCTAAAATCCCTATAACTGAATGACCACCCGGGAACCGGGTGTGGAAATCAATGAGGTTTGAAGCCGAAAGTGCCAAAAAATACCTATGCCATGCGATATGTTGCCGGACAGCCAGCGGAGCGAATTTTACCGCCGGGGTCTTTCGCGAGCATCGGCAAAGCGTTGCCTGCAGGTGTGCCTTTAAGCAGCGACGAAAAAATCCGTGTGCTGGTATGGAATATCTTTAAGCAGCAGCGCGCCGAATGGTTATCGGTGCTGCAGAGTTTTGGCAAAGACGCGCATCTCGTGCTGTTACAGGAAGCGCAAACCACACCGGAACTTGTCAGGTTTGCGACCACTAACTATCTTGCTGCCGATCAGGTTCCCGCGTTTGTGCTGCCGCAACATCCCTCTGGCGTCATGACGCTTTCGTCCGCTCACCCAGTCTATTGCTGCCCGCTACGTGAGCGGGAACCGATTCTACGGCTGGCGAAATCAGCGCTGGTCACCGTGTACCCGCTGCCTGATTTACGTAACCTGATGGTAGTGAATGTCCATGCGGTGAATTTCAGTCTGGGCGTGGATGTCTACAGCAAGCAGTTGTTGCCGATTGGCGATCAGATTATGCGCCACGCCGGACCTGTGATTATGGCAGGGGATTTCAACGCCTGGAGCCGGCCGAGGATGAATGCGCTCTATCGCTTTACGCGTGATATGTCGTTGCGACAGGTTCGTTTTACCGATGACAATCGCCGCCGCGCCTTTGGTCGTCCGCTGGATTTTGTTTTCTATCGTGGTTTGAATGTGCAGGAAGCGTCAGTGCTGGTCACGCGCGCATCGGATCACAACCCGCTGCTGGTGGAATTTACCCCAGGTAAACCGGCTTGAGGGGTGACAAGCAGGCAATAACTGGCTTAAAGCTGAAAGCTTTCCGGACCCCCAGCCTGGCTGGGGGTTTTCTATGGACAAAAAAAAGCACCGTGGGGAAACGGTGCTTTTTTATCGGTTTGTATCAGGAATCCGGTGTGGCGCTGTTCTTAACAAACAGGGTCAGCTGATCGCCTGGCTGCAGATTATCGGTATCGTTATTCCAGCGCATCACATCCTGGATGTTCACGCCGTGACGTTTCGCAATACTCGATAACGAATCACCTTTGCGTACGCGATAAGTAATACTATCGCTGTTGCTGGCGAGACGCTGCGCGCTGCTACCTGCGCCTACCGTCAGACTCTGGCCCACTTTCAGGTTCGAACCGCGCAGGTTATTCCACTGCTGGATATCCTTTGCGCTAACGCCGAGACGCGCCGCGATGGCGGAAAGCGTATCGCCTGAGCGAACCTTGTAGCTCCGGCCTGTCAGCGGGGTGTTATCCGCCAGCTGGGTTGGCTGTACGGCGGCGATTTCGCCTGATGCCAGCGATTCACGCAGTTGATCGGCGTGTTTCTTCGGCACCATCACGTACTGCGGACCCGCTGAACCTAACGTCGAACCTTTAACGCCAGCGTTAAACGTTTTTAGTTTGTTCACCGAAATCCCGGCCATTTCCGCCAACTGATCGACCTCAACCGGGCTGCTCAGTCTGACTCGCGCCAGCGCACGGCTTTCGTCTGGTGTTGGCAGACTCACGCCATAGCGCTTACTGTTTTTGAGAATATCGCTCAAAGCCAGCATTTTAGGCACGTAAATCTTGGTTTCCTGCGGCAATGAAAGCGACCAGAAATCGGTGGGTTTACCCCGCGATTTATTGGCTTTCATCGCTTTCAACACGCGACCTTCACCGCTGTTATAAGCAGCGACTGTCAGTAACCAGTCGCCGTCAAACATGCGGTTAAGACGCTGCATCATGTCAAGCGCGGCCGTGGTAGAGGCCACAATGTCACGACGCGCATCGTAGCTGCGAGTCTGCTTTAAACCATAATTTCGCCCGGTGCTCGGTATGATCTGCCAAATGCCTGCGGCATTGGCGCCAGACGTCGCGTGTGGGTCAAAAGCGCTCTCCACTATGGGTAGTAGTACCAGTTCCATGGGCATGTTACGTTTTTTAACTTGCCCTGCTATCCAGTACATATACGGCTCTGCCCGTAAAGTTACATCGTGGAGATAGCTCTTATTGCTTAAATACTTGAGTTTTTGTTCGCGAATCCGGGTATTTTCCGGAATTCCCATCTTTAGCTCGTCGCTAATGGAGGTCCACAAGTCACTGTTATTCTGGGCGGCGAATGTTCCATCGTCCATCCACCGCGCCTGACTAGTAAACTTCCCTGCTTCCCCTTGACCAGCTGCAGAAAGGCTCTGTGCATGCTGTTGTACCGTACCGTCATGGTTAGACGCCTGGCACCCAGCAAGCAAGACAGAGGCGAATAAGATCGCTTTTGCCTTCATGTGTGTGTCAATAGTAGTTGCTTAAAAGACGAGCGATGATAACGGCGTCGTCTTTAAAAGGCAACCCGGAAATATCAGAAGTTATCTTTCTTTGACCTTAACCATGCGAAACGCTCCTCTGGGTGTTGCAACTTTGTTTCTTGGTTAATTACATCAATTAAATCAGCGTCTTCCGTGCGTAAAAATAAATTAATTTGTCGTTCATTTTTCAGAATTACGGGGAGTGTTTTTTGATTTTTCGCACGTAACTCATTAACTTTTCGATGATATTCGTTAAGTGCAGGATCCTGCGGTAAGATGCTGATCGCAAACTTCATATTCCCTAAAGTATATTCGTGTGCACAGCAAATCACCGTATCATCCGGAAGCGCATTAATCTTACAAAAGGATTGATACATCTGGCTTGCCGTCCCTTCAAATAATCTCCCACAGCCACCCGAAAAGAGTGTGTCGCCGCAAAATAGATAAGGAGAACTGAAGAAACAGATATGTCCTAAAGTGTGACCTGGCGTGGCAAAGACGGAAAAATCATGTCCTAAAACGGAGATAACGTCCCCCTCTTTAACGATCTGTGTGGTTCCTTTATCTTGCGTTTCCTCCGGCCCATAAACCACCACATCAGGGAAATGCTGACGCAACGCTTTCACACCGCCAACATGGTCGTTGTGATGGTGAGTGAGCAAGATAGCTTCCGGTTGCCACTGGTTTTCTTCTAATACGCGTAATACCGGTGCGGCTTCGCCTGGATCGACAATCAGGCAGTGGCCATCATCATTGTTCAGCACCCAGATGTAGTTATCCTGGAACGCCGGAATACTGTTAAGATTCATAAATTACCTCTCAAAGCGTAGCGGAAGGTTGTGATGAAACCGGCAAGGACTCCTAAGACATTGGTCGCACCGGCAAGCTGGGGCGATTTACCTAAAGGCGCGTATTACCGCGAAGCGCTGGAAGGAGAACTTAAGCCGTGGTTTGCAAAAATGTATGGATTTCATTTGCTTAAGATCGGCAATCTGAGCGCGGAAATCAATGCCGAAAGCTGCGCTATTTCCCACCAGGTCAATGTTTCCCTTAGCGGCGAACCAGCGCAGGTCAGAGCCGATCCGCTGCATTTACCGTTCGCAGAGAAATCGGTGGATGCCTGCTTGCTGGCACATACGCTTCCCTGGTGTACCGATCCGCATCGGCTATTGCAGGAAGTGGATCGCGTGTTAATTGACGACGGCTGGCTGGTAATGAGCGGTTTCAACCCGATTAGCCTGCTTGGGCTTTGCAAAGCGGTTCCTTTTGCGCGCCGATCACCCGCGGTAAAAAGCCGGATGTTCACCCTGATGCGCCAGTTTGACTGGCTGTCGTTGCTCAATTTCGAGGTGTTACATTATAGCCGCTTTCGCGTCCTGCCCTGGACGAAACAGGGCGGGAAACTGCTTAGCACGCATTTACCGGCTTTGGGGTGCATGCAGCTTATTGTTGCGCGCAAACGCACCATTCCGCTTACGCTAAACCCCATGAAGTCGAGCCTCAGCAAACCCCGGGTTCGCCAGCCCGTGGGGGCGACCCGCCAGTCTTAACTCTCGGGCTGATAGCCCACATCTTCCTGCGTTGGGTTCATCGCAGCGGCGCGCGCCAGTTCATCGCAACGTTCGTTTTCCGGATGACCTGCGTGGCCTTTAACCCATTCCCAGCGGATTTGATGTTGGCTCAACGCCGCATCGAGTCGCTTCCAGAGATCGACATTCTTGACCGGTTTTTTTTCCGCTGTTTTCCAGCCACGCTTTTTCCAGTTATGGATCCACTGCGTGATCCCCTGGCGCACATACTGGCTATCGGTACTGAGCACCACTTCGCAATGCTCTTTTAATGCTTCCAGTGCGACAATAGCCGCCATCAGTTCCATCCGGTTATTGGTGGTGAGACGGTAGCCTTCGCTAAACAATCTTTCATGCTGACGATAGCGTAAAATCGCGCCGTAACCGCCCGGACCCGGGTTGCCAAGACAAGATCCGTCGGTGAAAATTTCTACCTGTTTAAGCATCTCTGGTAGACTTCCTGTGTTTAAAACGACAAGTCTGACATAAATGGCCGCTATGAGCACAGCAATTACACGACAGATCGTCCTCGATACCGAAACCACCGGTATGAACCAGATTGGCGCCCACTATGAAGGGCACAAGATTATTGAGATCGGTGCGGTGGAGGTGATCAACCGCCGCCTGACCGGTAACAACTTCCATATTTATCTCAAGCCTGACCGGCTGGTGGATCCGGAAGCGTTTGGCGTTCACGGTATCGCCGACGAATTCCTGCTCGATAAACCGACCTTTGCCGACATCGCCGATGAGTTTATTGAGTATATCCGCGGTGCGGAGCTGGTCATTCACAACGCGTCGTTTGATATCGGCTTTATGGACTACGAGTTCAGCAAGCTGAACCGCGGTATTCCAAAAACCGAAACGTTTTGCAAAATTACCGACAGCCTGGCGCTGGCGCGTAAAATGTTCCCCGGCAAGCGTAACAGCCTTGATGCGCTCTGCGCGCGTTACGAAATAGACAACAGCAAACGTACGCTGCACGGCGCATTACTCGACTCCCAAATCCTTGCTGATGTCTATCTGATGATGACCGGCGGCCAGACATCGATGAAATTTGCGATGGAAGGCGAAGGGCAAACGCAAACAGGCGATGCGGAGATCCAGCGTGTTGTTCGCCAGGCAAGCCGCTTGCGTGTGGTTTTAGCCAGTGATGAGGAGCTGATGGCCCATGAATCACGGCTCGATTTAGTGCAGAAGAAGGGCGGAAGCTGCCTGTGGCGCGGGTAAAATCGTTTTGTGAACGCAGGAAAATCGCCGCACGGGTGATTTTTGCAGCAAACAATTCAAAACGATGGAAAAAGCGTTGACGGCACCAGGTGCAATCCGTAATATGCGCCTCGTTCCCTAACAGGAACACAACGCGGAGCGGTAGTTCAGTCGGTTAGAATACCTGCCTGTCACGCAGGGGGTCGCGGGTTCGAGTCCCGTCCGTTCCGCCACTATTCAGAAGGCCTGAATCAGCAATGATTCAGGCCTTCGTCGTTTCTACTCCTTTGCCGCCACGCGCTGGGCGGTAAATGTGCTGCTCACACCTTCGCGTTCGTTACGCGCCAGAAAGCGGTAGCATCCCGCCCCGAGGAACGCGCCAATAAACCAGCTAAAGTTGGCCACTTCATGCAGTGCCGGAATAAAGCTAATAATCAGCCCAACCGCCACTGATGGCGCCAGCGCAGCAATCGCTTTCGGGTTAAAGCCGTTTTTGTACCAGTAACGCCCGTTTGGCGAGTCGGTAAACAGATCGTCGACAAACACATTTCCGCGTTTAATCAAATAAAAATCGGTCAGTAAAATACCGAACAACGGGCCAATAAACGCGCCGAGCACATCCAGCGTGTAGTGGATCAACTCCGGAGACTGGAACAAATTCCACGGTGTCAGCAGTACCGAGCCGACCGCCGCGATCATCCCGCCGGTACGGAAACTGATTTTTTGCGGGGAACAGTTAGAAAAATCGAAGGCCGGGGAGACGAAGTTCGCCACAATATTGATGCCGATGGTGGCGGTGATCATCGTCAGCAGGCCAATTGCCATCGCCAGGCTGCTACCAACATGGCTCACTGTTTCGATAGGATCGGTGATCATCTTGCCAAACAGCGATTGGGTCCCGGAAACAATCACCACAGTGACAATGGAAAACAGCAGGAAGTTAAACGGCAGTCCCCAGCGGTTGCCGCGGCGGATCTCCTGCATGCTTTTACCGTAGCGGGAAAAATCGCCAAAATTGAGCAGCGGGCCGGAGAAGTAAGAAACCACTAACGCCGTTGCGGTGATCATCTGCCAGGTTTGCTCACCGGCCGTCAGTTGTTTGCTGGCGAGGGTAAAAGAGATGCCGTCGAAACCCGTTTGCCAGAGGATCCATCCCGCCAGCGCCATCATCACCACGTATACCGCCGGACCGGCGATATCGATAAAGCGTTTAATCGCGCTCATCCCGTGCCAGAACACCAGTGCTTGCAGCACCCACATAATGCCGAAACAGAGCCAGCCCAAATGTGACAGGCCAAGGAAATGGCCGTTGGTCAGGGGAGTAAGGGCGGGCCAAAACTTCAGGATCACCAGCATCAACGCGTTGGCGGCCAGATAGGTCTGAATGCCGTACCACGCAAACGCAATCAACCCGCGGATCACCGCCGGGATATTCGCGCCGAATACGCCAAATGCCTGACGGCAGATCACGGCATACGGCACACCGGCCATTTGGCTCGGTTTCGCCACCAGGTTTGCGCACAGCTGCACAATACAGATCCCCAACAGCAGGCAAAGTAGCACCTGCCAGCTGGCAAGCCCTAAGGCGAAGAAGCTGGCGGCGACCACATAGCCGCCCATGCTATGCACATCGGACATCCAGAAAGAGAAAATATTGTACCAGCTCCAGGTCTGATGGCGGGTCGGCGCTAAATCTTCATTGGTCAGGCGCGGGCTGTAGCGGGCATCGTAATTTGGTTCAAGGTTTGGCATGGATTCTGCTCCTCTGAATACAGATAGTGACGTGTTGTCTGCTATCCCTCATTGCATTAACCAGGCCAGGTTTTAATTTTTTGTATACAAAATAAATTAACGGTGTATACAAAAATAGATGAATTGAGTAACAAAGGAATTGCGCTATGAACCAGCAAATAGGGCTGCGAACCCCTGCAGATCTGGAAGATAAAGAGCATGTCATTTGGCAATCGTTAATGACCGCCATCGTTGAACATCAATTGCCACCGGGAAGTAAACTGCCGGAAGAGGCGCTGGCGGAAGTTTTTGGCGTCAGCCGTACCGGGATCCGCAAAGTCTTAACCCGCCTTGCGACGGTGCAAATGATCACCATGACGCCCAGACGTGGTGCATTTGTCGCCAACCCTGGCGTTGAAGAGTCAAAAGCTATCTTTACTACCCGTAAAATGATCGAATGCGCCAACCTGCCGCTGGTGCTGGAACATCTTCAGCCGCCACATCTTGCCGGACTGGAAAACATCATCGCGCAGGAAGAAGAGGCGCATCAAAACCATGATGGCGCGGCGGCTATCCGCCACTCTGCGGCTTTCCATATCCAGCTGCAGGCCATTTCCGGTAATGAGGTGGTGACTGACATTATTACCACGCTGGCGCAGCGTTCGTCGCTGGTGATAGCCGCCTGGGGCGCGCCCTGGCAGCGCGGTTGCCGCTGTGACGATCATGACCAACTGGTTACGCTGCTGCGTAAAAAGGATCTGCCGGGGCTCAGTGATGCGATGGCCCACCACTTTGATCACATTGTTTCCAGCCTGCGCTTTGAGCGCAGCGGCGAGACAGTACCGGACTTCGCCCGCCTGTTTGGTGCGCCAGGAGAACACTGATGAGCCAGTTTTGTATACAAGTTATCAATCCCAATACCAGCCCGGAAATGACCGCCACCATCGCCAGCGCGGCGCGCAGCGTGGCGTCGCCAGGCACCACCATTCTTGCCAGTTGCCCCTCGCAGGGAGTGGAATCAATCGAAGGACATTTTGATGAAGCTATTGCGGCGATTGGCGTGCTGGAGCAAATCAAACAGGGTAAAACCCAGGGCGCACAAGGACACGTGGTTGCCTGTTTTGGTGACCCCGGATTACTGGCGGCGCGCGAGCTGGCGAGCGGGCCGGTTATCGGTATTGCTGAAGCGGCTATGCACATGGCAACGCTTGTGGCGACGCGGTTCTCGATTGTTACCACGCTGCCACGCACGGTGATTATCGCCCGTCATTTAATGCGCCAGTATGGCTTCGAACATCACTGCGCCGCGCTGCATGCTATCGATTTACCGGTACTGGCGTTGGAAGATGGCACGGGTCTTGCTCAGCAAAAGGTACGCGAACGTTGTATACAAGCTAAACGGGAAGATCATAGCGGTGCCATTGTGCTGGGCTGCGGCGGCATGGCGAACCTTGCCAGCGAGTTGACGCAAGAGCTTGGCATGCCTGTGATCGACGGCGTTACGGCCGCGGTGAAGATGGTGGAATCCCTTCTCTCGCTGGGGCTTGGCACCAGCAAATACGGCGATCTCGCGTATCCCAATAAAAAGCCGCTTTCAGGATGTTTCGAACAGCTTTGCTGAAAGCGGCCCCGTAAAGAGGTCGAATCAGCATGCAATCAGCAACGGACAAACCTTTCTGGCATTTCACCGCCGACTACCCCCGCGATATGGCGGGTTATGCGGGAAAACCGCCGCATGCCCGCTGGCCGGGTGGAGCGCGCATTGCCGTCCAGTTTGTCCTTAATTTTGAAGAAGGCGGCGAGAACCATGTGCTGCATGGTGACGCGGGTTCAGAGCAATTTTTGTCAGATATTATTGGCGCTGCCAGCTATCCCGCGCGGCATATGTCGATGGACTCGCTGTATGAGTATGGATCGCGCGCAGGGTTCTGGCGTATTCATCAGGCTTTTCAGCAACGTGGCCTGCCACTCACGGTTTTTGGCGTGGCAATGGCGCTGGCGCGTAACCCGGAAATCGTCGAGGCGATCAAAGCGGCAGACTACGACGTGGTAAGCCACGGCTGGCGCTGGATCCATTATCAGGATCTTGATATTCAAACCGAACGCCAGCACATGCAGCAGGCGATTGAGATCCTGCAAACGCTGTTTGGCAAAAAGCCGCTTGGCTGGTACACCGGGCGTGACAGCCCAAACACCCGTAAGCTGGTGGTCGAGCAGGGCGATTTTCTCTACGACAGCGACTATTACGGCGATGATTTACCCTTCTGGACCACGGTGGAAGGGAAGCCGCATCTGATTGTGCCGTATACGCTTGATGCCAACGATATGCGCTTTGCCACGGCTCAGGGTTTTAACACCGCTGAACAGTTTTATACCTATCTGAAAGACAGTTTTGATGTGCTGTACGAAGAAGGGGCGTATGCGCCAAAGATGATGTCGATTGGCATGCACTGCCGCCTGCTCGGGCGGCCCGGGCGCTTTCGTGCACTGCAGCGTTTTCTTGATTACGTGCAAAGCCACAGCGATGTCTGGATCTGCCGTCGCCAGGATATCGCCGAACATTGGCTAAAGCACCATCCTTATAAGGGTTGAAATAAGGCTGAAGCAAAGCGAATAGCCCGCCACCGAGCGGGCTTTACTTAGCGTGTCAGCCGCAGCTGTTGTAAATTGCCGTCCAGTTGCAGATCCGTTTGCAGTCGCGCCACATCGCGACAGGTAAATGCCATTGCTTTATGCGCTTCCAGTTTTTGCCGCCACTTTTCCGGCACGTCCGCAAGATTCTCGTACAATACTTCCAGCGTCGGGAAGGTGTTTAACAGTTGGGTGGCGCTTTTCGGGCCAATACCGGCAACGCCTAGCACTTTAGAACTGCTGATCCCCGCCAGCCCCCAGTAATCCGGCAATTGTTGCGGCGTGACACCATATTCCTGCGCGATAAAGGGCGCATCCAGCCAGCGTTTCTGAAAATAGTCGCGGATACGAATGGTTGGGGAAAGCAACTGGCAATAGCCTTTGTCCGTAGAAACAATTGTCGCCTGCTGCCCGGCCTGCGCCATTTTTACCGCCAGCGTCGCGGCGAGATCGTCCGCTTCGTTACCCGGCGTGGCCCAGCAACGAATGCCACGCTGTTCAAAAGCACTGCGCAAAGCGGGCATCTCGGCATGCAGCGTCTCCGGCATGGGCGGTCGCCCGGCTTTATAGTCGGGTAATAACTGGTGACGCCAGCCCTGGCTGCGAGCCTCATCATCAAACACCGCCACAGCGTGCGTCGGCTGGCTGTGAACGACGAGTTGTTCCAGCGCGTGCAGGCAGGTGTCTACACAGGGCGATCCCTGTACCGCGTGGATCCGGCGGATAAGATTAAGCGCGTCGACAATTAACAGATGAGCCACAGATACCCTCCTTGAAATCGTGCCTAAGGGTAACATCGCGTGCGGCGTGAGGCTATGAAGCGGGGAATAATCAGGAAGATGCCTCGCAAAACGAGGCATCTGGCAGGGCTTAATCGCAGGTCACGATCTTCATCGCCAGCCCACCGCGTGAGGTTTCGCGGTACTTGGCGTTCATATCTTTCCCGGTTTCGTACATGGTTTCGATGACTTTATCCAGGCAGACGCGCGGCTCGCTGGTACGGCGCAGCGCCATACGCGCGGCGTTTACCGCTTTTACTGACGCAATGGCGTTGCGCTCGATGCACGGAACCTGTACCTGGCCTGCGACCGGATCGCAAGTCAGACCGAGGTTGTGTTCCATACCGATTTCCGCCGCGATGCAGACCTGCGCCGGGCTTGCGCCGAGCAGTTCCGCAAGGCCTGCGGCGGCCATCGAACAGGCAACACCCACTTCGCCCTGGCAGCCTACTTCCGCGCCGGAGATGGAGGCGTTCATTTTATAGAGCGAGCCAATCGCGCTGGCGACCAGCAGATAGCGAGCCAGTGAATTCGCGTTTACCTGACGAATAAACTTGTCGTAATAAGCCAGTACTGCCGGCACAATGCCACACGCGCCATTGGTTGGCGCAGTCACCACGCGACCACCGGCGGCGTTCTCTTCGTTAACCGCCAGCGCAAACATGTTGATCCAGTCGACGACCTGCATCGGATCTTTACTGGTGTTATCGCTGCTGACCAGCATACGGCGCAGCGCCGCGGCGCGGCGCGGCACGCGTAATTTGCCCGGCAACACGCCTTCGGTGGTAATTCCGCGCTCAATACCGCCCTGCATCACTTCCCAGACGCGTGCGAGGTGCTGTTCCAGCTCCTCTTTGCTGTGCAGCGCCAGTTCGTTCTTCATCATCAGACCAGAGAGTGAAAGCCCGGTTTCCTGACAGTGACGTTGCAGATCCGCCGCATTTTTGTACGGATAAGGTACGGCGACAGGCGCGTTGTTGGTCTGGCCAAAATGTTCTTCGTCGACAATAAAACCGCCGCCGATGGAGTAATAGGTCTGGCTATAGAGAACCCTGTCGCCCGCGAGCGCGGTAATACGCATGCCGTTCTCATGCAGCGAGAGGTTATCGGCATGGAAGTTCATGCATTGATCGACCGGAAACTCGACTTCGTGCTCGCCGTTAGCCAGCAGCAGGCGGCCGTGCGTGTTTACGTCCTGAATAAATCCTGGAATAGCATCGATATCAACGCTATCCGGCAGGTTACCCGCCAGACCCATAATGATAGCGATATCGGTATGGTGCCCTTTACCGGTCAGAGAGAGGGAACCGTAAACGTCTACTACTACACGGGTCACGTCGTGCAGCATGCGGCGAGCAATCAGATCGTCAGTGAATTGTTTACCGGCTTTCATTGGGCCAACGGTATGCGAGCTGGAAGGGCCAATGCCGATTTTAAAAATATCGAATACGCTGATCATGACGCATTATCCATTGCAATGAGAGTCGCGCCGCCCATGGAGAGCGGCGCGAAAGAGATTAGCTGAACAGAGAGTAGAAGATCGCGGAGATAGCGATAAGACCCATGATAACAATGAAGATGTTGCTAATTTTGCCGCTGTATTTACGCATTGCCGGTACTTTGGCGATGGCGTACATCGGCATCAGGAACAGGATCATCGCGATAATCGGGCCGCCCAGAGTTTCAATCATTCCGAGGATGCTCGGGTTCCAGGTTGCTACAGCCCAGGTGGTCAGCAGCATAAACAGCGCGGTAATGCGGTTCAGCTTGTTGATTTCGATGCTTTTACCTTTGCCACGCAGGGACTTGATCACCATACCGTTGAAACCTTCACGCGCACCCAGATAGTGGCCGAGGAAAGATTTGGTGATGGCGATCATCGCAATGATCGGTGCCATCCAGGCGATGATCGGTGCGTTAAAGTGGTTTGCCAGGTAAGAAAGAATCGAGATGTTCTGCTGTTTCGCCGATGCCAGGTCAGCCGGAGAGAGGCTCAGTACGCAGCTGAATACGAAGAACATTACCGTCAGCACCATCATGATGTGTGCGAACGCCAAAATACGTGAACATTTGCTCTCTGCTTCGTTGCCGTACTCTTCACGTTTTGCCACCGCAAACGAGGAGATGATCGGCGAGTGGTTAAAGGAGAACACCATCACCGGAATAGCCAGCCACAAGGTCATCCACAGGCCGTTACCGGTCGCGGAAGTACTGTTCAAAGACAGCGTGTCGAGTGCTGCGCCGTTCCACTGCGGGATCAGGTAAACGGCCAGCAACATCAGGGCGATAACAAACGGGAACACCAGAATACTCATCGCTTTTACAATCATCTGCTCGCCAAAACGCACGATGGTCATCATGCCGACAATCAGGATCAGCGACAGAATGGCGCGCGGCGGCGGCGTCATACCCAACTGGTGGGTCATAAAGCTGTCAACGGTGTTGGTGATCGCCACGCTGTAGACCAGCAGGATCGGGTAGATAGCGAAGAAGTAGAGCAGGGTAATCAGTTTACCCGCGCCGATACCGAAGTGCTCTTCAACCACCTCGGTGATGTCTTCACCCGGGTTTTTACCCGACAGCACAAAGCGAGTCAGACCGCGGTGTGCGAAGTAAGTCATTGGGAAAGCGAGGATGGCCATGATGATCAGCGGAATTAAACCGCCAACGCCGGCGTTAATTGGCAGGAACAGTACACCAGCGCCGATGGCAGTACCGTACAGGCCCAGCATCCACATGGTATCCGTTTTGCGCCATGAACTTCGTGTAGCCGATGTGGCCAGCGTACTGGTTTGAGTGGTTTCCATTTATAAATCTCCTGGGAAAAGCAAAATGCTGGCATGACGGGCGAATAAAATGCCTGACAGGCTGGCGGTAATATTAAATTCGGTCAATCACGGTTTTTTTATAATTTCTTTCCGCAATTATTTGCGGCGGAAAGATACATTTATGTTATGACTCTATCAGTGATCGGGATCGCAATTGCAATAAATCACTTTTTATGTGGATATATTTAGACCATCTCTCTACTTAATGATCGAGAGATGAAATTTATGGGCGCGAAGGCTATCACCAGCAAGATTTGCGATCAAACGCACACCGCTGAAAGACGATAAATGCCCTGTAAAAAACCGCTATCGCAGTGATTTATCGGCGTTTAAGGGGCGCTGTAACATATGAATATGCTGGTGATAGGCATGCGAGTTATACGGGGAAAATCCGAGGTATAAGGGCGACTTATACGTCGCCCTGGAAGATCAGGCGCAGATTTCGTAGCAAGGAATGTACGCGCTGCCTGGCAGTTTCATACGATGCTGGGCGACAAAGCCCTGTAGCAGGTCATCCATACGGCGCATCATGTCGCTATCGCCATGAATTTTATACGGGCCGAACTCCTCAATCGCCCGAATGCCGTGCTCTTTCACGTTACCCGCCACGATGCCTGAGAACGCCCGGCGCAGATCCGCCGCTAACGTTTCCACCGGCTGATCCGGATAAAGTTTCAGGTTAGCCATATTTTCGTGCGTCGGTTCAAACGGCACCTGCAGATCCGGCGCGATACGGATAGACCAGTTGAAACTATAGGCATCCCCGGTTTCACGACGGTTCTCTTTCACGCGCGGCATCGCTTTTTTCATCTGCCGCGCCACTTCAGCCGCATCATTAATGATGATGGTGTAGTGTTGTCGCGCGGCTTCGCCCAGCGTGTTAACGATAAATTCGTCCAGCACACGGAAATAGTCCGCACTCTCTTTTGGCCCGGTCAGGATCAGCGGTAGTACCTGGTTTTTGTTGGCCGGGTTCATCAAAATCCCCAGCAGATACAACAACTCTTCCGCCGTGCCTACGCCACCCGGGAAGATGATGATGCCGTGCGCGATACGGACAAACGCTTCCAGACGTTTTTCAATATCCGGCATGATGATCAGTTCGTTGACCAGCGGGTTTGGCGGTTCAGCGGCAATGATCGACGGTTCGGTCATGCCAATAAAACGGCCCTCTTTATAACGTTGCTGCGCGTGACCGACGGCGGCACCTTTCATGGGCGCTTCCATCGCGCCTGGGCCACAGCCCGTACAGATGTTCAGCTCACGCAGGCCAAGCTGGGTTCCCACGCGGCGCGCGTAGAGGTACTCGGTTTCGTTAATCGAGTGGCCGCCCCAGCAGACCACCATGCTCGGCGCTTCGCCGACATGCAGCGCGCGGGCGTTACGCAAAATGGAAAACACCAGGTTGGTGATATGAATGGAGCTTTCCAGATTTAAATGCTGAACGCGTCCGGCGTTATGTATCTGTCCATTAACGAAGAGAATGTCGCGCAGAACAGCAAACAGGTTGGCCTGCAGCGAGCGGATAATGCGCCCGTCGACAAAGGCCTCTTCCGGTGGGTTGATCAACTCCAGCTTTACGCCGCGTTCACGGCGTAACACGTTGATATCAAAACTTTCGTTACGGGAGAGCAGCTCTTTGCTGCTGTCGGTCTGGCTCCCTGAGTTCAGTACAGCGAGCGAGCAGTTGCGAAACAGTTGATACAGGTCACTGCTGGCCGTGCGTTTAAGCATATCGACTTCCAGCTGCGACAGCATATCCATTGAGCCAAGCGGGCTAATATGTGTAATCAAGTGAACTCCTTACGGGACGAAAATTTTATCTTTCCCGTGATTACAATAGCCCTGGCTTATGACGTTTAACAACCTGTCGCGTGGGATCTTCCACGCAGAGCGATAAAAAGTTGTGATTTACTGGCGTACTAACCGACCGGTTGCAGGGACAAAATCGGTATTGGTGCGCCACGGATTGATATCCAGCCCGCCGCGTCGGGTATAGCGCGCGTACACGCTCAGGCTTTCAGGCCGGCAGAAACGCAGAATATCCGTGAAGATGCGCTCGACACACTGCTCATGAAACTCATTGTGATGACGGAAAGAGACCAGGTAGCGCAGCAATTTTTCACGGTCGATTTGCGCGCCGCGATACTGGATTTGCACTGAGCCCCAATCTGGCTGGTGGGTGATCAGGCAGTTCGATTTTAATAAATGGCTGACCAGCGTCTCTTCCACAAGCTTTCCGCTGGCGGCATCGGTTAACAGCGCGGCGTCAAATTCGTAATTTGCGATCTCAATATCCTGGTCGTCGATACAGACCCCAGGGAAATGCGCAATCGGCTGCCCTTCCAGCTCATCAATGCGATACAGCACCACGTTCACGGCGCCTTGGGCGCAGGCGCTTAAATCACGTTGCAACGTGTCGTGTACCTCTTGCCAGCTGGCAAAACGTGTCTGGTTAAAACTGTTGAGATAGAGCTTGAAGCTTTTCGATTCCACCAAATTGACGCTGGCGTGATCCAGCTCAACGTGACCAACCGCCACCTGCGGCAAACCCTTCGCATTGAGCCAGGAGAGCTCATACAACGTCCAGATATCCGCGCCGCGAAAAGGCAAGCTGTCGGCTTTTAAGCCTAACGGATCGCGGTTTAACGAACGGGGAACGCCTTGCAGCAAGCTGGCGTCATAGGTGTCGCGGTAATCGGTGGTTTTGCCAAGCGTCAGGCCAGCCAGCGCCTGATGGTTATCATAAGAGGACATGTTTCATCGCCATTTTGCAGGTAAACTATGACGCAGAGTTTATCCTGGCTTATGTGAAGAGAGAAATCGGTGGAAAAAGAGACGGCGCATGCCCTGAAAGCCTTTACGGAACGTTACTGTAATGCGTGGCACACACAGCGAGACAGCTGGCCGCAAAGCGAAGCGCTTTACGGTATTCCCTCGCCGTGCATTATTTCTTCCACCGACAAATACGTTATCTGGCAGCCAAAACCGTTCGTACCAGAACGAAATGTAAACCCAATTGAACAGGCCATGGAAATTGTGGTACAAACGCCGCTCCATACCTTTTACACCACACAATTTGCCGGTGATATGACCGCGCGTTTTGGCGAACTGACGCTGACGCTGCTGCAAACGTGGAGTGAGGATGACTTCGTGCGTATGCAGGAAAATCTGATTGGTCACCTGGTTACGCAAAAAAGGCTGAAGTTATCGCCTACACTTTTTATTGCTACGCTCGACAGCGAACTGGATGTGATTTCGCTGTGTAACCTGAGCGGCGAAGTGGTGAAAGAGACGCTGGGTACGCGTCAGCGCACCGTTCTCGCCCCAAGCCTCGCGGCATTCCTCGACCAGCTCGAACCCGTTGTGTAATCCTCAATACTACTCATCTTGTGAGAGATCTCTTACACGACCTGTAAGAGATCGCCAGGTCTTTTTCCATAATTCTGATGCGCCTTCTCATTCATAATTAATATAAATCATGAGGTTAATCTAAAACCCTTTTCCTGCTATGGTTTCATTCAAAGCTGAATTTGTGTTAAGTCTTCTTGTAAGACGTCACGGAATCGGTGATTCTATCTGTGTCGACACGGAGTCTGACAACGAAGCGTACATCAGGATGATGTTGTTTCGAGGACTCACCAGGACGGTGCTGCAAGGAAAGGCTTCAGGACGAAGCAAAGGGACATCGCTGGAATGCGTTAACGGACACCTCCAGGAAGGAGAATGAGAGCCGGTAAGGATACCCGGCAGATCAGGAAGATCCAGGACACGCTTTACGGATGAGGCCAAGTCACATCGGGGTGGTGTGAGCAAGATGCGCTGTTTAAGGATGAACGGGTCAGGAGACCGCAGGAAAAGTTTTCATGGATGAGCAGGGAGCATACGAGTAGCGGGACTGCTGCGAAACGAACCGGGAGCACTGTTTTTACAGTGCTCCCTTTTTTTATTTGTTCCGCTCTTTGGTATGCTGCGCGCCAGTCTGATTATTCCGGGGGTTTATATGACTCAACATCAACGTGTGCGTGAGCAACTTCATCTTCTCGAAGCGCAACTGCGCGAACAGAATCTTTGGCAAACCAACGCGCCAGCGGCAAGCGCCTTTGAAAGCACGCAGCCTTTTTGCATGGATACCCTTGAGCCATTCGAATGGCTGCAGTGGGTGCTTATTCCGCGTATGCACGCTCTGCTGGATAGTCAACAGCCTTTGCCGCAGGCATTCGCCATCGCACCATACTATGAAATTGCCCTTGAGGCGACCCATCCGTCCCGAGAAGTGATGCTGGTGCATTTACAGCAGCTCGATGCGCTGTTCAGCGACGAAAACGCCTGATGCTGGAGATTATTTACCAGGATGAGTGGCTGGTGGCGGTGAATAAACCTTCCGGCTGGCTGGTTCACCGTAGCTGGTTAGATCGCGATGAAAAAGTGGTGGTCATGCAAACGGTGCGTGACCAAATCGGCCAGCACGTTTTTACCGCCCATCGCCTCGACAGGCCCACTTCCGGCGTGTTGTTAATGGGCTTATCCAGCGAGGCCGGTCGCCGCTTAGCACAGCAATTTGAGCAACATCAGATTCAAAAACGCTATCACGCCATTGTGCGTGGCTGGCTGATGGAAGAGGCGTTGCTGGATTATCCGCTGGTCGAAGAGCTGGATAAAGTGGCCGACAAGTTCGCCCGCGCCGATAAAGAGGCGCAGCCAGCCGTAACGCACTATCGCGGGCTGGCAACGTGCGAAATGCCAGTGGCGACGAGCAAATTTCCCACCACGCGCTATGGTCTGGTTGAACTGGAACCGAAAACGGGCCGCAAGCACCAATTGCGTCGCCATCTGGCGCATTTGCGCCATCCGATTATTGGCGACAGTAAACACGGCGATTTGCGGCAAAATCGTAGCGCGGCGGAACACTTTGGCTGCAACCGCTTGATGCTGCATGCCAGCCAGTTAACGCTCACTCACCCTTTTACCGGCGAGCCGTTAACGATCCGCGCCGGGCTGGATGAAACCTGGATGGGCGCGCTGTCGCACTTTGGCTGGCGCGGGCTTCTCCCTGAAAATGAAAGGGTTGAGTTCTTGCCAGTGAGCCGCCAGGATGAGGGCAATCTGGAATCACGCAAGGAGTGATGAGCTATGGCGAAGGTCGGAATTTTTGTTGGCACCATGTACGGCAATTCGCTGCTGGTGGCGGAAGAAGCGCAGGAGATCTTACAGGCGCAGGGCCACAAGGCGACGGTATTTGAAGATCCCGAAGCCAGCGACTGGGAAAACAACAAAGGCAATTACGCGCTGATAGTGACCTCCACGACCGGTCAGGGCGATTTGCCGGAAAGTATTGCGCCACTGTTCCATTATCTGCGCGATACCGTGGGGTATCAGCCCAATCTGCACTATGGCGTGATTGCCCTGGGTGATAGCACATACGCCCATTTCTGCGGCGGGGGTAAGCAGTTTGATGCCCTGCTGCAAGAGCAAGGTGCGCAGCGTATCGGCGAGATGTTGCTGATTGACGCCAGCGAAGACCCGGAACCGGAAACCGTCTCTAATCCGTGGGTTGAGCACTGGGCGACCCTGCTGAAATAAGCTGTCTTCCTCTCCGTAAGCGGGGAGGAAACCTCTCTTTTTGCCGCGTCAAGCGACGCATTTCACACTCTTTAACGCTGCCTCTCTTTTGACCACCTTCGGTCTGCTCCATTTTCATTTCCGTGAAGTACTCCCCATCCGCCTGGGCTAATGCCTTAAAGGGCATAGCCGCGCCCGGCGAATGTTGTGTTGTTGCACGGTGAGAGTTGAAAAGGCGCTCCATATACTTTTTCTCGCCAGTAAAAAAAACGCGGCCCGCCGGGTGTGGCAAACCCGGCAGGAGCAGCAAAAACACAATGACATCATCCTGTCTTCCCCTACAGGTTGCGCCGTACAGGATGAATGGACAAAAGAACATTTATGCTTCGGGAGTACAACCATGAGTACATTTAGCCAGGCGGCGAGCGGCGCTGAAAAGCGTACCAACGCCCGCTACTGGATAGTGGTGATGCTGTTTATCGTCACATCCTTCAACTATGGCGATCGCGCCACGTTGTCGATTGCCGGTTCAGAGATGTCCAAAGCGATAGGCCTGGATCCGGTCGGTATGGGTTATGTTTTCTCCGCGTTTTCCTGGGCTTATGTGATTGGCCAGATACCGGGCGGCTGGTTGCTTGACCGCTTCGGATCAAAACGCGTCTATTTCTGGTCTATCTTCACCTGGTCGCTGTTTACCTTGCTGCAAGGTTTCGTCGATATCTTTAGCGGCTTCGGCATCATCGTTGCGCTCTTCACCCTGCGCTTTATGGTCGGTCTGGCTGAATCGCCTTCCTTCCCGGGCAACAGCCGCATCGTTGCAGCCTGGTTCCCGGCGCAGGAGAGGGGAACGGCGGTGGCGATTTTTAACTCCGCGCAATACTTCGCGACGGTGATCTTCGCGCCGATCATGGGCTGGCTGACGCACGCCGTGGGCTGGTCACATGTGTTCTTCTTTATGGGCGGTCTTGGCATTTTCATCAGCTTCCTGTGGCAGAAAATGATCCACGAGCCGAACCAGCATCCGGGCGTAAACAAAAAAGAGCTGGAGTACATTGCAGAAGGTGGCGCACTGATCAACATGGATCAGGCGAAAAGCGCGCACCATGTTCCATTCTCAGAAAAATGGGGACAGATCAAACAGCTGCTGGGTTCCCGCATGATGATCGGCGTCTATCTGGGCCAGTACTGTATTAACGCCCTGACCTATTTCTTTATCACCTGGTTCCCGGTTTATCTGGTGCAGGCACGCGGCATGTCGATTTTGAAAGCGGGTTTTGTTGCTTCAATCCCGGCGATCTGCGGCTTTGTGGGGGGCGTACTGGGCGGGATTATTTCCGACTGGTTAATGCGCCGTTACGGCTCGCTGAACGTGGCGCGTAAGACGCCAATTGTATTGGGAATGCTGCTCTCCATGAGCATGGTGTTCTGCAACTACACCAACTCCGAAACGCTGATTATTGCTTTCATGGCGCTGGCTTTCTTCGGTAAAGGTATCGGTGCGCTGGGCTGGGCGGTGATGGCAGATACCGCGCCGAAAGAGATCAGCGGCCTGAGCGGCGGTCTGTTCAACATGTTCGGCAATATCTCCGGCATCGTGACGCCGATTGCCATTGGCTACATCGTCGGCACGACCGGCTCGTTTAACGGCGCGCTGATTTATGTCGGTATCCATGCGCTGGTGGCGGTACTCAGTTACCTGGTTCTGGTGGGGGATATCAAGCGTATCGTGCTGAAACCTGTGACAGGACGTGAATGATGAACACACAAGCAAGCCCCATTATCACCGACATGAAGGTCATTCCGGTGGCCGGGCATGACAGCATGCTGATGAACATCGGTGGCGCGCATAACGCTTACTTCACCCGCAACATCGTGGTGCTCACCGACAACGCCGGTAACACTGGCGTCGGTGAAGCGCCGGGCGGCGACGTGATCTACAAAACATTGGTTGACGCCACGCCGATGGTGGTGGGGCAGGAAGTGGCGCGATTGAATAAAGTGGTGCAGCGCGTACACAAAGGCAACCAGGCGGCGGATTTCGACACTTTCGGAAAAGGTGCCTGGACATTTGAGCTGCGCGTGAATGCGGTGGCGGCACTGGAAGCCGCCCTGCTGGATCTGTTAGGCAAAGCGCTGAACGTCCCGGTGTGCGAACTGCTTGGCCCCGGTAAACAGCGCGATGCGGTAACGGTGCTCGGTTATCTGTTTTATGTCGGCGATCGTACCAAAACCGATCTGCCATACCTGGCCGCGACGCCTGGCCGCCATGAGTGGTATCACCTGCGTCATCAGGAAGCGATGAACAGCGATGCGGTCGTGCGCCTGGCAGAAGCGTCGCAGGATCGCTACGGCTTTAAAGATTTCAAACTCAAGGGCGGCGTACTGCCGGGCGAAAAAGAGATCGACACCGTGCGGGCGCTGAAAAAACGCTTCCCGGAGGCGCGCATCACGGTTGATCCCAACGGCGCCTGGCTGCTCGACGAAGCCATCAGCCTGTGCAAAGGCCTTAATGATGTGCTGACCTACGCGGAAGATCCGTGCGGCGCGGAACAGGGCTTTTCCGGGCGTGAAGTGATGGCGGAGTTCCGCCGCGCCACCGGCTTGCCGGTAGCGACCAATATGATTGCCACCAACTGGCGTGAAATGGGCCATGCGGTGATGCTAAACGCGGTGGATATCCCGCTGGCGGATCCGCACTTCTGGACGCTTTCCGGCGCGGTACGCGTGGCGCAACTGTGCGACGACTGGGGATTAACCTGGGGCTGCCACTCCAACAACCATTTCGATATCTCGCTGGCGATGTTCACCCACGTTGGCGCGGCAGCACCGGGAACGCCGACCGCCATCGACACGCACTGGATCTGGCAGGAGGGCGACGCACGCCTGACCAAACAGCCGCTGGAGATCCGCCAGGGAAAAATCGCCGTACCCGATGCGCCAGGCCTTGGTGTAGAGATCGACTGGACGCAAATCGAAAAAGCGCACGCGGCATACAAGACGCTGCCCGGCGGCGCGCGCAATGACGCAGGCCCGATGCAGTACCTCATCCCAGGCTGGACGTTTGACAAAAAACGCCCCGTTTTTGGACGTCATTGATAGACCAAAAGGATTAAAAAAATGAGCACATACAGTTCGACACCCGTTGTCTCCTCCATGCAGGTTATCCCGGTTGCGGGCCTCGACAGCATGTTGATGAACCTGAGCGGCGCGCACGCCCCGTTCTTCACCCGCAATATCGTGGTGATTAAAGACAACGCCGGCCACACCGGTGTGGGGGAAATCCCCGGCGGCGAGAAAATCCGTCAAACGCTGGAAGACGCTATTCCGCTGGTGGTCGGTAAGACGCTGGGTGAGTACAAAAATATCCTCAACACCGTGCGCAATAACTTTGCCGACCGCGACGCCGGTGGCCGTGGCCTGCAAACTTTCGATCTGCGTACTACGATCCACGTGGTGACCGGCATTGAAGCGGCGATGCTTGATCTGCTCGGTCAGCACCTCGGTGTGAACGTCGCTTCCCTGCTTGGCGAGGGCCAGCAGCGCAGCGAAGTAGAGATGCTCGGTTACCTGTTCTTCGTTGGCGACAGCAAAAAAACGCCGCTCCCGTACCAGAGCCAGCCGGATGACAAGTGCGACTGGTATCGCGTGCGTCACGAAGAGGCGATGACGCCGGATCGCGTAGTGCGTCTGGCAGAAGCCGCGTATGAGAAATATGGTTTTAACGATTTCAAACTGAAAGGCGGCGTGCTGGCGGGAATGGAAGAAGCCGAAGCGATTTCCGCGCTGGCAAAACGCTTCCCGCAGGCGCGCGTCACGCTCGATCCGAACGGTGCCTGGTCGCTGGATGAAGCGATAAAAATTGGTAAGCACCTGAAAGGCGTGCTGGCGTACGCGGAAGATCCGTGCGGCGCGGAACAGGGCTTCTCCGGTCGTGAAGTGATGGCGGAGTTCCGCCGCGCGACCGGCCTGCCGACCGCCACCAATATGATTGCCACCGACTGGCGTCAAATGGGCCATACGCTGTCACTGCAATCGGTGGATATCCCGCTGGCTGACCCGCACTTCTGGACCATGCAGGGGTCGGTACGTGTGGCGCAAATGTGCCACGAGTTCGGTCTGACCTGGGGCTCGCACTCGAATAACCACTTTGATATTTCGCTGGCGATGTTCACCCATGTTGCCGCTGCGGCACCGGGCAATATCACCGCTATCGATACGCACTGGATCTGGCAGGAGGGCAACCAGCGCCTGACTAAACAACCGTTCGAAATTAAAGGCGGGATGGTGCAGGTGCCAAACAAACCGGGTCTTGGCGTAGAGCTGGATATGGACCAGGTGATGAAAGCCAACGAGCTGTATCAAAAACATGGCCTCGGCGCGCGTGACGATGCAATGGGAATGCAATACCTGATCCCGAACTGGAAATTTGATAACAAACGTCCGTGCATGGTGCGTTGATGAAATTGCCAGTCCTTGCGGGGGCTGGCATTTCCTCATCTTTGCTGGGTGTATGCTTAAAGCCGTGAATATGCGTAAGGATGGCTTATGAAAATTGTGATCGCACCAGACTCTTACAAAGAAAGTTTAAGTGCCCTGGATGTGGCGACCGCGATTGAGAGCGGTTTTCGTGAAATTTTCCCCACGGCGGAATACGTCAAAATACCGGTGGCGGACGGTGGCGAAGGGACGGTTGAAGCCATGGTCGCCGCTACCGACGGGCGTATCGTTAAGGTTGCGGTAAAAGGCCCGCTCGGCGAGCAGGCTGAAGGGTTCTACGGGATTTCTGGCGACGAGCAATCCGCTTTTATCGAAATGGCCGCCGCCAGCGGGCTGGAAATGGTACCCCCCGCCAAACGCGATCCGCTCATCACCACGTCCTGGGGCACCGGCGAGTTGATTCGCCATGCGCTGGACGCGGGCGTTAAACATATCATCATTGGCATTGGCGGCAGTGCGACCAATGACGGTGGTGCTGGCATGGTGCAGGCGCTGGGCGCAAAGCTGCTGGATGAGAATGGCCAGCAGATTGCGCTGGGTGGTGCGGCGCTGGAAACGCTGGCGCGAATTGATACCGCGCAACTGGATAAACGCCTTGCCGGGTGCCGTATCGAAGTGGCCTGCGATGTGACCAATCCACTCACCGGAAAAGAGGGCGCGTCGGCGGTGTTTGGCCCGCAGAAAGGGGCGACGCCGGAGATGATCGACAGGCTCGATAAAGCCCTCGGGCATTATGCGCGGATCATTGCCCGCGACCTGGATTTGGACGTGCTGCACCTGGCGGGCGGCGGCGCGGCAGGGGGGATGGGTGCCGCGCTGTATGCGTTTTGCGGCGCAGAGTTGCGCCAGGGTATCGAGATTGTCACCGATGCGCTGGCGCTGGATGAGTACGTGATTGGCGCTGACCTGGTGATCACCGGCGAAGGGCGTATCGATAGCCAGACGGTGCACGGCAAAGTGCCGGTGGGCGTGGCGAAAGTGGCGAAGCGCCATAATATTCCGGTTATTGGCATTGCCGGCAGCCTGACCGCCGATGTTGGCGTGGTACACCATCACGGTATCGATGCGGTGTTCAGTGTGATCTACAAGGTCTGTTCGCTGGAAGACGCGCTGGAAAATGCCGGCGAAAATGTCCGCATGACCGCGCGCAACGTGGCGGCAGTGCTGAAAGCAGGGCAGAAGCTGTAACGTAAACCGCCCGGTAGCATGCAGGCTTACCGGGCTTGTATCAGCGCATCCTCACTGGCCTGGCGCTGGTACGCTGAGTGGATAATCAATGCGTTGATTATCCACTTGCGGATACACAACGTGTCCAACCTCAACTCCCGCCAGCGGTTATGCGGCAGGCTACCCCAGCAATTTATGTGCTTCGCGGGTGACGTTATCCATCTCATCGAGCAATTCCAGAAACTCCGGTTCCAGCTCTTCGGCCGCAACGCCACTGCGTAGCTGCTGTTCAATCAGTTGGCAGAGGTTTTTCAGCCGCGGTACGCCGCTGTAACCGCAACTGCCGTGTAACTTATGGATCCCTTCAGATAGCCCTTGCGGCGCTTCGCCAACCAGCTGTTCTTCCACCATATTGCGGATCTCCGGCAGGAACTCGACCAGCATATGCAGCATCTCGCGCGCCAGATCCGATTTCCCGGCAGCCTGGCGCAGCGCCAGTTGCCAGTCGAGCGTGGTGTCGGCGTCAACAACAATGTCCGCCGGTGCTACTGCCTGTTCCGGTGGCATCAGCCAACTGCCGATATCCGGGCCGGGCTTATAACGGCGCAGCAGGCTGCGCAGCTTATCTTCTTCAATGGGCTTTGCCAGATAATCGTTCATCCCGGCGCTGAGCAGTTTCTCTTTTTGTCCGGCCATCGCATGGGCCGTAACGGCGATGACCGGCGTTTGCTGCTGGTGCGGCAACTGGCGAATCAGCTCGCAGGCGCGAATGCCATCCATGTCCGGCATCTGAATATCCATCAGGATCAGATCGAACTGTAGCTGGCGGGCGCGCTCAATGGCCTGTATACCGCTTTCACACAGCTCGACATGCTGCACCTGATCTTCCAGCAACGCGCCGATGAGTTTCAGGTTGGCCGGGTTATCGTCCACCGCCATTACCGTCATCGGCAGTTTTGTGTCATCTACCGGCTGAGCCTGCGTGAGCCGGGTCGCACGGCAATATTCTGTGAGCGCGGGCAGCAGGCGGGTGGTGGTCAGCGGTTTCAGCAGACAGGCCGCCGCGCCATCTTGCTTCAGCTCCTCGGCGTTTACCTGCGCATGGCAAGGCAGCGCTAACAGCAGGTAGTCGGTCATGGCGGCGGCTCGTGCGAGGCGGTCGTGCTGCATGTTGAGCGGCTCACGTACCGTTACCGGAATCGCCATCAGCAGAATGTCGTAATGCGCCTGCGGCAGCGCCGAGAACGACGGGCTGTAAATCACCTCCAGCGGCGTTTCGTGCAACACGTCCAGCGTGCTTTGCGCGGCTGTCGCATTGGGCTCGACATAGGCAAGGCGTTTGCCCGCCAGACAGCCTGTGGCAGGCGCTTCGCTGATGGCATTTGGATTGAGATCGAGATTAATGTGGAACCAGAAGGTGGATCCGCGATTTGGCTGGCTATGGAAGGAGATATCGCCGCCCATTTCATTGACCAGCCTTTGGGTTATCACCAGCCCCAGGCCGGTGCCGCCGTGGCGGCGAGAGATGCTGGCATCGGCCTGACGAAACGCCTGGAACAACCGCGACTGATCGCGCTCGGGGATGCCGATGCCGGTATCGCGGATCTGCATCTCAACCTGCACTTTGTTGTTACTGATGGCGCGCTTCTCAACCACAATGTCGATATTGCCATGTTCGGTGAATTTGATGGCGTTACCGACAAGATTGGTGATCACCTGTTGCAGACGCAGCGGGTCACCAATTACGTTATCCGGCACATCGTTTTTGATATTCAGCGTCAGTTCCAGCCCCTTGTCGTGCGCCGAGTGTGCCAGCAGGATGACGACCTCATCGAGCGTATTACGCAGCGGGAACGGGATGCTTTCCAGAATTAACTTTCCCGCCTCCAGCTTGGAGAAATCCAGCACGTCGTTAATGATCGCCAGCAGGTTGTTCGCCGAACGTTCAATCGTCAGCAGGTGATCGCGCTGCGTGGGGTTAAGCTCAGATTTCAGTGTCAGGCGGGTAAAGCCAATCACGCCGTTCAGTGGCGTGCGCAGCTCATGGGACATATTGGCGAGGAACTCAGATTTGATGCGCGCCGCTTCCTGGGCGCGTTTTTTCGCCAGATCCAACTCGACGTTCTGGATCTCCATCTGCTCCAGCGTTTCACGCAGATCGGAAGTGGACTGGTCAATGTTGTGCTGCATCTCTTCATGGTAGGCCGCCAGCGACATCGCCATTGAGTTGATGCCGTTTTTCAACATATCCAGCTCGCCGAGCATAAAACCTTCCACGCGGCTGTCGAGCTGCCCGCGACGAATGCGGTCAACGGTGTTGACCATATTACGGATCGGGCTGGTTACGTCGCGCATTAAGCGCCAGCCGAAAATCAGCGCAATGCCTATACAGAACAAAATCATCAGGCTGGAGATAAAAATCTCTTTGTACTGCTGCAAACGAACCGATTTGAGATCCAGCTCCAGCGCCACATAGCCGAGCATGTTGCCGGTAATTTTATCCGCTGGTAGTGCCGTGTTGGTTTGCGTAAATCCTTCGGAAAGAATGGGCGTGCGCAGGATCATCACATCGCCGCGCCGGGAGACGCTGAGCCTGCGCGGAAAAGGTTGCCCTTCCGCCAGCCGGAGATTATCGCCATCAAGCTGGAAATTAGAGGAAACGAATACGTTATTCTGCCCATCGTAAATGGAAATTGCCCGCACAATATCGGAATGGCGGCGATGCAAAACGCTCACCAGTTGGCCTATCGCATCTTTGTCCTGCAACGTCATGCTGTATTCGCTCGAGACCGCCAGCGGCTCAATGATGCTGGCACCGGCGTCTTCCAGTTGACGCTGCAAATCGTTATAGCGGTGAACGACAAAGAAGATGCTGAGCAGCACACCGATAAGCACGGTGGGCGCCAGAATCAAGATCATCATGCGTGCGCGCAAGCTGTAGTTGGTCATGGAGTTCCGTTATGGGAGAATTAGGCCATTAATCTGTAAATGAGATAAATCCCTGCAATGGCGCAATTCTACTCTGCAAAACGACGTGTGACGACTAGTCAAAAAGTAACCGTAACCGTAACTGATCTTGATCCCTTTGGGCAGGGGGTTACGCGCCATAACGGGAAAGCGCTGTTCATCCCCGGGCTGTTACCTGGCGAAACGGCGGACATTGTGCTGAAAGAGGAGAAGCGGCAGTTTTCACGCGGTGAGGTGAAACGTCGCCTGAATGATAGCGACGAGCGCGTTACGCCGCTGTGCCCGCATTTTGGCGTCTGTGGTGGTTGCCAGCAGCAGCATGCCAGTATTGCCCTGCAACAGCGCAGCAAAAGTGCGGCGCTGGCGCGTTTGATGAAACGGGACGTCGATGAAGTGATTGCAGGCGAACCCTGGGGCTATCGCCGCCGCGCGCGGCTCAGCCTGAGCTGGCAGCCCAAAATCCAGTGTCTGGAGATGGGGTTTCGTAAAGCGGGCGGTAACGACATTATTAACATCACGCGCTGCCCGGTGTTGGTGCCCCGTCTTGAGGCATTACTGGTGCCGCTGCGTGAATGCCTGAGCGGGTTGCAGGCCGTGCGTCAGCTTGGACATGTTGAGCTGGTGGAAGCCGATAATGGCCCATTAATGGTTTTGCGTCACACTGTTGCATTAAGTGCAACAGACAGAGAAAAACTGGAACAGTTTTCGCATTCTCAGGAACTCTCGCTGTATCTCGCGCCACAAAGCGAGATACTGGAACAGGTTAGCGGAGAATCTCCCTGGTACAGCTCGGACGGGCTACGCTTAACGTTCAGCCCGCGGGACTTTATTCAGGTCAACGATGGTGTTAACCAGCAAATGGTGGCGCGAGCGCTGGAGTGGCTTGATGTGCAGCCCGGCGACCGGGTGCTGGATCTGTTCTGCGGCATGGGCAATTTCACGCTACCGCTGGCGAAACGCGCGGCCAGCGTGGTCGGTGTAGAGGGCGTTGCCGATTTGGTGGCGAAAGCACAGGATAACGCGCAACAGAATGGCTTGCAGAATGTGACATTCTTTCATGAAAATCTGGAGGAAGATGTCACGAAACAGCCCTGGGCAAGCCGTGGATTTGACAAAGTTTTACTCGACCCGGCACGCGCAGGCGCTGCCGGAGTGATGAAACATATTCTAAAATTGTCGCCGGGCAGAGTGGTGTACGTTTCCTGTAACCCCGCCACCCTTGCCCGCGACAGTGAAGCGCTATTGGATGCGGGTTACCAGATCCAGCGGCTGGCGATGCTGGACATGTTCCCGCACACTGGCCACCTGGAATCGATGGTGTTGTTTGTGAATCACAAATGATTAATTTCGGCTTGTCGAGTTCGACAGGCCCGGTCCCTGAAAGGAGAGGACAATGGTTGCGGTACGCAGTGCGCATTTGAACAAAGCGGGTGAATTCGATCCGGCCAAATGGATCGCGAGTCTGGGCATCACCAGTCAGCCGTCGTGTGAACGCTTAACCGAAACCTGGGCATATTGTCTGCGACAAACACAGGGACATCCGAACGCGGAATTACTGTTGTGGCGCGGCGTCGAGATGGTGGAGATCCTCTCCATGCTGAGCATGGATACCGACACACTGCGTGCGGCGCTGCTGTTCCCGCTGGCCGATGCGGAAGTGGTCAGCGAAGAGGTGCTGCGCGAAAGCGTCGGCACGTCGGTGGTCAACCTGATCCATGGCGTACGCGATATGGCGGCTATCCGCCAGCTGAAAGCCACCCACACCGATTCCGTCTCCTCCGAACAAGTCGATAACGTTCGTCGTATGCTGCTGGCGATGGTGGATGATTTCCGCTGCGTAGTTATCAAGCTGGCGGAACGTATCGCTCATCTGCGCGAAGTGAAAGATGCGCCAGAAGATGAGCGCGTACTGGCGGCGAAAGAGTGTACTAATATCTACGCCCCGCTGGCGAACCGGCTGGGCATCGGGCAGCTCAAATGGGAACTGGAAGATTACTGCTTCCGTTATCTGCATCCGGCGGAGTACAAACGCATCGCCAAGCTGCTGCACGAACGCCGTATCGATCGCGAACACTACATCGACGAATTTGTCGGGCATTTGCGTGCCGAAATGAAGACCGAAGGCGTCAAAGCGGAAGTGTATGGCCGCCCGAAACACATCTACAGCATCTGGCGCAAAATGCAGAAAAAACACCTCGCCTTTGATGAGCTGTTTGATGTGCGTGCCGTGCGTATCGTCGCCGAGCGTTTACAGGACTGCTACGCTGCGCTCGGGATTGTACACACCCATTACCGCCATCTGCCGGATGAGTTTGACGACTATGTTGCTAACCCAAAGCCGAATGGTTACCAGTCTATCCACACGGTAGTGCTTGGGCCGGGCGGGAAAACCGTTGAAATCCAGATTCGTACCCGGCAGATGCATGAAGATGCAGAGCTTGGCGTCGCTGCGCACTGGAAGTACAAAGAGGGCACCGCTACCGTTGGCGGCCCGCGTTCGGCGCACGAAGACCGCATTGCATGGCTGCGTAAACTGATCGCCTGGCAGGAAGAGATGGCCGATTCCGGCGAGATGCTCGACGAAGTTCGCAGCCAGGTGTTCGACGACCGTGTGTATGTCTTTACCCCGAAAGGCGATGTGGTGGACTTGCCTGCAGGTTCGACGCCGCTGGATTTTGCTTACCATATTCACAGCGATGTCGGTCACCGTTGCATCGGCGCAAAAATCGGTGGGCGCATCGTACCGTTCACTTATCAATTGCAGATGGGCGATCAGATCGAAATTATCACCCAGAAGCAACCGAACCCAAGCCGCGACTGGCTGAACCCGAACCTGGGCTATGTGACCACCAGCCGTGGGCGCTCGAAGATCCACGCCTGGTTCCGCAAACAGGATCGCGACAAAAATATTCTTGCGGGGCGTCAGATCCTCGACGATGAGCTGGCGCATCTTGGCATCAGCCTGAAAGAGGCGGAAAAATTCCTGCTGCCGCGCTACAACTTTAACGAACTGGACGAGTTGCTGGCGGCGATTGGCGGTGGGGATATCCGTCTCAATCAGATGGTGAATTTCCTGCAGTCGCAGTTCAATAAACCGAGCGCGGAGGAGCAGGACGCCGCCGCGCTGAAGCAGCTGCAACAGAAAACGTATACGCCGCAAAGCCGCAGCAAAGACAATGGCCGCGTCGTTGTCGAAGGCGTAGGCAATCTGATGCACCATATTGCGCGTTGCTGCCAGCCGATCCCGGGTGACGAAATCGTCGGGTTTATTACTCAGGGGCGCGGGATCTCTATTCACCGCGCCGACTGCGATCAGCTGGAAGAGCTGCGTAACGTGGCGCCGGAACGTATCGTTGATGCCGTCTGGGGCGAAAGCTACTCGGCGGGTTACTCGCTGGTGGTGCGCGTCACGGCGAATGACCGTAGCGGTCTGCTGCGCGACATCACCACAATTCTCGCCAATGAGAAGGTGAACGTGCTCGGTGTCGCCAGTCGCAGCGACACCAAAGAACAGCTGGCCACCATCGATATGAATATCGAAATCTACAACCTGCAAGTGCTGGGCCGCGTGCTCGGCAAACTCAACCAGGTGCCGGACGTCATCGACGCTCGCCGCCTGCACGGTGGCTGATTTTCTCTTCATCCGAGCCTCGCCTTGATGGGCGAGGCTCAACACTTATTACCAGGGATTTCTCATGACTCAAATCGATCGTCTGCTCGGGATTATGCAACGACTGCGCGACCCGGAAAACGGCTGCCCGTGGGACAAAGAGCAGACTTACGCCACCATTGCGCCTTACACGCTGGAAGAGACGTACGAAGTGCTGGACGCTATTTCGCGCGAAGATTTTGACGACTTACGCGGTGAGCTCGGTGACCTGCTATTCCAGGTGGTTTTTTATGCGCAGATGGCGCAGGAAGAAGGGCGTTTCGATTTCAACGACATTTGCGCCGCTATCAGCGACAAACTGGAGCGTCGTCACCCACATATTTTCGGTGATGCACATGCGGGAAACAGCACGGAAGTGCTGGCGCGTTGGGAGCAAATTAAAAGCGAAGAGCGTGCAGAAAAATCTCAGCACTCAGCGCTGGACGACATTCCCCACAGCCTGCCTGCGCTGATGCGCGCGCACAAAATCCAGAAACGCTGCTCGACCGTCGGCTTTGACTGGACGTCGCTTGGCCCGGTGCTCGATAAAGTGTACGAAGAGATTGACGAAGTCATGGATGAAGCCAAACAAGCGGTGGTTGATGAAGCGAAACTGGAAGAGGAAGTCGGCGATTTGCTCTTCGCGACCGTCAACCTTTCGCGTCATCTTGGCGTCAAAGCGGAAGTGGCGTTGCAAAAAGCCAACCTGAAATTTGAGCGGCGTTTTCGCGAAGTTGAGCGTATTGTGCGCGAACGCGGTCTGGAAATGACCGGTGTAGATCTGGAAACAATGGAAAATGTCTGGCAACAGGTAAAACGCCAGGAACATGATCTTTAAAGCATTTGTTCCAGTAAGCGCGATTTGTGTGATTTTTTAAATAACAAGCGCTTGATTTGCGTCAAAAACATTTACCCAAAAGTGGCTATTTTCACACTCCTTAAGTTTGTTGAAATGCCTTGAGAATCGCCTCTTCGAGTAATTCGGGTCGCAGCAAGGCGGCAACCGAGCGAATCTTCAGACGCAGCGAAACGCGCCGCGTCTGGGGTGAGTGACAGAAGCCAATGCAGATGCGGCCTGAAGAACAGAGGAGAGGGGCAATGAAAGTTTGTGGCGTAGACCATCATCGGGTATACTGCTTTCCCGTCCTGGTTATTCCATCGTCTTTTAAACCTAACTTCTCAGGTTCAGCATGACAACGAACTATATTTTTGTGACCGGCGGGGTCGTATCCTCTCTGGGTAAAGGCATTGCCGCAGCCTCCCTGGCAGCCATTCTTGAAGCCCGTGGCCTCAACGTCACCATGATGAAATTGGATCCGTACATTAACGTCGATCCAGGGACTATGAGTCCAATCCAGCATGGTGAAGTGTTCGTTACCGAAGACGGCGCTGAAACCGATCTGGATTTGGGTCACTACGAGCGTTTTATCCGCACCAAAATGACCCGTCGCAACAACTTCACCACTGGTCGTATCTACTCCGAGGTTTTGCGTAAAGAGCGTCGTGGCGACTATCTGGGTGCAACCGTACAGGTTATTCCGCACATCACTAACGCGATTAAAGAGCGCATTATTGCCGGTGGCGAAGGCCATGACGTTGCGCTGGTAGAAATCGGCGGTACGGTGGGTGACATCGAATCCCTGCCGTTCCTTGAAGCTATCCGTCAGATGGCGGTAGAAGTGGGCCGCGAGCGCACTCTCTACATGCACCTGACGTTGGTGCCTTATATGGCGGCTTCCGGTGAGGTGAAAACCAAGCCGACGCAGCACTCTGTTAAAGAGCTGCTCTCTATCGGTATTCAGCCAGATATTCTGATTTGCCGTTCCGATCGCGCGGTTCCTGCTAATGAACGCGCAAAAATTGCTTTGTTCTGTAACGTTCCAGAAAAAGCTGTGATTTCTCTGAAAGACGTCGATTCCATTTATAAAATCCCGGGCCTGTTGAAATCCCAGGGGCTGGACGATTATATTTGTAAACGATTCAGCTTGAACTGTCCGGAAGCAAACCTGGCCGAATGGGAACAGGTTATTTACGAAGAAGCGAATCCGTCAGGCGAAGTCACCATTGGTATGGTCGGTAAGTACATTGAACTTCCGGACGCATATAAATCGGTTATTGAAGCACTGAAACACGGTGGTCTGAAAAACCGCGTAACCGTCAACATTAAGCTGATTGACTCGCAGGATGTTGAAACGCGTGGCGTAGAGATCCTGAAAGGTCTTGATGCCATTCTTATCCCTGGCGGCTTCGGCTACCGCGGTGTGGAAGGCAAGATCGCCACCGCACGCTATGCGCGTGAAAACAATATTCCTTACCTGGGTATTTGCCTGGGTATGCAGGTTGCGTTGATTGAATTTGCTCGTAACGTAGTCGGAATGGAGAACGCCAACTCCACGGAATTTGTGCCAGACTGTAAATACCCGGTTGTGGCGCTTATTACCGAATGGCGTGACGAAGACGGCAACGTTGAGCAGCGTTCGGAGAAGAGCGATCTCGGTGGCACCATGCGCCTCGGCGCACAGCAGTGCCAGCTTGGTGATGACAGCCTGGTTCGCCAGCTGTATGGCGCGCCAACCATTATTGAACGCCATCGCCATCGTTACGAAGTCAACAACATGCTGTTGAAACAAATCGAAGCTGCGGGTCTGCGTGTTGCGGGCCGTTCCGGGGATGATCAGTTGGTCGAGATCATCGAAGTGCCGAATCATCCGTGGTTCGTCGCTTGTCAGTTCCACCCGGAATTTACTTCTACGCCGCGTGATGGACATCCGCTGTTTGCCGGTTTTGTGAAAGCCGCCAGCGAGTATCAGAAGCGCCAGGCGAAGTAAAAAAGTTACAACAGCAACGCGTACCATCGGTACGCGTTGTTTGTCTGGAGTTTTAGTTTAACTTGTACTGAGGAAAACCTAATGTCCAAAATCGTTAAAGTCATCGGTCGTGAAATCATCGACTCCCGTGGTAACCCGACTGTTGAAGCCGAAGTACACCTGGAAGGTGGTTTCGTAGGTCTGGCTGCTGCGCCGTCAGGTGCTTCCACTGGTTCCCGCGAAGCGCTGGAACTGCGCGATGGCGACAAATCCCGCTTCATGGGTAAAGGCGTACTGAAAGCGGTTGGCGCGGTTAACGGCCCGATCGCTCAGGCAATCCTGGGTAAAGACGCGAAAGACCAGGCCGGCATCGACAAAATCATGATCGATCTGGATGGTACCGAAAACAAATCCAACTTCGGCGCGAACGCAATCCTGGCTGTTTCTCTGGCTACCGCTAAAGCTGCTGCTGCTTCTAAAGGCCTGCCGCTGTACGCACACATCGCTGAACTGAACGGCACCCCAGGTAAATACTCCATGCCGGTTCCGATGATGAACATCATCAACGGTGGTGAGCACGCTGATAACAACGTCGACATTCAGGAATTCATGATTCAGCCGGTTGGCGCGAAAACCCTGAAAGAAGCTGTACGTATGGGTTCAGAAGTGTTCCATAACCTGGCGAAAGTACTGAAATCCAAAGGCATGAACACCGCTGTGGGTGACGAAGGTGGCTACGCGCCGAACCTGGGTTCCAACGCAGAAGCACTGGCTGTTATCGCTGAAGCGGTTAAAGCTGCGGGCTACGAGCTGGGCAAAGACATCACTCTGGCGATGGACTGTGCAGCATCTGAGTTCTACAAAGACGGTAAATACGTTCTGGCTGGCGAAGGCAACAAAGCGTTCACCTCTGAAGAGTTCACTCACTTCCTGGAAGATCTGACCAAACAGTATCCGATCGTTTCCATCGAAGATGGTCTGGACGAATCTGACTGGACTGGCTTTGCTTACCAGACCAAAGTGCTGGGCGACAAAATCCAGCTGGTTGGCGACGACCTGTTCGTAACCAACACCAAGATCCTGAAAGAAGGCATCGAAAAAGGCATCGTTAACTCCATCCTGATCAAATTCAACCAGATCGGTTCTCTGACCGAAACGCTGGCTGCGATCAAAATGGCGAAAGACGCTGGCTACACCGCTGTCATCTCTCACCGTTCTGGCGAAACTGAAGACGCTACCATCGCTGACCTGGCTGTTGGTACCGCTGCAGGCCAGATCAAAACTGGTTCTATGAGCCGTTCTGACCGCGTTGCTAAATACAACCAGCTGATTCGTATCGAAGAAGCGCTGGGTGAACAAGCGCCGTTCAACGGTCGTAAAGAGATCAAAGGCCAGGCGTAATCGCTAAGCGTTGATCAAATAAAAATGCCAGTCAGTTGACTGGCATTTTTTTTGGGCTTTTGACTACTTAAAGTCGACTTCCATCTGCTGCGGAATCGTCAGGCCGCGCGTTGTCTGCACGCAGCGGGCGATATAATCGGTAAAGCGCGGCGGCTTCGGCATACCCATGCTGAGCAGCTTGTCATTGCTGAAACGCACGTTAAGCGTGGCAAACGCTCCGTAGAGACGCATCGCTTTCAGCATCAGGCGCTCGTTGCACGGCCCGAAGATATCCTTCAGCTCGCGGCGCATTTTCACCAGCGTTTCATAGCTCACCTGCGCGTATTTATCGCCAACCGGGGCTTTTTCCAGTGCCTTCGCCATTGCCCGGTCGATATCGGCAAAGCGGACGCTATTCTCTTCCCCGGCCGAGATATGCACCACTTCACCCTGTGCAATCTCTCCACTTAGCAGCATCAGCAGCGCGTCGGCGCAGTAATCCACCGGGATCACATCCACGCGATCTTCCAGTGAACACATAAATTTTTGCAGCATCAGCCCCATGCTGAACACCCAGAAGATACTGGTAGACGGGGTGCAGCCATGGCTGGTATGGCCGACAACAATCGACGGACGTGCGATCACCAGCGGCAACTGCGGGCACTCTTTGCGCATCAGTTGTTCGATAGTGGATTTGGAGTGCGTATAGGTCACCAGATGCTCGGCATTCTCGCGAAACTCGCTGCTTTCCGGTACCAGTGAATCTGGCTCCGGGGTGCATGACATCGCGGTGCCCACGTGCAGAAAACGCTGTAACCCGGCGACTTGCGACATGCGGCGTGCAAACGTCAGCGTGCCTTCCACGTTGACTTTCCAGACCAACGGATTATTACCAAAAGAGGCCACCGCTGCGCAGTTCAGCACATGGGTGACATTTTCCAGCCGTGGATCAGTAATAAAACCTTCTGGTTCGCCCAAATCACCGAGCAGGATCTGCGACGTTGAAAGTGATTTCAGTACCTCATCGCTGAGGTTGAACTTGCGCATATTGCTTTTAACGCGCGCAAGCCCGGCTTCGCTATCTTCGGCACGAACCAGCAGCAATAAATTCATCGGTAGATTGTCGTGAAGAATTTTTTCTAATACCGCCCCGCCAAGAAACCCAGTGACACCCGTAATCAATAATGTATTCATCAACGCTTTCTCATCATGGTTGTTCTGGCGGATTGTAGGCACAGAAAGCTAAACGCCATATCAATAAAATGGCGTACAAAAACGGGGTTTCTTAAGCTGGTTTTAAGGAAGAAAACGCAGGGGATTTGTCTACGACAACCAATAAAATAAAAAGATTCCGTCACGCTGTGGGAAATATTTATATCGATGATATTTAATGGATTATTTTTATTTTGTTAGCCTGCAAATTATTTATAAATTCAATTCAAAATGTAAAATAAATAATATCTGGTTACACCATTACTTTTGCGCTTTATGACTCACCAGTTCCCCGAAGCGCCGCCGCCGTCACTCGAACCGCCACCACCACTGAAACTGTCGCTACTGCTATGGCTGGAACTCTCGCTGCTGGTATAAGTGGTCGTGTCGGTGCTGGTCTCGCCTCCACGCGAATAAGTAAGTTGCCTGCTCTCACGATATTTTTGCCGGCCTGCGACGGTAAGCCGCTGCGGGTAAATTAACCATACGCACAAAATCATCAGTAAAATAAAGGCGGGCACGGCAGCGCAGAATATCGTAAAAGGCAGCAGCAAAGGGTGTTGTTCACTGTAAGCGAACAAAATCACGGCCAGAGGGCAGGCGATAAGAAACAGTCCTGTCAGCGTGAGGATTTTGCCTTTGACCGTCAGGGCAATGATAACCACCGCCAATATAATTAAACTCTTCCACAGGGAAAACCAGGCAGCCATTTGCTCGAAAAATGACGGTGGTTGAGCTTTGGGTAGTGGCTGGCTGGCAAGCACGGTGCTGATCCCCTCAACGCCGCGCACAATTCCGGTATTCAGGTCATTCTGCCGGAAGGCTGGAATCATATATTCATCAATGATTTGCTTCGCCAGCGCGTTGGTTAACATGCCCTCAAGGCCGCTTCCTACCTCGATACGCACTTTTCTGTCCTGCCAGGCGACCAGCACCAGCACGCCATCATTACGCCGGGCATCGCCAGGCCGCCAGCGGTTAAAAACCGCGTTGGCAAAGTGTTCAATGGTTTCGCCATTTGTCGTGGATATCAGCAGTACGGCGGTTTGCGTACCCGTGCGGGCGTTGAGATCGCTCACCTGCTGGATAAGCGCCTTACGCTGCCAGAGGCTTAACTGATTTTCGGGATCGTTAACCACGCCATTCATCGGTGGAACAGGCACAGCCAGCGCCGGAAGGGTAAAACTCAGCACCAGCAACAGGGCTAATATGCGCGCCATTTGCATCATCCTTGCGGGGCAAACCAGAGAAAGAACCGCCATAGGATAGCGGCTGATAGCAGGTAATGACAATTTGCCATAACTGATAGTTTTCATTATCAGCAGGTTAAATAGCCCGCCGTGCGCGGCGCAAATGGCACATGATCCCCTGCGGGTTATCTGCAATAATGGCGTTTTTCCCTGCTAATAAGAGCGACGATGCAGTACCCGATTAACGAGATGTTCCAGACCCTGCAAGGCGAGGGTTACTTCACCGGCGTTCCCGCCATTTTTATTCGTTTACAGGGATGCCCGGTTGGTTGCGCCTGGTGCGATACCAAACACACCTGGGATAAGCTCGCGGATCGGGAGGTTTCGCTGTACAGCATTCTCGCGAAGACCAAAGAGAGCGATAAATGGGGCGCGGCAAGCAGTGAAGATCTGCTCGCCATTATCCAGCGCCAGGGCTGGACTGCGCGCCATGTGGTGATTACCGGCGGTGAACCCTGCATTCACGATCTCACCCCGTTGACCACATTGCTGGAGCACAACGGCTTTAGCTGTCAGATTGAAACCAGCGGCACGCACGACGTTCGTACGTCGCACGCCACCTGGGTCACCGTATCGCCGAAAGTAAATATGCGCGGCGGTTATGATGTCCTCCAGCAGGCGCTGGAACGCGCCGATGAGATTAAGCACCCTGTTGGCCGCGTGCGCGATATTGAAGCGCTGGACGAGCTTTTGGCGCAGCTGCACGATGATAAGCAGCGGGTAATCGCCTTGCAGCCGATAAGCCAGAAAGAGGATGCGACACGCTTGTGTATTGAAACCTGTATCGCCCGCAACTGGCGGCTGTCAATGCAGACGCACAAATATCTCAATATTGCTTAATAAAAAACCCGCCGCTGGCGGGTTTTTTATTAATACGCAAGCTAAATATTGATGATTATTCCGAAGTAAATTGTGGTGGTAATTTAAATTTGACCTTTATCAAATGTAACATTGTTTTACTGTGATAGAAGTCATTCGTTGTTTTATCTCTCAAAATAAGTTTGTCTCATTATTATGAGATTTCGCTTTTTCTAAAAGGATTTTGGAACAAGTAATGTCAATAAGATCAATTAATAATTTCTCAATGAGTTTTTTTTCCTTGCAGGGTAAAACTGCGATTGTCACCGGTGGTAATAGTGGGTTAGGGCAGGCATTTTCTGTCGCACTGGCGAAAGCGGGGGCAAATGTTTTTATTCCCGCTATCAGTGCTGACAGTGGGGAAACAGAAGAAGCCATTAAGCAGCAGGGGGCAGAAGCTGAATTCATGGCAATTGATATCACTGAAAAAGATGCGCCAAAAAAAATTATTGCCGCCTGCTGCGAACGTTTTGGTACGGTTGATATCCTGGTGAATAACGCGGGCATCTGCAAAATGAATAATGTCTGGGAGTTTAATCGCACTGATTGGGATCCGATGATTAACGTGAATTTGACGGCCGCCTTTGAATTATGTCATGAAGCGGCAAAAGTGATGGCGAAAAACCTTCGCGGAAAAATTATCAATATTTGTTCGGTGCGTTCATTTTTAGGTCAACAGGGATCTCCCGCCTATTCCGCGACAAAACATGCGCTGGCCGGTTTAACAAAAGCCTATTGCGACGAATTAGCGCAATTTAATATTCAGGTAAACGGTATTGCGCCGGGATATTTCTCCACGGATATCACGCAGATAATTCGTAACGATCGCAAACAATATAAATGGGGAATTGATCACACACCGGCTATGCGCTGGGGAGATACGCAGGATTTAATGGGCGCAGTCATTTTTCTCGCCAGCCGCGCCTCAGATTATGTAAATGGTCATTTACTGGTCGTTGATGGCGGCTATCTGGTGCGTTAAATAGACCGGAGAGGGTGAGCGGAGCAGATAAAGCGTGGGCAAATGTGCTGTCAACCCGCAGGGCTGGCCGGCTCGCAGGTTGACGGTACGAAAGTCGTTTATTCGCCGCGATAAACGCAACCCGCCGTGCAGGTCTCTTTTACCATCACCGCGCTCAGCAGCGGCACCACCGGTTTCATCTGATCCCAAATCCATTTCGCCAGCACTTCGCTGGTGGGGTTTTCCAGCCCTGGGATCTCATTCAAATAGTAGTGATCCAGGCGCTCGTAAAGCGGTTTAAACGCGGCTTTCAGCTCGGCGAAGTCCATAATCCAGCCGGTATAAGGATCCACCTCGCCGGTGATCTCCAGGCGCACCATAAACGAGTGGCCATGCAGACGACCGCATTTGTGCCCCTGCGGGACATGCGGCAGGTGATGAGCGGCTTCGAAAGTGAAATCTTTAAACAACGTGGTCGACATAATGAACTCTCAGGCTTCCAAAAAACCGCCGCATGGTAGCGGAAATGACCTTTTTTAGCATTAATTAAAATCACTAAAAGCGGTTACGACAGAAGCCGAACCGCAATACATTCGTTTTATCAATGTAATTCAATAAGTTATTTAACCTGTTTTAGTGTTATCAACTATAACTAAAACAGGTTAGTCCATTTGGTTATTTATTATTTCCAACCTTTCTTTAATTGTTATTATCCCCACCGTTAACCTTAGTTTCACTTCACTTTTTTAAAATTATATCCCCATGGATTTCGCGACGTTGGCGCGTTCACAGGCTGCGCGAAAGACGAAAGGGAATTGCTACTGGAACAATACGACGCATGACGACCCAGGTCCCACCTTCCGCGTTGCTTCCGCTTAGCCCGGAGCAACTGGCGCGCCTCCAGGCGGCCACCACTGATTTAACACCCACCCAGCTCGCCTGGGTTTCCGGCTATTTCTGGGGCGTGCTGAATCAGCAGCCAGCTGGCGTGGTTGCCGCTGCGACGCCGGTCGCAGAAGCGTTCTCTATTACGCTGATTTCCGCCTCGCAGACCGGTAACGCCCGCCGTGTAGCCGAAGCGCTGCGCGATGATTTATTGGCCGCGAAACTCAATGTTACGCTGGTCAACGCAGGCGACTACAAATTCAAACAGATCGCCAACGAAAAACTGCTGATCGTCGTTGCTTCAACGCAGGGTGAAGGCGAAGCGCCGGAAGAAGCTGTTGCGCTGCATAAGTTCCTGTTCTCGAAAAAAGCGCCAAAACTGGATGGCACCGCTTTTGCGGTCTTCGGTCTGGGCGACACCTCGTATGAGTTTTTCTGCCAGGCCGGGAAAGATTTTGACAGCAAACTGGCTGAGCTGGGGGCTGAACGTCTGCTGGATCGCGTCGATGCCGATGTGGAGTACCAGGCCGCCGCCGCAGAGTGGCGCGCCCGTGTGGTTGAAGTGCTGAAAGCCCGTGCGCCAGCCTCTTCGCCTGTGCAAGCTGCTGTTGCCGCCAGCGGTGCGGTGAATGAAATCGTCTCCAGCCCGTACACCAAAGAAGCACCGCTGAGTGCAAGCCTGTCGGTTAACCAGAAAATCACCGGGCGTAATTCAGAAAAAGATGTGCGTCATATCGAGATCGATTTGGGCGACTCCGGTCTGCGTTACCAGCCGGGCGATGCGCTCGGCGTCTGGTATCAGAACGATCCTGCGTTAGTCAAAGAGCTGGTTGAACTGCTGTGGCTGAAAGGTGATGAGCCCGTCACGGTCGATGGCAAAACCCTGCCGCTTGCCGAAGCGTTGCAGTGGCATTTCGAGTTGACGGTCAACACCGCCAATATCGTGGAAAATTACGCCACCCTGACGCGCAGCGAATCGTTGCTGCCGCTGGTCGGTGATAAAGCGCAGTTGCAGCACTACGCCGCGACCACGCCGATTGTCGATATGGTGCGTTTCTCTCCGGCGCAGCTGGATGCGGACGCGCTGATTGGCCTGCTGCGCCCGCTGACGCCGCGCCTTTACTCCATTGCCTCTTCGCAGGCAGAAGTGGAGAGTGAAGTACATATCACCGTTGGCGTGGTGCGTTATGACGTCGAAGGCCGTGCCCGCGCGGGCGGTGCCTCCAGCTTCCTCGCCGATCGCGTAAAAGAAGAGGGCGAAGTTCGCGTATTTATCGAGCATAACGATAACTTCCGTCTGCCGGCGAACCCGCAAACGCCGGTGATTATGATTGGGCCGGGCACCGGTATTGCGCCGTTCCGCGCCTTTATGCAGCAGCGCGCCGCCGATGACGCGCCAGGCAAAAACTGGTTGTTCTTTGGCAACCCACACTTTACCGAAGATTTCCTCTACCAGGTTGAGTGGCAGCGCTATGTGAAAGAGGGCGTGCTGAACCGCATCGATTTGGCCTGGTCCAGAGATCAAAAAGAAAAAGTTTACGTACAAGACAAACTGCGCGAACAGGGCGCGGAACTGTGGCGCTGGATCAACGACGGCGCGCACATTTATGTCTGCGGCGACGCCAACCGCATGGCGAAAGACGTTGAGCAGGCTTTACTGGATGTGATTGCCGAATTTGGTGGCATGGACACCGAAGCGGCGGATGAATTTTTAAGTGAGCTGCGCGTTGAGCGCCGTTATCAGCGAGATGTCTACTAATGAGCGAAAAACACCCCGGCCCACTGGTGGTCGAAGGCAAACTGACCGACGCCGAACGCATGAAACGCGAAAGCAACTACCTGCGCGGTACGATTGCGGAAGATTTGCATGACGGTCTGACCGGCGGCTTCAAAGGCGACAACTTTCTGCTGATCCGTTTTCACGGCATGTATCAGCAAGACGATCGCGATATCCGCGCCGAGCGTGCTGAGCAAAAGCTGGAGCCGCGCCACGCGATGATGCTGCGTTGCCGCCTGCCGGGCGGCGTTATCACCACCAAACAGTGGCAGGCGATTGATCAATTCGCCCATGACAACACCATTTACGGCAGCATCCGCCTGACCAACCGTCAGACGTTCCAGTTTCACGGCATTTTGAAGAAAAATGTGAAACCGGCGCACCAGATGCTGCACTCCGTTGGGCTGGACGCACTGGCGACCGCCAACGACATGAACCGTAACGTGCTCTGTACCTCGAACCCGTACGAATCTGAACTGCACGCTGAAGCCTACGAATGGGCGAAAAAGATCTCCGAACATCTGCTGCCGCGCACCCGGGCTTATGCCGAGATCTGGCTCGATCAGGAAAAAGTGGCCACCACGGATGAAGAGCCGATCTTAGGCCAGACTTACTTGCCGCGTAAGTTTAAAACTACGGTGGTTATCCCGCCGCAGAACGACATCGATCTGCACGCCAACGACATGAACTTCGTGGCGATTGCGGAAAACGGCAAGCTGGTGGGCTTTAACCTGCTGGTTGGCGGCGGTTTGTCTATCGAGCATGGTAACAAGAAAACATATGCCCGCACGGCGAGCGAATTCGGTTATCTGCCGCTGGAGCACACGCTGGCGGTCGCGGAAGCGGTGGTTACGACGCAGCGCGACTGGGGTAACCGTACCGATCGTAAAAACGCCAAAACCAAATACACCCTTGAGCGCGTGGGCGTTGAAACCTTCAAAGCGGAAGTTGAACGCCGCGCCGGGATCAAATTTGAACCGATCCGTCCGTATGAATTTACCGGTCGTGGCGATCGCATCGGCTGGGTGAAAGGCATCGACAATAAATGGCACCTGACGCTGTTTATTGAAAACGGCCGTATTCTGGATTACCCGGGACGACCGCTGAAAACCGGCCTGCTGGAAATTGCGAAGATCCACAAAGGCGAGTTCCGCATTACCGCTAACCAGAACCTGATCATCGCCGGGGTGCCGGAAAGCCAGAAAGCGAAGATCGAAAAACTGGCGCGCAGCCACGGGCTGATGGACGCGGTAAAACCGCAGCGCGAAAACTCCATGGCCTGCGTGTCATTCCCGACCTGCCCGCTGGCGATGGCGGAAGCCGAGCGTTTCCTGCCTTCGTTTGTCGATAAAGTCGAAGCGCTGATGGAAAAACACGGCGTGGGCGATGACCATATTGTGCTGCGTGTGACCGGCTGCCCGAACGGCTGCGGTCGTGCGATGCTGGCGGAGATCGGCCTGGTGGGTAAAGCGCCGGGACGCTATAACTTGCATATCGGCGGTAATCGCAGTGGTACACGCATTCCGCGCATGTACCGCGAAAACATTACTGAACCCGAAATTCTTGGTGCTATCGACGAACTGGTCGCACGCTGGGCGCACGAGCGTGAAGAGGGCGAAGGTTTTGGCGACTTCACCATCCGCGCTGGAATTATCCGCCCGGTGCTCGATCCGGCGCGGGATTTCTGGGAATAACGCCTGATTCCTTCCTCCCCGATCGGGGAGGAAGAGGTGATAAGAGAGGTCAATATGTCCGTACTCGATCTGAACGCGCTAAACGAGCTGCCCAAAGTAGACCGCATACTGCAGCTTTCTGAAACCAACGCGCAGCTTGAGAAACTCAGCGCTGAAGAGCGTGTCGCCTGGGCGCTGGAAAACCTGCCGGGTGAATATGTGCTCTCCTCAAGTTTTGGTATTCAGGCGGCGGTGAGCCTGCATCTGGTAAACCAGGTGCGTCCGGATATCCCGGTGATCCTCACCGATACCGGCTACCTGTTTCCGGAAACCTACCAGTTTATCGACGAGCTCACGGATAAGCTCAAGCTGAACCTGAAAATCTACCGCGCCGAGCACAGCCCGGCCTGGCAGGAGGCGCGCTACGGCAAGCTGTGGGAGCAGGGCGTTGAAGGGATTGAAAAATACAATCACATCAACAAAGTTGAGCCGATGAACCGCGCGCTGGCCGAACTGAACGCGAAAACCTGGTTCGCCGGGCTGCGCCGCGAGCAATCCGGCAGCCGCGCCACATTGCCGGTGCTGGCTATTCAGCGCGGCGTGTTCAAAGTGCTGCCGATCATCGACTGGGATAACCGCACGGTCTACCAGTACCTGCAAAAACACGGGCTGAACTACCACCCGCTGTGGGATCAGGGCTACCTTTCGGTGGGCGACACGCATACCACCCGCAAATGGGAGCCAGGCATGGCAGAAGAAGAGACCCGCTTCTTTGGCCTGAAACGCGAATGCGGGCTGCACGAAGGTTAATGTTCTCCCTCTCCTTTACCGGAGAGGGTTATTGTTACCCCATCACACTCACATGCGCCGCCACAATGCGCCAGCCCCACGGGAACTTCACCCAGGTCTGCATCTGGCGGCCAATTTTCTCGCTGTTTTCCCGCGTAAACTCGGTGCTCGCGACCGCCATATCATCGCCAAAAGTGGTGATAGTGGTATTGCGTAGCACGCGCTCAAGCCCGCTTGAGGGGCGAGCGTTGCGAAAATCGCGGATCGCGGCAATGCCGTACAGGTTTTCGGTGGCGCCGTAACGCACGGTGCGTGCGTCATCCCAGAACAACTCGTCCAGCACATCGATATCGTTGCTGATAAGCGCCTGCTCATAGCGGTAAAACGCGGTGGTCACTTCATTGAGGATCGCCGGGCGATCAACATTATCTCGGTTCATGCTGCATCCTGTGGAAAAAGAAGACCGGCCTGCTCCAGCCGCCATGCCGCCTGTAAACAGCGCGCTTCCTGCCAGGGCGCGCCAATAATCTGTACGCCTGTCGGTAAACCGCAGGCGGTTTTCAGCGCCACGGTGACCACCGGCAAGCCAAGAAAGGAGATTGGCTGCGTCAGCATCCCCATGCTTGCTTTTATGGGTAAATCGACACCATTGATATGCATGGTCTGTGCGCCAATCGGCGTGGCACAGCAGGGCGTTGCCGGGGCTAACAGCAGATCAACGTCATCGAAAAGCGGCAGCGTTTTGTCGCGAAACCAGGCGCGGAACCGCTGTGCCTGCGTGTACCAGGCCGAGGGGGTCATCGCGCCCGCCAGCAGGCGTTCGCGCGAATTGGGTTCGAACGCGTCAGCGTCGGTGCGCAGGGCGGGTAAATAGTGGTTGCCGCCTTCCGCTGCCGACAGCAAAAAGGCCGCCGTTCGCGCCAGTTCCGCTTCCGGCAGCGTTATCGCATTGTCAGCATTCAGCGCTCGCGCGACACGGGCAACGGCCTTGCGCGCATCATCATCGCACCAGGTGGTGAAATACCCCTCCAGCACGGCGCAGCGCAGCCTGCTTTCCCCATGCAACTGCGGCAAGGCGGCATCACTGGCGCGATCGGACTGCCAGCGATCGTCGGGATCGTGACCTTGCAAAGCGTCATATACCTGCGTTAAATCCTCAACGCTACGCGCCAGCGGGCCGATATGATCGAGGCTGGCGACAAACGGATGGCTACCGCTACGCGACAGACGGCCAAATGTCGGTTTCAGCCCGTTAATACCGCACAGGGATGCGGGTACGCGAATTGATCCGTTGGTGTCACTACCGAGCGAAAAATTGACCATCCCCGCGGCGACAGCTGCGGCCGAACCGCCGGACGAGCCGCCCGCAATACGCTCGGGATCGCGTGGGTTGCGCGTTGCGCCGTAGTGGCTGTTTTCGGTGGTAAAACCATAGGCGTAGGCATCCATATTCAGCGCCCCGGCGAGCATCGCGCCCGCGCGCGTCAACTGGCGAAGCGCGAAGGCATCTTCCGTAGCCGGTGGCTGCTGGCTGAAGAGTTTCGCCCCGGCAAGTGTGGTGACACCTTCAACATCAAACAGGTTTTTTACTCCATACGGCACGCCTGCCAGCGCGGGCAATGCTTCGCCCTTCGCGATTTGCCGGTCGATTTGCGCGGCCTCAGCCAGCATTCGCATAGCAGTGATGGCGGTGAAGGCGTTGATGCGCGGATTGTCGCGCTCAACGTGCGCCAGCGTCTGCTGCGCCAGCTCGCAGGCGCTGAAGGTTTTTTCCCGCAGACCGCGCCGGATATCAGCAATCGATAAATTCATAACCGGTACTCTCCTGCGCCTTCCTGGCGATGCGGCAGCGTAAAGGCCATCAGCGGTTGCGCCATCGCGGCGATTCTGGCGAGCTGGATTTCCAGTTCGGCGCGGCGTGCATCATCCAGCGGGACATCAAGCAGTTGTTCCATCAGTCGGATATAGGTGGGCCAGTCAAAAGGTGTATTCATCATTGCTCCTTAAAACCCTGCTGCGCTGCCGTTACTGCGCGGATCGTAAGCCCCTTCCAGCATGCCGCTGGGGTGGCGCACAATCGCCCCTGCGTGCCCGGTGGCTTCGCTCATTCCCGGCAACCACTCAACGTCATGGCCCAGCGCGCGCAGCGCCTGAAATGTCTCTTCGCTAAAGCGTCCTTCCAGTTTCAGGCTATCGGAAAGCTGCCCCCACGTGCGGCCCAGCAACCAGCGCGGGGCGCAAACCGCCTCCTGCAACGGCATGCCCTGCATGACATGGCGGGTAAAAATAGCGGCCTGCGTTTGCGGCTGCCCGTCGCCGCCCATGGTGCCGTAAACCAGCGTGCGCCCGTCTTTCAGCCGCGCGGCGGCGGGGTTTAAGGTATGAAACGGCTGTTTGCCAGGCATCAGCGCCAGCAGATGCGCCGGATCGAGGCTAAAGGCCGCGCCACGGTTTTGCAGCAGCACGCCACTTTCCGGTAGCACCACGCCGCTGCCAAATTCGTGATAAATACTTTGGATAAACGACACCGCCAGCCCGTTTTTGTCGATAACTCCCATCCACACGGTATCGCCTGGCCCTTTCCCCTGACCCCAGGGCGCGGCGCGTTGCTCATCAATGCTGGCCGCCAGTTGCTCCAGCGGCGCTTGTTCCAGCAGGCTCTGTACCGGCAGCGTGACGTGGCGAGGATCGGTGATGTAGCGATCGCGCAGGGCGAAGGCTTTCTTGGTCGCTTCCACAATGCGGTGAATGGTCTGCACGTCGCTGGCCTGCGCCATCTCCAGATGGTCGGTAATGCCGAGGATAGCCAGCGATACCAGCCCCTGCGTCGGCGGCGTCATATTGAAAATTTCGCCCTGGCTATGGCTGAGCTTCAACGGCACGCGGCGCTGGGCACGATGGTTCGCCAGATCCTGGGCGGTCACGGGCAAACCCAACGTCTGCATTTCACGGGCGATCACCTGCGCCAGCGAGCCACGGTAAAAGCTCTCCAGCCCTTCGGTGGCAAGCTGGGTCAGCGTGCGGGCGAGTTTCGGCTGGCAAAAGCGGCTGCCGGCCAGTGGGGCGTTGCCTTGCGGTAAAAAGGTGTCTGCAAAACCGGGGATATCCACCAGTTCCGCATATTTACTTTGCGTAGCGCTGGCCTGCGACTGGGTCACCGGGATGCCGTCGGCGGCGTAGCGGATCGCATCGGCCAGTAACCGTGAGAGCGGAAGCTGCCCGCCACCGAGCGTGGCGGAGACCTTCAGCGCCTCATCCCAGCCGCTGAGCGTGCCGGGTACGGTCAGCGCAGCAAGCGTACCGCGATGGGGAATATGTGCGTGACCGGCATAAAATTCGCACGTTGCGTGTTGTCCGGCCGCGCCGCTGGCGTCGATGGCGAGCGGTTCACCTTCTGGCGGCACAATCAACCAGAAGCCATCGCCACCGATGCCGTTCATGTGCGGGTAGGCTACTGCAATCGTTGCTGCTGCCGCCACCATCGCTTCAATCGCGTCGCCGCCGTGGCGCAACACCGACAACGCCGATTCGCTGGCGAGATGGTGCGGTGTCACCGCCATGCCGGAGGGGGCCATATTACTTTGCATCGTCACGCTTCCTGTTTTTGCGGGTAAGTGCAGAACACTAAGCAAGAGCTGTTCCAGATTGACGACAGGCGTTTCACTGTGTCAGCTTAGCCTGAAACAAAAGTTGCAGGAGAAGCTATGCAGCAGCTGGATGAGCGTTTACGGGCGAGCTTTGACGAGCTATCCCCGCAGGAACAACGGGTTGCCTCGTTTATCATCGATCATTTCGACGATCTGGTGAGCTATAACAGCGCCGAGCTGGCGCGCTTGAGCGGGGTATCGAAAGCGACTGTCAGCCGCTTGTTTAAGCGCCTGGGCTACGATCGTTTCAAAGAGATGCGCGATGAACTGCGCACGCTGCGCCAGAGTGGTATGCCGCTGACCGAGAACCGCGACGCGGTGCAGGGCAACACATTGCTGGCGCGCCATTACAAGCAGGAGATGGCGAACCTGACGCTGTGGGTCAATACGCTGGATGCCGGGCAATTCGCCGAAATCGTCACCGCGCTCAATACCGCGAAGCGGGTTTTTATTTTGGGGCTGCGTAACAGCGCCCCTGTGGCGTTACACCTGCGCCAGCAGCTGCTGCAAAGCCGTGGTCAGGTGCTGCTGATGCCGCAGCCGGGGCAGACGCTGGCGGAAGAAGTGGTCGATATCACCCCGCAGGATATGGTGGTGGTGGTGGCGTTTCGCCGCCGCCCGCGCGTGGTGCGCCCGCTGCTGGCGGTGTTGCATCAGCAGGGCATTCCGCTGCTGGCAATCAGTGAGCCGCAGGCGGCCAGCATTAAGCCGCTGTGCCGCTGGCACATCGGTTTGCCGCTGGAGAGCGTCTCCGCGTTCGACAGCTACAGCAGCGCCATGAGCCTGGTTAATTTGCTGTCCAATGCCGTGCTGCACACCGCGCTGAGCGAAGGGCGTCAGCGCATTCACCACATCGCTTCCCTGTACGATGAACTGGATGAGCTTGAACACCGTTAATGCACCATAAAGGTGCTTATGCACCATCCTGATGTGTTATGACGGGGCGTTAAGTGCCCCGTTTTCTTATGGTTTTTGGCATGAAATAGCGGCTATCCAGCGCTGGTGTCGTTTTTTTGTCTGTGGCACATTAGTTGCAGAAATTAATTCAAAGAATCTTTTGTTTCATATTTCACGCTGTCGCAGACTAAAGGACGCGCCCATGTTTGATTTCCAGCAGTTCCCGCAAATTAATCCACCTTCGCGCCTGTTGATGGGGCCGGGGCCAATCAACGCCGACCCGCGTGTTCTGCGGGCGATGGCGAGCCAGTTGATAGGGCAATACGATCCGGTGATGACCGGCTACATGAATGAAGTGATGGCGCTTTACCGCGAGGTGTTTCGCACGGAAAACCGCTGGACGATGCTGGTGGATGGCACCTCTCGCGCGGGTATTGAGGCGATCCTCGTTTCCGCCATTCGCCCTGGTGATAAGGTGCTGGTACCGGTGTTTGGCCGTTTTGGTCATCTGCTGTGTGAAATTGCCCGCCGCTGCCGCGCTGAAGTCCACACCATTGAGGTGCCGTGGGGCGAGGTGTTTAGCCCGGATCAGATTGAAGATGCCATTGTTCGCATCAAGCCGCGCCTGCTGCTAACGGTACACGGCGATACCTCGACCACCATGCTGCAACCGCTGGAGCAATTAGGTGAGATTTGCCGCCGCCACGATGTGCTGTTTTATACCGACGCCACCGCTTCGCTCGGCGGTAACCGGTTAGAAAGCGATGCGTGGAGCCTGGATGCCGTTTCCGCCGGGTTGCAAAAGTGCCTTGGCGGCCCGTCCGGGAGTTCGCCCATTACCCTCAGCCCACGAATGGAAGCTGCCGTGCGGGCGCGCAAATGCGTAGAACAGGGCATTCGCACCGAGGCGCATCAGGACGGCGCACAGGAGATGATCTACTCCAACTATTTCGATCTCGGCATGGTGATGGATTACTGGGGGCCGGAACGTCTGAATCACCACACGGAAGCGACCAGCATGCTGTTCGCCGCCCGCGAATGCGCGCGCATTATGCTCGAAGAGGGGATGGATAAGCTGATTGCGCGCCACGAACTGCACGGGCGCGCGCTGCTGGCGGGCATCCAGGGAATGGGGCTGGAAGTGTTTGGCGATATCCGGCACAAGATGAACAACGTCCTCGGCGTACAAATCCCGCAGGAAGTGCATGGCGAAGAGGTGCGTAAACGTCTGCTGGATGATTTCCATATTGAAATTGGCACCTCGTTTGGCCCGCTGCAGGGCAAGATCTGGCGCATCGGCACCATGGGCTATAACGCGCGTAAAGATTGCGTGCTGCAAACGCTGACCGCGCTGGAAGCGGTGTTGAACCGGCTGGGTTTTCGCACCGTTCAGGGCGCGGGTATGCAGGCGGCATGGGATATTTACGAAGGAGTCAGTTAATGATGACACCTTTCGATGCCGCACAAGCCGCCAGCCGGGTTATGCAACGCTGTGACGCGCTGGCGCAAATCAGCGAAACGCCGGGTCAGCTTACCCGTGTTTATCTCTCGCCCCAGCATTTGCAGGCAAATGCGCTGGTTGCCGGGTGGATGCAGCAGGCGGGGATGCGCACCTGGCAGGATGCGGTCGGCAACATTTTTGGCCGTTACGAAGGTATCGAAGCGGGAGGCCAGGCGCTGCTGCTTGGTTCGCATCTTGATACCGTGCGCGATGCCGGGCGTTACGACGGCATGCTTGGTGTACTGGCGGCGATTGAAGTTGTTGATGGCCTGAATCGGGCTAACCTGCGCGGCAGGCAGGCGATCGAGATTGTCGGTTTTGCTGACGAAGAGGGCACAAGATTTAACATCGCGCTGCTGGGTAGCCGTGGGCTGACCGGCAACTGGCCACAAGCGTGGCTGGCCTGTGAAGATGCGCAGGGTATCAGCGTGGCACAGGCGCTGGAACAGGCCGGGTTGGATGCCGCACAGATTGCTACGGCGCAGCGCCCGGTCGGGGATTTTTCCGCCTATCTGGAGCTGCATATTGAACAGGGACCGGTGCTGGAAGACGCGGATCTGGCGCTCGGCGTGGTCACGGCCATCAACGGTGCGCGGCGGCTTAGCTGCCGTTTTACCGGTGAGGCCGGGCACGCCGGTACGGTGCCGATGCGTCATCGCCGTGATGCGCTGACCGCTGCCGCCGAATGGATACAGATTATCGAACAGGCAACGATCGAGGCTGGCCCGGAGATGGTTGCCACCGTTGGCACATTGCAATGCGAACCCGGCGCGGTGAATGTGATCCCCGGCGCAGTTGGGCTTACGCTCGATATCCGTAGCCCGCACGATGATAAGCGCGAAGCGTTGCTCAACCACTTGCTGGATGAAGCCACCCGCATCGCCCGGCAACGCAGACTTGAGTTCCGCCACGACATTTTTTACACCATCGCCGCCACGCCGTGTGATATGCCACTGCGTGAAGAGCTGGCCGATGCGGTACACACCGTGCAGGGGAAGGTTTTATCTCTGCCGAGTGGGGCAGGACATGATGCTATCGCCATTGCGGAGCGCTGGCCTTCCGCCATGCTGTTTGTGCGTTGTTATAAAGGCATCAGCCATCACCCGGCGGAAAGCGTGGCCTGTAGCGATGTCGCCCAGGCGCTGCGCGCCCTGAGCCTTGCGGTAGGAAGGCTTATTCACGCGGCGTAGCGTCAAGCTGTTACCACCGTGTCAGCGTGCGGTTATCGGGGATCACGGTAAAAATATCAGCCTGCCATTCTGTTCGGGCGCACCTGAACCGTGGCTGTTGTGATAGTGAATTCGCCATGCTGAGAACAGGCCGGGCTGGCAGGCGCGGCAGGTTGTGTTGGTTTCTGTCTTCGACGTAGTGATTGAGAACGGGTCATTTCGCCTCCTCATCACTACGTCCCTGTCGTGTTCAGGTTGTTCCCCCTTTGGTTTCTTTCTTCCCTTTTAGTGCATGGTTTGCACGCTAACTGTGCATTTCATCGCCTGTATCCGCAGGTGCCTGCTACCTCCTCTGCGTTAGCCAAAAAATAAACATTAATAAATCAAAGTATTAACAAAAATTTATCGAACCAATGCCGTATTGGTTCGCGAATTGCTTAGTAAATAACGAGGCGTACAGACGACATGATAACTAACTGTCTGTAATTAAATAAAAAGATAACGCGAAACGCGGATGAACCAATATGGAAAAACCGTCACGCTATCTGGCAAATTCCAGTACGGCGCTGGAACAACTTCGTGGGCTAATTCACCAGCATGAGTCAACACCAGGGACTCCTCTGCCCACGGAACGTGAACTGGCGGAAAACTTAGGCGTCGGGCGACGCGAAGTGCGGCGCGCGCTGGACGTGCTGGAAGAGGAGGGGCGGATCTGGCGCAAACAGGGCAAAGGCACTTTTATTGGCCCTGCGGCACCGGTTGCACCTCTTGCACTACAGGGACTGGTGCAACAAACCAATATGCTGGAAGTGATGGAAGCCCGCCTGCAAATTGAGCCCGGTCTTGCGCGGCTGGCGGCGCTTCGCGCCAGCCCGGAAAATCTGGCGCTGATGCAGCGCATGCTGGAACGCATCGACAACGTTAACCCGGATGATCCGGATCTGAATGAGCTGTGGGACAGCGCTTTTCACCGGGCTATCGCCGAGGCGGCAGGAAACCGTCTGATGCTCGGTCTTTTTGACACGCTAGACGCGGTGCGGCGCGAACCTGCCTGGCACCATCTGCGGGAACTGGCGCGAACGCCAGCGAAAGTGGATCGCTACAACGATCACCACCACCGCATCATGATTGCCATTCGCCAGCGCCAGCCGCATGAGGCGGCGACGGCGATGCGCGAACACCTGCTCGATCTGCAACATGCGCTGATCCAGGCCATTCATCTTGAGGACGATACCCCATGACGACGATCCCGTTTAAAGAGGCTGCGCCGGTGCTGCGTCTGCATAACCTGGAAGTGCAGTTTGCTGGCAGCCCGGTGAGCGTACTGGACAGGATTTCGCTCTCTGTCAAAAGCGGAGAAACGCTGGCGCTGGTCGGTGAGTCCGGCTGCGGCAAAAGCATTACCTCGCTGGCGTTGATGGGGCTGCTGCCCGCCAGTGCGCAGATCCTTGGCGGTGAGATGCAGTTTCGCGGGCGTAACTTGCGCCAGCTCACTGCGCGCGAATATGCCGACCTGCGCGGTAATGAACTGGCGATGATTTTTCAGGAACCGATGACCTCGCTCAACCCGGCGTTTACGCTCGGCGACCAGCTCAGCGAAGCGGTGATACGCCACCAGAACGTGTCGGCGAATGCGGCGCGCGAGGCGGCGCTCCACATTCTGGAAAAAGTGCAGATCCCGGCAGCAGAGATGCGCCTGAAAGCGTATCCGCACCAGCTTTCCGGCGGTATGCGCCAGCGCGTGATGATCGCGATGGCACTCATCAACAAGCCGCGCCTGTTAATTGCCGACGAACCGACAACCGCACTGGATGTAACAATTCAGGCGCAGATCCTCGCGCTGCTCAACACTCTGAAAGCCGAAACCGGCACGGCGGTATTGATGATCACCCACGATCTCGGTGTGGTGGCGGAAGTGGCGCAGCAGGTGGCGGTGATGTACGCCGGACAAGTGGTGGAGCAGGGCAGCGTGGAGGCGATTTTTGCTGACCCACAGCACCCGTACACCATTGGTCTTATGGGATCGATTCCCTCGCTGGGGGCGCGCAAAGGGCAACTGTCGACCATTCCCGGCGCGGTGCCGTTACCGGAAGCGATGCCGCAAGGCTGCCGTTTCGCCACCCGTTGCCCGTTTGCCCAGGCACGCTGCCAGCAGCAAAAACCCCCACTGACACCGCAAGGGAAAGGCCATCTGGTGGCCTGTTTCCGTGTGCCACTTGAACAGCACATCGCGCTGGGAGAAACCGCATGAGCACGCCGATCCTCGAAGCTTTCGACCTGAGCAAACGTTTTGCCGGGCCAACCCGCTTGTTCGCGCCAAAACGTTATGTCACGGCGGTGGATCGTATTTCCCTGGCGGTTTATCCCGGCGAAACACTGGCGATTGTGGGGGAGTCCGGTTCAGGAAAATCGACGCTTGGTCGCCTGCTATTGCGTTTGCTGGCGGCGTCCGAAGGGCGCGTTTACTACCAGGGAGAGGAGATCACCCATGCCAGCGGCGCGCGATTAAACCAGCTTCGGCGCGAGCTGCAAATTATCTTTCAGGATCCGTTTGCTTCGCTCAACCCGCGTATGACGGTAGAGCAGATTGTTGGTGAGCCGCTGTGGTTGCACCAGAAAATCGGTAAAGCGGAACGTCAGGCACGCGTTGCCGAGCTGCTTGGCACCGTGGGTCTGCCTGCGGCGTGGGCCAGACGCTACCCGCATGAGTTTTCCGGCGGCCAGCGCCAGCGTATTGGCATTGCCCGCGCGCTGGCTTCCGGGCCGAAATTGCTGCTTGGCGATGAACCCGTTTCCGCACTGGATGTGTCGGTGCAAGCGCAGGTGGTCAACCTGCTGGAGACGCTGAAACAGCAGCTTGGTTTAACCATGATCATCGTCGCGCACGGGCTGGCGGTGATTCGCCATATGAGCGACCGCGTGGCGGTGATGTACCTTGGGCAAATTGTGGAAATGGCAACGGTGGATGAGATCTTCGATGCGCCGTTGCATCCCTACACCCAGGCGCTGATGGCGTCTGCTCCGCAACCGCAGCCCGGCATTGTGCGCGAAACGCCGCTGTTGCAGGGCGATTTACCCAATCCCGCAAGCCCGCCGCAGGGCTGCCGTTTTCATACCCGCTGCCCGTTTGTGACAGACGAGTGCCAGCAACGTGAGCCCATCACACAGGTACTCGAAGGTGGTCGCCAGGTCTCTTGTCATCGCTGGCAGGAGATTAACCGCGACCGCAGCGTGATTCAGATTGCTCCCCCCTCAGCCGCGTTCTTGCGCCGTCGCGCGCTGTTTGAACACGCGGCCTCTCACTCCTCCCCTTAAAGGAAACAATAATGATGATGCGAAATTCGCTTTTGACCGTTCTGGGAAGTGTCATGTTGCTGGGCGCGGCACTGCCTGCCCAGGCTGAAAGTGTGCTGCGCGTGGGTCTTGGCGCGGATCCGGATATGCTCGATCCGCACCTGGCGCGTACTTACTATGGCCGTTTTGTCTTCGCTTCACTGTGCGATCGGCTGGTGGACGTGGATGAAAACCTGAAAGTGGTGCCCGGGCTGGCGAAGGCCTGGTCGTGGAGCGAGGATGGCAAAACCCTGACCATGGATCTGCGTGAGGGCGTGACCTTCCACGATGGCGAGAAGTTTGACGCCGCTGCGGCGAAATTCAGTCTCGATCGTGCGCTGACGCTGCCTGGTTCGCTGCGAAAAAGTGAAATCTCCTCTATCGAGTCGGTGGAGGTCAGCGGACCGCTGCAAATTAAGTTGCATTTGAAAACGCCGGACTCGGCGTTGCTGATGCAGTTAACCGATCGCGCCGGCGCGATGCTGGCCCCCGTGGCGGCGAAGAAAGCGGATTTTGCCGCCCACCCGGTCTGTTCTGGTCCGTATAAATTCGACAGCCGCGTTTCACAAGACCGCATTGTGTTGTCGCGTTTTGATAACTACTGGAACAAAGGTGCGTACCACTTCGACAAAGTTATCTACCTGCCGATCCCGGATGCCTCGGTGCGACTGGCGAACCTGCGTGCGGGCGATCTCGATCTGACCGAAGGGATCGCCGCCAGCGATGTGAAAACCGTAGAGGCCGACAACAAACTTCACCTGGCGAAAGTGACAGGGCTGGGGTATCAGGGCATCACGTTTAATATCAATAACGGCAACGTCCCGGCCAACGATCCGTTCAAAGATGCGCGCGTGCGTGAGGCGTTCTCGCTGGCGATAGATCGCGATGCACTCAACCAGGTGGTATTCGAAGGGTTATACGCCCCGGCGAACCAGGCGTTTTCGCCAGTCAGCCCGTATCACGTCAAATTGCCGGTGCCCCCGCGCGATGTGGAAAAAGCCAAAGCGCTGCTGCAAGCCGCAGGGGTGAAGACGCCGATCACCGTCTCACTGCTGGTGCCGAACAACCCGACGTCACAACAAGTGGGCCAGGTGTTGCAGGCGATGACCGCCGAAGCCGGTTTCAATGTCAATCTGCAGATGACGGAATTCGCCACCCTGCTGGACAGGCAGCAAAGCGGCAATTTTCAGCTTAGCTACTCCGGCTGGTCTGGTCGCCCCGATCCCGATGGCAGCATCTTCGGCTTCATTAATAGCAAAGGGACGCTTAACGATGGTCGTTACAGCAACCCGCAGGTCGATGAGTGGCTGACGCAGGCGCGTTTGCACAACGATCCGGCAACTCGTCAGGCGTTGTATGAAAAGGTCGTGAAGCAGTTGCAAACCGATATGCCGATTGCCTACCTCTACTTTGAACCGCGCCTGTTTGGTATGAACAAAAAAGTGCAGGGCTTTAAACCTTACCCGGACGGCATTGTGCGTCTGGCGGGTTTGTCGCTTGCCAACTAAACGGCGTCGCCTGGAGAAACCATGCTGGAATTGATTTGCAAACGCCTGCTACTCGCCGTTCCGACCTTGCTGCTGGTCAGCATGATGGTGTTCGGTTTGCAAAAGTTGCTCCCCGGCGATCCGCTCACTGCGATGCTGGGCGAGGAGCGCGATCCGGCGGTCATCGCCCAGTTGCGCGCGGAGCTGAACCTGGATGCGCCGATTCCGGTGCAATATTTTCACTGGCTAACCCGCGCATTGCAGGGCGATCTTGGCGTCTCGCTGCGTACGCAGGAGCCGGTCACGCACCTGATTGCCACCAAGCTGCCGGTGACGCTTGAGATGTCGCTACTGGCGATGGTTATTGCGCTGCTGTTCGGTATCAGCATGGGCATTCTGGCGGCGGTGAACAGGAATAGCTGGATCGATCACGGCGCTAATTTTGTGGCGATATCAGGCATTTCGGTGCCGCATTTCTGGCTGGGGATCCTGTTGATCCTCATCTTTTCCGTCAACCTGCAATTGCTGCCAGCGTCTGGTTTTGTGCCATTTAGTGAAGATCCATTGCAGAACTTGCGCACGCTGTTGCTGCCCGCGCTGGTGCTGGGAACGGGGCTGGCGGCGACGTTAATGCGCCATACTCGCGCGTCGATGATTGCGGTGCTAAAAGCGGATTATATTCGCACCGCACGCGCGAAGGGGTTGCTGCCAAAAGCGGTGATCATGAAGCATGCGTTTCGTAATGCGCTGGTGCCGGTGATCACCCTGACCACGCTGCTGTTTGGCGAGCTGCTGGGGGGGGCGGTGCTGACTGAGCAGGTGTTTACCATTCCCGGTTTCGGCAAGATGATTGTCGATTCGGTGTTCAACCGTGACTACGCGGTGGTGCAGGGGGTCGTGCTGGTAGTGGCAATCGGTTTTCTCGCGCTGAACCTGCTGGCGGATGTGCTGTATGTGTTAATCAACCCGAAAATGCGGAGTGAATAATGGCAGAACTGTCCACCACCGGCGTGGCGGCATCGCTGCCGCGTACGGAAAACCGGGTACTGAAAAAATTCCTCGCTAACCGTAGCGCGGTGATTGGCGCGGTGATTGTCGGCGTGTTTGTGCTGATTGCGCTGTTCGCGCCGTGGATCGCGCCGTTTGATCCGGTCAAAGCGAACTTTCTGGCAGTACGCAAACCGCCGTCGGAGCTTTACTGGTTCGGCACCGATGAGCTGGGGCGCGATATTCTCTCGCGCATGATCTGGGGGGCGCGCACTTCACTGCTGGCGGGGTGTGTGTCGGTGGTGATCGCCGTGGTGATTGGCGTACCGCTCGGTTTGCTGGCGGGTTACTTCCAGGGCGTCTGGGATGGGGTGATTTCCCGCGTTATCGAAGCGCTGCTCGCCTGTCCGTTTCTGATTATGGCCATTGCTCTGGGGGCGTTTCTTGGCCCCAGCCTGACCAATGCGATGATCGCCATTGGCTTGTCGGCGATGCCCATCTTTGCCCGCCTGACGCGCGGCCAGGTGATCGCGATTCGTAACGAAGAGTATATCGACGGCGCGCGGGCGATTGGTCTGCCGGATCGCTGGATCATCCTGCGCTATGTGTTGCCGAATGTGATGTCGCCGATCCTCGTGCAGGCCACGCTGGCGATCGCTTCGGCGATCATTACCGAAGCGAGCCTGTCGTTTCTCGGCCTTGGCCAGCAGCCGCCCTATCCGTCGTGGGGGGCAATGCTGAACACCGCGAAGGGCTTTCTGGAACAGGCTCCCTGGATGTCTATTTTCCCCGGCGTAACCATCTTTCTGACCGTGCAGGGATTTAATTTACTCGGCGACGGGCTGCGCGACGCGCTTGATCCGCGCCACGACTAAGGAGTTCTGATGACAAAAGCGATTGATTTCAATGTAAATTACGCCTCACATCGCGCGCCGATGATTGGCCGCAACGCGGTTGCCACCTCACAGCCGCTGGCGGCGCAGGCCGGGATGCGTATGCTCGCACTCGGTGGTAACGCGGTGGATGCGGCGATTGCCACCGCCATGGCGCTCACCGTCGTTGAACCGACCGGCTGCGGGATCGGCAGCGATGCCTTTGCTATTGTCTGGGATGGCACGCAATTACACGGATTGAATGCTTCCGGGCGTTCGCCCGCGAGCTGGCATGCGGATATGTTCGCCGGGAAAACGGCAGTGCCAGAACTGGGCTGGGATGCCGTCACCGTGCCGGGCGCGGTATCAGGTTGGGTGGCGCTGGCGGAACGTTTTGCCACACTGCCGCTGACCACGCTGGCGCAACCGGCCATTGAGTATGCGCGCCACGGTTTTCCCGTCTCGCCGCTGATTGGTCACTTGTGGCAGCGCGGCTATAACAAACTCAAAGATCAGCCAGGCTTTAGCGCCTGCTTTGCACCTGACGGGCGCGCGCCGAAGATCGGTGAAATTTTCCGTAATCCGGCGCAGGCGCGCACGCTGGAGTTGATTGCGCAGACTAACGGTGAAGCCTTCTATCGCGGTGAGCTGGCCCAGAAGATTGCCGCATTCGCCAAAGCACACGGTGCGCACCTCAGCGAGGCTGACCTGGCGAACCATAAAGCCGATTGGGTCACGTTGCTGTCGCGTGAGTTCGCCGGCGGTTCCGTGCAGGAGTTACCGCCGAACGGGCAGGGGATCGCCACGCTGATTGCGCTCGGCATTCTTGAGCAGTGCGATATGGGGCGTTATCACCCGGACTCTGTGCAGTCGCTGCACCTTGCCATTGAAGCCATGAAGCTGGCTCTGGCCGACCTTGACCGCTATGTTGCCGATGACGCACACCTGGAGTTTGCCGCCGAACTGCTGCTCAGTGACGATTATCTGAAATCGCGTGCGGCGCTGATCGACCCCGATAACGCGTCTGATTTTGTCTATGGCGCACCGACGCAAAGCGGCACGGTTTATCTTTCTACCGCTGATGCCAGCGGCATGATGGTGTCGTTTATTCAGTCCAACTTTATGGGTTTTGGCTCCGGCGTTGTGGTGCCGGACACCGGCATCAGCCTGCAAAATCGGGGCTGCGGTTTTATGCTTGATCCAAAACACCCGAATGCACTGGCGGGCAGCAAGCGCCCGTTCCACACCATTATTCCCGGTTTTGCGATGGGGGCCGACGGTAAACCGCTAATGTCGTTTGGCGTGATGGGCGGGCCGATGCAGGCGCAGGGACATGTGCAGATGGCGCTGCGCATTATGTTGCATGGGCAAAACCCGCAGGCGGCGATTGATGCGCCGCGCTGGCGCGTGATTCAGGGGCGCGAAGTGGCGCTGGAATCAAGCTTTGATCGCAACGTGATCGCGGCGCTGCGTGAGCGCGGGCATGTGATAACGGTAGAAGATCCGCTGGCTGGCTATAACTTTGGCGGCGCGCAGGTCATTTACCGGATGCCGGAAGGCCACTATGTCGCAGCGACCGAAAGCCGCAAAGACGGACAGGCGTTAGTGAGTTGATGAGCCCCCTCTCCCGGCGGGGAGAGGGGATCGCCTTACCCCAGCGTAAAGGGATCGGCATCCTGCCAGGCGGGAAACTTCTCGCGGTACTCCCGTAACGCGCTTAGTGACAGCTCGGCGTCAATGCGCGTCGCCTGGTGCGGCTCGGCGGTGGCGATGATTTCGCCCTGCGGGCTGATAACCCGGCTGTCGCCACGATAGTGATGACCGTTGCCATCGGTGCCGACGCGGTTGCAGCCCGCCACCCAGGCGAGGTTCTCAATCGCGCGGGCCACCAGCAGCGATTGCCAGTGCAGCGAGCGCGGCGCTGGCCAGTTGGCAACATAAAGCAGCAGATCGTAATCATTGCGGTTGCGCGACCACACCGGAAAGCGCAGGTCGTAACAGACCAGCGGCAGAATACGCCAGCCGCGCCACTCAAACACCACGCGCTCGTTACCCGCTTCGTAATGGTGGTGCTCATCGGCCATGCGGAACAGATGGCGTTTATCGTAGAAGTGCACTTTGCCTTCCGGTTCGACGAGCAGAAAGCGGTTGACCGGCCCGCGTTCGGTTTGCAGCGCGGCGCTACCGGCGATCAGCGCCTTGGTCTGTTGGGCTTTATCCCGCATCCAGGCGATGACCTCATCTTGCGGCATGGATTGTTTCGCCGCCTCCATGGCAAAACCGGTGGTGAACATTTCCGGCAGCACAATCACATCACGCCCGGTGACGTCTTCTAACTGGATATCGAAATGGCGCAGGTTAGCGGGGCCATCCATCCAGACTAACGGTTGTTGTAACAGCGTAATTTTTAAACCAGGCACAATAGCAACTCCCCGTAAGACAGCATCTGCACACTGTAGCATGAGGATAAATAAAAAAACCCGCATGATGCGGGTTTCGATAAGAGGAGAGGGTTTTCAGCGGCTTGCTGCGTCAGGCAGCTTCCGGTTTACGCACTTTCTCCGGCGTTTTTACCACCGGCTGAGTCGCCAGTGCCTCCGGTTCAAAGTCGTCAACGTTGATACTGCGCAGGCGGCTGACCTCGGCTTTGTTCAACAGCGCGGCCTCTTCCTGATTAATCAGCCCGCTTGCCAGCGCCTGCTGGGCCAGCACGTCCAGACGGGTGAACGGCAGGTTTTTGCCTAACTCTTTGCAGATGCGCTGATGAATCGGATCCGCTGCCATCACATCAACCAGCGCCTCTTCCAGCAAGCCGACCGGGTTATGCTCGCTCGGCGTCAGGTACTGGCCGCGACCAATACGTGAACGCGTTGCGCTCGGGGTTTGCAGGATCTTCGCTATTTTGTGATCCAGTTTGTCGGACGGCGCGCGGTAGTGACGACCGGTCGGGAAAATCACCAGGCTCAGGGCACCTGCCACAAAGCGGTTCGGGAAGTTCTCCAGTAAATCATGCATTGCCTGTTCCGCCTGGTAGAGCGCATCCTGCACGCCCCAGTGTACCAGCGGCAGATCCGCTTCCTGACGGCCTTCGTCGTCATAGCGTTTCAGCACCGCCGAGGCGAGATAGAGCTGGCTTAACACATCGCCGAGACGTGCCGAGATACGTTCGCGGCGTTTCAGGCTGCCGCCAAGCACCGCCATAGACACATCCGAGAGCAGCGCGAGGTTGGCACTCACACGGTTCAGATGCTGGTAGTAACGTTTGGTGGCGTCACGGGTTGGCGTGGCGCTGGTTAAACCGCGTGTCAGGCCGAGCCAGAAACTGCGCATCATATTGCTGCCGACATGTCCGATATGTTTGAACAGCAGTTTATCGAAGGCGTCCACGTCGTTATTCTGCGCGGCGGCCATCTCTTCCAGCACATACGGATGGCAGCGGATAGCGCCCTGGCCGAAGATCATCATGGTACGGGTGAGGATATTCGCGCCTTCAACGGTAATGGCGATCGGCGCACCCTGGTAGCTACGCGCCAGGAAGTTGCCCTCGCCGAGCATGATGCCTTTACCGCCGGCAATATCCATCGCATCAATGATTGACTGCTGACCACGGTGGGTACAGTGATACTTAACGATTGCCGAAAGCACCGCCGGTTTTTCACCGAGCATAATGCCGTAGGTCACCAGCGATGCGGCTGCATCCATGGCGTAGGCGTTACCGCCAATGCGCGCCAGCGGCTCTTCGATGCCTTCCATTTTACCAATCGACACTTTGAACTGGCGGCGGATATGAGCGTACGCGCCAATCCCCATCGCGACGGATTTAACGCCGCCAGTGGAGTTGGACGGCAGCGTAATACCGCGACCTACCGACAGACATTCCACCAGCATACGCCAGCCCTGACCGGCCATCTTCGGCCCGCCAATAATGTAATCAATCGGCACAAAAATATCGTCGCCGCGGGTCGGGCCATTCTGGAACGGCACGTTCAGCGGGAAGTGACGGCGGCCAATTTCCACGCCCGGCGTAGAGGTGGGGATCAGCGCACAGGTAATGCCTAATTCTTCCTCGCCACCCAGCAGTTTATCCGGGTCAGAGAGTTTGAACGCCAGCCCCAGAACCGTAGCGATTGGCGCGAGCGTAATGTAGCGTTTGTTCCAGGTCAGGCGCATACCGAGCACCTGTTCGCCCTGCCAGTCACCCATGCAAACGATGCCGGTATCCGGAATGGCGCCCGCATCGGAGCCAGCTTCCGGGCTGGTCAGTGCGAAGCAGGGGATTTCTACACCGCGCGCCAGGCGCGGCAGATAGTGATCTTTTTGCTCCTGGGTGCCGTAGTGTTGCAGCAATTCACCCGGGCCTAAGGAGTTCGGTACGCCGACGGTGATCGCCAGAATACCGGAGACACCCGCGAGTTTTTGCAGCACACGGGACTGGGCATAAGCAGAGAATTCCAGCCCGCCGTACTCTTTTTTGATGATCATCGCAAAGAAGCGGTGCTCTTTTAAGAACGCCCACAGTTCCGGCGGCAGATCGGCCATTTCGTGGGTGATCTGGAAGTCATTCGCCATGCGACAGGCTTCTTCCACCGGGCCGTCGATAAACGCCTGCTCTTCGGCAGTCAGGCGCGGCTGCGGGTAGTTATGCAGTTTTTTCCAGTCCGGGTTACCGCGAAACAGATCGCCTTCCCACCAGGTTGTCCCGGCGTCGATGGCCTCTTTTTCGGTACGCGACATTGGCGGCATCACTTTACGGAAACCACGGAATGCCGGTGCGGAAATCAACGCTTTACGCATCGGCGGCAGGTTAAACGGCACCAGAATAATCGCGAGCGGCAGCAGCACCCAGATAGACCACAGGCCCGCAACGCCGAGCGCGGCGGTCCACGCCAGCAGGATCACGCTGCTGAGCAGCAGGTTAACGCGGTGGTAAAACAGCGCGCCGAGCAGAACAACCGTTGCGATAATGCTCAAAATCATCATAAAGAAAAGCTCCCTTGCTTGTAGGAGGTCTGACCACTTGTGATGTATTGGTTGTAGTGGATGTGATTTCTTTTAGCAATGTGTTTACAAAACAATTACAACCTGGTTCACATTGTTGAGGGCTTTTTGCGCACGGAAAATGAAAACGACGGGGCGCTACGGCTTTAACTTCTCGCCTGGAATAGTATCCGGTACACTGCGCAATGTTATTTACATTTATGCTGAAGGATATCCTCATGTACCAGGATCTTATTCGTAACGAACTGAACGAAGCGGCCGAAACGCTGGCGCACTTCTTGAAAGATGATGCCAATATTCACGCTATTCAGCGCGCGGCGGTATTGCTGGCCGACAGCTTTAAAGCCGGCGGCAAAGTGTTGTCCTGTGGTAACGGCGGCTCGCATTGTGATGCGATGCATTTCGCAGAAGAGTTAACCGGGCGCTACCGTGAAAACCGTCCGGGTTACCCGGCAATTGCCATCTCTGACGTGAGCCATCTCTCCTGCGTCAGCAACGACTTCGGTTACGACTATGTTTTCTCCCGTTATGTGGAAGCCGTTGGCCGCGAAGGCGACGTGCTGCTGGGGATCTCCACTTCCGGTAACTCCGGCAACGTGATCAAAGCGGTTGCGGCGGCGCGTGAGAAGGGAATGAAAGTGATCACCCTGACCGGTAAAGACGGCGGCAAAATGGCGGGCAGCGCAGATGTTGAAATTCGCGTGCCGCATTTTGGTTATGCTGACCGTATTCAGGAAATTCACATTAAAGTGATCCATATCCTGATTCAGTTGATTGAAAAAGAGATGGTTAAGGCTTAAGGAAGGCGATTTTGCCTTTTTGACTCCGGCAGTGCCCGAGATCCTGTCTGTGTGCAGTGAATCGGCGCACTGTCCGTATGCCAACTGGCTGCACCAATTACGCCTTCTCTGATAAGGGCGCTGTGTGGGGGTGTGTATGTGCGAACTGCTCGGTATGAGCGCAAATGTGCCAACCGATATCTGCTTTAGTTTTACCGGTCTCGTCCAGCGTGGCGGCGGAACCGGGCCGCATAAAGATGGCTGGGGCATTACCTTTTACGAAGGCAAGGGCTGTCGCACGTTCAAAGATCCGCAACCGAGTTTTAATTCCCCTATTGCGAAATTAGTACAGGACTATCCGATCAAATCCCGTTCGGTGATTGCCCATATTCGCCAGGCGAATCGTGGCGAAGTGGCGCTGGAAAATACCCATCCGTTTACCCGCGAACTGTGGGGGCGCAACTGGACATATGCGCACAACGGGCAGCTCACAGGTTATAAATCGCTGGAGACCGGTAATTTCCGCCCCATTGGCGAAACCGACAGCGAGAAAGCCTTTTGCTGGCTATTGCACAAGCTGACCGAACGCTACCCGCGCACACCGGGCAATATGGCGGCAGTGTTTAAATATATTGCGGCACTGGCAACGGAACTGCGCGAGAAGGGCGTTTTTAATATGCTGCTGTCGGACGGGCGTTATGTGATGGCGTTTTGTTCGACCAATCTGTTCTGGATCACCCGCCGTGCGCCGTTTGGCGTAGCGAAGCTGCTGGATCAGGATGTGGAAATTGATTTTCAGCGGGAAACCACACCAAACGATGTGGTTACCGTGATTGCCACCCAGCCGTTAACCGGCAATGAAACCTGGCAAAAGATTATGCCAGGCGAATGGGCATTATTTTGCCTGGGGGAGCGTGTAGTTTGACGCCAGCTGCGGCTGAACAGCGGTGTTCAGCGGCTTACTAACCACATAGCGACCATCCACGACCGAGACAATCGGCGGCTGGTGGGTGGTGGCGAAGTAGTCATAACCCGGCTTCAATTGCTTCCAGAAATCCGCATAAGTTGAATATTTATGGCGCTGCATATTGGCGTCGGTCATGCGGAACGGATAGATACTCACCTGCACGTTCGGCTGTCCGAAAACCAGCGCGGCGGTAACAAACTGGAAGATCTCATCAATACCGGAATCCGTCATTGCGTAGCAACCAATCGACACGCAAGCGCCGTGGATCATCAGGTATTTGCCTTCATAGCCGTGGGCGCGATCGTAGTTATTCGGAAACCCAATATTAATGGCTTTATAGAAGCGGCTATCCGGCTTCAACTGGCTGCGCTGTACGGAGTAGAAACCCTCCGGGCTTTTAAAATCACCCTGGCGCTGCTTGGGGCCTAACCCGCCGGAGTAATTACAAATCTTGTAGCTGTCGAGCAACTGATATTGCTCGCCCATCTTGACGTAAAGATCAAGGGTGCGCTCTTCTTTGAAGATCTGGATATAAACCGGCGACCCCATCAACTGCTGCTTATATTCTTTGCTGACCGGCGTTACTGAACCGTTGCTGCTCACCAGGCCAGCAAAAGAGACGCACGGAAGCAGAAGCATCGCAATAAATAATGCGATTTTGCGCATACTACTTGTTTCCTTGATAAAGCTAATACCACATTGCCAGGACGGCAAAAGAAGCCCAAAATTCAGACTATTCTGTTTTGGAGCGCCCACATTAGCATTACGGCATTTTTTCGCAAGCCCCAATCTACGTCGTCTTTCACGCTGCCTCTTTATTGGCTTCGCTTTTGTCTCGCGCGAATAAGATTGGGGATTATGTATCAAACGCTTGGCCGAAAGCTGGCGACTATTATGCGAGTAAAAAGCCTGAATTACCGCTTATATTCCTCTCTTTTCGTCGGATTTACGTACTGGCTTCTCAATTGCTGTAAGTGTGCTGTATACTTATCCAGTGTTCTGTGAGGGCGTACGCATGCGCAAAATCATACATGTTGATATGGACTGCTTTTTCGCGGCGGTTGAGATGCGCGATAACCCGGCCCTGCGCGATATTCCCATCGCTATCGGCGGCAGCCGGGTACAACGCGGCGTGATCAGCACGGCGAACTATCCGGCACGCAAATTTGGCGTACGCAGCGCGATGCCAACAGCGATGGCGCTTAAACTCTGCCCGCACCTCACGCTATTGCCCGGTCGTTTTGACGCTTATCAAGAAGCGTCTAACCAGATCCGCGATATCTTCTCTCGCTACACCTCGCGTATTGAACCGCTCTCGCTGGATGAAGCCTATCTTGATGTTACCGATAGCCCGCACTGCCACGGTTCGGCGACGCTAATGGCGCAGGAGATTCGCCAGACCATTTTTAATGAAACCCAACTGACTGCGTCGGCGGGCGTTGCGCCGGTGAAGTTTCTCGCCAAAATTGCCTCCGATCTCAACAAACCCAACGGGCAATATGTGATTACGCCCGCTGATGTCCCGGCGTTTCTGCGCACGCTACCGCTCGGCAAAATCCCCGGTGTGGGGAAGGTATCAGCGGCAAAACTGGAAACGCTGGGGCTGCGCACCTGTGAAGATGTGCAAAAGAGCGACCTGGCCATGCTGCTTAAACGCTTTGGTAAATTTGGCCGTATTTTATGGGAGCGCAGTCAGGGCATTGACGAGCGGGAAATTAACAGCGAACGGTTGCGTAAATCGGTGGGCGTGGAGCGGACGCTGGCGGAAGATATTCACAGCTGGGAAGAGTGCGAAGCGATTATCGAACATCTCTACCCTGAGCTTGAGCGGCGGTTGGCAAAAGTAAAACCGGATCTGTTAATTGCTCGCCAGGGGGTAAAACTGAAATTTAATGATTTCCAGCTTACGACTCAGGAGCATGTCTGGCCGCGGTTAAATAAAGAAGATTTACTGGCGACGGCGCAAAAAACCTGGAACGACCGCCGCAGCGGGCGCGGTGTCCGGCTGGTTGGGTTGCATGTCACGCTGCTTGATCCTCAACTGGAACGGCAACTGGTGTTAGGGCTATAAAATTACGCTACGGATCTATTACACGCTTCTTTATCCCCGACGTTTATTTCACATTACTGCACAAGAATTTCACCGTGCCCTGATGTCTCTTTGTCGTTCCTGTAACCCCGGTTTCGTCTGCCGGTCCCTTTTATTTGTTCATATATAAAAGGAGATACGGGCAATTCTCTTTGCCATCTCGTTTCGGAAAATATTTCTACTAAACGGCTGGCAACCTTGCTGATTGCTCATCGTCTGCAACAAATAAAGGATGTTCAACGCGTGACGCTGAAATTAGAACATCGATTGTTTCACCCGCAGATTAAACGGGGAGAAACCCGCTGTGCGCGTTTAAAGGGATTGCATTTAAGGCAGTGTAGAGTCGGGGAAAATGTCCGCGCCGGGCGGCGCGGACAACAGGCTTATTTCGCCGGAATCGCTTTCAGCAATTCGGTCAGCAGGGTCCAGTAATGGCCCACGCTTTCGATATGCACTTGCTCATCCGGTGAGTGCGGGCCGGTGATGGTTGGCCCAATCGATACCATATCCATATCCGGGTACGGTTTTTTGAACAGACCGCACTCCAGACCCGCGTGGATCACCTGAATATTCGGCGTTTTGTTGAACAGACGCTGATAAGTTTCACGCACCAGCGCCATCACCGGTGAACGCGCGTCCGGCTGCCAGCCCGGGTAGCCGCCTTTCGGTGCGGTTTTCGCTCCCGCCAGCGCACCCAGTGACTCCAGCATGCTCACCACATAATCTTTCCCGCTATCTACCAGCGAGCGGATCAGGCAGATGATCTCGGCGTTGTCGTCTTGCAGCGTTACCACGCCCACGTTCAGCGAGGTTTCTACCACGCCTTTGGCGACGTCAGAGTTGCGAATAACCCCGTTCGGCGTCGCGTTCAGCAGGCGCACAAACGTATCGCGCGAGGCGGTGGTCAGCGCCGCTTTATCGCTGCTTGCGCTGTCCAGCAGTACCAGCAGATTCTTCTCTTTGGCTTCCAGCTCGTTTTTCAGGATTGCCTGATATTCGCTGGCCAGCGTTTTCAGCTGCGCGGCTTTATCTGCCGGAATGGCGAAAACAGCAATCGCTTCGCGCGGAATCGCGTTACGCAACGTACCGCCAGTGAAATCCAGCAGACGCAGATCCAGCTCCGCCGCGTGACCGGCCAGGAAGCGCGCCAGCAGTTTGTTGGCGTTACCTAAACCGACATGAATTTCGGCACCAGAGTGGCCGCCTTTCAGCCCTTTCAGCGTCAGCTTGAAGGTTTCATACCCGGACGGTACGGCTTCGCGGGTGAGTGGCAGGGTGGTGATAAAATCGATACCACCTGCGCACCCCATGTAGATTTCACCCTCTTCTTCAGAGTCGGTGTTAATCAGAATGTCCGCCTGCAGCCAGTTCGCTTGCAGACCAAACGCGCCATCCATGCCTGCTTCTTCGGTCATGGTCAGCAGCACTTCCAGCGGACCGTGTTCAACGCTGTCATCTGCCAGCACCGCCAGCGCGGAAGCCATGCCAATGCCGTTATCCGCGCCGAGCGTGGTGCCGCGCGCTTTAACCCATTCACCGTCTACATACGGGCGAATCGGATCGGTGGTGAAATCGTGTACTGTGTCGTTATTTTTCTGCGGCACCATATCAAGGTGTGCTTGCAGAACTACCGGCTTGCGGTTTTCCATGCCAACGGTGGCTGGTTTACGGATCAGAATGTTGCCAACCTGGTCGCGTTCCGCATGCAACCCCTTTTCTTTCGCCCAGCCCATAATGTGACCGGCGAGTTGTTCTTCATGGTAGGACGGGTGCGGAATAGAACAAATTTTGGCAAAAATATCCCACAGCGGCTGTGGCGATAGGTGAGACAGTTCAGACACGATGAGTCTCCTTACGAAGAGCCTGCGCAACATACCTTGCAGGTCACAGGGTTAAATAAACGAACATCGCAAGCCGTCAGCTTGCGAGATGGCGTTGAGAATAACACTTTATTGCCGCGCTGCGAGCACCAGTGCGCGGAAAAAGCGCCGGTAATGCCGGGTAATACTGGTTTTTAGCGCTTCAGATCTCTATAATCTCGCGCAACCTATTTCCCCCTCGAATAATTTTTAAGCCGTAAAACACAGGCTGGGACACTTCACATGAGCGAAAAATACGTCGTCACCTGGGACATGTTGCAGATTCACGCACGCAAACTGGCCGCCCGATTGATGCCTTCAGAACAATGGAAAGGCATTATTGCCGTAAGCCGTGGTGGTCTGGTGCCAGGCGCATTGCTGGCGCGTGAGCTGGGCATTCGTCATGTTGATACCGTATGTATCTCCAGCTACGACCACGACAACCAGCGCGAGCTGAAAGTCCTGAAACGCGCAGAAGGTGACGGCGAAGGTTTTATCGTGATCGACGATCTGGTGGACACCGGTGGTACCGCTGTCGCCATTCGTGAAATGTATCCCAAAGCGCATTTCGTCACTATTTTCGCCAAACCGGCAGGTCGCCCGCTGGTTGACGATTACGTGATCGATATCCCGCAGGACACCTGGATTGAGCAGCCATGGGATATGGGCGTGGTGTTTGTGCCGCCAATCAGCGGCCGTTAATTCTGCTTTGAAACATTTGCTCACGCCCGGTTTTGCCGGGCGTTGTTTTTTTTAGCGCGCAACAGGTTACAATAACCGCCGGTGATAGATACATGGAGCCTGCGCGCAATGTCACAGCCCAATCTTAGCGAAACGTTATTCAAACCCCGCTTCAAACACCCTGAAACTTCCACGCTGGTACGCCGGTTTAATCGTGGCGCGCAATCGCCGATCCTGTCGACCCTTGATGGCAAAAATGTGCCGCACTGGTATCGCATGCTCAACCGGCTGATGTGGGTTTGGCGCGGCGTGGATCCGCGAGAGATCCTCGAAGTACAGGCGCGCATTGTGATGAGCCAGGCTGAACGCACTGACCCGGAATTGTATGACACGGTGGTGGGTTACCGTAACGGCAACTGGATCTATGAATGGTCCGTGCAGGCTATGTCGTGGCAGCAAAAAGCGATGCAGGAACCCGCGCCAGAAATCAGTGGCAAACACTGGCTGCATGCGTCCAGTTTGTTCAGCATTGCCGCTTATCCTCATATTAAAGGTGATTCGCTCGCTGAGCAGGCGCAAGCGCTGGCGAACCGCGCGTATGAAGAGGCGGTGCAGCGTCTGCCGGGCGAGATCAAAGAGCTGCAGTTCGCCATTCCCGGCGGCACGCCGGTCACCGGATTTTTGCATATGCCACCTGGCAATGGCCCGTTTCCGACGGTATTAATGTGCGGTGGGCTGGATAGCCTGCAAAGCGACTATTACACCCTGTTTGAACGCTATTTCGCGCCGCAAGGCATCGCGATGCTGACGCTGGATATGCCGTCGGTTGGCTTCTCTTCGAAGTGGAAACTGACACAGGATTCCAGCCTGCTACACCAGCATGCGCTGCAGGCGCTGCCGAACATTCCCTGGATCGATCACACGCGGGTGGCGGCGTTTGGCTTTCGCTTTGGCGCGAATGTGGCGGTGCGCCTGGCATACCTTGAATCTTCGCGCCTGAAAGCGGTGGCTTGCCTTGGGCCGGTGGTGCATGCACTGTTAAGCGATCCGCAGCGCCAGGGACGCGTGCCGGAGATGTATCTGGATGTGCTCGCCAGCCGCCTGGGGATGCACGACGCTTCCGACGAGGCGCTGCGCGTGGAGCTGAATCGCTATTCGCTGAAAACCCAGGGTTTACTCGGCAGACGTTGCCCCACGCCGATGCTTTCCGGTTACTGGCAAAACGATCCCTTCAGCCCGGAGGAGGAGTCGCGTTTAATCACCTCGTCATCTGGCAACGGCAAACTGCTGGAAATCCCGTTTAACCCGGTTTATCGAAATTTTGATAAGGCGTTGCAACAAATAACCGGATGGATCAACCATCATTTTCGTTAATAGATTGATAAATTCTATCGGTTTGGTAAAACAGTTGCTTCACAAAAGGAGATCGCAATGACGTTACCGAGTGGACATCCGAGAAGCAGGTTGATTAAAAAGTTTACTGCGCTGGGGCCTTATATCCGCGAAGAGCAATGCGAAGAGAACCGTTTTTTCTTTGATTGCCTGGCAGTTTGCGTGAATGTTAAACCCGCGCCGGAAAAACGAGAGTTCTGGGGCTGGTGGATGGAAATGGAAGCGCAGGAGACACGTTTTACCTACCGTTATCAGTTCGGCCTTTTTGATAAAGAAGGGCAATGGAAACCCACGGCGATAAAAGATCAGGAAGTGACCGATCGTTTAGAGCACACGCTGCGCGATTTTCACGAACGTGCGAAAACCCTGCTGGCTTCACTTGAGCTGAAGCTGGAACCTGCCGAAGACTTCAAAGAACAGTTGAAGCTCACCGCGTAACTCCCCGCATAAAAAAAGCCCGATAGCTCGCGCTTATCGGGCCTGGCCGCAGTTTTCCGGCCTTCCACCTGAATCAGGTTAAATAAATGCCCTCTTGCGAGGGCATTCGATATAACGAGGGGTATTACCGGTGCTACAACTTAGAACTGGTAAGTCACGCCAACCGCAACAACGTCGTCGTTCGCCAGACCCAGTTTGTTGTCGTCTTTCAACTGGTTGATTTTATAGTCAACCATCGCAGAGAAGTTTTTGTTGAAGTAGTAAGTTGCGCCAACGTCGATGTAGTTAACCAGATCTTCGTCGCCAACACCTTTTTCCAGATCCTTGCCTTTAGTCAGGACATAACCCAGAGATGGACGCAGACCGAAGTCGAACTGGTACTGGACAACCGCTTCGAAGTTCTCGGTTTTGTTAGCAAAACCCGAACCCAGCCCGGTGCTCGCTGCGGCAGATACTGGTGTCATGTTGTAAGCGACGCCGTACATGGTGGCGATATACAGGTTGTTAGCATCGTATTTCGCGCCGGTTGCCCAGGCTTCGGCTTTCTCGCCGCGACCAAACGCTGCGGTGTTCTGTGCGTTGGTACGATCAGAGTTCGCATACGCGCCAATCAGGCTGAATGCGCTGCCGCCGAAGTTATAGGAGAGAGAAGTACCCCAGCCGTCGCCGTTCTGTTTATTGACAGCGCGGTTGCTTTCGTTTTTACCCTGGTACTGCAGGGTCATATTCAGACCGTCGATCATGCCGAAGAAGTCGGTGTTGCGGTAAGTTGCAACACCAGAGGTACGCTTGGTCATGAAGTTATCGGTACGAGTCAGGCCGTCACCACCGAATTCCGGGAACATATCCGTTACGGAAGCCACGTCGTACAGCACGCCCAGGTTACGACCGTAGTCGATAGAACCAAAATCTTTGATTTTCAAACCAGCAAACGCCAGACGGGTTTTCTGGCTGGTCGCTGAGTTGTTGTTGTTGGTTTCGTCGTTGTTACCAGCAAATTCAGCTTCCCAACGGCCGAAACCGGTCAGCTGATCGTTAATCTGTGTTTCGCCTTTGAAACCGAAACGCACGTAAGTTTTGTCACCGTCGTTGGTGGTATCGTCACTGAAGTAGTGCATGGCTTTTACTTTGCCGTACACGTCCAGTTTGTTGCCGTTCTTGTTATAAACTTCGGCTGCGTGAACAGAAGAAGCAGAAGCGACAACGCTCATCACCATTAATGCCAGAGTGCTCTTTTTCATTTTGATTCCTGATTTGACTAACGCGCTAATATTCGCTGGGCATACGCCCCGTGAAAAACAGGAAGGGTTTTAACGCTGCGAAATTAAAGATTTATGACAAATTAAGAATATTTTTAAAAAGTTATGTTTTTTTGTATTTGCCATAAAAGTGTCAAATCCTGCCGCTACGCTTGCTGATCCCGCGCAACAAAAAAGTGGGCTGACAGCTCTGGCAGTTGGCAATCGCTCTCACTCCTGTTACAACGTCTGACGACGATTTACTTTCCTTATATTTCCTTAAAAAAACGGCAGAGAATCATGAGTGACAGCCAGACGCTGGTGGTAAAACTCGGTACCAGTGTTTTAACGGGCGGATCCCGTCGCCTGAACCGCGCCCATATTGTTGAACTGGTGCGCCAGTGCGCGCAGCAACACGCCGCCGGGCATAGAATTGTAATTGTGACGTCTGGCGCGATTGCCGCCGGACGCGAGCATCTGGGCTACCCGGAACTCCCCGCGACTATCGCGTCGAAACAGCTGCTGGCAGCGGTAGGGCAGAGCCGTTTGATTCAACTGTGGGAACAACTGTTTTCCATTTACGGGATTCATATTGGGCAGATGCTGCTGACGCGCGCCGATATGGAAGATCGTGAGCGTTTCCTCAATGCGCGCGACACGCTGCGTGCGCTGCTCGACAACAATATCGTGCCGGTGATTAACGAAAACGACGCCGTAGCCACCACGGAAATCAAAGTCGGCGATAACGATAACCTCTCCGCGCTCGCCGCTATCCTTGCCGGTGCCGACAAACTGCTACTGCTGACCGATCAGCAAGGCCTGTTTACCGCCGATCCGCGTAGCAACCCGGACGCGGAACTGATTAAAGACGTTTACGGCATCGACGATGCGCTGCGCGCGATTGCCGGGGACAGCGTTTCCGGCCTCGGTACGGGCGGGATGGGCACCAAGCTGCAAGCGGCTGACGTTGCCTGCCGCGCGGGGATCGACACCATTATCGCTGCGGGCAGCAAGCCAGGTGTGATTGGCGATGTTGTGGAAGGGATTTCCGTCGGCACGCGCTTTCACGCCCAGGAGTCGCCGCTGGAAAACCGTAAACGCTGGATCTTTGGTGCACCGCCTGCCGGTGAAATTACCGTTGATGAAGGCGCAACGGCGGCCATTCTTGAACGCGGCAGCTCCTTGTTGCCCAAAGGCATTAAAAGCGTGACAGGCAACTTTTCCCGTGGTGAAGTGATCCGCATTCGTAATCTGCAAGGTCGCGATATCGCCCACGGCGTAAGCCGTTATAACAGCGATGCGCTGCGTCGCATTGCCGGGCAACATTCGCAGCAGATTGACGCCATTCTGGGCTACGAATATGGCCCTGTCGCGGTGCACCGCGACGACATGATTACCCGTTAAGGAGCAGAAGTATGCTGGAACAAATGGGCATCGCTGCCAAAGCAGCGTCATACAAGCTGGCATTGCTCTCCAGCCGCGAGAAAAACCGCGTGCTGGAAAAAATCGCTGATTATCTCGAAGCGCAGGCGCAAGAGATCCTGCTCGCGAACGAACAGGATCTGCTGGAAGCTCGCCGCAACGGGCTGAGTGACGCGATGCTTGACCGGCTGGCGCTCAACCCGGCGCGCTTAACCGCGATCGCCAATGATGTGCGCCAGGTTTGCAAACTGGCGGATCCGGTAGGCCAGGTGATTGACGGTGGTCTGTTGGACAGCGGATTGCGCATTGAGCGCCGCCGCGTGCCGCTGGGCGTGATTGGTGTGATTTATGAAGCGCGTCCTAACGTCACCGTGGATGTCGCTTCTTTGTGCCTGAAAACCGGTAATGCCGCGATCCTGCGCGGTGGTAAAGAGACCTGGCGCACCAACGCCGCCACGGTAAAAGTTATCCAGCAGGCGCTGGAAGAGTGCGGCTTACCGGCCGGCGCGGTGCAGGCTATCGAAAGCCCGGATCGCGCGTTGGTGAATGAAATGCTGCGCATGGATAAATACATCGACATGCTGATCCCGCGCGGTGGCGCTGGTTTACATAAGTTGTGCCGCGAACAGTCGACCATCCCGGTGATCACCGGAGGTATCGGCGTGTGTCATATCGTGGTTGATGACTCTGCGGAAATCGATCCGGCGTTAAAAATCATCGTTAACGCGAAAACCCAACGCCCCAGTACCTGCAACACGGTGGAAACACTGCTGGTGCATCAGGGTATCGCGCAGCGATTCCTGCCCGCGCTGAGTAAGCAGATGGCGGAAAGTGGCGTGACATTGCATGCTGATGAACTGGCGTTGCCGCTGCTGCAAAACGGCCCGGCAAAAGTGGAAGCGGTAAAAGCGGAGCAGTATGACGACGAGTTTTTATCACTGGATTTGAATGTGAAAATCGTGGCGGGTCTGGATGACGCCATCGATCATATTCGCCAGCACGGTACTCAGCACTCTGATGCCATCCTCACCCGTACATTGCGCAATGCAGACCGCTTTATCAACGAGGTGGACTCCTCCGCAGTGTATGTGAATGCGTCTACGCGTTTTACCGACGGCGGGCAGTTTGGCCTCGGAGCGGAAGTCGCTGTCAGCACGCAGAAGTTGCACGCGCGTGGCCCGATGGGGCTGGAAGCGTTGACAACCTATAAGTGGATTGGCTTCGGCGACGACACGATTCGTGCTTAATTGAAAAAGGGTGATGCAAAAGTAGCCGGTTGATTCCCAAGGGCATTGACGCATCACCCGCTTAGTTTTAACCTTCTACTCCGTGATTCACGCTCGTGAACACATCGCAGGGCCGATATAGCTCAGTTGGTAGAGCAGCGCATTCGTAATGCGAAGGTCGTAGGTTCGACTCCTATTATCGGCACCACCCCAACTTCCTCAAACGTCCGTAACCATCCATAACGTCTCTGATTTATAACATTTTTACTGCATCTTTAATCCGTGTTAGTCCATAACCATCCAGTAGAATCCGGTGCTGAATGTGTATAGGATTGTGTATATGTTCCTGTTCGGTCTTGGATTCCTATACACATGCCTTTAAACGATATGCAGATTCGCCGCGCTAAACCTGAAGCTAAAGCATATACATTGGGAGATGGCCTGGGGCTGTCATTGCTTATTGAACCAAATGGAAGTAAGAGCTGGCGGTTTCGCTATCGTTATGCCGGTAAACCCAAAATGATTTCGCTTGGTGTGTACCCGACAATCACACTTGCAGATGCTCGTTCCCGTCGTGATGAAGCTCGGAAACTGGTCGCTGAAGGAAAGAACCCTAGTGAGGTTCGAAAAGAGCAGAAGCTCGCATTGCAAACCGAGTCTGAGAATGCTTTCGAAAAGATTGCCAGAGAGTGGCATCAAATGAAGTCAGCCAAATGGTCGGCAGGATATGCCTCGGACATCATGGAAGCTTTTCAGAACGATATTTTCCCGTATGTAGGTACAAGACCAGTCGGTGAGATTAAGCCCTTAGAGCTGCTTAACGTGCTGCGTAAAATTGAAAAGCGCGGGGCATTAGAAAAGATGCGTAAGGTACGACAGCGCTGCTCTGAGGTTTTCCGCTATGCTATCGCCACAGGGAGGGCTGAGTTTAATCCTGCGGCTGATCTCTCCAGCGCTCTCGAAGTACATCAATCAAATCATTTCCCGTTCCTGAAAGCCGATGAGATACCTGATTTTCTGCGTGCCTTAAACGGGTACACCGGAAGCCGGCTAGTCCTGATTGCCACGAAACTACTAATGATCACTGGTGTGAGAACCATCGAATTACGAGCGGCATTATGGTCAGAATTTGATCTGGATAACGCTATTTGGGAAATTCCCGCTGAAAGGATGAAAATGCGCAGGTCACATCTTGTGCCATTGTCTACTCAGGCGTTAGATTTACTCAATGAACTCAAGATCATGACAGGTAATTATTGTTATGTTTTTCCGGGACGAAACGATCCAAACAAGCCTATGAGCGAAGCAAGTATAAATCAAGTTATCAAGCGAATTGGTTACGCTGGACGTGTTACTGGGCATGGATTTAGACATACATTTTCAACGATTCTTCATGAGCAAGGATATGAGAGTTCATGGATTGAAATGCAACTTGCACATGTTGATAAAAACAGTATAAGAGGCACTTATAATCATGCTCAGTATTTGGATAAAAGACGTGGGATGCTTCAGTTTTACGGCAAGGAGATTTTAAATGGCAAGTATGACAATGCGTAAAGAAAATCTTTTAAGTAGAATTAAAACGACCAAAAAAAACAGCACGATTGTTGTTTTGGGACAAAATGGAGAGGGCAAGAGCCGCCTGCTCGTTAACTTAGTTAATCAAGCAAAATATTACAGTTATAATAATGTTATCGCTGTGTCAACAAGTCCTTTTGATAAATTTCCAATAAAAACTATATTTAAGGAAATTGAATATAGCTATGTTGGTGTTAAAGGCGGAGGGACTGGTAATTCAATTCTGTCATTAATAAGTTCAGCATCACTAGGTCTACTTGATTACAATAATAAAAATGATGGGAATATAGAAAGAATATTGGAGTTTCTGGGGGCAAGTTCAGAAGTTGAATATATATTTAAACTTAACGCTACACACTCAAAACTGTACAAGCAAAAGACTCTTTTCGGGAAGTACAGTTATTTCATTAAAAATTCCGGTTTAGAAGAAAAAAAATTGGAGTGTACTGACGATGAGTTTGAAGAAATTGAGAAGTATTTGTACTTATTAAGTGGTTTAATTGACAATAATAAAAACTTCAGAGTGCGATTGATTATTGGGAAGTTGGCTTATATTAGAAATCAACATGAGCGAAATTACGACATAAACAAAATGGTTAGTACTCTTTTGAAGTTTAATTTGATAAAACTAATAGATTTCAAGATAGAAAAAATAAATTTTGGCTGGATGTCTCTTCGCCTTGCCAGTTCTGGAGAACAATGCATACTTCTTTCTTTATTAGGCATAACTGCAAATATTTCTAATAATTCGTTAATACTGATTGATGAGCCAGAGATAAGCCTTCATCCGGAGTGGCAGGAACGGTATATTTCATTGCTCATGAAAATATTTGAACGATATAATTCATGTTTGTTTGTTATTGCGACTCATTCGCCGCAAATGGTTTCCAAGTTAAATCCTATAAATTCTTATATTTACACCATTCAGAATGATGAACTTCTGAATGCTGCTGAATATATAAAAAAATCATCAGACTTCCAACTTGCAAATCTTTTTTCTGCGCCGGGATATAAGAATGAATATCTTACCAGGGTTCTTATAGGTTTTCTAACTAGTCCTGAGGAATTTATTGGTAATGATAAATTATCTGAAATAAAGAATATAATTTCCCTCCGGAAAAACTTAGATTCAGCCGATCCTGTTTATAAGCTAATTGCCATTGCCAGTAAAGTCATTGCGAGGTTAGCATAATGCCTTTGAATCCTATTAATTATGCAGATGAAGATGCTGTTACTTATCGTAATTTCATTGCATTACCTGAGGATGAAAAAAATGGTAATATCTGGGATAGCGATGATGTTTCAATTGTAAATATAAAAAAATCAATAAAAGAACATTATATTGCAAATCAAGATTATACCTGTCCGTATTGTAAGCAGAGACTAGAGGTGAATCATAATGCCTCTTGGGATTCAGAGCATATTATACCTAAAAGCAGTCATCCTAAGTTTATGTTTGAACCACTTAACTTATGTGTTTCATGTAAAGATTGTAACAATGAAAAAAGAGACAAGTCGGTGTTGAGAAATAGCAGGCGAAAAACATTCCCTAGGGATTCTGAAGACTATAAAATAGTCCATCCCCACTTTGATGATTACAATGAGCATATAAAAGTTATAGAAATAGCAGGTTATTATTTTCCGTTGACGGAAAAAGGGAGGAAAACTATAGAGAAATGTGGTCTTCTGAGATTTACATATAAATTCACTAATTACGGCAACACTTCTCAGGAGAATAAAGAGACTATTCTGGCATTGGCTAGCAGGCTCATGGGGGCGAGTTCTCCTGCTGAGGAGAATGCTTTCTTAAGTATAATTGCAGATGCAGTGCAAGCTGGTCAGAAAATTTCGAAGAAAAGTTTTATAGAACAAATTGGTAATCATCAATAATAACGGTTAAAAACTTGTTATTCAAATAATCGGTAATCCACAAGGCATGAGCTGAATCATGCCTTATAAAGTTAAAAAACAAACACTGAATAAGTGAAGGCATTGTTTTATTCTATTTAATATATAAGTTACCACTGCTTAAAGATAAGTTTGTAAAGAAAAGGATTTTAATCATGTTAGCTATCATAGCTAATAAACAATAACCTTGCGCTCGTGCGCAATGCTCTCCCTGCCAAGCCTGCCCTCTTGGTTGGGAAGTGTTCATGTAAGTACATAGACAAGATCATACCGCTACGCGACCGATTGAGCGAGATGACGGTATAAACAGGTAAGCAGACAAACGCTTCAAAAGATACGGCTCGAAAACGGAAGCCAATGATTTTCCAAGCATCCACTGCCTTTTTCTTACCACCACGCCTCCCGACTCAGAACCTCGCTATTACCTCAAACACCATCGCATCCGTCACAGATACTCAAATACGAATCCTCGCGGTGTAACGATATTCTCAGACCACGAAAATAAATAAACACTTTAATGCTGGCGCGCAGTGCTTTCCCCGCCTCGCCTGCCCGCTTTGCAGGGCGGTTTAAATGCAGATGCATCACCGGGCTCAGGCCGCGCCGGGACTGGCGCGGGCGGGATTCAGGCTGGCAGAGAAATAAATGCAGTTAAATGCACCTGATGCATGCAGGGTATTTTTCGGAAAAATATCGGGATTTTTTGGCATTTTTTCGGGGTACTGAGAGTGCAGCCGGTAGCCAGTACCGGCGCACATAAATCAGAAGCTTTTCGGGGAATGATTACTGCTGAATATCTGCCAGCGTAACCGGCCTTTCCGGCATGGCCGGTTTGCGTATCACGCCGTCGAGTGCCTCGGTGGTGCGGAACGTGGCCGAGCATTCAATACTGGTGCACTGGTGATAGCGCTGTTTGAGGTTTTCCGTCAGATAGCGGCTGGTTCGTGTGTGCGCGGGCTGTCTGCAGAACGGGCAGTGAAACATGGCTCAGCCCTCCGCCTGCTTTCTCTTTCCGGCCAGTTGCGTGGCAAGCTGCGAACGCTTCAGCGGACTTTTATACAGCGCCATATCCACGCCGGTCAGCGGCGGGCGGTGCATGCCGAGTTGTGAGAAAACCGGCTCATTGTCCATATCAAAGTTATAAAATTGTGCCTGCACCGCAACATGCATGTGCAGCTCCTCAGCCAGAATGTCCGCCGGGCGCGTCGCACCGTTCAGCTCCAGCGCACGCAGGCGCAGACAGAATGCCCGCACCAGTGCCGGGCTGATGTCCCGCATGGCCTCTGCCCACTCTGCCTGTGCGCAGACGCCAAACGCCCGTGCATGCTCAGTGACATACGTTTTACCTGTCGTGCACGCTTCCAGCATGGCGCGGGATTTGTCCGTCTCCAGTTCAGCAATCAGGCCGGTGAACTCCTCCGCCAGCTCACGACCGGCGATGTGTCTGCTGTGTCCGGCCCTGAGCTCCGGTGTCATGGCACCACCGAGACTGCGGAAACGCTCGCGCCAGCTCTTCTCTGCTGCGGCGCTTTCCTCAAGCGCGTTCTGGCGTTCCTTTTCGCTGCGCGTGATGGCTGCGCCGATGTCGTTCAGTTTTAGCATGCTGCCGGTGTGAGCGGCTTTTGCCTCTGTAAAGGCCTTCAGGGCACGGTTGACGGCAGCGGCGTTATCCCCTGCGGCTTTTTTATGTACGGTCTTAAGGGCTCCGTCGATAACGGCGCGGGAGGCACCGGTCTGCGTGCTGCCGATGGTTTTCATGATGGAGGTCATAAGTTCAGTTTTCATGGCGGGGCTCTCTGTGTTGTCAATGTAAGCGCATTCTGCCGCGCCCTGCACAACGGGACGACCGGTTGCAGTTGTGGCCGGGATGGCACAGAAAACCGCTGAAAAAACCGGCTCGCCAGAAAGAGGTCCCAGGAAAAGCCCTCTTTCTGTTTGTTTTTCTGTAGTTAACTCTTCACACTGTTCACTGATAAATAAAATAATAAGTAATACAGTAAGTTAAAGGGTGAACAGTTGAGAGGTTAAGTGTTCACCGACTGTTCACCACTGTTCACTCCGGCGTTTAAACTCTTCCCGGCTCTTTATGTTTTTTTGAATTTTTTTCCCTGTTAATAAAAAGAATTTAATAGGCAGAAGTAAATTTAACTGACTTATTTTTAACCACCTCATCACTATTCCATCGTATTCGACACCATTCCACACCCGCCTGTTTTTCAGGCATTTTTACCGGCGTATCAGCACGCTTTTGCCCTGTTGCATTGTCCGTTTTTATTCACAGAATAGAGCGCTACCCGAAGCCGGAAAGACACAACCGGCACTGTATGGACTTTATGAGGTAGCCCGATGCACACCGCTTTTTCTTCCCCGTCTTCTGCCCCTGCGGCACCGTTAATGCCGGTTTCTGATGCTGTTCAGGAGCGCTTTTTACGCCTGCCCGAAGTGATGCATTTATGCGGCCTGTCGCGCTCGACCATTTACGACCTCATCAGCCGCAACGCCTTTCCACAGCAGGTGTCTCTCGGTGGTAAAAATGTCGCCTGGCTGCACAGTGAAATTACCGCCTGGATGACTGCGCGAATCTCCGACCGTAACCGGGGCTGTGACGCATGATGATGCCCGGTCTGCAAAAACAGCCTTTCCCTGGCTTGCTTCTTTTGTCAGTTTCCAGGTATAGTTTTCCCGCTGTCGCAAAATCGGCAGCCGGAATTGGCGTTCCGCGTAACTTATTGGCGACACAACACGCGCCAGGCGTGTTTTTTTATGTCGTGGCTCAGACACACCCATTCCCCGGGCTGTGGTGTTTATGCGTACACCATAGTTTCGTTCAGGTAATGGCAGTCCGGGCGGGGCAGCCTTCGGGCTGGCCGGTTTCCAATAAGGCCGGTTACGCCAACCCCGTTCGGGCTGCCACCAGTGAAATTGGCGTTTCCGGTGGTAGCAATAACCGCTACTTATTGGAGGCTGCCATCATGGCTACTATCCTCACCCCGTCACACCCGCAGTTCGTCTTTGTTTTTGCCGCCGTCCGTCGTGCAGACCGGACACCCCGTATCCGTATGCTACGCACCGTGGCCGGTGATGAACACGCCGCACGCCGTTCCCTCGTTCGCGATTACGTCCTGTCGTTTGCCGCCCGCCTGCCGGTTGCGGAGGTACTCGCGTGAAAGAACTGACCCTGACCATCACCCACACTGACCTCCGGCACCTTGAACACCTGCGTAATGTCGGCCAGTTCGTCGGGAATATGCTGATATCGCAGGATGTGTCCGGTGCCTGCCAGTCACCGGAACAGCATTTACAGCTCGCCTCCGTCATTCACCTGATGACCGCCCGGCTTGATGATGTGGTCGAACGCTGCAACCGGCGCTGGCTCACTGAGGAGGTTCGCGCATGAAACAGCCATTACCGCCCGCATTACGCGCCGCGCTTTACCGCCGCGCGGTCGCCTGTGCCTGGCTCACCCTGTGCACACATCAGCACCGTTATCCGCATCTCACCCTCGATGCGCTGGAATCCGCCATCGCTGCCGAGCTGGAGGGCTTCTATCTGCGCCAGCACGGCGAGGAAAAAGGCCGCCAGATTGCCTGTGCGCTGCTGGAAGATTTGATGGAAGCCGGGCCGCTTAAGGCCGCTCCGTCACTGTCCTTTCTGGGACTCGCGGTGATGGATGAGCTTTGCGCCCGCCATATCAAAAAGCCTGTGCTGCACTGAGGGAGAAAAAACCAATGAAAATGAACGTAACGGAAACCGTGAAACAGGCATGCGGGCACTGGCCGCGCATTCTCCCGGCGCTGGGGGTGAAGGTCATTAAAAACCGGCATCAGCCCTGCCCGGTGTGTGGCGGCGCTGACCGCTTCCGTTTTGACGATAAAGAGGGACGCGGGACGTGGTTCTGCAACCAGTGCGGCGCGGGTGACGGCCTGAGCCTGGTTGAAAAGGCGCTGGGCGTGACGGTCAGCGAAGCCGCCGACCGGGTGAACGCCCTAACCGGCAGCCTGCCGCCGGTTGCCCCGGCGGTGATTGCTGCTGATATGGCAGAAACCGAAGCCAGCCGCAGGGAGGCCGCCGCGCTGGCGGGCAGTCTGCTGGCGAAAAGCCGTTCAGCCTCCGGTAACGCCTATCTGACCCGCAAGGGCTTTCCCGGTCACGAATGCCTTACGCTCACCACCACGCATAAAACCGGTGGCGTGACCTACCGCGCCGGGGATGTGGTTGTCCCGCTGTATGACGACACCGGCGCACTGGTTAACGTCCAGCTTATTAACGCTGACGGCGACAAGCGCACCCTGAAAGGCGGCCAGGTGAAGGGAGCCTATCACCTTATCAACGGTGAAAAACAGGCGGGGAAACGCCTGTGGATAGCCGAAGGGTACGCCACGGCGCTGACCGTTCATCACCTGACCGGGGAAACCGTGATGGTGGCGCTGTCATCCGTGAACCTGCTTTCTCTGGCGAGCCTTGCCCGCCGCCAGCATCCGGGCTGTCAGATTGTCCTCGCGGCTGACCGTGACCTGAACGGCGGCGGTCAGACAAAAGCCGCTGTGGCCGCTGAGGCCTGCGCCGGTTTGGTTGCCCTGCCGCCGGTGTTCGGTGACTGGAATGATGCGTTTATGCAGCAGGGCGAGGAGGCCACGCGCCGGGCGATTTACGATGCCATTAAGCCACCGGTCGCCAGCCCGTTTGACACCATGAGCGAGGCGGAATTTACCGCCATGAGCACCAGTGAGAAGGCGATGCGGGTGAATGAGCACTACGGCGAGGCGCTGGCGGTTGACCCGAACGGCCAGCTCCTTTCCCGCTATGAAGCCGGAGCCTGGAAAGTGATTTCCCCGGCTGACTTCTCCCGCGATGTGGCGGCACTCTTTCAGCGCCTGCGCGCGCCTTTCTCGTCAGGGAAAATTGCGTCGGTGGTGGAGACCCTGAAACTGATTGTGCCGCAACAGGGCGCTCCGGCGCGGCGGCTGATTGGCTTCCGTAACGGGGTGCTCGATACCCAGAGCGGCATATTCAGCCCGCACCAAAAATCTCACTGGCTGCGCACCCTGTGCGAGGTGGATTTCACCCCACCGGTGGCGGGCGAAACGCTGGAAACGCATGCACCGCATTTCTGGTGCTGGCTCGACCGCGCCGCCGGTGGTAATGCCTCAAAACACGACGTGATACTCGCTGCCCTGTTTATGGTGCTGGCGAACCGGTACGACTGGCAGCTCTTTCTCGAAGTCACCGGTCCGGGTGGTAGTGGTAAAAGTATTCTGGCCGAAATCGCCACCCTGCTCGCCGGGGGGGATAACGCCACATCAGCCGATATCGACACACTGGAAGACCCGCGCAAGCGTGCATCCCTGATTGGCTTCTCGCTCATCCGTCTGCCTGACCAGGAGAAATGGAGCGGTGACGGTGCGGGGCTCAAGGCCATCACCGGCGGCGATGCGGTGTCAGTTGACCCGAAATACCGGGATGCCTATTCAACACACATTCCGGCGGTGATTCTGGCCGTGAACAATAACCCGATGCGCTTCACCGACCGCAGCGGCGGCGTGTCCCGTCGCCGGGTTATCCTGCACTTCCCGGAACAGATTGCCCCGGAGGAGCGCGACCCGCACCTGAAGGATAAAATCGCCCGCGAGCTGGCCGTCATTGTGCGCCAGCTTATGCAGCGGTTCAGCGACCCGATGACCGCCCGCACGCTGCTCCAGTCACAGCAGAACTCTGACGAGGCACTGAGCATCAAGCGCGATGCTGACCCGACGTTTGATTTTTGTGGCTATCTGGAGGCATTACCGCAGACTAACGGCATGTTTATGGGAAATGCGAATATTGTTCCCCGCCAGCCCCGCAACTATCTCTATCATGCTTATCTGGTCTATATGGAGGCGCAGGGGTACAAAAATGTGCTAAGTCTGAAAATGTTTGGGCTTGGGTTGCCGGTGATGCTCAAAGAATACGGACTCAATTACGAAAAGCGCCATACTAAACAGGGGACGCAGACCAACCTGACACTGAAAGAGGAAAGCAACGGCGACTGGCTGCCGAAGTGCGACGAACCCGCAGTGCCATAGTCCACCTCAGACCGGCACCCGCCGGTCTTTTTAATTCAATGCCATAACAATAAATGTCATTCTTATGAGGATTAATATATGATTATATGTAATAAGCACTATAATCTTTCATATATAGCATTAAACCATTTTATAGTCTCACCAGCAGCATCTCTTGCATTAAGCATTTCATAAGTCATTTTTGCTGTAGCAAATTTGTTGATTTTCTTCTTGGCATTACTCTCGTTATAAGTTGTTAAGTGTGAAACTTCTGTAGAGACGTCAGTCATATCGTCTATGTTTATTTCAATATTAAATACGGCCCGGATGGCATCTGGATGCAAATAATTTTCCATTTCCCTTTTAGTAGTCATGAATGCAATGGAACCGTCTTTCCTGTCGTTCACGGATTTATATTCCTTTTGATATTGAGGAGGTGTGGATATATCTCGGTCGTATATGTGAACTTCTGGTTTTTTTAGCGTCTTCAGATAATTATTGTTAACCCAGTCTTTGAGGGTATGCCCACCCATAGGGATGAAAACTATGCGTGGGTCATTAAGCATATCTGGAATGTTCGCAATGCCATGATCGAGATAAACCTTTCCAATGTTTTTTAAGAAATTTATATCATTTGGCCCTTCAACACAAACTAAAACAGATGCTCTACTATCGGGGTAAACTCCCAAGTCGTTTGCAATATTTCTAAGTGTCTCATTGTTACCATTTTTAATCTCCAGACCATTATCAAGGGTTCTAATTATGTGACGTAATGATTCCGTTGGTATTTTTTCTACAAGAGCTGGTACGTGCGTTGTAATTAATACCTGGCATTTCTCTGAGTTGGCTAGTTCTTGAAATGCTTCTATGAGTAGTCGTTGATTAGTTGGATGCTGGGATGTTTCTGGCTCTTCAATAGCATAGATAATACCTTTGTCAGGGAATTCATTTTGTAATCGCTCTGCTTCTGCTTTGAAAAAGCTAATTAGAACTAGCCGCCTAACACCGCTTCCACGCTTATTAATGGCGATACCTCTATCATCCTCAAGTGTAAGCTTGAAAATATTTTCCCATTTAGGTTCAACCTTAAACTGAGGAATTAATCCGGCCGCAAGATTAGGAGATATATCATGCAAGTGTTTGATTGTGTTTTTAGCTACTGCAACAGCATGTTCTTTTACATTTTCTTTAATTGATTCAAGTTGATCCTCAATCTTTTGTAATGCTGATTGCACTGCTGATTTCATTGGGTCTTGCACTTCAGACTCTTCATCCGTACTAGGTCTGTCAGCTCGAAATAATGCAAAGTGAGGTAGTTTGTCATATATTTTTTCACAAATCACCTTACCTTCTTCAGAATTCAGTTTGACGAAACTATCCTTAAGTTTCAGGTCTCCCAACTTTTTGTAGATCTCTTGCCTCAAACTTACATTAGATCTTTTATCAGCTTCATCTACCCCAATTGATGCTGCGATAATTTTAAGCTCATCATTTTTTTTATTAAGTAGTGATTTAGCTCCCTTTGCAGAGGGGGCCATGCATTTTGCTTGAACGCTTCCTGTTCCTTTTCCTTTTGCGAATACTTTATAGATTTCTAACAGACCATTATCGTTTAATAGATATTCATCTCTTAGGTTAGTTATAGATGTCGCATCTAAAACTATTGGTATTTCAACGCCTGAAAAAATACAGCCAATTGCAACATCATCACTTTCCTTACTATCAACACATTTATCTGCCGCATCATACTTGCATAACTTATGGTCAAAGAAGACTCCGAGAGCCTCTAAGATAGTTGTTTTACCTACATCATTGCGGCCAACTAGGGCCGTTAGAGAGTTAATGTCAATTATGTGCTCGCCGTAATAGCCGCGAAAATTTTTTAATATTAGTTTTTCAAGTTTCATAATGACTACCTTTTGTTCTTAAGAGCTGAGTGCGGTCAATTAAAAATTGCTATAACATATTAAAGGTATTTCATGTTAATAAAACTCTTTGCATTGTTGTTGAGATAGATCACACATTTAAAAGATTATGTTAAAAATTTTTCTGCACTTAACTTTGTGATGGGTAATATGTTTTTTTTATAAATGTCTTATCAGACATGCCATCTGCCAATATCAAAAGAACAAGTAAAGAGCAGCATGAAAATTCTCTTTACCTGAAAATAATCATTTAAGAACAACCTTATCCTCAATTTTTATTACTTACTATTTATTTCAATTAAAGGACATAAGAATAATGAAGATGAGCCAAGTGAACAATGAATCAGTAAAAATTTTATCCACCCTCCCGGTAACAACATCAGTCTGCCTGCTGCAAACAGAGAGACTGGTACTTAGCCAAGGTGAAGAGTCGACTGTTCACTCTTCACCTACTTATCACCACTTATCCCAATGATATTTAAAATAAAAATCATGAGGTGAATAGTGTGAACAGTTATAAGATAAAAAAGAATTTATTGAGGTTTTTCCTAGAACGAAAAATGAACTCTACCGGCGATGCGTATAGGTATGTGTATAGTTTTATTTTTCGATATTATTTTTTCTTTTAAAATCAAATTGTTGATTTTTATTATTGGTTCCTATTATCGCACCACCTTTTCTAATAAAATTATATTGTTAATGTAGTATTGTTTTACTTTTTTAATACGAATGTGCATTTATGTGCGTTGTGCGTGTGGCAAAACTGTGGCAAAGCTCTTGTAAGTATCCCGCTAAAACGAGCCATTCATTTTAGAGATCTTCCGACGTACTGATTATGTCCCTTGAGGAGATCACCATGCGTAAAACCCGATTCACCGAACACCAGAGCATTGCCGTTTTGAAATCCGTCTAAGCCGTACGTACCGTGAAGGATGTCTGCCGTGAAGCCGGTATTTCCGAAGCCAACTATTACAACTGGAAAGCGAAGTTCGGCGGTATGAAAGCCTGTGATATCAAAAAGATGAAAGATCTGGAGGAATAGAACCGCCGTCTGAAACAGATGTTTGCCGATCTCAGCCTTGAGTATCTGGCGTTAAAAGACGTCATTGTAAAAGGCTTTAAAACCAGCGATAAAACGTGAGCTCGTCAGTTATCTGACTACACAATTTGCCATGAGCTTACGTCAGGCATGCAGGACGGTGTATTTTTATCAGCCGGACACACGCCGTGATGAAACAGTGATCAGTATGTTGACTGAAGCGGCTGAGCGTTATCCGCGCTACGGGTTTAAGAAGCTTTTTTAGGTCCTGCGCATACAGGAATATGGCTGGAATCATAAAAGGTTCACCGGATTTACTGCCTGCTGAAACTGAATTTTCGTCGTAAGAGCAAACAACGTCTGCTGGTGCGCAAGCCGGTTCCACTGGCAACGCCGGAAGCGCTAAACCAAAGCTGGTCCATCGATTTTTTGCACGACGCGATGGTCTGCGGCAGACGCTTCCGTACCTTCAATGTGGTGGATGATTTTAACCGCGCTGGGCATCGTAATTGACCTGAATATCCCGGCACAGCGGGTAGTCCGGGTACTGGACAGGATGGTGGCAAACCCGGGTTATCTGCTGGATCTGAGGATGGACAATGGCCCGGAGCTGGTCTCACTGGTGCTGGCACAGTGGGCGGAAGAGCACGGAGTGATGCTGGGATTTATCAAATCGGGAAAACCAACACGGAATGCCTTCATCGAACGGTTTAACCGGACGTACCGGACAGAAATACTGGATTTTTACCTGTTCAGGACACTGAATGAAGCACAGGAAATAACAGAGCGCTGGCTGACGGAATATAATAGCGAGCGACCTCATGAATCCCTGAATAACCTGACATCGGAAGAGTACAGGCTAATGGCTGTAAAACCGGAAATCTTGAAAAGTGCGTGGAACTAAAACGGACGTGCTTACAGTAAATGCGGTATACCCGCTTGTGATTGACGTGAAGACCCTCCCTACGCAGTAACTGCCAGATGCGGCCGATAACCAAGCCTTCTGTGTTCAAGCGCCAGCTCAGTGATACATACGCCATAATAAATGTGCATTAGCATATGGTTGCTGAGTGTCATAACGGCAGATCGACAGGGACAAACCTGTATGCCTGCAGGAGCGACGTTGTGACAGAACGGTCGCATCACATATCAACACCACGGCTTCCCGCTTCTGGTCTGTCGTCAGTACTTTCGGCCCAGAGCCACCTGTAGTGCCTCCTTATCCAGCATGGCTTCGGCGAGCAGCTTCCTGAGGCAGGCGTTCTCTTCTTCAAGTGACTTAAGCCTTTTTACTTCAGGTACTTCCATGCCACCAAACTTCTTACGCCACGTATAAAACGTGGCGTCGGAGATGGCGTACTTACGGCAAAGTTCGCGGACGGAAACACCCGCCTCGGCTTCGCGAAGAATATTGATGATCTGTTCGTCGGAAAAACGCTTTTTCATGGGGTTGTCCTCATGTTGCTGATGAAGACATTACTAACATCGTCGTGTGTTAATCAATGGGGAGCAGGTCAAAACCATAATACAATCCCCAATGTTCAATGACCATGCATCTTATTTCCCGATCAATAGTGAATGGTAAATAAGAATCACCATTTTTTAAACTATGACATCCTGTTTAATGGTTACACTGTAATCACTGTCAATACTCTAGGGTATATATTTCATGCCGGATTTGGAGTCCTTTTTAATAACGGGCTAAGCAACCTGTTTATAAACATATCCAACCCGGTAAAAAACATTAATGCTAAATATACAAGTGACTATTTTCTTTCTGTAAAATACTTGGCACGTCCATATCCGTACCGCGCGTAGATTGTTGGCCTACTTACCTTAAAAAAGATCGGGGGTTTTCAGAAGGTTTCGCGCATGGAATGTAATTAACAAAGCAGTACCGGGGATACTAAGGCAGGGCAGTTAGCTGTTATGCAAACAGAAGGTGTCGCTGATGCCGATCTAGTAATTATAGCAGCCGGTACAAATGACAGGCAGGGTCAGACAGACTACGCAGCTTTCAGATCAAGCCTATCAGCAATGATTAATATCTGTGTCACTGCCTGGAAACCAAAAACAGTGATCCTGCGCAAATTTGATATCTGATATATCCAAGGGTAGGCTGAAACTGGTCAGGAGCAAGCATCTGCAAACAACGATAAAGCATCCAAGTATCGCAATATCTTATCCTGGGCGGTTGCAGCAACAGGAACTAATCTTCTTGATTCACGGAGATTAAGGGGCCAATTGCCGCCTGTTATGTGAACCCAGCTCTGTATGTAAATATGGTTGGAAAAGGTAATTGTTTTCTGTACGACAATATTCACCCTACAACCATGGCTACAAAGGTCATTGTCTGAGCTGTGGCGTAATCAATTATGGGGGCTTCAATTGCTCGTAAAAATAAATCTTCTAGCATGTGAACCCCAATCGCATGAGCAATTAACTCAAGCGACAAGCCTGTAAGAGTAGACGTGTCTGAAGGAGTGATCGTTTCTCTTTCTGGAATCGTATTAAAATCGACAAGAGCAGTCACAGCAGGTGCCCAGATACTTCAACCCCCACGAAATATTGCACCTCATTTGACATGCAGTTTCCTGTATATGCCGATATTGCCGGTGTTAGCTTACTGGTTCTTCCGACTGGTGAGGTTAAAATTTATGGAGCCCCAACCTCAACAAACGTTGTAGGGGTATCTGGTCTTTCATGGACTCTGAAGACATTAAATAAAGGCCACTGCTGTGACCTATTTTTTATGCAATTTTCTCATCTATTGGTAACTGAGATGGTTTATTTTTCAGCAAGTTATTGATCAGCTTAACTGATGGCTTTTCAATAAAAACATAGCTCGTATAACCAACGGCAAGTCCGCATGCAGCCCATATAACCAGGCTAAGAAAGTGCGGTAATTGCTGTAACATCCCGGAATACTCAAACCACGAAAGCATGCTCTGGAACGTTAACTGATGCCACAAATACAAGGAGAAGGATATATTTCCAAGGAAAAGTAGCGGCTTACCAAAGAGGAATCTTTTCTCACGTTCAGCAACTACTGCACCATAAATCATCATTGCAGATGGAAGGGTAAGCGTAAGGGTTCTGTGCCATGGGTCCCAGTTTGCAAGGTTTATATTTACACAACACATAACAGCAAATAGAACTCCTCCTGCAAAAAGTATTTCCTTCCCAAAGTGGGTTGAAAATTTTTCGCAAATAAAGGCAACAACGCATCCTGAGCAGAACTGAATAATCTGTGGGTTAAGAGGAACATACCCTGCAAGATTTTTGTCATATGTATTTGTGGATGCAATAGCTATGATTTCTATGAAAATCCATATAAATAGTGCATGCCAGAATCTCTTTCCAGACAAAATAAGCAGACACAGTACTAGATAAAAAAACATCTCATAAACTAAAGTCCATGCCACCATTACCTTATAGTTATATGTGTAGGTAAGTGTCAGCAATGAGATGGCCGATGCTTTCGGAATCCAGTCAGGAGCAAGCCATACAAATGGGAGAAAAACAGATGCAACACCGAAAACAGCCCAGTATGCTGGATATATTCTAAAAATTCGTTTTGCCATAAAATTGATGGCTGAGTGTTTTGTATTTCCTGCGCCCGCTGCTTTTGCAGCCGCCAGCGTAACTACAAATCCGGATATAACAAAGAATATATCCACACCAGCAGGGCCGAAAACGTAAATGGTTTTTTCTAACCATTCTGGGGCCATGCCTTGCCTGGTGCTAGTGAGATGAACGAAAAAGACAATGATTGAAGCAATGCCACGCATTGCCTGGATATTATTGAAAAACATTATCGCCCCTTTCCGATAATTTTATTGGTCACTCTGTGGACTTTTTCTTTTGTCTCAGGAACGTTCTCATATTCTCCATGCAACCAGATTCCAAAATAAACGATATCAAGCAATGCTCGAGGCATAATCAGCCTGAGATTTCTGAATGATGATACAAAGACGATGAGCGCCCTTATTATTAACAAATTAAGGATCAGAAAACTGTTGAACATAGGTTTTGAGCCATGCATGCCGTTGACCTTTTAAGATGAATCCCATCGTAACACGAAAGAAGCGACATACATAAGACAACCTTGGTGGTTTGATCAAAATTTGATCTTCTTGTCCCTGTTTTATTCTGTATATATATACAGCAATTATGAGTTGCTTAGGTGCCCTATACCGGGTACAGCAGATATTCACACAGCCTTTGTTACCGCAGTACAGCTAAACTCTAAAGGTTACCAGTACTTGCGCACCGCAGACTTCATCCGTGAGCTTAATGCGCGCAACTGGCATTTCAGCGAGCGTGAGGCTAATGCGTGGATAGAACGAAATCAGCTTGACTTCATCGATAAGACTCCGGACTTTTGCGAGAAGCGTTACTTGGTTCTGCGAAACATGGGAGGGTTATCTAAAGGGTTTAGTGTCACCGGCTACAGACCAGGCAGAGCTGACACTGATGAACGACAGAATTTATCATATTGACGCAAACTCCGGGTAATTGAAACAGGCACTGGTTATGTAATTAGCGACATAACCAATGCCAACAGACGGTGAGACTGTGTTTGTAATGTTCGACGGGCGCGAGCAGCTTGCTAAGTGAATGGGCGGGGCGCTGATAAAGGAAGATAGCGGGGCTTCGAGAGTTAAGCGCTGGACCGCGCTACTGTGCACGGTGTATTGACATTCACAATTAACCGAGCCTATTAGGATGGTTGCGCTATTAAGGCAAAAATTAGCGCAAGATGACGGATGCCGCCTTGCGCTAATTCTCTGGTGTGCAATTTTTGTGTCGCACACGGTTTTATATGTACCGGCAACTTAATTCATGTGCCATCGTCTTAAGTAGTGTGAATGTGGTAATGTCATTACAAAACAGATGGTTAAGTGAAATCCTACTAATTCGTAATGCGAAGGTCGTAGGTTCGACTCCTATTATAGGCACCACCTTCCCTTCAAAATTAACCAGTTACGATTCATTGATTTTGCTTTGTCCGACCCGGCATTTTTCCGTGTTGAGCATGCAAGACGTAACGCGACGTCGCGTCATATCATACCTCGCTTCATTGTCGATACTTCATTTATGGCAATAACAACAGGCTGGATTAAATAATCCGGCGCTGCATATCTCGTGAAGCTGACAGAACGTAAATCGGAAATATCTCACCCTCTCCCGTTAAAGATATATTTTGTATTTAGCAGGACCTTATACATGGTGCGCGCAAATAAAATTTGTGGCGTGTATATTAATGACCGGTTCATAACATCATGCACGCATGTTGAATTTATCGCCATTTTATTGATAGGGATGATCGTGATGAGAAAACTTATAGCTCTATTGTCTATTTCGATTTTAAGTGGATGCGCTCAACAACCACTCGTAACGGTAAATGCGTTATCTTCAGGCCAGAGTGTAGGGAAGCGCTTCATCATCCTGCCAGCCAGTCAGGCGCTCTATGACGCTAACCAGATTGAATACAATCAAATTGCCGCAGTAGTTTCTGCATCGCTGACACGTCAGGGATATATACAAGTTAACGAGCCGGAAAAAGCCGATCAGGGAATATTATTAGGATTTGCAAGAAGTGGGGCGGTGACCAGCACAAGGAATGTCACTGTGCCGATCTATGGCCAGACCGGTATTAGTTCAGCGACGACATACGGAAATGCCAATACCACATATAACTATCTCGGTGGCGGTAACTTAACGTCGAACACTACAGGCAGCGCAACGACGGTCTACACACCGACCTATGGAATTACCGGGGCATATGACACAACAGTTACCAATACATCATATGGAACAGCGGTAGCACTCAATGCATACGATGCTAAGGTATATCTGAAAAGTAACCGCGTAAATCTGCTGTGGAAGTCAAGTGCGGCCCTCGTATCTTCCAGAGCTGACAGTATTGCCGATTACAGAGGTCTGGCATTAATTGCGGCTAATTATGCCAATATGAATACTAACGGTGATACCCATTTGAGAATCGATCCACGTAATCCCACTCAGTAATTTAAGCGGGGTGTGATAAATACGATGGAAATTAACACCCCAGACCAATTAAAAAAGACAGTGCTATTGAGATGAGTCGACCTTTCAACATTCCCTCCCTGATATTCACGCTACGGAAAATAGCGTTTTACCCATAAAAAAAGCGCCCGCAGGCGCTTAGAGTGTGTTGTTCGACAACGGCAGACTTATTTGGTCAGTTCAGCCGTCATATGAACATTATTATTAGTGTTGGCTTCAATGATTTTATATGAAGCGCCTGCCTGCTGTGCTTTGGCAGCAATTAAGGATTCCGCCTCGTCAAGCGTGGACGCCGTGGCGGTTACGCTCTGAGCGAAAGCGCCAAATGAGAGGACGGAAAGCACAGTAGCGACAGCAAGTGAATTGATGGTTTTCATAATGTTATTCCTTAAATTTTTATTTGTGCTGGGCGATAACGCCCGATTCAACATCTGTTGTGAATGCCGGTTTTATGCGGCAGCGTTTATTTGTAAATCACCGCGGTGCCGTGCAGGGTGTTCGGGCCGGTCACGGAAGTAATACGGAACGATTTCGCGCCCATTTCATCGGCTTTCTGCGCCAGTTCGCTTTGCAAAGAGGAGAGATTGGTGCCGGCATTGGCAGAAATCACGCCCACTTTTTGTTGGTCAGCCGGAGTGGACTGCACTTCGACGGCGGCTACGCTTGCGAAAGAGAGGGAACTAAGTACAGCGACGGCGATCATAGATTTGATGGTTTTCATAATTTTGCCTTCTGAATCTGGATTTGTGTGAGGTCGTAAGTATTAACTTAACGATCGATAGGTAAATCATAAATGTGATCTGTATCACTCGTCAATACTATTTTTATAATGATCGTTTAAATAATTTAAAATAACTTATTATTCAAATGGATATGTCATGTATTTTTTCGAAAAAATTTCCGCTGGTCAGCCGCTTTGTAATGTTTTTATAATGATTATTAACTAAATTGATGTGAACGAGGGAGGAACAATGGCAACCGACGTCACATGCTGTACGAGAAAAGGTCGCGGACGGCCAAAAATTTTCGATCGGGACGCAATGCTGGATAAAGCGATGATGCTGTTCTGGCAGCAGGGTTATGAAGCCACATCGCTGGCAGACCTGGTTGAAGCCACTGGCGCAAAAGCACCGACGCTGTATGCGGAATTTAATAATAAAGAGGGATTGTTCAGAGCCGCGCTTGATCGCTATATGGCTCGCTTTTCCGCTAAACACCGGGCAGCGCTTTTCTGCGAAGAGAAAACGGTTGAGCAGGCGCTGCGCGATTATCTGCACGCGCTAGCCAGTTGTTTTGCCGGTAGTGATACTCCGGCAGGCTGCTTTTTAATCAACACTTCTGCCACGGTTTCCGCTTCATCGGAACCGATAGCGGATTCTATCCGGGAACGGCAAACGGCTCAGGAGCAAACGCTGCTGGCTTTTTTGCTGCAACGCCAGTTGCGTGGTGAGATCCCGTCGCAAACAGATGTGCAAACCACCGCGCTTTTTTTAAGCTGTATTATTCATGGCATGTCGGTCAGTGCGCGCGGAGGTGCCAGTCTGGATAAACTGCAGCAGATTATCGACACGACGCTGCGGTTGTGGCCGGTATTAATTCAACGAGAGTCGTGATACATCTTCAATGCTTATTTGAAGGCTCTTTTGCGTGCATATCTCACAGTAACATATGGGTTTTGGTAAGGAAATTACTCAGAAATAGATGCGAATTTTAATCATTTTTTTTGGTGGTGTTAGTCATATTATTTGGTGATAAATTAATCATGCCAGGTCCATCACCAATATTATTGTAACCTCATGAAGCGATGTTCTCATTTTAGTAGCGTTTGCCAGTTTCTTTTTTCTCCTGAATGTTTATGTGAAGTTCTGGTTGCTGTTATCTGGAGTATTTAAGGGTGCATTTAAGATTTTGATTTTGGCATTACTTTCTTATTTTTTATCTTAATAATATATTTTATATTTTTTGTGTTGAAGGCCAGTGATAGGCTCTTGGTCTGAAAAATGCATTTTCATTTGTACAATGAATCGGCAATTTATCAGCGTTGTTTGTTTTTTAATGTTTTAGGCTGGATGTTATCAATCATTATTAATCGCTTTTTATTGTTAGCGATGGTGATTGTTAATAGTGATGTATACGATTTTTTAATATTTCAAACCATATTATTCGGATGACAGAATGAAGCGTAATTTACTCTCTATTCCTTTTATTCTTGCGCTCGGCATGGGAAATGCCATGGCTGTAGATACAACAGCGCAGGCGGTTGCAACCTGGGCTGCCACAGCAAAAAAAGACACGACCAGTAAGCTTGTCGTAACACCGCTAGGCTCTTTGTCCTTTCAGTATGCTGAAGGGATTAAAGGATTTAATGAACAAAAAGGACTCTTTGATGTGGCGATTGAAGGCGACACTTCTGCACAAGAATTTAAACTTACTTCCCGTCTGGTTGCCAATACGCTGACACAGCTTGATGGTTCTGGATCAACACTCGACGTTGGTGTGAAATATTTGGGGGCAGCTCTGGATAAAACTACACCTACTGTCATGATTGATACTTCTGCAGGCATTCAGGGGGGAAATCTTAGCGCATTGTCTAATAACTTTGCCCAGGCCGGACGTACCACGGCCCAGGACGATTTTACGTTTTCTATTATTGGTGCCACATCTGATGGCACCACTCCAGAAACAGACCTTAACCAGCTACCTGAAGGGATTTGGAGTGGTGATGTTAGTGTTCAATTTGATGCAACCTGGACCAGTTGACTCTTGACAATATAAATCGGGGAGGCTTTAACGTTTCCCCTTTTTAATATTAAAGGTGTTTCATGAGGAATGTTTTTATACTTTTCTTTGCCTTTTTAGTGTTTAATTTTTCTGCTCGTGCTCTGGATGTTGGAGATATTTCTACTTTTATCAGCAGTGATCGTTCTGTTACGAGTAAGGAAATTAAAAATACAACGACTACCGGACGTTTAGTTAACGTTCGTATCGAAAAAGTATCATCTCCACTTGATGATGGTGTAACGCTCCCGATGGATAATGAAAACGAGCTATTACTTACGCCAGGAAGTTTATTAATGCCTGCGAACAGTAAGGAAGTTATTCGTTTTTTTTACCACGGGCCACAGGATGATAAAGAAAGATATTATCGTATTGTTTGGCTTGATCAGGCTTTAAGCGATGCTACGGAGAATGGATCGAAGCGAAATGCCGTCGCGACTGCGTCTGCTCGTATCAGTACGATCCTGGTGGTAGTCCCACGTAAGGTGAATTTTTCACATCATTATCGTGATGGGAAAATTATTAATAATGGTAATGCAACTCTCCGCGTAATTGCTTATGGTCCATGTCAGAAAATTGAAGATGGAGAGAGTTGTCGTGAAAATTATTATGTGATGCCGGGTAAATCCCGCATCTTTTCCCGGGTGAATGTCGCGAATAAAAAAGGACACGTTGCTCTATGGCAGTCCGATCAATTCGTACCGATTAAATAACTTTTTTTGCGGGGCGATTTGTGGCTTTTCCAGTAATGAAAATTCGATTAAAGGAATTAATCACGTGCAGTACATTATTTTTTTTGGGTGTGGCTAATTCGACCGCTGGAAGTACATCAAAAATTAAACAGATCGCAGGTATTATTATTCCTGAGGCTTTTACCCTGGCACTGCGCGACGGTATGAAAATTCCTCTCTTTTTACACCTGAATGGCACAGAGGGAACGCGTAGCGATCAACGCGTGGGAAATGCTTCGGTTTGGCTGGATGATTACCAATTACGAGTTGGACAGATTCAGCTCGAAGATCACGAGGGAAATGCCACTCTGAACAAAAATACGCAGCAAAAACTGATTGCGATAACAGAGGTCAAGTTTGACGAGCAACTCAAAGTTGCGGTAACCAGCGACGCCTGGCTTCAGTTAAACCTCCATCAGCTACGGCTGCAACTAATTGTCAATAAGGAAGCTATGGGGATGGTATTGCATTCTCGCAGCGAAGATATTGGTGGATCAAGCACAGACGCAGTGAGCGGTACTTTGAACTATAACCTGGGTGTTTATAACAACCAGATGCGTGCAGGTGGTAGCAGTACCTCTAACTTTCTCTCGTATCGTAACGTGACATCATTACGGGAACACCATATTGCGGTTGATGGCTCGCTCTATGGTATCGGTACGTCTAATAGGCAGAGCGCTTTATATAAATTTATGTATGAACGCGACTTTGCCGGTCATCGCTTTGCCGCCGGGATGCTGGATGCCTGGAATATTCAGTCGCTTGGCCCCATTACCGGGATCGCCGCTGGAAAAATTTATGGAGTGTCCTGGGGAAATCAGGCACAGTCCACCGTTTTTGATAATGCCCAATCAGCCACGCCTGTTATTGTCTTTCTGCCAGCTGCGGGTGAGGTTCATATCTACCGTGAAGGGAAGCTGCTTAGCGTACAGAATTTCGGCATGGGGAACCATGAAGTCGATACGCGTGGATTGCCATACGGTATTTATGACGTCAATGTCGAAATTGTGGTCAATGGGCGAATTACCAGTAAAACGACACAGCGTGTGAACAAAATTTTTTCACGCTACCGAAGCACAGGGATGCCGCTACGCTGGCAGTTTTGGGGCGGGAGAATATTGATGGATGCACATCAATTTCGTTCCCGTTCTGAAAAAAAAGACGGCCGTAAAGCAAGCATGTTGGTAGGGGCCTCATTATCCGGCAGCGCTGGCACCCTGGGGTGGTCAGCATCGGGTTACAGTTATAACGGACTCACAATTGGTGAAACACAGCTCTCCTGGCCTGTTACTGATAAATTATCGCTGAACTTACAAAATATGGTGGCAAGCGATCGCTCATGGAGCAGTATTTACAGTGTTAATGCCACATTACCGGGTGGTTTTTCTTCTCTCTGGCTTAGCCAGGAAAAAACAATGACCGGCAATACATTACGCCATAGCGATGCGAATAACCGGGCTATTGGCGGCTCAATCAATCTGAATGCTTTATGGTCAAAGTTGGGCGTATTGAGTGGTAGTTATAACGAAGATCTTCTTTATGGAAATCACTATTACACAGGTGATTATTCTCAGACGATCTTCACTGGCTCGCTGGGTACACTTGGCTTGCGTGCCGGGATACAGCGTTACCAGAATGGCTATCGCGATAATGGAACTGAAAAATATATAGCACTGGATTTATCTTTGCCGCTGGGTAATTGGTTGCGTGCAGGTATGGCCCATCAAAATGGTAACACTATGGCGAACCTGTCTGCGCAAAAACAATTTTATGATGGTGTTATTCGTGGGGTGGGAGCCGATCTTTCTCGCGCAATAAGTAGCCGTGCAGGGGATGATAAAACCCTTAATGGAGGTGTATGGACAAACTATGAAACCCGTTTTTCTTCCGGAACGCTAAATATCAATCGCGGTGTCGATGGATATATCAACACTAACCTGTCAGCCAACGGCAGTTTTGGCTGGCAAGGGGATGAAATTGCGCTTAGCGGTAAAGATGATGGTGATTCAGGTGTTATATTGCGGACTGATATGGAAAATGATGGGAAATTAATTGCTAAAATTAATGGTCGAAATTTTCAGTTGACGGGAAAACAAAATTATATTCCGCTGCATCCCTACAGTCGCTATGAAATTGAAATTATGAATAGCCAAGATTCATTAGATAGCTATGATATTTCTGCGGGTAAGAAAAGTAAGCTCACGTTATACCCCGGCAACGTTGCTATTGTGAGGCCGGAAGTCAAGCAAATGGTGACGGTTTTTGGCTGAATTCGTGCTGAAGATGGCTCATTGCTTACCCATGCTCGTATCAGTAATCATATTGGGCGTACCAATACCGATGAACACGGCGAGTTTATTATGGATATTGATAAAAAATATCCAGTCATTGATTTCCAATACGGAAGCGATGAAAGCTGCGAAATTGCTCTCGAACTCAGTAACGTACGTGGTGCTGTTTGGGTTGGGGATGTGATTTGTCAGGGATTGAAATCATATGTCAGCACTCTACGGCCAGGTACGAAAAATGCAGGGTAATCTTCTAAGGCTATTAATTCTTTTCATGGCTGCTATGTTTATCTGTCGCGGTGAAGCGGCGGTAAACAAAACGGTATGGGGCGATGCTGCAACACGCGAATACGTTTTTGTCGAAAATGATACCGATGATAACTATTTTGTGACGCCTGCGGGAGTTCTGGATCCAAGAATGACGGGCTCAAATCGTTGGACCGGGCTGAAATATAATGGTTCGGGCACAATATATCAACAGAGTCTTGGCTATATTGATAACGGTTACAATACGCCTCTTAATCACGGCTGGCATTTTGATATGTGGATTGAAAATAGCCCCATTTCGTACCCTTTATTGGGATTACGATGTATTAACTGGTATTCAGGCTGCGATATGACAACCAGCTTAATTCCGCCAATATTAACGGATGCGGATGGTTTTTATGGTGTCACTGTCCCGGCGGGTGGAACGACCTGGATGCATGGGATGATGTCTGACACTTTATATGAGTATCTGCGCCAGATGCCTGTTGGGGATAACTTTTCAATGACCATCAACACATGCCAAACTGATGTTAATTACTCACCTGGGGCGGGTGAGCGCTGTGTACAAATGTCAAGTGGGCAATGGTACGTGCGTAAAGTTTCTTTCACCAAAGGCGCACATCTTAAATTCTTAAATACCAACTCGCTTTCGGAAGTATTTATCAATAGTGATGGTATGCCAACAATTGGGGAGGGGAATTCTGACTGTAAGCTGCAGGTTATTGGTTCACGTTCCGGGTTGGTTTGTAAAATGTTGAATTATACCTTACTAACTAATGGCGTGAATAATACTTCCATTCGTATTTTTCCCTCAGTTAATCACGCAGCATTGTCGGCAGCGATTGGTACTTATGATATGCAATTCAGTCTCAATGGACAGGATTGGAAAGGGGTCAGCGGTACCACTTATGCCTATAATTTTAATGACTTGAAAAATTCCAATTCTGTCTACCTTTTTTTATCAAATAATTTTTTCAAACAAATGGTGAATCTGGGGATAAGTGATATAAATAGTCGGGATCTTTTTAATTTCCGTTTCCGTAATACTGTTGCGCTGGAATCCGGGTGGTATGAGATGTCTACATCTGGCCAGCTAATAATAAAACCGCGCGATTTTAGCGTAAGTATTATCTCAAAAGATTTTTCACAAGCACCATATCGACAGGGCTTGGTAGGTAGTGGCAAGCCATCGCTGGATTTTGAATATATCGTAACTACCAATGGGAAAACGTCCGCTGATGAAGTGTTTGCGAGTGTAGCGGGTCCAGGACAGTCAATTAATGGGCGGCCATACTGCATTTTTTCGTCCAGTGATGGGCAAACAAAAGTGCCATTTCCTGCTTCGTTGTCTTTTTTGAATCAGTCCGGTGCGTCAGTAGCCTATGACGTCGGGTGCGATGATTCTATATGGCATGACATCACCAGCGCACTGTGGCTCTCCACACCATGGTACGACCCTGCGCTAGGCTCCGGCGTAATGAATAAAACCAATTTAACATTCTCAATCAATATGGATGCCCCTGAATCTCAAAAGACTATCGCTGGTGATGATTGGTTCGGTGAGGTCAGCGCATCAGGAGAAATCCGCGTGAAGGCTATATGGCATTGATATTAAAGATTCTTCTTTGCTTTTGTCTCTTACCGGGACTATCCGCAACATCAAACGCTATTTCCGTCGGACATCTGACTTTTTCCATGGCGGCAGATAAAAAAATGATTAGCAAATATGTGGTTAATAATAATGAACAAGCGCGCCTGTATCGTATTTCGATTACAGCCATTGACCGTCCCGGCGAGCATGAGATCCGTCATAGCTTAACAGACGGCCAGCTTTTGTTTTCACCACGCCAGATCACATTACAACCGGGCGAAGGTAATTTTTTTAAATTTTACTATCGGGGACCTCAAGACAATATTGAGCGTTACTATCGTGTGGCATTTGCTGAAATCCCACCACAAAATCGTCTCATACGAAGTGGTAAAAGCAACGCCGTTAGCATAATGCCGGTTATCGTGCTGGAGACGATTTTGGTCGTCCGACCCCGACAAGTAAATTTCAAATGGGATTATGACTCATAAACTGGCGTCGTAAAAAACAGTGGTAACACATGGTTTAAGCTACTGGCGAAACCACATTGTGAAACAAAAGAAGAAGACAGCGAGGCATGGTATCTGCGTCCTGGCGAAAGCGTACGTCATGATTCGCTGCGAGGTATAGGAGGCAAGTTCATCATCTACAACGATAAGTTTATTAATATTACTGATGACTGCCGCTAAGCCACCTTCATAAATCTGCTGAACTGGGGCAAATTTTTTATCTCATCTGGTTATATTTCGATTATTAAAATAACCAAGCTGTGTAAGGTTATCGAGTGCATATTCCATTGAGGAGAGGGTATAAATCGCCACTTTTGCACTGATCCATTATTCTGCCGAGGCGGAAATTTTGATCAGGAGTGCCCACCGGAAGCCTTGAAAGCCAACCAGAACGAACGGAGCGCCGGTTAAGAGAATGGTGGACAATGCGTTTGAGGATGACCTTCCGCGGGCGAGAGGATTCTTCGCCCGCGGTGAAACCATCAGTGATGCAGCATTTCGTCAACAATCTGCGCTTTAGTCATATTGTACGGATAATATGTCGGCCAGTTATCCATCTCTTTTAACAGCGCTTCTTGCGATTCGTTGCCCATAAAAATATGGAAATGTTGCGACTGGCGCGGGCCGATAATATGGTCGCTGAACTGCACATATTTTGGCGCTTTTGATTGCGCGTCTTTACATTCAAAGAGATAACGCACGCCTTTTTTCCCGGAGGAGTAAGTCAGGATTTTATAGCCCGCGTAATCATAACGGCAGGAATTGACCGTTTTGCCAACGTGAAATTCCATTACGTTGTTTTCTATGCCAATCATTTCTACATCGCTGGTGTAACCTTTTTGGTAATAGGCGCGATACTCTTCAACGCTTTTACCGCCTTGTTTTGCTTTTTTCTCCAGCACCGGATCAAGATCGCCGCTGAGCAGATACGGGTTCACGGATTGCCAGATCCCGTCCCAATCGGACAATCCCCGGTCTTTTACGTCCTTATCATCAAAAATGCCTTCGCTGGCTTTACGCTCCACTTCTGTAAGCGGTTTGCCGTGGTGGTGGTCATGCGCCAACGTTGGCGCGCTCATTAGCAGCACTCCCATGCCAAGTACAAAGGCTGATTTCTTCATGATCATATTGCGCTCCCTGGTTATCATTTGTTACGAAATGAAATGTTATAATATAACAAAATTAAATGCCACATTGCTTTCAATTCACCAGCCAAATGAGTTGGGCGCCGTACAACATAGCCAGCGCTATAAAACATAGCAATATCTATATGTTTATGATTAATAAGTAATTTTTGCGTTTTTTATTCGGCTATGGCATTCTTGCCGCTCTTTTCGCAGCGTTTGCGTTTTTGCCTTCGCCTGTGGGCATTTAGGGGTCAGCAATGAGTTTTTACGCAATAAGTATTCTTGCTTTCGGCATGTCGATGGATTCTTTTGCTGCCGCTATCGGTAAAGGGGCGATGTTAAAACGTCCGCCGGTGAGCGAAGCGCTACGCACCGGGTTGATTTTTGGTGTTATTGAAGCCATCACCCCAATTATTGGGTGGGCCGCAGGTTTGGCCGCCAGCCAGTACATTATGCAGTGGGATCACTGGATAGCCTTTGTACTGCTGTTTGTGCTTGGTGTGCGCATGATGAAAGAAGGACTGACTAAAACTGCGGATGAAGAAGCCGAAGCGCCGCGCCGCCACGGTTTCTGGTTGCTGGTCACCACCGCTATCGCTACCAGCCTTGATGCGATGGCCGTTGGTGTCGGTCTGGCGTTTCTCAATGTGAACATTGTGACGACGGCGCTGATGATTGGCCTTGCGACCACCATCATGGCCACCACCGGGATGCTACTGGGGCGTTTTCTTGGCACGGCGATCGGTAAATGGGCGGAAGTGCTCGGCGGTGTTGTGCTTATCTGTATCGGCAGCTCAATTCTGGTTGAACACTTAGGCTTACTGTAACTTGCCCGAACGTGCGAAATCGTCAACAATGCGTGCTCAGGTGATGGCGTTCCACCTGACCCAACCGCTTCTCTGAGAAGCTGATGACGCCTGGTATGTCTCTGTCATGAGGCATGTCGGGCGTTTTCCTTTTGTGTTCCCTGCATGCCTCGCACTTTTGTTGATGAGGAAAAACATGCTCAAATCTTTATTTGCCGTAATCATCGGTGGTTCTGCAGGCTGCGTGATCCGCTGGCTGCTCGCGATTCGTTTAAATACGCTGTTTCCCAATCTGCCGCCCGGCACGCTGCTGGTAAATTTACTCGGCGGGCTGATTATTGGCGGCGCGCTGGCACTCTTTACTCGCCAGCCGCATCTGGATCCCAACTTGCGGCTGCTGATCACCACAGGCTTATGCGGCGGCATGACCACCTTTTCCACTTTTTCGCTGGAGATTTTTACCCGGTTGCAAACGGGCAACTATGCGTGGGCGCTGGCTTCGGTGCTGGTGCATGTAACGGGATCGATTTTAATGACGGCGCTGGGGTTTGCGCTGATAAACACCTGATATGGATAAAACAGGAAGGGGGCAATGCGCCCCCTTTTCTCAGCGCATTTCACGCCGCCATTTGCAGGCACGCTTGTGCGCAAGCCCGGCAACGTTTAGCGCACTGCTGGCAGTGCTGATGTTGATGCCGGCTGCACTCTTCGGCGCAGGCTCTGCACACATCGACGCAAATCCGGCACAGCGAGGGTAAATGCTTACTTTCCAACGCCATAAATTGACCGGCAAGGCGGCACAGGGCGGCACATTGTACGTCCAGCTTGATGCACTCACGCATCATGTCGATATTCTCTTCCTGCAAGCAAGAAAGCGCACAGTGTTCGCAAGCCGCAGCGCATTGATAACAGGCTTCTGCGCATCGTTGATGTTCTGTATGCATGGTTTATCTCCATAATATTTGTGCGTCATAAGATAAGTGTGCACAGAATATTTATCCCTACCATTTTATTTACACATTTCATCACATCTGTCCTTTTATTAGGCGAGAGAAATTTTACTAACCCGCTTATAAGTATAAAGATTTATTTTTAATGCAATATATGTGTTTAAATATTTCTTTAAAGATTGTTGTTTTTATATTGATATATTTTCGGATGATCAATTGACTAATCGTGATAAATAGCCAGACTTAAGACTCCAACGCGATTGATATGGGTTATTAACCGTATCGATTATATCGAAAACGAGATGTGGAGATATAACATGGCCGAACATAGAGGCGGTTCCGGTAATTTCGCTGAAGATCGTGAAAAAGCGTCAGAAGCGGGGCGTAAAGGTGGTCAGCACAGCGGTGGTAATTTTAAAAATGACCCCGAACGTGCATCCGAAGCCGGTAAAAAAGGTGGTAAAAATAGCCACAGCGGCGGCCAGAAATAGCCGTTTCGCTAGTTCTTTTTATTATCTGTAAAGTTCAGAACGGCAGCGGGCCGGAAACGGCTCGTTTATTTTTTAATTAACACTGTTTTGAAAATAAGAAGATAGAGGTATTAATGAGTTCGAAAAATAATGATGAGGGTGAGAGGATATGCACATTACCTGAAGATTTATCTGATCATTTATCTACTCATTTAATTGAAGATTCTCACCATCCTGCCGAAGTAATTGCCATTAATTTTACCGAAGCAGTTGATTTACGTCTCCCACCTTACAAGAAACGTCTTGTGCATAAAATGGCCAGTCGCAAACAACCCCCAAAAGGCAATAATCAATAAATCCTTTTCACCTTTCTAACGGCGTTGTGCTTCTGCAACGCGGAGAACTCTACTTTTCAAGTTATGCCGCTGAAAGAGACAGGAAACTTTCAGTCATTCGTTTTTACGAAAACGATCAGAATAATTTTTAGCGCATTGAAAACGAATAAAAAATAACCTTCAGGCCCGGCAAATCCGCGTTGTACCTGAAGGCATGCAATTGCATTTTCGTTACTAACAATAAGCGTGCTAATTATTAGCAAATTTCAACAGGAAAATCGCTATAAAACAGCGAGTTGTGATGAAATAAACCGATCTTTTCGAATGAATTTTTTTATCGTTAACACATTGATGTTATTGATGATTTGTCTGCATTTCATCCATCAGGCGTTTACAACCCAACCGGTGTCGCAGCGGCTACCGGGCCTTATGGTATTTTTTTGCCTGCCGCCTGGCCTCTATAACAGCGGAGGATCTATAGTGTGTGAACTGAAGGCAACGAGAGGAGGTTTCGTGTTCAACGTTGAAAAAGATGACCCTCGTGAAGCGCCGGAATCGGGAGATAAAAAACCCCAACCGGTGAAGAAATAAATAAAAAGGTCGCTACGGCGGCCTTTTTATTTATTATTCAGTTTGTTACAGCAACACCTTGAAGAGACTCGCGCGTATCTCAACGGCCTGGTTTGTTTATCGAACGCAAATTGACGCCTGCAGGTTGGCTCTGTTTCTTATCAATACTCTGGCGCGCACAACTGGTTTCAGGCACCGCAAACCACCCAGCCTCGCGCCGCTGTGGGCATCATGACGGCCCGGAAGACGGATGAACCAACTTCGGCACGCGATTTTTACCATCATCAGCAGGCGCTGCGCCTGCTGCTGCGGCTGACATTGAGTGGCAAATTGCCTGTTTGCGCAGGGCTTGACCATCTCAACCTTGCTGCGCGGTGGGCGGACAGGATCTTGGTGTTACACCGGGGAAAACGGCTGGCACAAGGCACGCCGGAACAGGTGATTCAGCCACCGCTTATCGCGCCGTGGTACGGTGCCGGGGGCGAGGTGATCCCGCATCCGGGCGGGGACACGCCGCCGCTTTTTCTCTTGGTCTGATAAACGCCACTGTTGGCTGATGAAGCCGTATTTTTGCTAAAGTTTAGTGTGACTTAACTGATGCGGAGATCGGCAATGACCTTACCGCCTTTGCAGGCGCTCATCTGTTTTAATGCTGTCGCTCAACACGGCAGTATGAAAGCGGCGGCAGCGGCATTATCCATCAGCGCCAGCGCAGTGAGCCAGCAGATTGCCAAACTGGAAGCCTGGGTTAATGTACGGCTGTTTATGCGCGGTTCGCGCGTGCTGACGCTGACGCCGGAAGGGAAAATTTACCTGCGGGCTATTCAGCCTGCCTTTCATCAGATTTCACAAGCCACCCACCGGTTAATTGACGCGGCGGCGCACCGCCGTGTGAGCGTCAGTTGTTCAACGGAGTTTGCCATGCACTGGTTGCTGCCAAGGCTTGGCGGCTTTGAACGTTATTACCCGCATGCCGAGGTGCTTATCACTACCACTACGCGGGACGTTGATTTGAAAAGAGAAGGGATCGATTTTGCTTTTCGCCGCACGGTGCAGGCCGGGAGTGAAGGTATCCTGCACCCGCTGGAGAACAGCGGCGGGGTGCTGCTGATTTACGATAAATCGGCGCTGTTAGAACCTCTTTGCCACGCCTTTCGCGACTGGCTGCTGGCCGCCGCGCAGGAACATCATTGGCCGGAACGGTAAACGCAAAAGGCGCGGCATGTTCGCGTTCCGGCAATGGCGCGCTCATCGGCGGTTACGCATATTTCCACCACAATCGATGCAGTTCATATCCCTTGTCACCGGGTTCGGGCCGCTTTTCCCAGGGTTTATCGATAATAAAGTGCAGGTTTTTTACCTGCGCTAAATCCCACATTTGCGGATGCTGGAGCGGCAACGTTTTTAAGGCGTTATAACCATAATGCAGCGGTAGCCAGCGGTCGCGGAACACTTCGTTCAGAAAATCCTGCTCGGCAAAAACATAGCCCGAAATATCGGCTTTCTCAGCCAGCTTCGCCATCATCTGCTGATAAAGGGCATTATCCGGCGTGAGCAGCAGAAACCCGCCGTTAAGGTAGTTATCCAGCGACGCCGGTGGGTTGGCATGCATTTGCGCGTCCGTACACCAGCTGTAATAGCAGTTTTCCGGCCGCCAGTTCGCCGGATAGCTTTCGATATGGTTAGGGTTACAGCGACAGGCATGGCAGGCGGCAATGGTGCCTGCGGCCAGTGGCAGTTCAAAAAGGTGATCCATATTTTGCAGTACCAGCATATCGGCATCGAGAAACGCCACCCGCTGGTATTCCTCAAGCGTCCACACTGCCAGTTTGCTCCACACGTCGGCAAAACGGGCATTTGCATAGCGGCTTTCAAGCGTGGGATCGGGACCGATAACCGGCACTTCCCGCACTTTGCAACCCTGCGCCCTCAAATGCTGGCGCGTGCTGTCGTCAATGGCGTCAGTAACCATCACCACCAGCGGCCACGGCGAACCGCTGGCGCGCAACGAACGGTGCAGTGTTTCTACACCCGGCAGGTAATCCGGCTGCGTCAGGAGAGTTACCCAGGCGAATGCGGCGCTCATGACAACAGCTCCGTCATAAAGGTGTTGAGAAATTTGCCCTGCGGATCAAAACGCTGGCGTATAGCCTGAAACGCTGTCCATTGCGGGTAGAGCGCGGGCCAGTCGTATAACGTCGGATCGAAGTATTTCCCCCAGTGCGGCTTCCCGCCTTCTTCTGCCAGCAACTGTTCGGCGGCGCGCAGAAACGCCAGCCCTTCTTCAGAGAGCGAGCCGTCTTCGGCGTAATAGACCACAAAGCCAAAAAAACAGGTCGCTTGCTGCCAGGCCGGGCTTAGCCATGCTCCGGAAGGCCCGGTACAGCGCAAAATAATCGGATAGTGCATATGCGGGTGCGATTGCTGATGCCACGCTTTAATGCGCGCAATCACCGCCGGGGCACGCGCCAGTGGAATACCGATCTCAATATTGATTTGCGGCGTGGCGATACCCCGGCAGAACACCTGGTAGATATCACCAATCACATCTGAAAAGTCTTTAAAGCGCGTTACGGTGCGAAACGGCTTGCCGTTTTCATCAACAATATTGGTGTCGTCATGCATCTGCTCCAGCGTTTTTTCCACCGTGTCGTTCATCTGCGTGTCGGTCTCTTCCCGTTCCACCAGATCACCATGATTATCGCGCCATAGCGCCATTTCATCGGCGGTGGATTCGCGCGCGTTCCAGGTATGAACTTTGTTTTCATCCGGGAACCACCACGTTTTGCTGAACGCCCACTGCTGGTTCCAGCTAAGCAAGTCTTGCGCAAGATTCCCGGCGCTGCTGGCGCTTTTAAAGCAGGTATACAGCGTTGCCGGGCGCGTGCGCAGGGTGACGGCGGTAATCGCCCCCAGCGTGCCGAGCGCCAGTTGCGCGGCGGCAAACGCGGGTTGCTGGCGGTCAAGCTCGTGGATCTGCCCGGCAGCATCCACCAGCCGGATACGCAGCGCTTCATCCGCCAGCGAGCTTTGTTGCATGCCCTGGCCGTGGGTCCCCGTTGAAATGGCACCTGCCAGCGTTTGTGAATCGATCACTCCCGGCGACGCGTACAGCATGCGGTTCATGACGGTGAGGAGTTCAAACACTTCGTGCAGCTGCGTCCCGGCGCCAAACGTTACGCTGTCGTCATCCACCGCCAGCACACCGCGCAGCGCAGAGATATCAATTAGCGTATCGCCCGGCTGGCTCAGTTTCAGCATGCGCCCAGGCGACATGCGACTGCCCATCACCCGCACGCGCCCGGCAGCGGCGGCAATAACTTGCTGCAACTGCGCTTCATTTTCCACATGGATGACGGCGTTTTTGCTGGCCAGTAACGCGTTTTTCGCCCAGTTGAAAAGGTGCGTATCTTGCGGGTCTGCATGCGGCTGTCGGCGTGGAAAAAGGGTCTGCGTGTCGTTCATGGGCGGCTCCTCGCTCAGATTTTTATTTATTAACCAAGCGTAGCGCATCACAGAAACGTGTGAGTGTTGGCGCGGCTTTTCAAGGCGCTTCGGCGTGGCGCAACAGAGGATGGGGGACTGTTAGCCTGGCGTAACACCAGGCAGGTGGAATACCAAATTAAGCTCCCTGCTTGCCACGGTATCGCGGACGTAACGCTGATAATCAGGCCATTTGTGGCCAGATGAGTGAGGATTTGCTACGTGGTGGTCGAGAAATGGGCCCGCGCGACATAACGACGCGCGGCGGAGTGAAAAGGTTAGCGGTTTAATAACGTTATTAATGTTGCCAGCGCATATTTTACCGACTGCTCAATCACGCTTTCGCAATCCCCGGCAAAGTGGCGCAGCGCCGTGATCGGCGCTTGTCCCGGTAGCGCCCAGGCAAACCACACGGTTCCGGCCGGCGTGCCATCTTCGCCGCCATCCGGGCCGGCATAACCAGTGACTGCAATCCCGACCGGTTCATGGCTGACCGCGCAAGCGCCTTGCACCATCTCGCTGGCCGTCTGCTCGCTCACCGCCGTCCAGCGCGCCAGCGTTTCTCGTTTGACATGCAACAGGGTACTTTTCGCTTCATCGGTAAACGAAACAAACCCGCAGCCAAAGAAGGCTGGCGTATCGCCTGCGGCGCACAGTGCGGTGGCGATTTGTCCGCCGGTACAGGATTCCGCCGTGGTAACGCGTAGCTGTTTTTGGGTAAGCAACTCACCCAGTTGCGCTGCCAGCATTGGGATAGGCAGGCAGAGCAGCGCATTCATGTTGTTCGTTAAGGTAATATCTTCATTCATAAGCTATTTTTCGTAAAGTCGGTTGTGACTCGGTAAGCAAAGTATAGCGAGCGAAAAGTCATGATGAGTTTTTGGGAATAATCGAGATATGGCCGTTGCGCTCAAGAATGGCGAATTTAATCTCCGCCAGATCGGCAATGCCCTGGTTATTTCGTGCTGACACCATAATGTCGTCGCGCGTGATATCGGCTTCGCGCATTTTGTTTTCCAGCATTTGACCATTCTCCACTAACACCACCGGCGTGCCGTCGATCAGGTTTTCCGCCCCTTTGACATACTTCTTCAGCGTGCCAAATAAGATATCCACCACCACCAGCGTGATAATGGTCAGCGCCGCGCCGGTCACGGAGAAGTCATTACCGAGTAGCGCTTGTTGCGTGGCTTCACTGATGATCAGCAGCAAAATCAGATCAAAAGAGGTCATCTGTAGCAGCGCCCGGCGCCCGGCGATTTTGAATACCACCATCAGTACCAGATAGATAGCTATCGCGCGTAATACCATGTCCATCGCGTTCTCCTCAGGGCCAGATAAACTGCGTCAGGGTGAGCGGGGGGGCATTATTCACTGCAATCCGCTGCGTGCTGTTACCGACGCCGAGCGGTGTCAGCCCCAGCCATACGGTCAGCGGTTTATCGGCGGCGGGACGGGCATATTCCAGCACCAGTTCGCCGCTGCGGCTGAACATGTTGAGCGGTTGTGGTTGCAGGGTGCGGATCTCAAAATCGTGCATGAAATCGCCGCCCAGGGTGAAAGTGATGTGGTTGTCGGCCGTAGCACTGGCGGTTATCTGCATATCCAGATCGCTTTGTAGCCGACCAAAGCGGTCGTACTCGACGGTGAGACGGTGATCGGCGCTGGTCGCCGTTTTTTTGCTCAGCCAGCCTTGTGAAAAGAGCCCGCACAGCCCGGCAATCACAATGGCGATAAGCGCTATCGCCCCCCATTTTTGCACCTGCATTTCAACATGCAGCCAGAAGGGGTTATCTTTCACGGGCCATGTTCGCTCTGCGTCAGCGCTGCTTTTTTTCTCCATACGCCCTCCACGGGTTCGCTGTAAATAACGTAAAGAGTGTAGATGACGGGGGGAGAAAGAGCGCTTCGTCACGCCAGCGCTCTGTGTTGAGGTCAGCTCGTAATACGGGGAGTCACGCGCCCGTGCAGCGCCGGGTTGTCGCTTTCGTCTTTCAGTTGCACACCGGTGAGACGGCGCAGAAATGCCTGTTCCAGCAACCAGGCGAGCTTAAACGCGGCGGCCTCGTAATTGAGCCCTTCCGGGCGAATGTTAGAGATGCAGTTGCGTTCGGATTCAATGCGCTGGCGCGCGGGTTTCCAGGTGAGGTAGACGCCGAGGCTATCCGGCGAGGATAACCCCGGACGCTCGCCAATCAGTATCGCCACCGCTTTACTGCCCAGCGTTTCGCCAATGTCATCGCCAAGCGCCACGCGCGACTGGTGCGCCAGCACGATGGGGCCGAGAGAAATGCCCAGCGTGTCCAGATAGGGCAGCAGGGCGGTGATAAGCCCGACAGACTGACGGTGTACGGCGTGGGAAGAGAGCCCGTCGCCAATCACCAGCAGCAGATCGTGCGCGGGCGGGCGGTGTGCGGCAAGGGTTTCGCGGCTCTCATCACTCAATCGGCGGCCCAGATCCGGGCGGTTCAGATAGATATGCCGGTCGGCAGCGGCACTGTGCGCATCCAGCGTTTTTAAGCCAAGCGCATGGAGTTGTTGCGCCAGGCTTTCGCTGTCGAACGGCTGATGAATGGCATCACGCGCCTGGGCGTGCGCGAGGCCAAAGTTGAGCACCTCCCGCGTCGGCAGGCTTGCGCCGCTGCGCCCTAGCGCAATGCGGGCATCGGTAAACTCACGCAGCAGTGTCCAGGCATCAGGTCCATTCATGCGTGCGCTCCTTGTGGCATAACGGTCAGCAGCGGGTGGTTAGCGCCGGTCAGGCGCAACTGGCCGTGGGTGTCGATAATTTGCATCTTCGTTAGCCACTCGGCGAACTCCGGCGCATGTTTCAGCCCCAGCAGGCGGCGGGCGTAGAGCGCATCGTGGAACGAGGTGCTCTGGTAATTGAGCATGATGTCATCCGCGCCCGGTACGCCAATCAGGAAGGTCAGCCCGGCGGTACACAGCAGCGTCAGCAGCGTGTCCATATCGTCCTGATCCGCTTCAGCGTGGTTGGTGTAGCAGACGTCGCAGCCAATCGGCAGTCCCATTAGTTTGCCGCAGAAGTGATCTTCCAGACCGGCGCGGATGATCTGCTTGCCATCGTAGAGGTATTCCGGGCCGATAAAACCAACCACGGTGTTGACCAACAGCGGGTTAAAATGTCGTGCCACCGCGTAAGCGCGCGCTTCGCAGGTTTGCTGATCGACGCCGTGATGCGCGTTAGCTGAGAGGCAACTGCCCTGGCCGGTTTCAAAATACATTACGTTGTTGCCCAGCGTGCCGCGCTTCAGGCTCAGCGCCGCTTCATGTGCCTCCTGCAATAGCGCCAGGTTGATGCCAAAGCCGCTGTTAGCGGCTTCCGTCCCCGCCACCGACTGGAACACTAAATCAACCGGCGCACCGCGTTCAATCAACTGGATGGTATTGGTGACATGCGTCAGCACGCAGGACTGGGTAGGGATGTCAAAACGCTCAATGATGTCTGCCATCATGTGGTTGAGCTTTTGCAGTACCGGCAGGCTGTCGCTGGCCGGGTTGATGCCTACCACCGCGTCGCCCGCACCATACAGCAGGCCATCGAGCATACTGGCGGCAATGCCTTTCAGATCGTCGGTCGGGTGATTGGGCTGCAAACGCACACTGAGATGGTCGGGCAGGCCAATGGTGTTGCGAAAACGGGTGATCACGCTGCATTTGCTGGCGGCGAGGATCAAATCCTGGTTACGCATAAGTTTACTGACGGCGGCGGCCATTTCCGGGGTGATCGCCGGGGCAACATGGCTAAGCGTGGCGGTATCGGTGCTGTCGGCCAGCAGCCAGTCGCGGAATTCGCCCACCGTCAGATGGGCAATCAGGGCAAACGCGCGGCTATCGTGGGTATCAATGATTAACCGCGTCACTTCATCATCTTCATACGGGATGAGCGGAGAGGCGAGGATCTCGCGCAGCGGCACATCCGCAAGGGCGATTTTCGCCGCCATCCGCTCTTCTGCCGACTGCGCCGCCACCCCGGCCAGCACATCCCCGGATCGCGCCGGGGAGGCTTTCGCCATCAACGTTTTCAGGCTGTCGAACTGATAAGTACGGTGAGCCAGCGTGGTTTTATACATTCAGTCTCCTCAGGAGAGCGCCCGCAGTTGCGGATCCATCTCGGCACGTTCACGCGCGTGCGCCGTTTTACGAAACCACATATAGCCGCCCAGCATCATCAGCGCGAAGATCAGTGCCAGCAGCGTGTTGTACCAGACCATCGCCACCAGGCAGAGCACCGCCATGCCCAGCGCAAACGCGGGGGCGTACGGGAACAGGGGCGCTTTAAACGGGCGCTCAAGTTCCGGTTCGCTGCGGCGCAGCTTAAACAGCGCGGCCATTGAGGTGATATACATAACGATAGCCCCGAAAACGGACATCGTCACAATACAGGCAGTGAGCGGCATGCCGCTGATGGTGACCAGCGAGTCGGAGAAAATCGCCGCAATCCCGACCACGCCCCCGGCGAGGATCGCCAGATGCGGCGTGCGGGTTTTGCGGTTGAGGTTTGCCAGGCTTGCCGGCAGATAGCCCGCGCGCGCCAGCGAATAGATCTGGCGTGAATAACCCATAATGATGCCGTGGAACGATGCCACCAGGCCAAACAAGCCGAGCCACACCAGCATATGCAGCCAGCCGCTGCTGTTGCCGACCACCACTTTCATCGCCTGCGGCAGCGGATCGTTAATATTCGACAGCGTGCGCCAGTCGCCAACGCCACCGGCAAAAATCATCACGCCAACCGCCAGCACGGTGAGGGTCAGAATACCGCCGCCGAGTGCACGCGGAATGGTGCGTTTCGGATCTTTGGCTTCTTCCGCTGCCATAGAAGCGCCTTCAATGGCGAGGAAGAACCAGATGGCGAAGGGGATCGCGGCGAACATGCCCGGCAGCGCCAGGCTGCTGAAGCTCTCGGCGCCTGCCCAGCCGTTGGCGGTAAAGTTGCCCCAGGAGAAGCCCGGTGCCACCACGCCCATAAACACCAGCAGTTCGAAAATTGCCAGCAGGGTGACAATCAGCTCAAACGTCGCGGCAATGCCGACGCCGAGAATGTTCAGCGCCATAAAGATCAGGTATGCGCCGCACGCCACCCATTTCGCATCCAGCGACGGGAACTGCACGTTCAGGTACGCGCCAATCGCCATTGCGATAGCCGGAGGTGCGAAAACAAACTCGATTAAGGTGGCAAAACCGGCAATAAACCCGCCCGTTGGCCCAAATGCGCGGTACGCGTAAGCGAAAGGGCCACCGGCATGAGGAATGGCAGTGGTTAGCTCGGTAAAACTAAAGATAAAGGCGCAATACATCGCGGCAATTAACAGTGCGACAATCAAGAAGCCGAGCGTGCCGGCCTGTGACCAGCCATAGCTCCAGCCAAAATACTCCCCTGAAATCACCAGCCCGACGGCAATGCCCCACAGACGGAAGCTGCCCAGTGTTCTTTTTAGTGTTGTTTGTGTGCTCATGCTTTACTGCCTCGCCATTGAATACAGTTAGCAGTAAAGGTGCAAAGGCGGTGCCAAAAGATATATTCCTTTATTAATTAATTGGTTAAATAATTATGGCTTTGAAATGATGCATGGCTTGCACCGTGGCAGATCGGATTCTGGTGCAGGCTGCCCTGCAATGGTGAAACTGGCGAATATGCTGCTTAAGGTGAAATTAATTGCCGACGGATTAATAAAAAAAGGCGATAGCCCGGTTTCTGGAAATGTTATAGGGAATAACTGGAAATTTAAATCCGACTATTCTTAACCCTTTTTTGTCATATCAGGCTTTAATTAAAGTGATGATATGTTATTTAAATGGCGTAATTCACAATAACTTAACATGTTGATTTTACAGTGTGATTTATTTCTTTTTTTGTGAGGTGCAACACATATCATTAGCGTAATAACCTGATGTTAAATCTAATCCGGAATAATGGGTTGACCTGAATTGTCTGGCACTTTAGTTTGACACAATAATTTTCAGCCAAACCCAGGATGATATTTAGCAAAGGAGGACGTCATGGCCTGGCGACCCATTTTATATGTCATTTTTACCGACAACCCTCGTTTAAATAGCCGACGAGCACAGTTGCGGCTGGTGCATGGCTGACAGGATCCGTTAAAAAGCCGTCACGCATAACGCGACGGCTTTTGTATTTTGTGCTGGTTTACGTCATGCCGTTTCTGTTTCCGGCTGCGGCAGATGCGCAGCAATATAACGCTCGTAGCGGTTTGCTTTCAGGTGCGTTAAATCCACCAGCACCAGGCCATCCACGCAGTTGTTGAAATCCGGGTCGCAGCCGAAATCAATAAATTGCACGCCGCCTGGCTCACACAGTTCGGAATATTGTTTATACAGGGGCGGAATGCCGCAGCCCAGGTTTCCCAGCAGCGATTTCAGCCGCGTCAGATCTTCGGTGTAGTCATCGCCGGTAAACTGCGCCAGCACTTCCGGCATGCTGGCAGGCCACGGGCGGCGCGATGACGCCAGCGGCCAGGTTGCCGGGAACCACAGGCGGTAGAACGCCACCAGCAGATCGCGCGCCGCGGGCGGCATGCCACCGGAAATAGAGACCGGGCCAAACAGGTAGCGATACTGCGGATAACGCGCCAGATAGGCACCAATACCCGACCACAGATAATCCAGCCCGCGACGTCCCCAGTAGCGCGGCTGAATAAAGCTGCGCCCCAGTTCGATGCCGTGGCGCAGCACATCTGCCATGCGATCGTCGTAATGGAACAGGCTGTAGCTGTATAACCCTTCGACGCCGCGCGCCGCCATTTGCTGCGCGGTTGGCATAAAACGGTAAGCGCCGACAATTTCCAGATCGGCCTCATCCCACAAAATCAGATGCAGGTAATCGTCGTCATATTTATCCGTATCACGACGTTTACCGCTGCCTTCGCCCACCGCGCGGAAGGCGATTTCACGCAGTCGCCCCAGTTCGCGCAGCAGCGGCGCATCTTCCTGCCCTTTACGCTGCCACAGATAGATGACCTTGCCATCAGCGGTGCGGCCGAGGCATTCGGCGTTGTTAAGCTCCCGGCGCAGCGTAATGCGCTCTTCCGGACGTGCGATGGCACACTCGGTTTTGAAGGGGCCGGGCAATCCCTTGCCAAGACGCAGGACATGTTTGCGACACTTATCGGCCAGCTCGCGCGGCGCGAGCTGCGGCGTGTGCCAGCTATCCCAGGGAATACGTTCACCGATTTTGATCGGCAGCGCGCTGTCGCGCCGGCGAAACATCTGCTGCATAAGCAGTAAAAAGGGCAGCGTTTCAGAGACCATCGCGCTGGCGTAGAACAGGGCGCTGTTGCGCGCGTCAATCCATACCGGCAGCAGCGGGGTGCGGAATTTGCTGGCCAGTTTAATAAACCCGGCGTGCCAGCCTTTGTCGCGAATGCCTTTGCGCGTCAGGCGCGAAACTTCCCCGGCCGGGAAGAAGATCAACACGCCGCCGCCTTGCAGATGGTTTTCCATTTGCTGCAATGAGGATTTACGCGTACGTCCACCCATGTTATCCACCGGAATAAACAGCGAGCTGAGCGGCTCAAGGTGCGACAGCATGCGGTTGGTGACCACTTTCACATCGCGGCGAACACGGGAAACCGCGTACATCAGCGCCAGCCCGTCGAGCGTGCCTGTCGGATGGTTGGAAATGATGACCAGCGGGCCATGTTCAGGGATTTGTTCGAGGCAGTGAGCGGGAACGGTGCAGCGGATTTGTAGATGTTCGAGTACTTGTTCCACCATATCCAGCCCTTTCAGGTGGGGGTGGCGCGCGGCGAACTGCTGAAACTCTTGCTCATAGAGCAGGCGTCTGAGCAGATTTTTTTGCCAGGGTGCTGGCCTGGCCTGTGGCCAGAGATCCTCAAGTACATTGTCGAGACTAAACATGGTGATTCCTCCTCCCGTCTTGCCGATGACAGTAAAGGGCGAAGATGACGCTTACATTTCATTACAATGAATAAATGACACTTTAAAGACGCGAGGAGAATCAGAAGCAAAGGCAAAAAAAAGCGGGCCAGGCCCGCTTCGTTCAGAGGATGCCGCGTTCGGCGAGATCGAGGGCGAAATAGCTGAAAATCAAATCCGCGCCGGCGCGTTTAATCGCACCCAGGCTTTCCAGTACCACTTTGTCTTCATCAATCGCGCCTGCCTGAGCGGCAAACTTGATCATCGCGTATTCCCCACTCACCTGATAAGCGCCCAGCGGCAGCTCGGTGCGCTCGCGGATATCACGCAGGATATCAAGATAAGCGCCAGCCGGTTTCACCATCAGGCAATCTGCGCCTTCGGCCTGATCGATTAGCGACTCGCGAATCGCTTCGCGGCGGTTCATTGGGTGCATCTGATAGGTTTTACGATCGCCTTTCAGCGCCGTGCCCGCTGCTTCGCGGAACGGGCCGTAGAAGGATGAGGCGAATTTAGTCGAATAGGACATGATCGCGGTATCGGTAAAGCCCGCCGCGTCCAGCGCCTGACGGATCGCCTGCACCTGGCCGTCCATCGCCGCCGATGGCGCGATGAAATCAGCGCCTGCCGCGGCGGCAATCACCGCTTGTTTACCGAGGTTAATCAGGGTGGCGTCGTTATCCACGCCGTGATCGCACAACACGCCGCAGTGACCGTGCGAGGTGTATTCGCAAAAACAGGTGTCGGACATCACCACCATTTCCGGCACTGTCTCTTTGCAGATGCGCGACATCCGCGCCACCAGGCCGTTTTCCTGCCAGGTATCGCTGCCGGTCGCATCGGTGTGATGCGAAATACCAAAGGTCATCACTGAGCGGATCCCGGCGTTGGCGATGCGTTCGATTTCGCGCGCCAGATACTTTTCCGGAATGCGCATCACGCCTGGCATAGCGGCGATGGCTTTGTAATCGTCGAGCTCTTCTTCAACAAAGATCGGCAACACCAGGTCGTTTTTGCTCAGTGTTGTCTCTTCAAACATGGCGCGCAGCGCAGGCGATTTGCGCAGGCGGCGGGGGCGAGTAATTAAATCGGTCATGGTATGCCTGATGTTTGTGGAACAGATGGCGGCATTGTAGCCGAAAAGGCGGCGGGCTGTTTTACCAAAATCGCTGTTAAAAGGGGAAGGCAGGCGGCAAACCGCCTGCCTTTTGCCGCATCAGGAGGCCGGAACCACCTGCGGCTTATTGTTGCTCAGCTCGCTGACCAGGTCGTTCGCGCCGTCGCTCATGCTGGTAAAGCGCGTCAGCGGTGAACGGGTCATCACCACAAAGACGCCGACGTTATGCTGCGGCACCATCGCTATATAGGTGATGAAACCGCCACCGCCGCCGGTTTTCTGGATGATGCCTGGGTGGCCGTCTTTCGGTGCCATATAGACCCAGCCAAGACCCAGCGCGTCGGCTTTGCCAGGAACATCCATGCCAATCACTTTGGTGAGCTGATTACGCGGATAGATCAGCGTTTGCATCCGATCGGCCTGGCTGTTGCGGGTATAGAAATCGGACGAGAGGAACTGCTGCATCCAGCGCATCATATCGCCCGGCGTGGAGTAAACGCCGCCGCTGCCAATCGCTGCCAGCGTGTTATCGCACGGGCTGGCGCCTTTTTCTGCCACCATCAGACGCTTGCACTGATCCGGCGACGGCGTAAAGGTGGTGTCTTTCATCCCCAGCGGGCGGGTTATCTGCTCTTCAAAGAGCTGCGGATAGGGTTTTCCGGCCGCCTGAGAAAGCGCATCGGCCAGCAGGTCAAAGGCCAGGTTGGAGTAAGACGCCTGCGCGCCCGGCGCGGTTTTTAACTTCGCGGTGGAGAGCCAGCTCCAGCGCTGTTCGCGCGTTGGCCAGACAAATACCGAGCGGTGCGCCGCGCCGCCAGGCTGCTCACGCGGCAGGGCGCTGGTATGGGTCGCGAGGTTAACCAGCTTGATCGGCGTGCCTTCGTAGGTCGGTACGCGCGCGCCAGGTGGCGCATATTTGCTTAATGGATCGTCAAGACGCACCCGGCCCTGATCGAGCAGTTTCACCAGCATTTCGCTGGTCATCAGCTTGGAGAGCGAAGCAATACGGATAACCGAATCCAGCTGTGGGCGCACATTATTGCCCGGACGGGTTTCACCAAAACTTCTGAACACGCGCTGGTTACCGTCGATGACCACCATTGCCATCCCGGTCGCACCGCTACCGTAATAGATGTGGTTGGCGTAACGATCGACAATGTCAGAGGCAAATACCGGATCGGGAGATTGTTGCGCCGCACGGGCGCTGGTCATACTCAGCGTGCAGAGCAACGCGGAGAAAAGCAGACAACGTTTCAACGAAGGGGATCCATATAAGAATGGGAACGATAGAGGATATTTATACTACCCGGCGATTCGATGCAAAGCACCAATAAGCGTGTTATTTCGCCCTAATACGTAACGATGGGTAAATATGAAATTTTTTCCCTATGACTCTGGTGTAAGGCGGCTGTGATAACCTCTTTCTTTCCCACACTCAGGAGTCAGGTAATGGCAAGTCAACGGGTAGTGATGGTGGTGGATATGCAAAACGGCGTGTTTGCCACAGAGCGTATTCAGCGCGAGCACTGCGTGGCGCGTATTAATCAACTGACCGCGGCAGCGGATACGGTGATTTTTATTCAACATGCCGAGGCTGGTGGGCTGGAAGAGGGTAGCGACGGGTTTGCGCTTCTGCCGGAGCTGACGCAACCGGCGAACGCGATGTATGTCACCAAAATCGCCTGCGACGCGTTTTATCACACCACACTCGAAAGCGTGCTGCATGAGCATGACATTCGCGCTTTTGTGATATGCGGGTGCGCCACCGATTACTGCGTGGATACCACGCTGAAAAACGGCGCCAGCCGTGGCTACGCCATTACCGTCGCGCAAGATGCGCACACCACGGCGAATCGCCCGGCGGCGCAGGCCACGGTGTTAATCGATCACTATAACGAGGTGTGGCGCACGTTAACGGTGCCGGGCAACCCGGTGTTAGTGAAACCCGTCGAAACAATTCTTCACGAATGGCAAACGAACTAAGGCGTTAAGCTCAGGTCAGATTTAACCAGACGGCGCCGCACTTCGCGGCGCTTTTTTTGTCGCGGCCCATTCAGGGGCTTACACACAGTGATGCACAGCATTTGTCGTAAATAATAAGAAGTGAGCAGGAGAGCATTATGTTTAAGTCCTTCTTTCCGAAACCGGCGTTGTTCTTTTTGTCGGTGTTCATCTGGACCGCGATTACCGTGGTTTTCTGGCAGGCCGGTGGTGAAGCGTGGTTGATGCGTCTCACCGGTGCGTCTGCGGATGTGCCGATTAGCGCCGCGCGTTTCTGGAGCCCTGGCTATCTGCTGTTTTATGCCTACTATCTGCTTTGTGTCGGCGTGTTTGCGCTGTTCTGGTTTACCCTCTCGCCGCATCGCTGGCAGCGCTGGTCGATTCTCGGCACCGCGTTAATTATCTTTGTGACCTGGTTTTTGGTGGAGGTGAATGTCGCCATTAACGCCTGGTATCAGCCGTTTTACGATCTTATCCAGACCGCACTCAGCGCGCCGAACAAAGTCAGCATTCATCAGTTGTACAGCGAGATTGGCGTGTTTTTGTGGATCGCACTGATTGCCGTAACGGTGGCGGTGCTCAATAACTTTTTCGTCAGCCACTATGTGTTCCGCTGGCGCACGGCGATGAACGAATACTATATGGCGCACTGGGAGCGTTTGCGCCATATCGAAGGCGCAGCGCAGCGCGTGCAGGAAGACACCATGCGTTTCGCCTCGACGCTTGAAGATATGGGCACCAGTTTTATTAACGCTATCATGACGTTGATCGCTTTTTTGCCGGTGCTGGTGGCGTTATCGCCGCATGTACAAGAGATACCGGTGGTCGGGCACATCGCTTATGGTCTGGTGATTGCCGCCGTGAGCTGGGCATTGCTCGGCACCGTGTTGCTGGCGTTTGTGGGCATCAAACTGCCGGGTCTGGCGTTTAAAAACCAGCGCGTGGAAGCGGCTTACCGTAAAGAGCTGGTCTACGGTGAAGATGATGCCGGTCGCGCCAGGCCGCATACCGTTGCAGAGCTGTTCGCCGCCGTGCGCCGTAACTATTTCCGGCTCTATTTCCACTATATGTATTTCAATATCGCCCGTATCCTGTACATGCAGGTTGATGTGGTGGTTGGCCTGATTGTGCTGTTCCCGACGATTGCCGCCGGGGCTATCACTTTCGGTCTGATGCGCCAGATAACCAACGTGTTCGAGCAGGTGCGCAGTTCGTTCCAGTATTTGATCTCTTCCTGGACGACGCTGGTGGAGCTGATGTCTATCTATAAACGTTTACGCAGTTTTGAGCGTGCGTTGGATGGGCAGGAGATCCAGCCTGTGCCCCATACTTTTGGTTAACACAAGGAACGTTATGGTTTACGTCCCCCGTTTTGGCTGGTTACTGGCGACGTTGATTCTCGCCGGGTGTAGTACGCAGGGCACGCTTTCGCAAAAAGAAGCCGAAGCTGAAAAAGAAAAAGCGCTGGAACAACAGCAGAACAAGCCGATGGATGTCGCAAGCGTGGTGCGGCGAACCATTCCCGCCAGCGTGAAAGATCGCGAAGGCTGGGCGCAGGATCTGGCGACAACCTTTAGCAGCCAGAAGCTGTCGCCGACGCTGGAGAACATCTGTTCGGTGCTGGCGGTGGCGCAGCAGGAATCCAATTACCAGTCTGATCCGGTGGTGCCGGGGCTGAATAAAATTGCCTGGAAAGAGATCGATAAGCGCGCCGAGCGGATGCACATCCCAACGATGCTGGTGCATACCGCGCTGAAAATCCCGTCGCCGAACGGTAAAAGCTACAGCGAACGGTTGGACAAAGTGCGCACGGAAAAAGAGCTCAGCGCCATTTTTGATGACTTCATTGGCATGGTGCCGATGGGGCAGAAACTGTTTGGTTCGCTCAACCCGGTGCGCACCGGCGGGCCGATGCAGATTAGCGTCGCCTTTGCCGAGCAACATACGGATGGTTATCCGTGGAAAATGGAAGGCACCGTGCGGCAGGAGGTCTTCAGCCGCCGCGGAGGATTATGGTTTGGCACCTATCATCTGCTCAATTACCCGGCCAGTTACACCGCACCCATCTACCGTTTCGCCGATTTCAACGCCGGGCTGTATGCCAGCCGTAACGCGGCGTTTCAGAACGCCATCAGCAAAGCGACCGGTGTGAAACTGGCGCTCGACGGCGATTTGATTTTGTACGGCAGCAGCGATGCGGGTAGCACGGAATTAGCCGTGCGCAAACTGGGCGCTTCGCTGGGCATGAGCGATCGTGATATCCGTCGGCAACTGGAGCGCGGAGACAGCGACAAGCTGGAAGAGACCAAACTCTATCGCGAAGTTTATCGGCTGGCCGAGAAGAAAAGCGGCAAACCATTGCCGAGAGAGGTACTGCCGGGGATCAAGCTGGAAAGCCCGAAGATCACGCGCAACCTGACAACAGCATGGTTTGCGAAGCGCGTCGACGATCGTCGGGCCGCCTGCATGGCGCAGAACTAGCGCGAATGGTGGTGTCGCCAGCGTAAGATAAGGAAGATGACGCCGAGCAGGGCGCTTCCCGCGAGGAAAGGCACAAGACCGAAAATCGTGCCGACGCCCATTCCCATTTCTACGTGCGGGCGGGTGGTGTCCTGCACTTGCATCAGATGCTCGAACACGCCCGGTGCATGCACCAGCAGGTTCAGCAGCTGCGCACCCGCCCAGAAGCAGAGTAGTACGAATACGGCGTAAGCAATATTACCCGGTCTGGAGGTGTCACGTTGTTTTGCGCCCTTAAAGGGTTTTGACATAGTAAAGTCAGCCATAAGACCTCCGGTACTCTTTACTTTTTAACGCTCGATGTAGTTGGCGTGTGGCCTCAACTGACGGTAATTTTGGCAGTTGTACCGCTTTGTCAACATCAGAATGGTGATAATTTCGCCCCGGGAATGATTCCAGTTGGATGATTTTTGCCGATGCTCACATTTCTGTAACGTTTTAATTACCTTGGTAACATTTCAGAATTTCCGCATACGCCACAGACGGTAAGCGGCGGTTGTGCGATGATGCCGTTTTGACTGCCGGAGTTGTCATGAAGCTGCCTGTAAAAATCCGCCGTGACTGGCACTATTACGCGTTTGCGATTGGGTTGATATTTATTCTGAATGGCGTGGTCGGGCTGCTGGGGTTTGAAGCCAAAGGCTGGCAAACCTACGCGGTGGGGCTGGTAACCTGGGTGATTGGTTTCTGGCTGGCCGGGTTAATTATCCGCCGCCGCCCGGAGGACGAGGAGACGGCGGATAAACCGCAGTGATTAGTTATTAACGGTAATTTTCAGCGCGCTGTTAGCCTGATGGCGCGCAATAGCCAGCTCAATCAGGCGCGTGATTAACTCGCTATAACCAATACCGCTCGCCTGCCACAGTTTCGGGTACATGCTGATATTGGTGAACCCTGGCAGCGTGTTGATTTCGTTGATGATTACGTCGTTTTCCGGCGTCAGGAACACATCCACGCGCGCCATCCCTTCACAACCCAGCGCCTGATAAGCCTGCACGGCAATGCCGCGGATTTTATCGTTGATTGCCGGATCAATGTCGGCGGGCACAACCACCTGAGCCCCGTTTTCATCGATGTATTTGGTGTCGTAGGCGTAAAACTCGCTATTAAGCACGATTTCGCCACAGGTACTGGCCTGCGGTGAGTCATTACCCAGCACGGCGCATTCAATCTCACGGCCTTTGATGCCGGTTTCAACAACCACTTTTTTATCGAATTCAAACGCCAGGTTGACCGCCGCCTGGTACTGCGCTTCATTCGTCACTTTGCTGACGCCCACGGAGGAACCCTGGTTGGCGGGTTTAACAAACAGCGGCAAACCGAGCCTGGCTTGCACATCGCTGAAGCTAATTTGCCCGCGATTGGCGCGAGTTAGCGTAATAAACGGGGCGATGGAAAGCCCGGCGTCGCGTAACAGGCGCTTGGTAACGTCTTTATCCATGCAGGCTGCAGAGGCGAGCACGTCGGAGCCGACAAACGGCAAGTTTGCCAGACGCAGCATGCCCTGTAATGAACCATCTTCGCCCAGCGTGCCGTGAACAATCGGGAAGATCACATCGACATTCGGAAGTGGTGTGCTGTTTTCTGCCTGGATCAGTTGTTGCTGTTGGATCCCCGGCACCAGCGCCACGCTATTTTCCGAGGGGTTTAAGGCGATACGCGCCGGATCGTTGGCGTTTAGCAGGTAATTATTCGCATCGCTGACATGCCACTGCCCCTGTTTATCGATCCCCAGCAGCACCACGTCAAAGCGTGATTTATCCATGGCGTCGACGATATTTTTCGCCGACTGTAACGACACTTCATGTTCCGCTGATTTGCCGCCAAAGACGACCCCTACCCGCAGTTTTGCCATTTCTCCGTTCACTCACACTGAATTCACAAAGCACATACCATAGCACGTCAAAACGCACGATTCGCGGCCTTCTGCCATAATGTTTTCTGGAAACCAGAAGGAGGCGACGTGAGCGGGAAAGGGCTGATTGTTTTGTGCATCCTTCTGGCGGTGATTTGGGTTGGCTACCGCGCGTTGCCGTCTTACTACAACCCGTTTGCGCCGTTGCAGCTTAGCGACCCGCCCGGGCGCATTACGCAGTTCAAACTGCGCCGCTTGCCGCCGCAAGCCTGTGCGGAATTATTGTCGCAGGCGAACCAGCAACGCCTGATCTCGTCGGCTCCGGTTGCCGACAGTGCCGGAGATTGCCCGTTAACCAATGTCGTACGGGTACGCGACTTTGGCGCGGTTAAACTGAGCAGCAGTTTTCTCGCCAGTTGCCCGCTGGCGCTCAGTTCCGCGCTGTTTGTCGAGCAACAGGCGCGGCCACTCACCGAACGCTTTATGGGCAGCCAGCTTACGCGTATCGATCATCTTGGCAGCTATGCGTGTCGCAATATCTACAACCGCGCCGATGCGCGACGTAGCGAGCATGCCAGCGCCGAAGCGCTTGATCTCAGCGGTTTTCGACTGGCGAATGGTCAGTCCGTGACGGTACTGAAGGGCTGGCGGCAGGCGCGAACGCAGCCGTGGCTGCGGGCAATGTTAAGCGCCAGTTGCGGCTATTACGGTAACGGCCTTGGGCCGGAGTACAACGCGGCTCACGCTAACCATTTTCATCTTGGCATGCGCGGCTTTGGCCTCTGTCGCTAAGCATAATCCACTGTCAATAATGGGGTTTCTCCTCCGGGCGGCGGCATGAAACGCAAGCTGACAGATAAAATACCGAAATCGCCGTCACCGCATCTCTGGTGACTCATTGCTGGCGCATTCTTGTTAACCTGTGCGCTGTTTGTCAAAATCTCAACAATTACGCGTACTTATGGAATCCTGGAAGGTCAATCTTATCTCGGTCTGGTTCGGTTGTTTTTTCACCGGTCTTGCCATCAGCCAAATTCTGCCGTTCTTGCCGTTATATGTTGCGCAACTGGGCGTGACGTCCCATGAAGCGCTGTCGATGTGGTCAGGCTTAACGTTCAGTATCACCTTTCTGGTTTCGGCGATTGTTTCGCCCATGTGGGGCAGCCTGGCGGACCGGAAAGGGCGCAAACTGATGCTATTGCGCGCCTCGTTAGGGATGGCGATCGCGATTCTGTTACAGGCGTTTGCCACCAATGTCTGGCAGTTGTTGATCCTGCGCGGTGTGATGGGGCTGACGTCTGGCTATATTCCCAATGCGATGGCGCTGGTGGCTTCGCAGGTGCCGCGCGAGCGCAGCGGCTGGGCGCTAAGTACGCTCTCCACGGCGCAGATAAGCGGCGTGATTGGCGGGCCGCTGATGGGTGGTTTTCTCGCCGACCATGTGGGGCTGCGCATGGTGTTCCTTATCACGGCGATATTGCTGATCGTGAGTTTCCTCGTCACGCTGTTTTTAATTAAAGAGGGCGTCAGACCAACGGTGAAAAAGGGCGATCGCCTGAGCGGCAAGGCGGTGTTCTCTACCTTGCCGTACCCGGCGCTGGTCATCAGTTTGTTTATCACCACCATGGTGATTCAGCTGTGCAACGGCTCTATCGGCCCGATCCTGGCGCTGTTTATTCAATCTTTGTCACCGCATACCACTAACATTGCTTTTCTCAGCGGGCTTATCGCCGCTGTGCCCGGTGTCTCGGCGCTGATTTCCGCCCCGCGCCTCGGCAAATTGGGGGATCGCATTGGTACATCGCGCATTTTAATGGCGACGATGGCGGTGGCCGTGGTGCTGTTTTTCGCCATGTCGTTTGTCACGTCGCCGCTCCAGCTTGGGATCTTGCGCTTTATGTTGGGTTTTGCCGATGGCGCCATGCTGCCCGCCGTGCAGACGTTGCTACTGAAATACTCCAGCGATCAGGTCACCGGGCGTATTTTCGGGTACAACCAATCGTTTATGTATCTGGGAAATGTTGCCGGGCCGCTGATGGGAGCCACCGTATCCGCGATGGCGGGTTTCCGTTGGGTATTTGCCGCCACGGCCGTGGTGGTGTTTATTAATCTCTGGCAATTACTGCTGGCGTTTCGCCGGGTAAAACGCTAACGCAACAGGGCCGAAATAATATAAGTCTGCTTCGGCCTTACTATCGTTTTTTCTTATGCAAATAAGCCAGGCGCTTTTTTTTATTTATCGCTAAGCCACTCAAAGGATTTGCCATCGAAGCGGGAGAAACGTTTCGTTACCCCTGTTTTTTAAATGACTATTAAGCCTTGTGAGAAAATCCGCAAAAATAATACATGTATCTACTTTGCAACATCAAAACTCAATGCTAACGTCTTTGAAATCTCGTAAGGAAATAGCGCTATGAAAAATCTCATTGCAGAGTTATTGGTCAAGCTGGCAGAAAAAGAAGAAGAGTCGAAAGAACTGGTCGCTCAGGTTGAAGCGCTGGAAATCGTGGTGACCGCGCTGCTGCGCCAGATGGCGACGACGGAACAACAGGCGTTAATTCAGAGTATTGAAGGCGCGCTGGAAGAAGCCCGGCCGGGAACGCACGTTACCCATCAGGACGCGGAGTTGCTGCAACAGTACGTAAAAAAGCTTTTAAGGCACCCGCGCAGCTAAACCTCTGACGCGCTGCCTGCACTGTCATATCACTGTCATCTGCGCTACCTATAGTCGCTCTGTTTTATTTTCTTTAAGTATTTGTACATGGAGAATATTAAAGTGAAACAGAGCGCATTATTTCTTGCATTATTACCTCTGATGTTTACCCCTGCTATTTATGCCGAAACGACCTCGGCACCGGTTCTTGATAATCGTACTGCTCACGGCGATATTTCCACGCCTGGCGGTGCGCGCCGTTTAAGTGGTGACCAAACCGCTGCTCTGCGTGATTCCCTCATGGATAAGCCCGCCAAAAATATTATTTTGCTGATTGGCGATGGCATGGGGGATTCCGAAATTACCGCCGCGCGAAATTACGCCGAAGGGGCCGGTGGATTTTTTAAAGGTATTGACGCACTGCCGCTGACCGGCCAGTACACACACTATTCGCTGGACAAAAAAACCGGCAAGCCGGATTACGTCACCGATTCCGCCGCATCCGCCACGGCCTGGAGCACCGGCGTGAAAACCTATAACGGTGCGCTCGGCGTCGACATTCACGATAAAGATCACACCACCATTCTGGAGATGGCCAAAGCCGCTGGTCTGGCGACGGGCAACGTTTCCACTGCGGAACTGCAAGACGCTACGCCCGCCGCGCTGGTTTCTCACGTTATCTCACGCCGCTGCTACGGCCCGACGGTGACCAGTGAGAAGTGTGCGCTTAACGCGCTGGAGAAAGGCGGGAAAGGGTCGATTACCGAACAACTGCTGAACGCCCGCGCGGATGTCACTTTGGGCGGCGGCGCGAAAACCTTTAGCGAAACCGCGACCGCTGGTGAGTGGAAAGGGAAAACGCTGCGTGAACAGGCGCAGGCTCGCGGCTACCAGCTGGTCGGTGATGCCTCTTCGCTGGCGGCGATCAGCGAAGCTAACCAGGATAAACCGCTGCTGGGGCTGTTCTCTGACGGCAACATGCCGGTGCGCTGGGAAGGGCCAAAAGCCTCGCTGCACGGCAATATTGATAAACCTGCCGTGACCTGTACGCCCAACGCGAAACGCACCGACAGCATACCAACACTGGCGGCGATGACGGAAAAAGCTATTGATTTGCTCAGCAAAAATGAGAAAGGCTTCTTCCTGCAAGTGGAAGGCGCGTCGATCGATAAACAGGATCACGCGGCGAACCCGTGCGGTCAGATCGGCGAAACGGTTGATCTCGACGAAGCTGTGCAGAAAGCGCTGGAATTTGCCAAAAAAGATGGCAATACGCTGGTGATTGTGACGGCGGATCATGCCCACGCCAGCCAGATCATTCCGGCAGATACCAAAGCGCCAGGCTTAAGCCAGGCACTGAACACCAAAGACGGCGCGGTAATGGCCATCACTTACGGCAACTCGGAAGAGGAGTCGATGGAACATACCGGAACGCAGGTTCGCATCGCGGCTTACGGCCCGCATGCGGGCAACGTGGTGGGGCTGACAGATCAGACCGATCTGTTCTACACCATGAAAGCAGCGCTGAATCTGAAGTAACAGCCTCCCGGCGGTAAATCTTTGCTGCCGGGTGGTTTTTTCACCAATTAGTACCATCCTTAAAAGGCACATTAAGAGAAGGATGGTGCTATGAAAATAACATTACTGGTTACCCTCGTTTTCGGTCTGCTGTTTGTCACGGCGTTAAGCGCCGCCGAAAAAACACTGACCCCGCAACAACAACGTATGACCCTCTGCAATCAACAGGCGACGGCGCAAACCCTGGCGGGAGACGCCCGTAAGAAATACATGAGTGATTGCCTGAAAAACACCAAAACTGAGCCCGGACAAAAAAGCCTGACGCCGCAGCAGCAGCGGATGCGCGAATGTAATGCCCAGGCGACGCAACAATCCCTGAAAGGCGAAGATCGCAGTAAATTTATGAGCGGTTGCCTGAAAAAACCGCAATAACGCATCGGGTGAGCATCGCGTTTTGCTCACCCTCTTTTCGGAATTTGCCCCGTCTTTTTGCCCGCCCGCTAATCTCTGCCAGGCTTACTTTGTGAGCTTCGTTTTATTTTCCCTTTTCCTCGTGGTTGTGCGCTGTCTGGCGTTACGCCCGTTTTCGCAACACTGACACGGGAGCAAAGTGATGAACTATCAATACGTTACTGAACTGAATGCCTTGCCGGAAAGCCAACCGGTCAAAGTGGATGTCGCGGGCACCTCAATGATCCTTATCCGCACCGGGGCGAAAGTTCGCGCCTTTCAGAGTAAATGCCCGCACGCAGGCGGGCCGCTGGAGAAGGGCGCCGTGTGCGATGGCAAACTGGTCTGCCCCTGGCATAAAGCCGCGTTTGATATCACCAATGGCGAATGGCGTGAACCGCTGGCGCTGCAAAACCTCAAGCAGTATCCGGTGATGCTTGAGCAAAATCGTGTACTGGTGAACCCGCGTCCACTTTCTCCCGCCAGCCATTCGCTTATCCGTGGCGAGCGCCCGCAAACCGCCGTGATCCTGGGAACAGGTGCCGCTGGCAGTGCGGCGGCGATAACGCTGCGTGACGCCGGGTTTAACGGTCACCTGGTGTTGATCGATAAAGAAGATGATGCGCCCTACGATCGCACTGCGCTGAGCAAATTCGTTCCGGCGGGAAAAATGAAAATTAGTGACGTTCCCCACTTGCTGGACAGCGCCTTTTACAGCCAGCCCGGCGTCGAAAGCCTGCGTGAAGAGGTGGCGAATATTGATTGCTACGCTCACCAGCTTACGCTTGCCGGTGGCCGACAGATCGCTTTCGACAAACTACTGCTGGCCACCGGTGGCCAGCCAGTATGGCCAGATATTCCCGGCAACCACCTGGCGGGTGTGCATGTGCTGCGTGGTATCCACCAGGCTGAGCGTCTGCTCAATGAAGTCGAACAGGAGCAGCAACTGGTAGTGATCGGTAATAGTTTTATCGCCATGGAACTGGCGGCGGCGCTGCGTAATCAGGATATCGACGTGACGGTGTTATCGCGCCATGCGCTGCCGTTTGTACCGCAGTTCGGTGAAGAGGTGGGGCGGTATTTTATGGATCTGCATAAACAGAACGGCGTGAAGTTTGTTACCGGCGAACCGGCGGCGCTGGAGGGGAACGGCCATGTGCAGAGCGTAACGTTAAAAGATGGCCGTTCCGTACCAGCACACGTAGTGGTATTTGCCACGGGTGTGCAGCCGGTGACCGATATGGCACACGATCTGCCTCATGAAAAAGATGGCAGCCTGACGGTGGATGAAACCTTGAGCGCGGCACCGGATGTCTGGGCGGTAGGGGATATCGCCAGCTACCCGGCCCCGGAAGGGCGTCGTCGCATTGAACACTGGCGTGTGGCGCAGCAGCAGGGACGCCTCGCCGCGCTGAATATGCTGGGTGAACGGCACACCTTTGATCGGGTGCCCTTTTTCTGGACGACCCACTTTGGTAACCGCTTTGAATATCTCGGTTACACCCGTGAGTGGGACAGTATGAAAATGCTGGGATCGTTTGATAATAAACGTTTTGCCGTGCTCTACGGCGAAGAAGGCGTACTGAAAGCGGTGCTGAGCTGCGGCGAGTACAGTGAAACGGCGGGCTTACTGCTGAAAATGCAGCAACCGATTAGCATGCATGCCGCCAGCGAAATGCTGGCCTGAGAAATCGCGCCACGCGACATCGCGTGGCGCATTAGTTAGCTACTCATTTTGTCAGACTTCGCCATACACGCGGCAATCGCTTCGATCACCGCAGAGCGGAATCCTTTCTCTTCCAGCACTTTTACCGCTTCAATGGTGGTGCCGCCAGGCGAACAGACCATATCTTTAAGCTCGCCCGGATGCTTGCCACTTTCCAGCACCATTTTTGCCGAGCCCATCACCGCCTGTGCGGCAAATTTATAGGCCTGCGCGCGCGGCATCCCGCCCAGCACAGCGGCATCGGCCATCGCTTCGATAAACATAAACACATATGCCGGTGCGGAGCCGCTGACGCCAACCACCGGGTGGATCATCGGTTCGGCAATCACTTCCGCTTCACCAAAGCAGCGGAAGATATTCAGCACATCGGCGGTATCTTCCGGCGTGACCAGCGCGTTAGGCGTCACAGAGGTCATGCCCGCATTCACCAGCGACGGGGTGTTGGGCATGGCGCGGACGATTTTTCGGTCGTGGCCGAGCGCGCGCGCTAACTGATCAAGCGTAACGCCGGCGGCGATGGAGACCACCAGCGTCTCTTTGTTCAGGCTGGAGGCGATATCGTTAAGCACTTTAGCCATAATGTTCGGTTTGACAGCGCCAAAGACGATATCGGCAATCTGCGCCACTTCCTGCGCGCTTTGCGCGGCGTTCACGCCAAACTGGTCATGCAGGGCAGCCACTTTCTCCGGCGACGGGGTATACACCCAGATTTGCCCCGGCAGCACCTGACCGCTGGCAAGCAGGCCGCCAACAATCGCTTTTCCCATGTTACCGCAGCCGATAAAACCGATTTTCTTCTCCATCACATCCGTCTCTCTGCTTGTAAATGTTTGTGCGATATAGCTTAACGTGGATTGGCGGCGAGGGCGAAAGGATCTCTCCTTTCCCCGACAGGAAATTAAAGCGACAATGCGCCAAAACCAGAAAGGAGTAACGATGGCGATTTGGGTTGATGCGGACGCCTGTCCGAACGTAATCAAAGAGATTTTATTCCGTGCCGCCGAGCGCACACAGACGCCGTTAACGCTGGTGGCGAACCAAAACCTGCGTGTGCCGCCGTCGCGGGTGATCCGCTCCATCAGAGTGCCTGCCGGTTTTGATGTCGCCGATAATGAAATTGTCCGGCTGTGCGAAGCCGGTGATTTGGTGATAACGGCGGATATTCCGCTGGCGGCGGAAGTGCTGGCAAAAGGCGCGGCGGCGCTGAACCCGCGCGGTGAACGCTATAGCGAGGCAACCATTCGCGAAAAGCTGACGATGCGCGATTTTATGGATACCCTGCGCAGCAGCGGTATTCAAACCGGTGGCCCGGACAGCCTGTCACAGCGGGATCGCCAGCAGTTCGCCGCCGAGCTGGATAAGTGGTTGCTGGCCGACAAGCGCCGCCAGAGCGAGTAAATTCTGCACATCCCCGTTTGATATGTTACTGTTTGCCGCCTTGCGGGCTTGCCAGCCTGTGTTACATTCAGTAAGGTTGCCGCGACACGTGATGCCATAGAATCTTTACAGATGAAACCCAGATTAACTCTGGTTTCGCTTGAAGTTTTTATCGGCGCGGACATAAAAGTGTAACGTTAATTTTACGATGAATTTCGTACTAGTTTGGTGATATCATCGCTGTCTTATTTTCCGTCCTGCACTGTGCAGGACCCGGAGGGAACACCTGCTCATGACGCTCCCCATTTTTCTTATCGGCGCACGTGGTTGCGGTAAAACGACAGTTGGTCGGACGCTGGCGCTGGCGCAGGGATGCCAGTTTATCGATACCGATTACTGGTTGCAGGAAAATGCCCAACAGACCATCGCAGCGATTGTTGAACAGGAAGGGTGGGACGGATTTCGCGCACGGGAAACCGCAGCGCTGGAAGCGGTTAGCGCGCCATCACGCGTGGTGGCGACCGGCGGCGGGATTATTCTTCGCGAATACAACCGCCGTTTTATGCGTGAACACGGCGTGGTGATTTATCTCTGCGCGCCGGTCGATGTGCTGGCTGACCGGCTGGAGGCTTTTCCCCAGGAGGGGCAACGCCCGACGCTAACCGGTAAGCCCATCAGCGAAGAGGTCAGTGAAGTGCTGGCGCAGCGCGATGCGTTGTACCGTGAAGCTGCGCATTATGTAGTGGATGCAGCGCAGTCGCCGGATAAGGTGGTGTCTGATATTGAAGCGGCATTGCAACTGGCGCGCGCCAGTTAGCGAAACGTTTGTCTATACTTATTGCTCGACCCGCAAAATGAGGAAGAGCTATGCCGACCAAACCGCCATATCCGCGTGAAGCCCGTGTTGTCGCCGTTGAAAAAGGTGCGAATGGCCCGACAGTGACCTGGTATGAACTGCGCGCCGACCATCCGAAACCGGATACCTTAATTAGTGAACACCCCACCGAGCAGGAAGCTCTGGACGCCAAACGGCGTTATGAAGATCCGGACAAAAGCTAAGCCGCATCTTGCAGGCTGGATGATTTCCTGAACATTACAAAAAAGGATCTATGTCACGTTTTTAAACTGGCTGAATAATAGCCAGCGGTTACTCTTTTATGGTTACTGGAATTTATATGAACACAGGAGTGGCATGTTCTCTTTACACAACAGCCGTCAAAACGGCGTGATCGAGAGCGAATAAGAACAAGCAGTGATGAAAGGCGGAAAGTAGAAAATGAGCGCGACCTTGGCGATCCTCACCATCGGTGTGGTGCCGGTAAAAGAGATTTTCCCGCTCCTCGCGGAGCACGTTTCAGAAGAGCAGATCACCCATCTCAGCCTGCTGGGTAAAATGGATCCGGATGAGGTGCGACGTGAATACGCCGTTGGTGCCGGGGAGCACGCCATTCCCACTCGATTAAGCGATGACAGCCTCGGGATGGTTTCCCGCGAGAAAGTGGAGCGCGATCTGCAAGGTATCATCGAGGTGCTGGATAACCAGGGTTACGATGTCATTTTGCTGATGAGTACCGCTGATATTCGCGGTTTTGTTGCGCGTAACGCGATTTTGCTTGAGCCGCAGCGCATTATTCCGCCGCTGGTCGCTTCCATTGTCGACGGGCATCAGGTGGGCGTGATGGTGCCCATTCCCGAACTGATGGCGCAGCAAAAGAAAAAATGGCAAGTACTGGAAAATGAACCTTACTACGTGCTGGCCCATCCTTACCTGGCGACAGAACAGGAATTAATTGCCGCGGGTAAAGAGCTTATTGAGCGCGGTGCGGATGTGCTGATGCTGGATTGTCTTGGTTTCCATCAATATCACCGCGATTTGCTGCAAAAAGCGCTGGATGTGCCCGTTTTATTATCGAACGTGCTGGCCGCGCGGCTGGCATCTGAACTGCTGGTTTAGGCCAGCAACCGTGTGAATTTCTCGTGACAGAAGCAAAGCCCGGCCTCTATAGTGTTTTTCCATACATTTTCTTTATAAGGGCCAGTTCATGCTTCAAAGTAACGAATACTTTTCCGGTAAAGTGAAATCCATTGGTTTTACCAGCAGCAGCACTGGCCGTGCCAGCGTTGGGGTCATGGCGGAAGGGGAATACACTTTCAGCACCGCGCAGCCGGAAGAGATGACGGTAGTAAGCGGCGCGCTGAATGTACTGCTGCCGGGCGAAACCGAATGGAAAGCTTACGCCGCGGGTGAAGTGTTCAACGTACCTGGCCATAGCGAATTTCATTTGCAGGTGGCGGAACCGAGTTCTTACCTCTGCCGTTACCTGTAATGCAAAACGCCCGGAAAACCCGGGCGTTTGTCTGTGGGGAAAAGGTTAGCGCTGCGCTTCGCCGCCTAAGCCTTCCACCAGGTTTTGAATCAGCGCCGCCAGCTCGCCGGTCATCAGAATAAAATCGGCATCGAAACGCTGGGCAAAATCTTCGCGATCGATATCTTCGTTCTGATCGCGCAGCTCATCGCAGAATTTCAGGCGTTTTACGGAACCGTCATCGCACATCAGGAACTGGATACGCTGCTGCCAGTCGAGCGCCAGCTTAGTGACCACTTTGCCCGCCTCAATGTGTACGGCGATTTCATCGCTCACCAGATCCTGTTTTTTCGCACGGATCACGCCGCCATCTTCCAGCATCGCTTTCAGCTCTGCTTCATCCAGCAACTGGAAACCCTGCGCTACCGTACCGGAACGCACCCATTCGGTCAGCGTCAGTTCGATAGGATTTTCCATCGCCAGCGGTACGACCGGCAGCGAACCGAGGCTTTTACGCAGCAGCGCCAGCGTGTCTTCCGCTTTTTTGGCGCTGGCGCAGTCGACCATAATCAGACCATTCACGGTGTCGATCCACATCATGGTCTGGCTGAAACGGCTGAACGCACGCGGCAGCAAGGAGTGCAGCACTTCGTCTTTCAGCGAATCTTTTTCGGTTTTTTTCAGCTTGCGACCCTGCTCGGCTTCAAGACGGGAAATTTTTGCTTCCAGCGCTTGTTTGACTACCGGCGTCGGCAGAATTTTTTCTTCTTTACGCGCACAGATAATAATCTGACCGTTGTTGCTATGGGTCAGCGCGTCGCTGTGTGAACCCATCGGTGGAACCCATCCGGTTTTCGCCATATCCTGACTACCGCATGGAGTAAACGATAGTGGGGCAAGCTGTTTTTCCATCTCTTCCGCACGCAGCGCAACATCGCGGCTGAGACGGTATACCATTAAATTTTTGAACCACAGCATGATTTTTTCCACGGCCTTGTCGTTAAATGCAGCGGGCATGATAGCGAATTGTCGCCGCCGTTGCATTGCTAATGCGTGGTCCACTATGAGGAGTTTGATGTGCGTATCGGTATCGACTTAGGTGGTACAAAAACAGAAATCATTGCGCTGGGCGAACAGGGCGAAGAGTTGTTTCGCCACCGCCAGGCCACGCCGCGTGACTATTGGCAAACCATTGAGCTAATCGCTTCGTTGGTGGATCTCACGGAAAAAGAGACCGGGCAGCGCGGCACGGTAGGCATGGGCATTCCCGGTTCGATTTCGCCCTACACCGGTGTGGTGAAAAATGCCAATTCAACCTGGTTGAACGGTAAACCGTTCGATAAGGATTTGAGCCAGCGGTTAAACCGCGAAGTGCGGCTGGCAAACGACGCCAACTGCCTGGCGGTTTCCGAGGCGGTGGACGGCGCGGCAGCCGGTGCGCAAACGGTGTTCGCGGTGATTATCGGCACCGGCTGCGGTTCCGGCGTCGCGCTTAACGGCCACGCACACATTGGCGGTAACGGCACCGCAGGCGAGTGGGGTCACAATCCGCTGCCGTGGATGGATGAGGATGAGCTACGCTACCGCACCGAAGTCCCCTGTTATTGCGGCAAGCAGGGCTGTATTGAAACCTTTATTTCCGGCACCGGCTTTGCCACGGATTATCAGCGGCTTAGCGGCAAGGCGCTCAAAGGTCATGAAATCATGCGGCTGGTAGACGAGCAGGACGCGGTGGCGGAACTGGCGATCGGCCGGTACGAGCTGCGGCTGGCAAAATCACTGGCGCATGTGGTGAACATTCTTGACCCGGATGTGATTGTGCTGGGCGGCGGCATGAGTAATGTCGAGCGGCTTTACCAGACCGTACCGGTTCTGCTGCGCAACTGGGTATTTGGCGGTGAGTGCGAAACGCCGATCCGCAAAGCGCTGCACGGCGATTCCAGCGGTGTACGCGGCGCGGCATGGCTGTGGCCGCAGGGCGAATAAACAACAAGGGCGCGGTTGAACGCGCCCTTGTTTTTAACTCACCGCGAATTTCCCGTCGAGTTTGCTGTAGCCCAGCCCGTTAATTTTCTTCACTTTGATCTGCACCGGGATGCGCTCTTTCATCGCTTCCACATGGCTAATCACGCCGATGGTTTTGCCGCTGGCGTTCAGCGCGTCAAGGGCATCCAGCGCCGTATCCAGCGTTTCACTGTCCAGCGTGCCAAAACCTTCATCGAGGAACAGCGAGTCGATGCGGGTTTTATGGCTCACCAAATCGGAGAGCGCCAGCGCCAGTGCCAGGCTGACCAGGAAGCTCTCGCCGCCGGAAAGGGTGCGCGTATCGCGTACCGCGTCCGCCTGCCAGGTGTCCACCACCTCCAGCTCCAGGGCGTCGCTCTCCTTGCGTTTCAGCAGATAACGACCATGCAGGCGATTAAGCTGGTTGTTCGCCAGCCAGACGAGGTTATCCAGCGTTAAACCTTGGGCGAATTTGCGGAATTTATCCCCCTCTCTGGAGCCGATAAGCGCGTTCAGATGTCCCCAGTCGTCATACAGCACGCTGGCATGCGCCATCTCCTGCAATACGTTTTGCTGGCGCTTGCGGTTATCTTCGTCCTGTTTCAGCTGTTGGCGGAATTCACCCTGACGAGTGGTGTTTTCCCGAAGCTGGCGCGAAATAGCCTCCAGCGCCAGGCCAATGCTTTCAACCGTGGCATCCGGAGCGAGTGCCACAGGCGGCTGTGCCTGGTGCGCATTTAGCGCCTGTTCAGCGCTGTTCGCTAGTGCCTGTTTCTGCTGGCATTCGCTGTCGAGCTTCTGGCGTAACTGCTCAAGGCGCTGGCGTTCAGGCTCGGTGAGCAGGGCGTCGAGAAAGGCCTGATGATCGGCGAAAACGCTTTTCCCCAGCGCATCGGCAAATTGTTGCTCCAGCGCGGCTGCGGTTTGCTCCTCTTGCGCCAGTTGCTGGTGCAGAGTTTGCCACTGGCTTTGCAGCGCAAGACAGGCATCGTGTACTTTCCGCCAGCCTTCCAGCGCTACTGTCTGCCCATCGCAGGCGGTGTCGCTTTCCGGTAGCGTCTCAAGGATCGGCGTGAGCTGCGCCATCTTTTCGTGCAGCGCACTGAGCTGCTGCTGTTGGTGTTGCCATTGTTCGGCTTCCTGCGTGCGCGCCGCCAGCCACGGCTCCTCTTCGCCTTCCGCTGGCAGGGTCAGATCCAGCTGCTGCAGTGTGGTCGCCAGTTTTTCACGGCGGGCAACCACAGCGTGTTGATACTGCTCGCTTTGTTGATGAAGTTCGCGGATTTGCAACTGCAGTGTCTGGCGCTGGTTTAGCAAGTAAAGCTGATGTTCATAAGCATCCTGCGCGCTTTGCCAACTGGTAAGCTCGCGATGCGGCTCCAGCGTGACGCTGAGCGCGGCACAGGCTTTTGCCCACTCCTGCAACCAGTTTTGCTCCTCTTGTTGCAGGTTTTTCACTTCGCGCTCATCTTTTTCGTAGCGTTCAGCCAACCCTTTCAGCCGCTCGCCAAGCGCAACGCCATCCTCTTTGACCTGGCGCACTTCCAGATCCAGCGCGCTGCGCCGTGCCTGATTGACGCCTGGCTCAAGGGTTTGATAATGCGCGATCGCCGGATGTTCGGTTGCGCCACACAGCGGGCAAGGGTGACCCGGTTGCAGACGCGCGCGCTCGCTTTCCAGATCTTTGATGCGGTTTTCCAGCTCGCAAATGGTTGTGACTTCCGTCAGCAGCTGGTTTTTCTCTTTATACAGCTCGCGTTTGCGCGCCAGTTCAGCGCTGATCTTTTCCTGCTCGGCGCGTAAATCAAGCAAGCTCTGCTGGCGCTGCGCCAGCTGTTTGCGCAGCGGAGCAAAACGGGCATGCAGGGCGGTAAGTTGCTGGCGCAGCGGGCGGTTTTGCGCGCACAACGCCATTGCCGCAGCCGTCTCTTCCGCGCTCATTGCCAGTGTCGATTCAGGCAAGGTGCGCAGTTTCGCCTCGTGAGTCTGCACACGCTGTTGCAGTCCGAGCCACTGTTTTTTCTCTTCTTCCAGCTGGTTGAACAACGCGCGCCAGCCGGTTAATTCGTTCTGCCAGCGCTCAAAACGGGCATTCTCAGCAAGCCAGCTTTCCAGCGTTTTCTGCGTTTTCTGCAATGTTGAATGCTGCTGCTGGGCGCTAAAACGAATGCGTGCGCGCTGTAACAGGCTGGCATGTAAGCGAGTATTTACTTCTTCGCTTTGTGCGCGGGTGCGAACCAGCGCTTTACGCTGCTCCTCAAGCCGATCCCATAGCGGGCGCAATTGCAGCGCCGGTTGCGCACGTTCCAGCGCCGCTAATTGCGGCTGGGCACCGGCCAGCGCTTGCTGAGCCTGTACCAGTGCGGCCTGCGCACGTCCGCGCGCGGCGCGTAACTCCGCGTCGCGGTTCAGCCAGTTGGCCTGCGCCTGTATGTCGCGCTGCCCTGCCAGCAAACGTTGCTCTTCGTCAGTAAGCGCCTGCAAACGTTGCGCAAGCTGCTGGCGCTGCTCATCACTAAGCAGTTCCACGCCTTTTGCCTGCGCCTGCAACTGCTCCAGCCGGGTTTTCGCCGCTTTGTGTTTTTCAAACACCATGGCGGAAATCTGGCCGTAAATCTCGGTGCCGGTCAGCTCTTCGAGCAACTCGGCGCGTTCGCGCGGTTTCGCATTGAGGAATGCGGCAAACTGCCCCTGCGACAGCAGCATAGAACGGGTAAAGCGGCCATAATCCAGCCCGGTCAGTGAGGCGGTAAGATCAAGCTTATCTTTCACTTTATCGGCAAGGATTTTGCCATCGGCGCAGGCCGCCAGCTCAACGCGCGGGGCTTGCAGGTTGCCATCCGGCAGCCCGCGGGCGCGGCTCTGGCTCCAGAACGCGCGGTAGGCGACGCCTTTCACTTCAAACTCCACCTCGGCCAGGCAGTCGGCCGTATCGCGGGTCATTAAATCGTTTTGCGATTGCGAAAGGGTGCTCAGGCGCGGTGTTTCGTGGTACAGCGCCAGGCAGATAGCGTCGAGCAGTGTGGTTTTCCCCGCGCCGGTCGCGCCGGTAATGGCGAATAAACCGTTACTGGCAAACGGCTCTTCGGTGAAGTCTATTTTCCATTCACCTTTCAGCGAGTTCAGGTTTTTTAGCCGCAGGCTCAGGATTTTCATGCTTCATTCTCCTCATCCAACGCCTGGCGCGCTTCGCTAAACAACGTGTGTAACCGTGCATTTTGTGTGTCGTCGAGTTCTGCCAGCGCAAGGCGGCGGGCGAACACCTCTTCCACTTTTAATTCGTTTAAGGTTTCGCGTAACTCGCCGGAAAGAATTCGTTCGCGCTGCTCGCGGCTGCGGCGCACCAGCAGCACTTCGACCGGCAAATCTTCGGTTACCAGCTGGATTTTGCGTTGCATATCCGCCAGATATTCATGGCTTTCGATTTCAATATCCAGCCAGACGGGTGGCTCTGCGGGGGCATTGCGCCACTGTTCTAACTGACGGCAGATTTCAGCGAAATCGCCTTTGATCACTGCTAACGGTTGGGTTGCCGGCACCTCCAGCGCCGTGACATCGGCGAGCTTACCTTCGGCGAATGTCACCAGATTGACGCTTTTGCTTTTCCCGGTTTCATCAAAGCTCAACGCAATGGGCGAACCGCAGTAGCGGATGTGCTCAAGGCCGCCAATCTTCTGCGCGCGATGAATATGGCCGAGCGCGAGGTAATCCACAGGGGGAAAATTTTGTGCAGGGAAGGCGTCTAACGTGCCGATATAAATATCACGCACCGCGTCACTTTTACTGGCACCCACCGTGGTTAAATGGCCACTGGCGATAATCGGCAGTGGGTTGTCACCGCGCAGTTCACAGGCCTCAGTAAATTGTTGTTGATAGTAATCGGTGATCGCCGCCAGTAAATGCTGCTGTTTTTGTTGCCCGGAAAGCCCCGCCTGGCTAACGGTAATGTCGCGCGGGCGTAAAAACGGCACCGGGCAAAATACCGCGCCGGGTTTGCCATCGCGGCGTTTTAGCAGGAATGGTCTGGTACCTGCACTGGCCACCACGGTGGTTTTCAGGTAGGCGAGGATCTCTTTTGATTCATTCAGCGTGGCCACGGAATCGTGGTTTCCTGCCAGCACGATAAGCTGGCAGCCCGTCTGCTGGAGTTTGACCACAAAGCGGTTGTAAAGCTCGCGGGCGTAGCTTGGCGGGGAACCGGTATCAAAAATATCGCCTGCGACAATAATGGCATCCACCTGATGCGTTTCGGCGGCGGCGAGCAGCCAGTCGAGAAAAGCGTCATGTTCGGCGGCGCGGTTTTTACTGTAGAAGTTTTGACCCAGATGCCAGTCTGAAGTGTGAATGATGCGCATAGCGGTTCCATGGCGAAAAAGCGTAAAGCAGATTATAAACATTAAGCAGATGAGGGACATAACCGAACGCAAATTTGCGTTGTCACACGGCCACCGGGCGGGTCATATAGCGGTCATCTTATTCATAAATCTGTCATAAAACTGACGCATAATGGCGCCGCTACATATACTGACGACTTAATTAAAACAGGGCGAATTATGGCGAGACGAATTCTGGTCGTAGAAGATGAAGCACCAATCCGTGAAATGGTGTGCTTCGTGCTCGAGCAAAATGGTTTTCAACCGGTGGAAGCTGAAGATTATGACAGCGCGGTGAACCAACTTAACGAACCCTGGCCCGACCTGGTTTTACTGGACTGGATGCTGCCTGGCGGTTCTGGCATTCAGTTTATTAAACATCTTAAACGTGAAGCGATGACCCGTGATATTCCGGTGATGATGCTGACCGCGCGCGGGGAGGAAGAGGATCGCGTTCGCGGTCTGGAAACGGGGGCGGACGATTACATTACCAAGCCATTTTCACCGAAAGAGCTGGTCGCGCGTATTAAAGCCGTGATGCGCCGTATTTCACCGATGGCGGTGGAAGAGGTGATTGAAATGCAGGGGCTGAGCCTCGATCCTTCCTCACACCGCGTGATGACCGGTGAAAATCCGCTGGATATGGGACCGACAGAGTTTAAACTCTTACACTTCTTTATGACTCACCCGGAACGTGTTTATAGCCGCGAACAGCTGCTGAACCACGTATGGGGAACCAACGTTTACGTTGAAGACAGAACCGTGGACGTGCATATTCGCCGTCTGCGCAAAGCGCTGGAACACAGCGGCCACGATCGTATGGTGCAAACAGTGCGCGGCACGGGATATCGTTTTTCGACCCGTTTCTGAAATTTGACAGGAGTGTGACGCGTGCTGGAACGGCTGTCATGGAAAAGGCTGGTGCTGGAGCTCCTCCTTTGTTGTATCCCCGCCTTTATTCTCGGCGCGATTTTCGGTTACCTGCCTTGGTTTTTGTTCGCCGCGGTAACCGGGTTGCTGATCTGGCATTTCTGGAATTTACTGCGTCTTTCCTGGTGGTTATGGGTCGATAAAAGCATGACGCCGCCGCCGGGAACCGGAAGCTGGGAGCCGCTACTTTACGGGCTACACCAGATGCAGATGCGTAACAAAAAGCGCCGCCGCGAACTGGGAAATTTGATCAAACGCTTTCGCAGCGGTGCGGAATCGCTGCCGGATGCGGTGATCCTCACCACGGAAGAAGGGGCGATTTTCTGGTGTAACGGTCTCGCGCAGCAGATGCTGGGGCTGCGCTGGCCGGACGATAATGGCCAGAATATCCTTAACTTGCTGCGCTACCCCGAATTTACGAAATACATCAGGAACCAGGAGTTTGGCCGACCTCTGCACCTGGTACTAAATAATGGGCGGCATCTTGAGATTCGCGTCATGCCCTACAGCGAGCAACAACTGCTGATGGTGGCGCGCGATGTGACGCAAATGCACCAGCTGGAAGGCGCGCGGCGTAACTTTTTCGCTAACGTCAGCCATGAACTGCGCACCCCGTTAACGGTGCTGCAGGGCTACCTGGAAATGATGCAGGAGCAAACGCTGGAAGGGGCGCCGCGCGAAAAAGCGTTGCACACCATGCGTGAACAAACGTCGCGGATGGAAGGGCTGGTGCGTCAGCTACTCACGCTGTCGAAAATCGAAGCCGCACCGACGCTACCCCCTAACGAGACCATTGATGTACCGATGATGCTGCGGGTTGTCGAACGGGAAGCGCAAACTCTCAGCCAGCAAAAACACACGTTCACGTTTGACGTGGATAACACGCTCAAAGTGCTCGGGAACGAGGAGCAGCTGCGTAGCGCAATCTCTAATCTGGTGTATAACGCCGTCAACCACACGCCAGCGGGCACACATGTTATTGTGCGCTGGCAGCATGTACCGCAGGGCGCCGAATTTAGCGTGGAAGATAACGGACCGGGCATTGCCGCAGAACATATTCCGCGCCTGACTGAACGTTTCTACCGGGTGGATAAAGCCCGCTCGCGGCAAACCGGCGGCAGCGGTCTTGGATTGGCGATTGTCAAACACGCGGTAAATCACCACGAAAGCCGCCTTGATATCGTCAGCGAGCCGGGCAAGGGCACTCGCTTTAGCTTTGTCCTGCCGGAACGTCTGGTTGCCAAAAAAGCCGCTTCCTGAAGGCGCTGTCAGCATATCTTTCCAGCGGCCTGCGAAAACAGGCCGCTTTCCCGCGCCGTCTACCACAGCTGAAACGTATTTTGTACGTCTGCTGCTTTTTTGTTCGCATGATCAGCCATGTGTTTTTCCTATAAATGGAGTATTTGACTGCCTGTTTTTTGCAATGCAGCATAACCATCTGGTTTTGCGATCCCACCTTGCCTTTAAACGTTATAAGCGTTTAAATTGCGCCCCATACATTGTCAGACCGACTGTGTTTACGTGGTAAATCGAAAAACTATTCTTCGCCACGTTGTACATAAAGCATTTCCCGCTGATTTTTCACGCAATTGGCGTTTTATTGTTCGGTCGGGAAAGGCCAATAATTCATCACTTTACGACACCACATCCACAGGCAGTAAAACTTATGACCCATCACTTAAAACCACGAGACATAGTCGCTCTGGGCTTTATGACCTTTGCCCTCTTCGTAGGCGCAGGTAACATCATTTTTCCTCCGATGGTCGGCTTACAGGCGGGTGAACACGTCTGGACGGCGGCGTTTGGCTTTCTGATTACCGCTGTGGGTTTGCCGGTGCTCACCGTTGTCGCGCTGGCGAAAGTGGGTGGTGGCGTCGATAGCCTGAGCACGCCGATTGGTAAAGTGGCGGGTGTTCTGCTGGCGACGGTTTGCTATCTGGCAGTTGGGCCACTGTTTGCGACGCCGCGTACGGCAACCGTCTCGTTTGAAGTCGGGATTGCACCGCTGACTGGCGAAGGCGCAATGCCGCTGCTGATTTACAGCGTGGTTTACTTCGCGCTGGTGATCCTGGTGTCGCTCTATCCGGGCAAACTGCTTGATACCGTGGGTAACTTCCTTGCCCCGTTGAAAATCATCGCGCTGACTATCCTCTCGATCGCCGCGATTGTCTGGCCGGCGGGTTCCATCAGCCATGCGCTGGACGCCTACCAGAACGCCTCTTTCTCCAACGGTTTCGTCAACGGCTACCTGACGATGGACACCCTGGGTGCGATGGTTTTCGGCATTGTGATTGTCAACGCGGCGCGTTCGCGCGGCGTGACCGAAGCGCGTCTGCTGACCCGTTACACCGTTTGGGCTGGCCTGATGGCGGGCGTGGGTCTGACGCTGCTTTATCTGGCGCTGTTCCACCTGGGTTCAGACAGCTCTTCGCTGGTTGATCAGTCTGCCAACGGTGCCGCCATTCTGCATGCTTACGTTCAGCACACTTTCGGCGGTGCGGGCAGCTTCCTGCTGGCGGCGCTGATTTTCATCGCCTGCCTGGTGACGGCGGTTGGCCTGACCTGCGCCTGTGCCGAGTTTTTCGCGCAGTATCTGCCGCTCTCTTATCGTGCGCTGGTGTTTATTCTGGGTATCTTCTCGATGGCGGTGTCCAACCTCGGGTTGAGCCACCTGATTCAGATTTCGATTCCGGTGCTGACGATGATCTACCCGCCCTGTATCGTACTGGTGGTGCTGAGTTTTACCCGCTCCTTCTGGAACAGTTCAACACGCGTTATCGCACCGACCATGTTTATCAGCCTGCTTTTTGGTATCCTTGACGGCGTGAAAGCCTCCGCGTTTGCTGAACACCTTCCTGCCTGGACACAGCGCTTGCCGCTGGCGGAGCAGGGACTGGCCTGGTTGATGCCGGGTCTGGTGATGGTGATTCTGGCCGCAATCTGGGATCGCGCCGCCGGACGGCAAGTGACTTCCAGCGCGCATTAACAGCAGCAAACACGGTTTGTTTAACCACGGGGTACGCGCTCCGTGGTTTTTTATTTTTGTGTTGAATAATGGCAGTGGAAACGATGGAAAGTACTAATAAGCTGAAGCGTGGGCTAAGCACCCGCCACATTCGCTTTATGGCGCTGGGTTCAGCGATTGGCACCGGGCTGTTTTACGGCTCCGCAGACGCCATCAAAATGGCCGGGCCAAGCGTGCTGCTGGCTTACATTATTGGCGGTGTCGCCGCGTATATCATTATGCGTGCGCTGGGCGAAATGTCCGTGCATAACCCTTCTGCCAGCTCCTTCTCTCGCTACGCGCAGGAAAACCTCGGCCCGCTGGCTGGTTATATCACCGGCTGGACCTACTGTTTTGAAATCCTGATTGTCGCCATTGCCGATGTGACCGCTTTCGGCATCTATATGGGCGTCTGGTTCCCGACGGTGCCGCACTGGATTTGGGTGTTGAGCGTGGTGCTGATTATCTGCGCCATTAACCTGATGAGCGTGAAGGTGTTCGGCGAACTGGAATTCTGGTTCTCGTTCTTCAAAGTCGCCACGATCATCATCATGATTGTCGCCGGTTTCGGCATCATCATCTGGGGCATTGGCAACGGTGGCGAACCGACCGGCATCAGCAACTTGTGGAGCCAAGGCGGCTTCTTCAGCAATGGCTGGCTCGGCACGGTGATGGCGCTGCAAATGGTGATGTTCGCCTACGGCGGTATTGAAATCATCGGTATCACCGCCGGTGAAGCGAAAGATCCGGAAAAGTCGATCCCGCGCGCCATTAATTCAGTGCCGCTGCGCATACTGGTGTTCTACGTCGGGACGCTGTTCGTGATTATGTCCATTTATCCGTGGAACCAGGTAGGAACAGACGGCAGCCCGTTTGTGCTGACCTTCCAGCATATGGGCATCACCTTTGCCGCCAGCATTCTTAACTTTGTGGTACTGACCGCCTCGCTTTCCGCTATCAACAGCGACGTGTTTGGTGTCGGGCGTATGCTGCACGGCATGGCCGAGCAGGGAAGCGCGCCGAAGATGTTCGCCAAAACCTCGCGCCGCGGTATTCCGTGGGTAACGGTAATGGTGATGACGGTCGCGCTGCTGCTGGCGGTCTATCTGAACTACATCATGCCGGAAAATGTCTTCCTGGTGATTGCTTCGCTGGCGACCTTCGCCACGGTGTGGGTGTGGATCATGATCCTGCTCTCGCAGATTGGTTTCCGTCGCCGCCTCTCCGCTGATGAAGTGAAAGCGCTGAAATTCAAAGTCCCGGGCGGTGTGGCCACTACCGTTGCCGGGCTGATTTTCCTCGTGTTTATTATCGCGCTGATTGGCTGGCACCCGGACACCCGCATCTCGCTGTATGTCGGTTTCGCGTGGATTGTGCTGCTGCTGATTGGCTGGATGTTTAAACGCCGCAAAGCCTGATAACCAACCGTGCCGGATAAGCGGTATGCTTATCCGGCAGCGCTTGTGCCGCTGGTGATGATGTTACTGGCGGCCGTTATTTTTCTCCCTGAAGCAGGATGGTTTGCGCCGGTATCAATGACGCAGCCGCGAATTCATTAGCCTCTCTGCGGTCTCCGCGCTCTTCTTTCAAACGCCATAAAAGGCCTTTCTCTCTCCCGGCTCAGCGTGGCTGTTCAGTTTAACTCACTTATTCATCTATAGTTTTTATCAAGATACAAGCGCGTCTGTCTGCGATTCCGGGCTGCCGCACGGTGAGGGCTGGCGACCCTCTCGCCAAATTCCATCTGCGCCCTCTCTCTCACCCCCGGAAAAAAGCGGAAAGAAGGAGGCAGGGCGAGAATCGCTGTGGAAGAGTGGCGTCATTTTGAGCAAAGGGGATTTTTTGATGTTGAATGCATGGCATTTGCCCGTCGCGCCGTTTGTGAAACAGAACCAGGATCAATTAGTTATTAGCCTTTGGCTAACCGGTACCTCGCTGCCGGAGCGGGTGACGCTGCGGACGGAAATCGATAACGAAGAGACGCCGGTGGTGATGCATCGCGCGCGCAAACCAACAGCCGATGGTGTGACTGTCTGGCGTGCCGCGATTGATGTGACGAGCGGGCAGCCGCGTCGTCGCTACAGCTTTAAGCTGCTATGGGAAAACCGCCAGCTCTGGTTTACCCCGCAGGGCTTTAGCCACTTTCCACCCGCGCGGCTTGAGCTGTTCGCCATTGATGTGCCGGACAGCGGGCCGCAATGGGTGGCGGATCAGGTGTTCTACCAGATTTTCCCGGATCGCTTTGCCCGCAGCCTGCCGCGCGGCGAAGATCAAGACAAAATCTATCATCACGATGCGGCCGGGCAGCCGATCGTCATGCGTGAATGGGACGATCCACTGACTGGCGAAGCGGGCGGTTCGACCTTTTATGGCGGCGATCTTGACGGCATCAGCGAGAAACTACCGTACCTGAAAAAGCTCGGCGTCACCGCGCTGTACCTTAACCCGGTATTTGTCGCCCCCAGCGTACATAAATATGACACCGAAGATTATCGCCATGTTGACCCGCAGTTTGGCGGTGATGAGGCGTTGCTGCGCCTGCGGCACAACACGCGCGAAGCAGGCATGAAGCTGATTCTGGATGGCGTCTTTAATCACACCGGTGATTCCCACGCCTGGTTCGACCGGCACAACCGTGCAACGGGCGGAGCCTGTCACAACCCGGACTCACGCTGGCGTAGCTGGTTCAGTTTTGATGAGAACGGCCACGCCCGCGACTGGCTGGGCTATGCGAGCCTGCCGAAACTCGATTACCAGTCGCCCGCGTTAGTTGATGAAATTTATCAGGGCGAAGAGAGCGTGGTGCGCCACTGGCTGAAAGCGCCGTGGCAGATGGATGGCTGGCGGCTGGATGTGGTGCATATGCTGGGCGAAGATGGCGGGGCGCGTAACAATTTGCGCCATGTCACGGGCATTACACAGGCGGCGAAAGAGACTCAGCAGCAGGCGTATGTCTTTGGCGAACATTTTGGCGATGCACGCCAGTGGTTGCAGGCAGATGCTGAAGACGCGGCAATGAACTATCGCGGTTTTACCCTGCCGGTGTGGGCTTTTCTGGCGAAGACCGATCTCTCTTATGATCCGCAAAAAATCGATGCGCAAACCTGTGCGGCATGGATGGATAACTACCGCGCGGGGCTGTCGCATCAGCAGCAATTACGCATGTTTAACCAGCTCGACAGCCACGATACGCCGCGCTTTAAAACCGTGCTCGGCAATGACATTGCGCGCTTACCGTTGGCGGTGGTCTGGCTGTTTAGCTGGCCGGGTACGCCGTGCATTTATTACGGCGACGAAGTGGGGCTGGATGGCGCTAACGATCCGTTTTGCCGCAAGCCGTTCCCGTGGGACAAAAAGCGCCAGGATGGCAAACTGCTGGCGCTTTATCAGCGTATGGCGAAGTTGCGTTCACGTTCACAAGCGTTGCGCTACGGCGGCTGTCTGGTGATTTACGCGCACGACAATGTGCTGGTATTTTTGCGCGTTTACCGTCAGCAACGGGTTATGGTCGCCATTAACCGCGGAGAAGCCTGTGAAGTTGTGCTGGAGGATTCACCGCTGTTACGGGGGAAAAGCTGGCGGCTTCAGGAAGGTACAGGTACGCTACAGGATGATGTGCTGACGCTTTCAGCCATTAGCGCATCTGTCTGGTCCGCCGCCTGAATCGCCACGCGAAAAGGGGCGGGCATTACGTCTCCCCTTTAGCGAAGGCGATAGTACATGGATGGTCTTTTACTCTTTGGCGTGGTGGTGCTGTTTCTGGCACTGGTGGTGGTGCCCATTGTGGCTATCACCGCCTGGCGGCGCAGCATTGCCACCCAGAATGAACTGCAACAACTGCGTCAGCGGCTGAGCATACTGGAACGGCAGTTTTCGGCGACGCCGGAAAGCCGTGAACCAACGCCAGTGGCGGCGGCTGAAATTGCGCATCCCATTGAACCGGTTGAAATCCCTCAACCCGTTACGCCGGTAGAAAACCCGTGGGGGCGAAAAGTCGAACCGACCGCGCCAGCGGAAAACCCGTGGGGACGCAAAACCGAAACACCTGCGCCGGTTATGTCCGCGCCTGCTATTGACGAACCTGCCGTAACGACAAAAACGCCGGAAACCGCATCGTGGGGAATGGTAACGTCGCTGGTGCGCTGGTTTATGCAGGGCAACCCGCTGGCAAAACTGGGCGTTATCCTGCTGTTTATCGGCCTCTCCTTCCTGCTGCGCTACACCGTGGAATATGCGTTGTTCCCGCTGGAACTGCGGCTGGCCGCTGTCGCGCTGGTGGCGATTGTGCTGCTCGGGCTTGGCTGGCGGCTGCGACATAAACAGACGGTCTTTGCCCTGATACTGCAAGGCGGCGCGGTTGGCGCACTCTATCTCACCGTCTTTGGCGCGTTTCGCTTATGGCAGATGCTGCCGATGACGCTGGCCTTTGTGCTGTTAATTGTTATCTGTACGGCGAGCGTTGGCCTGGCGGTACTGCAAAAAGCGCTGAGCCTGGCGTTGCTGGCAAGCCTTGGCGGCTATCTCGCGCCGATCCTGCTCTCTACCGGCGGCGGCAGCCATGTCGCGTTGTTCTCGTTTTACCTGCTGCTGTCGGTGGGCATTCTCGCCATCAGTATCTGGCAGCACTGGCGCGAATTGAACCTGCTCGGCATGGTCTTCACTTTCGGCGTTGCCGGGCTGTGGGGAATGGATAATTATCGCCCGGAATTCTACCTCAGTTGCCAGCTGTTCCTGATGGCTAACATTCTCATCTTCGGTGTACTCAGCGTGGCGCTTTCGCTGCGCGCACAGCGCCGGGGCGAGCGCATTATTGATGGCGTTTTACTCTTTGCCCCGCCGCTGGCAGGTTTTGGCATGCAGTACGCCATCACGCAACACTGGCATTATGGCCCGGCATTTAGCGCACTGGGCTTTGGTCTTTTCTACCTGGCGCTGGCGGTGCTGGCACTTAAACGCTTCCCGGCGACCGCAAAACCGCTGGTACTGGCGGCGCTGGCGCTCGGCGGCGCGTTTGCCACGCTCGCCATTCCGCTGGCGCTGTCGGCGCGCTGGACGGCGATGGCATGGGCGCTGGAAGGGCTGGGGATTTTGTGGCTCGGCGCGCAGCAAAATCTGCGCCGCATGAGCTACAGCGGCAGCGCCTTACTGCTGCTGGCGTTGTGCAGCGCGCTGTGGGCGGCGGCGGACGGCATTAACGCCGTGTCGACGTTGCTGATCTTCGCCGTGCTCAGCGCATGCTGGCTGGCAGCCTCCTGGTTGTGGCGTGGTCTGCGGCGAGAGGGAAGCTGGCTATTGCTGGTGGGCGGCATCGTGTTTTGGGTCGTTGCGCTCGGCGGGGCGTCTCAGGCTGCGCTGCCAACCTCTGTCGACAACGGGTTTGGCGTGCTGACATTGCTGGCGCTTTCCGTATGGTTATGGCGTGCGGGCAGCTTGCGCTGGTCGTGGCCGGAACTGGGTTACGCCCGCTGGCTGTTATGGCCAGGAATGGCAGTCATGCTGGTCTGGCAGATTATGACCCAAGGGCATCTGCTGGCAGCGGGCTGGCCGAATCTGGCCTGGTGTGTTGCGCTGCCTGCCGCGTTCCTGCTGCTTTATCGCGAGAAAGAAACGATACCCGCGCGGGTGTCGCAGGGGCTGCATATCGCGTTGTTATGGATGTTGCTACTGGCGGCAGGTACTGAGCTGTGGTGGTTCGTCGATGGGCTGGCGTGGGGGAACGAACCCTGGCAGCTCGGGCTGCCCATGGCGGCGGGTGGTGTGGTGATTGCGTTGGCACTGGCGGCTATTCGCCGTCAGTTCTGGCCGTGGCGCGTCTGGCCCGCGCTGTATGGCGCGCTGGGATTATTACCGCTGGTTCCTGTGCTGCTGTGTTTGCTGGTGTATGCCAATCTGAGCGACGGGGTGGTGATGGGCATGACCTATCTGCCAATTATTAACCCGCTGGAAGAGGGAGCGGCGTTTGCACTGCTCGGCGTCTGGCTGTACAGCCGCTTTGCCGAAGCGCACTATCCGGCCATTGCACCGCAACTCTGGCGTGCGCGCCCGTGGGTGCTGGCGGCGCTTGGTTTCTGGTGGCTAAACGGTGTGTTACTGCGCCTGCTGGCTTATTACGGCGACGTGGCTTGGGAGAGTGAAAGCCTGTGGCAGTCGCGATTGATTCAGACCAGCTTTGCGCTGTACTGGATGCTGATCGCGCTGGTGGTGATGATCCGCGCCACCCGTCAGCATACGCGCCAGCAGTGGTTGTGCGGCAGTGTGTTGCTGGGCGTGGTGCTGCTCAAATTAATGCTGGTTGACAGCGCCGGCGGCGGTGGGCTTTCGCGAGCAATTGCCTTTATTGGCGTGGCGGTTCTGGTGCTGATTGTGGGGTATTTTTCACCCCTGCCGCCAAAAGCCGTGCGGGAAGAGGACAAGGGAGAAGAGTAATGAAAAAGTGGCATGGATTACTACTGGCCGCACTGGTGACAACTGCAGGCGCGGCGATAAGCAGTGAAGCTGTTCCGGATTCACCGCAGGATTACGCGTTTGGCGCGACACTCGATCTACCGCAACCGGCATCCTGGTATCGCGTCGATCCGCCGCAGGAAACTTACGCGCAGAGCGTCTGGCCGGATCTGCGTGATGTGCGGGTGTTTAACCACGATGGCGAGCGTGTGCCGTTTACGCTGGAAACACAGCGTGCCACCGCGCGTGCGCCAGAGCCTGTTGCGCTGCGCGTGTTCCCGCTGGATACGTCGCCAGTTGACACTGGCACAGAAGGGCAGAATGTGGTGCGTTTGCACTCCTCCTCCGGCGTCGATATTCGTATTGAAGGCGAGCCCGACGAGGTGGTCGGGCAGAGCTATTTGCTGGCGTTCCCGGAAAATACGCCGGAAAACTTCACTCTCGCGCAACTGAAACTGGCCTGGTCGGAGCCCGTAAAAAACTGGCGTGGCAAAGTGACGCTCTTTTTCAGCAGCGATATGCGCAACTGGACGACATTGCAGCAAGACATACCGGTGATGGAGCTGGCGAGCGGCAGCGATCGGTTGACGCTCGATCAGATTAACCTCGACCAGCCGATGCCTGCCGATGGTGTACGTTATTTGCTGATGGTGTTTGATACTCCGAACCTGCCAGTGACGATTACGCAGGTCACCGCGCGGCCTGGTAGTGAGCCAACACCGCTGGAACAGGTGGAAATGGCAGGCCGCGAACAACGGATTTCCCCAACCGAAGCGCAGTATCAGTGGACGCAACCGCAGCCATTAAGCGCGCTATCGGTGAGGCTTGCTGAAGAGGGCGTGTTGCCGGTGGCGATTGACTGGCGTAGCAGCGCCAATGGCGAGTGGAAACCGTTAAGTAAAACGGTGCTGTGGGCGCTTAATGGGCGTGTTTCCGCGCCGCTCAGCCTGCCAGGAGATGTCGTGCAGGCGGTGCGCATCACCACGCTTGATGCCCGTTTACCCGAAGCATTGCCGCAGGTGACCGGCAGCCGCGACCGACAATCGCTGGTCTTTAATGCGCAGGGCAAGGGCCCGTTTATGCTGGCGTGGGGTAACCGTGCAGCGGCGCCTGCTGCGGTGACAATGGAAGGCCTGATCCCGGAAGCGTTGCGTAAACAGCTCGATCTTACGGCGATACCGGAAGTGCAGGTGCAGGATCGGGTGGCGCTTGGCGGCGAGGAACGGCTAACGGCAACATCACCAGCAGATCGCCAGCAGACGTGGAAAGCTTTGCTGGTGTGGGGTGTCTTACTGTTGGGGGTTGCGGTGCTGGTATGGATGGCTCTGCGTATCTGGCGTGAAGTAAAGACACGCGAATAGCGATCCGCTTGTTAAGGGGGGGTATTGGTTTCGCCCCTGAACGCTGTGCCGGAACTTAACAAGCAGCCGCGGCCCATAGGGCTGGTTTGCTATCCAAAGACAATAAGGCCGACCCAAACTTGTTGACGACGACGCCCACCGGGCGTTGTTTTCAGCTTTCCATAAAAAAGGCCCGCAGTGCGGGCCTTTATCAATGCAGCTAATTACAGGCTGGAGACGTTTTCGCTCAGGTATTTTGCCACGCCGTCCGGAGAGGCGTTCATCCCTTCTTTACCTTTTTCCCACTGAGCCGGGCACACTTCGCCGTGCTCTTCGTGGAACTGCAGCGCGTCAACCATGCGCAGCATTTCATCGATGTTACGGCCCAGCGGCAGGTCATTGACGACCTGGTGGCGCACGATGCCGTTTTTGTCGATCAGGAAAGAACCACGCAGGGCAACGCCCGCGTCCGGATGCTCGATACCGTAAGCCTGCTGAATTTCACGTTTGATGTCAGCGACCATCGCGTATTTCACCGCGCCGATACCGCCTTTCTCAACCGGCGTGTTACGCCATGCGTTGTGAACAAACTCGGAGTCGAAAGAGACACCAACCACTTCCACACCGCGGCTTTTGAACTCTTCGTAACGTTTGTCAAAAGCGATCAGTTCAGACGGGCAAACGAAGGTGAAGTCCATCGGCCAGAAGAACAGCACGGTCGCTTTACCGTTGGTGTGCTGTTTGAAGTTGAAATTTTCAACAATTTCACCGCTGCCCAGAACGGCTGCGGCAGTAAAATCCGGTGCCTGACGAGTAACCAGTACCATATGTACTCCTGTGATTTACAAGGTTAATAGAACGCAACGCGGGCCAGTATAGGGAGAGGGGTAGGGTAGCTCAAAGCGCCACTGACAATCGCTGGTATAGGTTTTATCTATCGATTGCTTCTGCAATAACGCTTTCCAAAATAGCGTAATGCCCACACAGTGCAAGCGTTAAAGCTGTTGATCTTTGGCCTGCGCCATCATGCGCGGATAGAACGCCCAGAATTGCGACTCCAGTGCGGCGTAGTTGGCGTCCAGATCCTGCCAGGAGTCACGCAGTGCGTCCAGCCGCGGGCGACGGTTCGCCATGCCGTTAAGCACATTCTGGATAAAGGCCATCTCGCGGTAGCGCTCCAGCCAGCGCTCTGACCAAAGGTAATTGTTCAAATTAACAAATCGCGGCGGAGAATCAGGCAGGATCGTCGCCACCTGCGCACGGGCGTAGCGAACAAAATCCTCCAGCGGGAAATCCGGCGAGATTTGCGCCCAGTGGCGGGAGAGGAAGTGATCCCACATCACATCCAGCGTGATCGGCGCAACCCGGCGGGTTTCCGGGCGGAACCACTCGCGGGCGGTTTTGACTTCCGGCAGGTTGTCGGTCATGACGTCGATACGGCGATGCATCTGGATCCCGTCAACGATCTCCATCGGGTAGAGGTCTTGTGGGTTGCCGCGAACAAAATCCGCCAGCAGGTTGCCGGGCAGGGAACTGTCGGCAAGATGGGCTAAGTGCAGGTGTGCTAAAAAATTCATGCTTATTGTTTGTCCAAAAGCGGCTAACGGTTGCAGCGAAGGGGCGTGGGCACTAGACTACCCGCCTCTTAAATATGTATCGAGTTAGTGTCATGCGCGTTGCCGATTTTTCCTTTGAATTGCCCGAATCCCTGATTGCCCACTATCCGCAGCCTGAGCGCAGCAGTTGCCGCTTGCTGTCGCTGGATGGCCCAACAGGCGCGCTGACGCACGGTACTTTCACCGATTTGCTCGACAAGCTCAACCCCGGCGATCTGCTGGTGTTTAATAACACCCGCGTAATTCCTGCACGCCTGTTCGGCCGTAAAGCCAGCGGCGGCAAGATTGAGGTACTGGTTGAGCGTATGCTCGACGATAAACGTATTCTGGCACATATTCGCGCATCCAAAGCGCCGAAACCGGGCGCGGAACTGCTGCTGGGTGATGCGGAAGATATTCAGGCGACGATGGTGGCGCGCCATGACGCGCTGTTCGAAGTCGAGTTTCACGACGAACGCCCGGTGCTGGATATCCTTAACGCAATCGGCCATATGCCGCTGCCGCCCTATATTGACCGCCCGGATGAAGACGCGGACCGTGAACTCTACCAGACCGTGTACAGCGAGAAGCCTGGCGCGGTGGCCGCACCGACGGCAGGGTTGCATTTTGATGAACCGCTTCTGGAACGTCTGCGTAATAAAGGCATCGAGATGGCGTTTGTGACGCTGCATGTGGGGGCGGGAACTTTCCAGCCGGTGCGCGTAGACAGCATTGAAGACCACATTATGCATTCCGAATACGCCGAAGTGCCGCAGGAGGTTGTTGATGCGGTGCTGGCGGCAAAAGCGCGCGGTAATCGGGTTGTCGCCGTGGGAACCACGTCCGTGCGTTCGCTGGAAAGCGCCGCGCAGGCAGCAAAAAAAGATCTGATCGAGCCGTTCTTCGGCGATACGCAGATTTTCATTTATCCGGGTTACCAGTACCGGGTGATTGATGCGCTGGTCACCAACTTCCATTTGCCGGAATCGACGCTGATCATGCTGGTTTCCGCCTTCGCCGGGTATCAACACACCATGAATGCGTACCGCGCCGCAGTTGCAGAGAAATATCGCTTTTTTAGTTACGGGGATGCGATGTTTATCACGTACAATCCGCAAGCCATTTTAGAGCGTCCTTAACAACGCGATACGTACTGCGTGTACGCTCCGGTTGCTGCACGCTGTGCGTGTCCAATCTGGCTGCGCCAATACGCCTTGAGTGCGTATTGGTTAATTCGAAGTTGTGGAGTGATTCCGCAACGGGATAGTTATCATCAGACTGTTTCTCTGATGCTGGAGAAGAAATGAAATTTGAACTGGATACCACTGACGGACGCGCCCGCCGCGGTCGTCTGGTGTTTGATCGCGGCGTGGTTGAAACGCCCGCGTTTATGCCTGTAGGCACTTACGGCACCGTAAAAGGGATAACGCCGGAAGAAGTTGAAGCCACCGGCGCGCAGATTATCCTTGGCAACACCTTCCACCTGTGGCTGCGCCCGGGTCAGGAGATCATGAAGCTGCACGGCGATCTGCACGACTTTATGCAGTGGAAAGGCCCAATCCTTACCGATTCCGGCGGTTTCCAGGTGTTCAGCCTTGGCGACATCCGCAAGATCACCGAAGCGGGCGTGCACTTCCGTAACCCGATCAACGGCGATCCTATTTTCCTCGATCCCGAAAAATCGATGGAGATTCAGTACGATCTCGGTTCCGATATCGTGATGATCTTCGACGAATGTACGCCGTATCCGGCGGACTGGGATTACGCGAAACGCTCTATGGAGATGTCCCTGCGCTGGGCGAAACGCAGCCGTGAGCGTTTTGATGGGCTGGGTAACAAAAACGCGCTGTTCGGTATTATTCAGGGCAGCGTTTACGAAGATTTACGCGATATCTCGGTCAAAGGTCTGGTAGAGATTGGCTTTGATGGCTACGCTGTCGGCGGTCTGGCTGTGGGCGAGCCGAAAGAAGATATGCACCGTATTCTGGAGCATGTCTGCCCGCAAATCCCCGCAGACAAACCACGATACCTGATGGGCGTCGGTAAACCAGAAGATTTGGTTGAAGGCGTGCGACGCGGCATTGATATGTTTGACTGCGTGATGCCGACGCGCAACGCCCGTAACGGTCACCTGTTTGTGACCAATGGCGTGGTGAAAATCCGTAACGCGAAATATAAAAGCGATACCGGCCCGCTTGATAGCGAGTGTGATTGCTATACCTGTCGCAATTATTCTCTTGCTTACTTGCATCATCTCGACCGTTGCAACGAAATATTGGGCGCGCGTCTCAATACCATTCATAACCTGCGGTATTATCAGCGTTTAATGGCTGGTTTACGCAAGGCTATCGAAGAGGGTAAATTAGAGAGCTTCGTCGCGGATTTTTACCAGCGTCAGGGGCGGTCTGTACCACCTTTGAACGTTGATTAATTTAATAATGAGGGAATTTGAATGAGCTTTTTTATTTCTGATGCGGTAGCAGCAGCAGGCGCACCGGCAGCCCAAAGCCAGTGGACGTTGATTCCGATGTTGGTGGTGTTCGGTCTGATTTTTTACTTCATGATCCTGCGCCCGCAGCAAAAACGCACGAAAGAGCATAAAAAGCTGATGGACTCCATCGCCAAAGGTGATGAAGTGCTGACCAATGGTGGTCTGATCGGCCGCGTGACCAAAGTAGCAGACACTGGCTACATTGCTATCGCACTGAACGACACCACTGAAGTGGTAATCAAACGTGACTTCGTAGCTGCCGTTCTGCCGAAAGGCACGATGAAGGCGCTGTAATCTATTGTTTTCCCAAAGGGAACTGCCGTGTTAAACCGTTATCCTTTGTGGAAGTACATTATGCTGGTCGTCGTCATTATCGTCGGCCTGCTTTACGCACTTCCCAACCTGTATGGTGAGGATCCGGCTGTTCAGATCACTGGCGTGCGCGGTGTCGCCGCCAGTGAGCAAACGCTGATCCAGGTCCAGAACGATCTACAAAAAGAAAAAATCAACGCGAAGTCTGTGGCACTGGAAGAGGGCGCGATTCTTGCTCGCTTCGATTCTACTGATACGCAGCTGCGCGCCCGTGAAGTGCTGGTCAGCGCATTAGGCGATCAGTATGTTGTCGCGCTTAACCTTGCTCCGGCAACACCACGCTGGTTGACCGCCATTAAAGCCGAACCGATGAAACTCGGTCTCGATCTGCGCGGCGGTGTGCACTTCCTGATGGAAGTGGATATGCAAACAGCGCTCAGTAAACTGCAGGAACAAAACATGGACAGCCTGCGCAGCGATCTGCGCGACAAAGGCATTCCTTACACCACCGTGCGTAAGGAAGATAACTATGGCCTGAGTATTCAGTTCCGCGACAGCGCGGCGCGCGATCAGGCGAATGCTTACCTGACAGCCCGCCACCGCGATCTCGTTATCTCCAATCAGGGCGACAACGTACTGCGCGCCGTGATGAGCGATGCTCGTCTGAGCGAAGCCCGCGAATATGCCGTTCAGCAGAACATCAATATCCTGCGTAACCGTGTAAACCAACTGGGCGTGGCTGAGCCACTGGTACAGCGCCAGGGCGCTGACCGTATCGTGGTTGAGCTGCCGGGGATTCAGGATACCGCGCGTGCGAAAGAGATTCTGGGCGCCACTGCGACGCTGGAATTCCGCCTCGTTAACAGCAGTGTGGATGCTTCCGCCGCCGCCGCTGGCCGCGTACCGGGTGACTCCGAAGTGAAACAGACGCGCGAAGGTCAGCCCGTTGTGCTGTACAAACGCGTGATCCTGACCGGTGACCATATCACCGACTCCACGTCCAGCCAGGATGAGTACAACCAACCGCAGGTTAACATTTCACTGGATAGCGCGGGTGGCAACATCATGTCTAACTTCACTAAGGACAATATCGGTAAACCGATGGCGACCTTGTTTGTGGAGTACAAAGACAGCGGTAAAAAAGATGCCAACGGACGTGCGGTGCTGGTGAAACAGGAAGAGGTGATTAACATCGCCAATATCCAGTCTCGCCTCGGCAACAGCTTCCGTATTACCGGTATCAGCAACCCGAACGAAGCGCGCCAGCTCTCCCTACTGCTGCGTGCCGGTGCGCTGATTGCGCCGATTCAGATTGTTGAAGAACGCACCATTGGCCCAACGCTTGGTTCGCAGAACATCACGCAGGGTCTGGAAGCGTGCCTGGCAGGTCTGGTGGTTTCGATCATCTTTATGATCTTCTTCTATAAGAAGTTTGGTCTGATCGCCACGTCCGCGCTGATTGCCAACCTGGTGTTAATTGTCGGCATTATGTCTCTGTTGCCTGGCGCAACGCTGACGATGCCCGGGATTGCGGGTATCGTGTTAACCCTTGCGGTGGCGGTGGATGCTAACGTCTTGATAAACGAACGTATTAAAGAAGAGCTGAGCAATGGCCGTTCGGTGCAGCAGGCGATTCATGAAGGTTATCAGGGCGCGTTTTCATCCATTTTCGATGCGAACGTCACCACGTTGATCAAAGTGCTTATCCTTTACGCGGTAGGTACTGGTTCAATTAAAGGGTTTGCGATCACTACCGGTATCGGTGTGGCGACCTCAATGTTCACCGCTATTGTCGGTACCCGTGCCATCGTCAACCTGTTGTACGGCGGCAAACGCATTAACAAGCTGTCTATCTGAGGAGTGCGTTGTGGCACAGGATTATACTGTTGAACAATTGAACCACGGCCGTAAAGTCTGGGACTTTATGCGCTGGGACAACTGGGCTTTTATCATTTCCGGCGCGCTGCTGATCCTCTCCATCGTTGTGATGGGCGTTCGCGGCTTTAACTGGGGCCTGGATTTTACCGGTGGTACGGTTATCGAAATCTCGCTGGAAAAACCAGCGGATATGGATTTGATGCGTGACGCGCTGGAGAAAGCGGGCTTCCAGGAGCCGCTGCTGCAAAACTTCGGTAGCAGCCGCGACATCATGGTACGTATGCCGCCTGCTCAGGGCGAAACCGGTGGCCAGGTGCTGGGAAGTAAAGTCGTTAGCGTGATTAACGAAGCGACCAGCCAGAATGCCGCTGTAAAACGTATTGAGTTTGTCGGTCCGAGCGTGGGCGCTGATCTGGCGCAGACCGGTGGGATGGCGCTGCTGGTCGCGTTGATCAGTATTCTGGTTTATGTCGGTTTCCGCTTTGAGTGGCGTCTGGCGGCGGGCGTGGTTATCGCGCTGGCGCACGACGTTATTATCACGATGGGCGTACTCTCGCTGTTCCAGATTGAGATTGACCTGACCATCGTGGCGTCGCTGATGTCGGTAATTGGTTACTCGCTTAACGACAGCATCGTGGTATCTGACCGTATTCGTGAGAACTTCCGCAAGATCCGCCGCGGTACGCCATACGAGATCTTTAACATCTCTCTGACGCAAACATTGCACCGTACGTTGATCACGTCCGGTACGACGTTAGTCGTGATTTTGATGCTTTATCTCTTTGGCGGCGCGATGCTGAAGGGCTTCTCACTGACTATGCTTATCGGTGTTTCCATCGGTACGGCTTCGTCTATCTATGTCGCGTCTGCTCTGGCGCTGAAAATGGGGATGAAGCGCGAGCATTTACTGCAGCAGAAAGTGGAAAAAGAAGGGGCGGATCAGCCGTCTATTCTGCCGTAATCATTCGTTGCACAGAACAAACCGCAGCCATGTGCTGCGGTTTTTTTTATCTGTAGTATTTTTTCTATTTATAATAAAAGAGTGTTTATTTATTAAAGATATTAATCTGCTTTTTTTATTTTTATAAAATGTGAGCGCCTTTCCTTTATTCAATATTCATTCTGCATTGCCATTTTTTTTGTTAAAGTGCGAGAACTCGTAATGCTATGGCTGTGACCAGAGATTTGTAAGCGTGTTGAAACCTAAAAAAGTGTTGATTGCTGATGATCACCCTATTTATTTAATGGGGATGCGAACGTTGCTCGCACCACTTTCCGCGCAATACCTCATTATTGATGAAGCCAGGACCGCCGATGAAGTTGTGGCAAAGCTGGAGCAGCACGCAACCGATATTCTGATAACCGATCTCAGCATGCCCGGAGAACGATACAACGATGGTCTGGCGCTCATTCAATTATTAAAAAGACGCTGGCCAGATTTGCTGATAATTGTCGTTTCGATGATCAATAACCCCGGAATTCAGCACTCGTTACTCCGTCTCGGAGTGCACAGAGTATTAAATAAAGCCAGTTTGTCGACAAAGCTATTACAGACATTGCAAGCGCTCACCTCGCCTGCTATTTCCCCAAAAACGAATACGCCGCAATTGGACGCTGTAGCGCAACTTGAGGTGAGGCTAACGCCAAAAGAGAATGAGGTGCTGCGCCTGTTACTGCGCGGTATGACAGTGAACGATATCAGTACCCGGCTTAACAGGACGAAACAAACCGTCAGCGCACAGAAAAAAAGTGCCATGCGTAAACTGGGTGTCACCTCCGAGTACGAACTCTATCAATACTTACAGCAAATTGGATTAACAAGTTAACAACACGGAGTTTGTTATGCATGGAATGCAGACACTACTTGCGACGTACAGTGCTGAACAGCAGCGCACTCTCGCCCAACAGCTGCGTTTTTGCAGTGATTTAAATATCGCTACTGTGAATATAAGCGATGCGCATGATGCGCTTTCCCGTCACGTCTGGCACGCGCTACTGGTCGATTTAAGCGAGAATGCAAATTCAGGTGTTACGTTAGTTGAGAAGCTACTCGCAGCGGAACTGGCAGGAGAATTAACACTACCTCCGTTATTACTGGCCTGCACAGACGATGAACAGGCGGAAACAGAATCAATGCTGCGTCTGAAAGGTTTCGATCATATTTTGTATTTTCCTTTATCTGAAGCGCGCTTACGCTGCGTATCTCAATCGAGGGATATGGCACAACCGGAACTGCATGAATTACATAAGCTGGCGAATCATCAGCAGACAGTCATTGATGCAATGCTCCCTAAACTTTTGCAAGCGTTGGCCAGTGATATTCAACAACTCGAAATCATCGCGCGGGCTGGAACACTTCTTCAGATCGCCAGGCTTGCCCACCGAATGAAATCTTCCTGGTATCTTTTGGGAATGCGCCGGGCGATACGCTGCTGCATTGTGATGGAACAATTGCCGAAGTTGATTAATGAGGGAGTTATAAATCAAGGGAGTATTTCTAAAATGCGTCAGCGTTTTATTTCGCTCATGTTTAAAGATTATAAGCAACTGGTTTTATTATTTGGTTGATTTACTGTGAGTATGCTCGCGTCGAATTATTAATAGGTTTTACATATTGCATCGACCAGCAATTGCAAACGGGAAAAGCGAATGTCTTCTTTTATTTTTCACCGTATTAAGTGGTGCATCTTTTTATTATCGCTCCTCTTTACTTGCTGCCTCGTAGTTAATGCTCGTCCGACAAATATCGCTTTTTATACAGCCGATATTTCCGGCAGCAGAGCGGCAGAAAAGCAAATAGCTCAAGCAACGCCTCCTGTCGGGTCGGCAGTCGTGAACACGTTTCCGGTGAATAATGCTGGGTTTGCTGCGCAAAAGAGCGTGTTCTGGCAGGGCGGGCGTCGTCATATCAAGGTCATTAGCCTGATGATGTTGGCGATTGTTGTCATCTCGATGCTGTGGATTATTTCGCTCAGACGCCAGGTCAACCAGCGCATACGTATGCAGCAGCGGCTTAAAGAGCAACTCTCCTGCATGAGCAATATGATGTTTTCCGTCCCCTGGCCGGTTGCGGTGCGTAATCTGCGCGGGGAGCTTGTCAGTTGTAATAGCCGCTATCTGGAAGAGATGAACGTCCCGCGCGAAGAGGTGTATGGGAAAACCGTCGATGTTTTGCCTTTGCCGGATTTCATGATCCGCGAGTTTCACCGGGACTATCAACGGGTGATTACCACAGGTGTCCCGCACATGCGTGACAGGTTGCTGATGTTTAACCACTCTGCGCAATCACGCACTGTTTTTTACTGGATCATTCCTTTTCACGGGAGCGATGGCAGAAACAATGGTGTTTTAAGTGGCTGGATAGACATGACCGAGCGGCAGGAATTTATTCAGCAATTGAATGAAGCGAGGGATGAAGCCGTAGCGGCAAACCGGGCGAAGACGAATTTTCTCTCGGTGATGAGTCATGAAATTCGCACGCCGTTAAACGCAATCCTGGGCATTCTGGAACTGCAAATTAAACAGAATGTGCTGGCGCAACAGTCACAGCCCATGCTGGAAGTTGCGCACGATGCCGCAAAAAATTTACTCGCTGTCGTGGGGGATATCCTGGATATTTCACGGATTGAATCGGGCCGTATGGCAATAGCGCCGCGAAAAGAGGAGCTGATTGCGTTGACACGCTCGGTGGCGCTGTTATTCAAAGAGGCGACCGATCAAAAACAGCTAACTATTAATATGCACGTCGAAGGTGGCGATCGGTGTCTGCTAAAAATTGACCCTCATCGTTATAAACAGATCCTTTCTAACTTGCTAAGTAATGCGGTTAAATTTACTCGCAAAGGTTCAATAGAGGTCATTCTAAAACATGAACCGGCTGTTGAGGGGATGATTGCGGTTTCGCTGACCGTTAAAGACACCGGCATCGGGATTACGCCCGAAGACCAAAAAAGACTTTTTAAACCCTTCACCCAGTTGGGTTCCGATAAAGACGCCTCGCGGCTCGGCTCAGGGCTGGGGCTGTTTATCTGCCGTACCCTGTGTGAACTGATGAAAGGCGAATTAACGCTGGAAAGTACTCCTGGCGTAGGTACTGCGGTCCATGTGCGCCTGCGCCTGCCTGCTGTGGCGATAAATCCCGCTGAGCTCGTGTCGATTGCGCCAGTAAGGCGCTCATCTTCTGGCGTTAAACGGGTACTCATTGTTGATGATTATCCGCCGAACCTTATGTTGTTGCGTCATCAACTCGAATTTCTCGGTCATCAGGTCAGCGAAGCAACGAATGGAGAAGAAGCGCTAACCCTTTGGCTGATGACCCGCAATTACGATTACATACTGATTGATTGCAACATGCCGGTGATGGATGGTTTCACGCTTGCAAAGCTGATACGCGCGGAAGAGCTGCGCTCCGCAGAGGCGCGTGCAACCCTGTTGGGGTTTACCGCCATTGCGCAAGCCGAGGTTGTTGAACAGTGCATCGCGGCAGGAATGGATGGCTGTTTGTTCAAGCCTTGCAGTCAGGAAGTTATCAATAAATGGATTAAATAACCGGTGATAATTTTAAAGTTCTACATAAAGGCCTGAGTGGGAATATACAGAGGCCTTTTCATTTACCGGGTAATAGATTAAATGCGGGACGGCGATTTACATGGCGATATCAAACATCCGCGTCTGAAATAATAAGCAGTAAAGCTGGCAATCCGTTCGCACATTTAATTTTCCCATGGCGCGGAGTTTATGTGCGCTGACTGTTTTAATACTGATATTCATGCGTTTGGAAATCGTTGTTAACGAAAGCCCGCGGCATAGTAAGCGTAAAACCTCACTTTCGCGCGTGGATAATTCCTGCGGTGCCAGCGCATCGCGGCGGAAAAGTGAATCCATTAGCCCTCGTTCAATATAGACTTCGTCCATCAGCACGGTAGTAATGGCACGCCAGAGCGTTCGTTCGCTGGTGTTACGGCTGATATAGCCTTTGGCACCCGCCTCCAGCGCAATACGAATAAGATTCGTATTGTTATAAGGGGATAAAACGATGGTTTTTGTATTGGGATAACGGCTTGAAATCCATTTCACCAGCGCAACGCCATCGAGCTCCGACACAGGGTTACCGGTTTTAATGGTGTGCAGGCCATAACCCAGAAAGAGAAGATCCACTTTTTTACTGGCGAGAATATCAAGAAGCTCTGTTTGCTCATTGGTATCACCGATAACGTCGATATCAAGTTTATCGGTATTAAGATTGCTGTTTTTTAGTGAGTTAATCATCGAGGTCATTCCCCGACGTATAATTGCATGCTCATCCACAATTAAAATATTAATGGACATAGATTAACCTCCTAAACCTGCCTGAGGAATGTAAGCGGGATAGAGAAGATACGATGTTCTATTCCTGTTTTCTATCTGACCAGTAAGAAAAATGACCATTATATTTAAGCCTGGTTTGTAAGATGTGATAAATAAACCGTCAACGTTATTTTCAGGGCTGCTCGTTATATTCCTGAAATGGATAGATTCCCATTCAACAATTGTTGAGGTGATGAGTCAGGTTATTCGTATTGTCATTGTGGGTAGGGGATTGATGATGCCCCCGGCAATATCACGCAGTTTAAAAATAGTAATCCACGGAGAGTTGCCAGCGCCTGTCTGGCTGCACGCTATAAGTCTTTTTCACCTCAGCGCGGTAGATTTTTTGCCACTGAAGGGCGATATCCACCGAATTCAGGTGACGCCTTAGCTCCACAAATCCCATATTTTTCTGGCGCTGCAAATCCCGCTGCCAAATCAGATTGAAATCATACTGGTCGGCGATGTCTTTCCAGTATGCCTGAAATAGTGCACCACGGCGTGGTGTCAGCCCGTCTTGTGCTAGCTGCGCTGTGCTGTCTGCGGGAGCGGCGGCACTCTGCGCGGCAATATAAGGGGGCGCGGCACGAAGTGCGGAGATGGCCTTTTTGCTGTCGGCACTGCCGTTATAGTGGCCCTCCAGGCGCAGAGTTAAATGGTTCTCGCCAGTCCAGGTTAAACCAACGGCTGCACGGTTACGCCACGACGTATCCCACTGGCTTTCGGGCAGCGCTTCCTGCCAGTTGAAGGGCTGGCGTCCTCCCGCCCATTCAGCATAGACCAGCGCGGAGCGCGACAGCACCCGCGAAAGATTTACGCCCAACTGTGCAGAGCGGTGTTCTTCCTGCAGCAGCAACAATTGCGGATTAAGGTTTTCGGCAAAACGATAGCTTCCCGCCAGCAAGACGCGTTCCCGGGGATTACTGGCATTCCAGTCCAGGCTGGCGCTGTTCTGCCGCCGGCTGGCACTGATTTTTGGCGACCAGATCACCGTTGCAGCCGCCTTGTCCCAAAACTTTTGCAAACGGATCATCGCATTGCCCAGACGGTTACTGCGCAACGACTCCGGATCGGCCGAAATGGCTGAACGCACCGTACCACGACCAAGAAAGTCGGTAGGGTTATAGCCCAGCGCAACGCCATAACGGGTGTTAATGCGCCCGACATCGATGGAAGCCTGAGAGGTCAGCGCATGGCTAAGCCAGGCTTCACGCAACGTATTGATATTGCGGTTTTGGCGCAAGTGGCTGGAGAAACGGCTGTCGAAGCGGTTCGAAAGTACAACCCGCCAGTTGCGTAACAGGTTTTTGTCCCAGCGCATATCCAGTGACACGCGTTGTTCTTTGGCGCTGTTTTCGTTCAGGCTACCGGCAATTTCGAGTAGTGCACTCAGCGCCTTGTTTTCCACGGCGGTAAACTCGGTTTTATCAGCCAGTTCTAGCGCCGCCATGGTGCTGTCCTGCTGTGCGCTGGCAGAGGCGTTGCACAGCGCGCCGAGTGCGATGAACCAGCTTAAGTGCGCGCGCGTTGCCTTCATTGATCTGTATCCTTAAAGTGCGCCAGATAATCGCGTTGTAGCCACGCTTCCGGAACATCCCGCCAGGCAAAATTCTGCTGGCGCAGAACAGTAACAAGCTGGGCGTTGACGCCATCTATGATCACCGCCTCGGTGGGACGCACACCGCCCAGCGCGGGTTCGTAGCGACGATACCAGGTCGTTTTCAGCAGGTTGCCATTAACGGCGTAAAACTCCGCTTTACGGCTTTTGAAATCGTTTTTATCGACCCAAAGATCCATCGAAGGGTACGGCGCGTCCGGATTGGTGGCGACCAAATGCAAGTGGTAGCAGTCGCGCATTTGCTTTTCACCATCCATGATCTGCTCTTCCGCCAGCAGGCTTGCCTTGTAATCTTCAGCCCAGTTTGCTGTTACGACATCGCCGTTAGACGCTTGCCCCAACAGGCGCTGTTGCGGGGAAATTGGCACACTCGCCTGGCTTGCCGGGTCATAAAGCCAGAGATCGCGACCGCTTTTCAGGGTCAATTTACCCGCATCGCGTTGCGGGCTGATAAAGCGCAGCAGGCTGCGGAATTGGCCGCCATTCGGCGATGCGCGCGAGTAAAGTACCAGTTTGCTGGTGTCGTTCTGCTTGCCGTTTTTATAGCTAATGAGCGTTGTGACCAGGCTAAAGGAGCGATCCGGGTTACGCACCTCGTCGCTTTTTTTCAGAATTTGTTGCGCATCAAGCGCGGCACTTGCTGGCATAGCGGCCAACAGGAGCCACACCAGGCACAATGGTGCCAGTGGTTTCTTTTGCAATTGCATGACGTTCTTCCTTGTTAATAGATGAAGGGCAGGAGTCAGATATGGCGCAGCGCCTCAACGATCGAGACATTCGCCGCGCGGCGTGCAGGCCACCACGATGAAATCACGGTTATTAGCAACAACACACCGACCACGCTGCTAATCATTGTCCACTCTCTCCACACACTGATATGGATCCTGATTGGCACTGTCACGCCAGGAGGCTGCCAGGTAAGCCCGGCGTGATTAATCAGAAACGCCAGCAATAAAGAGACGATGACCCCGATAATCGAGCCAAACATCCCCAGGAGCGAGCCTTCGCTGAGGAACAGGCGCTGGATATCACGCCGTTTCTGCCCGACAGCACGCAGCGTACCAATCTCCACCGTGCGCTCCATTACCGCCATTCCCATGGTGTTAGTTACGGTAAATAATGCGATGGCGAGGATAAGAACCAGCATGAAATTGAGCATATTGGCGAACATTTTCAGCACCTGGTTATACAACGGTTGTAGCTCGGTGAAGTCGTATACTGCCAGTGGGTAATCCGCGAGTTCGCTGGTAAAAAGCTGCTGGAGACGCGCTCGCGCTGCCGCCAGTTGCGAGGTGCTGTGCAGTTGCAGGATGATTGCCGTCACGCCTGGCGTCTCCTGACCAAACAGCAGTTGTTGCGCCTGGTGCAGGTGGATGCCGACGAAGCTATCATCCAGCTCGCGAGCGGGTTGCGGCTGAATCCCTTCCACTTTAACGCGCACAATATTTGGCGCACCGTTACCGGAAGCCGCCAGCAGTTCGATGTAATTATCACTGTCCGCAGCGTGTGCCTGCCGCGCTTGTTGTGACAGTTGCAAAAGATCGCTTGGGAGATCGGCGGCGTGGTTCTCTTTGGCTGGTGGAGCACTGCAAGGCTGGTTTCTGGCGAGGTTGCACAGTTGCAGCAAACGCGCCAGACCTCCGCCAATAAATGCCGAATCCGCTGCGGCACCAGAGTATATCTGGCGGTTTTGCAGGAAATCCCCGAGATGGTATTCGTCCCATTTGTTCAGTTGTACTTTTCCTGCGGCTTCACTGCCGTAAATAAGTGCCGGACGTGACGTCCCGACCGCGTAATGCCCGGCGATGCCTGTCAGCATGAGCACTGGTGTGCTGACGGTGAGCATTGGTTGCAGTACCGGATCGTGGGCAATGATATCCATCACTTTCTGGTAATGGCGGATGCTGTATTGCGCCGGGTTTCCCGTACCGTGCAGTAAATAATCCCGATGCTGGATTTGCAGATGACCGGTGCTACGCACAAAAGTCGTTTGCAAACTGTATTTGATCGAGTGGTTATAACCGCCAAACAGCAGAATACCGACGGCGCCAACCACGATGGCGCAAAGCGTTGATAAGGTACGGCGACGGTTACGCAGAAGGTTGCGCAGCGCGTGTTTCAGCGTTTTTAGTTTCAGCATGTTCTCTCCTTATCAAGCCCCCGGGCCGTTCACACTGCCATCGTGGACGACATACAGGTCATCGGCCTCGGCAATCACCTGCGGATCGTGGGAAGAGAACACCACCGTGACGGCATGCTCCTGCTGCAAACGCCGTAACAGCTGTAAAATGGATTTGCCGGTTTTGCTGTCAAGATTCGCCGTGGGTTCGTCGGCCACCACCAGCGCTGGGCGGTGAATAAGCGCCCGGGCGATGGCGACGCGCTGGCGCTGCCCGCCAGAGAGCTGGTTCGGCAATGAATCGGCTTTATCGCCAAGGCCGACGCTCTCGAGCATGTCGTTGACCGCCTGTTTGCGCCAGGCCGCCGTTCGATGCTGTGCGAGAAGTGGAATTTCGACATTTTCACGTGCGGTCAGCACCGGGATAAGATTGAAGTTCTGAAAGATAAATCCAAGGTTACGGGCGCGAAAAGCGCTGCACTGGTCGTCATTGAGGCTGTTCATTTCGCGATCGGCAATCACCAGACGGCCACTGTCGGGCGTATCGATGCCGCCGATTAAGTTCAGTAGCGTCGTTTTGCCACTGCCGGACTGACCGGATAATACGGTAAACCGTTTTGCTGCAATGTTGAGCGTCACCTCTTTTAATGCATCAACACGAACCTGTCCTAACAAATAACTTTTACTGACGGCCTGCATTTCAACTGCCCACATCGTTCCCTGTTCCTTAGCGTGTAATTCCTGTTTGGGTCGACTACCCATTACGGCAGGGGGCGGAGTTTATAGATATCATTTGGCTTTGAATATATAGCCTGCTCATTAATGCTTTGATTAATTATATTTTTCGGATAATTATCGCGGCGGAACGGAAAATAGTAAGACGATCCCTACTGACAATATGCTGTCAGTAGCCCTCTGGCAGACTCGCTGTGTTGATTTTTTTAACGCAGAGGAACAGAGCATGAACACATTAGTGAATTGGTTTGAATTGCCGGTACAGCAACTGGATCGTGCGGTAGCGTTTTATGAGCATGTATTGGGCGGTCAGTTTCGCCATGAGAGCGTAGCCGGTATCGAAATGGCGGTATTTCCCCATGTCAAACCTGCCACCGGCGGTGCGCTGGTAAAAGGACCAATGTTCCAGCCGGTAAGCGGTGGTACAGTGGTTTACCTGGCGACGGCAAACCTCGCGGCTGCGCTGGAGCGCGTGCGTGAAAAGGGCGGTGAATGCTGTTTTGGCCCGGAAGTATTGCCGCAGGGCATTGGTACTATTGCCCTGATTATTGACAGTGAGGGTAACCGGGTTGGACTGCATCAACCTGCATGAACCACTGATGCCCGCGCTGAAAGTGCGGGCTTTTCCTCAACCGGATAAGTTATGAGCCGCCGTGCTGATCGATTGTTTCAGATAGTTCAGGTTTTGCGTACCCGACGTCGCGTGACCGCGGCGCTACTGGCCGAGCGGCTGGAGGTTTCTGAACGCACCATCTACCGCGACATTCGCGATTTGTCGCTCTCCGGCGTACCGATTCAGGGCGAAGCGGGTAGTGGCTACCGTTTGCTGCCCGGTTTCGATTTGCCGCCGTTAATGTTTACCGGTCTGGAAGTTGAAGCATTAATTGCCGCTATCGGCATGTTACAAACCTGGAGCGGCGATACGCTGGCACAGGCTGCCGGTTCGGCGCAGGAAAAACTTTTGGCAGTGCTACCCTACGACAAGCGCATTACGGCTGAACGCAACCGCATCGTTTCACCCAATTTTGATAAATACCCGCAGGTACGCGTCTGGTTTGATGTGATGCACCAGGCGATGCGGCTGCATCAGGAGCTGCATCTGCATTATGAAGACGACAAAGGAAAAGCCTCGGAGCGGGTGATCCATCCGTTAGGGTTGTCGTTTATGGGAAGCGTGTGGGTACTGGTGTCGTGGTGTACGTTACGCGATGACTATCGTTGTTTTCGTCTCGATCGCTGCACGTCGGTCGCTTTTACAGGCAAGACATTTACGGAACGCGCGGACAGAACGATGCAGGATTTCGTTAACCTGCAGAAAGCGCGCTTTCAATAAAAAAGCCGACCATAGGTCGGCTTTTGCAATGCAGTGGGATTAGAAGTTGTAACCAACAACCAGGTAACCACCCCAACCGGTAGAACGCACATAGCTATCGCCCAAGGCTGCATCATCTTTGAACTGACCGCCATTGTGCCAGTAACGCGCAACCACAGAGTAGTGCCAGTGATCGTAGCCCAGAGAGAGGATATGGCTGGAGGCAATCGAGTTGTTGGTGCGGAACTGTTCGCCGTTAACATAGTAGCGACTGTCACCCAGTTTTGAGCCCCAGTCAAAGTTGGTAAAACCGATATAGCTCAGTTGGCCGCCCCACAGGCTGGTGATCGGCACGAAATATTTCACTTTGAAACGGTAGCCATCCCACTCGTTCTGGTTTGGCGCATCGTAGTTCTGCCACTGGTATTTCGCATAGACGTTCAGGGAGAGGCTCATCGGCAGACCGGTGTCGATGTCGGTACCCAGGCCCATGTACCAGGTGCTCTGGCGACCGGAGGCGTTGCGACCCATGTCGTAAATGTAGTTGTTGGCGAAGTACCACTCTTTGAACGGACCGAAACTCAGGTCGGTTCCAGTCAGCTTATCAATAGAGAAACGCGGCTCGATTTCCATAAACAGCGGCGAACCGTGGTTCCAGATCCCCTTCGCACCGGTGTTACCACCGAAGAAGACCGGCGCATCCAGGTAGCCGTAGAAATCAAACCAATCTTTCTTGGCGAACGCTTCATATTCCAGATAAGTATCGTTACGTGGAACAGGTCCGAAACGGGTGTGGTAGCTGCCCACCACGTTTACGCTCTGGTGCCACCAGCCGGAAACGTATTCAGGTTTGCTGTTTTCCGCTGCGTTAGCAGTAAAAGAAGCGGAAAGCGCCAGAGCAGCACCGGCTGCGAGAATTGTTTTTTTCATCATTACGCCACTGATTGAGATCCCAGACGGGAGTGAAAGAAAGCACGCATGGAGTTTCTAAATGTTTCATATTTCTGCGCGCCTATTATAAGTATCCGCGTTCACAAAAATATGTGTTGTTTCACATTATTGACACACACGTAATCGATTGCGTTCACGTTTGCGTGCAATAAACGACGGCGATTGTACTGGCATTTATCGATATTGCAAATTGGTGAATGTGATGAAGAGATGACAATAAAGAAGAAAATGCATAACAGAGAGTAAGTAAGGGCGACAGCGTCGCCCCGGATGTTACTGCAAATTGGCGGGCTGGATATCGTGAATGCGAACAAAGCCTAACTGTTCTGGCGTGATGCCGTTAAGTTGCAGCGGAATATCAACGTCGCTCGGTGCGAGTGTGCTGGCCGGTGCGTTAATCAGTTGGTTTTGTACATTCACTTCCTGATAGTTTTCGGTGGTACCCTGAATTTGTCCCCACTCAACGGTGCCGCTAAAAGCCGGTAACGGATCGTTGGATTCGCCCTGGATCCGCAACACGACGCGGGTTCCCGCTGCATTCGGCGCGATATTTTGCAACGACATTCGCAGCATACCGATTTGGCTATTCAAGCGGGCGGGCGTGTTCGCACCGGGCAGCAGGTAAACGCCGCTCCCGGATTTGGCATTCAGCGTGTTCTGCTGGGTGATTTTCACCGTCTCTTTGTTCAGCTTGCTCATTTCATTATTTAGCGTACTGACACTTTGATGAAGCTGGCGAACTTCGCTTTGCTGGGCGCAGGCACTGAGGGCAAAAAGGCTTCCCAGTAACATGGTTCTTAGGTAACGTCTTGTCATTGTGTCTGTTTCCTTGGATAGGATCTTCTCTGTAATGGTAGATCGCAACGGCCTCGTTGCCATCGATCCATTGTCTCAAAAACGGTCTGCCTTTGTTGTCATGCCAGTTCAGGGTAAAATAGATTTCAGTTAACTCTAACATCAGGACGCCGTATGCATTGCCCATTCTGTTTCGCCGTGGATACCAAAGTTATCGATTCTCGCCTGGTGGGTGAAGGTTCATCCGTTCGCCGTCGCCGGCAGTGCCTGGTCTGCAATGAGCGTTTCACCACCTTTGAAGTGGCGGAGCTTGTGATGCCGCGTGTCGTGAAAAGCAATGATGTGCGTGAACCTTTCAATGAAGAGAAGCTGCGTCGTGGCATGTTAAAAGCGCTCGAAAAGCGCCCGGTCAGCGCAGATGACGTCGAAATGGCGCTGAATCACATTAAATCGCAACTTCGCGCAACCGGCGAAAGGGAAGTGCCGAGTAAGATGATTGGCAATTTGGTGATGGAGCAGCTGAAAAAGCTCGATAAAGTGGCCTATGTCCGCTTTGCCTCCGTTTACCGTAGCTTTGAAGATATTCGCGAATTTGGCGAAGAGATCGCCCGTCTACAGGACTAATCATGCACGACGAAATGTACATGGCGCGGGCGCTGAAACTGGCGCAGCGCGGGCGTTTTACAACTCACCCGAACCCGCGTGTCGGCTGCGTAATTGTCAACAATGGCGACATTGTCGGCGAAGGTTTTCATTACCGCGCTGGCGAACCGCACGCGGAAGTTCATGCGTTGCGCATGGCGGGCGAACGGGCTCGCGGCGCGACGGCGTACGTCACGCTCGAACCGTGCAGCCATCACGGACGCACACCGCCATGCTGTGAAGCGCTGATTAATGCCGGCGTTGCGCGCGTGGTTGCCGCAATGCAGGATCCGAACCCACAGGTTGCCGGGCGCGGTTTGTATCGCTTGCAGCAGGAGGGCATTGAAGTCAGCCACGGGTTAATGATGAGTGAAGCCGAAGCGCTGAATAAAGGCTTTCTCAAACGCATGCGCACCGGGTTCCCTTACGTGCAACTCAAGCTTGGCGCGTCGCTTGATGGCCGTACCGCGATGGCCAGCGGCGAAAGTCAGTGGATCACCTCAGCGCAGGCGCGCCGTGATGTACAGCTTTTACGCGCGCAAAGCCACGCGATACTGACCAGCAGCGAAACGGTGCTGGCGGACAATCCGGCGCTGACCGTGCGCTGGGCAGAGTTAAATGCGGATACGCAGGCGCTTTACCCGCAGGAAAATTTGCGTCAACCGGTACGCATTGTTGTCGACAGCCAGAACCGGGTGACACCGCAGCATCAGTTAGTCGGCCTGCCGGGAGAAATCTGGTTTGCCCGCACGCGCGCCGATGCGCGCCAGTGGCCTGAAAATGTGCGTGAAATTATTGTGCCGGAACATAATGGCCACGCCGATCTGGTCACGCTGATGATGCTGCTCGGCAAACAGCAGATCAACAGTGTGTGGGTCGAAGCGGGTGCGCACCTTGCCGGCGCGTTACTGCAGGCAGGTCTGGTGGATGAGCTGATTGTCTATCTGGCACCTACACTGTTAGGCAGCGATGGCCGCGGTCTGTGCGTGCTGCCGGGGTTATCGGCGCTTGCGGACGCACCACACTTTAAATTCAATGAGATACGTCAGGTTGGCCCGGATGTCTGCCTGCATCTCACTCATGCGTGATGCCTGCTGTAAAAGGGAAGCAGCGCGTAAAATATTATGCTAAAATCCGCCCCCCTGCGGGGTCCGAACTGAACCTGTGAAGGAAGTGTATGAACATTATTGAAGCCAACGTTGCTGCTCCGGACGCTCGCGTCGCCATCACCATTGCGCGTTTCAACAACTTCATCAACGACAGCCTGCTGGAAGGCGCGGTTGATGCGCTGAAACGCATCGGTCAGGTGAAAGATAACAACATCACCGTTGTGTGGGTGCCTGGCGCTTACGAACTGCCGCTGGCGGCAGGTGCGCTGGCCAAAACCGGTAAATATGACGCGGTGATTGCACTTGGCACCGTGATCCGCGGCGGTACCGCGCACTTCGAATATGTTGCTGGCGGTGCAAGCAATGGCCTGGCGCATGTTGCCCAGGACAGTGAGATCCCGGTGGCTTTCGGCGTGCTGACCACTGAAAGTATTGAACAAGCCATCGAACGCGCTGGCACCAAAGCCGGTAATAAAGGTGCGGAAGCCGCGCTGACCGCGCTTGAAATGATTAATGTATTGAAAGCCATCAAGGCCTGATTTTTGTAAGGGGAATTCCGTGAAACCTGCTGCTCGTCGCCGCGCCCGTGAGTGTGCCGTCCAGGCGCTCTACTCCTGGCAGTTGTCCCAGAACGACATCTCTGATGTTGAATACCAGTTCCTGGCAGAGCAAGACGTGAAAGATGTTGACGTCCTGTATTTCCGCGAGCTGTTGACCGGGGTGGCGACTAATAGCGCATATCTCGATGGCTTAATGAAGCCTTACCTGTCCCGTTTGCTCGAAGAGCTGGGCCAGGTCGAGAAAGCGGTATTGCGTATCGCACTGTTCGAACTGTCCAAACGTGATGATGTGCCGTACAAAGTGGCAATCAACGAGGCTATCGAACTGGCAAAAACCTTCGGCGCTGAAGACAGCCACAAGTTTGTTAACGGCGTGCTGGATAAAGCCGCACCTGCGATCCGTCCCCACAAGAAGTGATCCGCAAGCCGGAAACTGGCGCTGCACGTTGCGCGTCGGTTCCGGCTTTTTCTTTTTTCTACAGAGGCATAACGTATGGCATGCGGCGAATTTTCCCTGATTGCCCGTTATTTTGACCGCGTACGAAATTCCCGTCGCGATGTAGAAACTGGCATCGGCGACGACTGCGCGCTACTCAATGTTCCCGAAAAACAGATGCTGGCGATAAGCGTCGATACGCTGGTGGCGGGCAACCATTTTCTGCCGGATATCGATCCGGCCGATCTGGCGTATAAAGCGATGGCATCGAATCTCAGCGATTTGGCGGCGATGGGTGCCGATCCGGCGTGGTTAACGCTGGCTCTGACGCTGCCCGAGGCGGATGAAGCCTGGCTGCAAGCCTTTAGTGATAGCCTGTTCGAACAGCTCAATTACTACGATATGCAACTGATTGGCGGCGACACCACGCGTGGCCCGCTGTCGATGACGATTGGCATTCATGGTTATGTGCCGGTTGGGCGGGCAATGAAACGTTCTGGTGCAAAGCCGGGTGACTGGATCTACGTCACCGGTACGCCGGGCGACAGCGCTGCCGGGCTGGCGATTTTGCAACAGCGTTTAGCCGTTAACGACAGTGCCGATGCACGGTATTTGCTCAAGCGCCATCTGCGACCAACGCCGCGCGTATTGCAGGGGCAGGCGCTGCGCAATCTCGCAAGTTCGGCGATTGATCTCTCCGATGGCCTGATTTCCGACCTCGCGCATGTGCTGAAAGCCAGCGGCTGCGGCGCGCGTATCGATCTGGATGCGTTGCCATTTTCCAACGCCGTTCGCCGCCATGTCATGCCGGATCAGGCGCTACGCTGGGCGCTTTCCGGCGGGGAAGATTATGAATTGTGCTTTACCGTGCCGGAGCTGAACCGCGGTGCGCTGGATGTCGCGATTGGTCAGTTGGGTGCGCCTTTTACCTGTATCGGGCAGATTAGTGCGGATATTGAAGGGTTGCATTTCACCCGTGACGGCAAAGCCGTGACGCTTGACTGGAAAGGATATGACCACTTTGCCGCGCACTAAAGATGTGGCTAAAAGCCGTCTCAACTTACGCAACCCCTGGCATCTGCTGGCTACCGGCTTTGGTAGCGGTTTAAGCCCCATCGTTCCGGGAACGATGGGATCGCTGGCGTCGATTCCCTTCTGGTGGGCGATGACTTTTTTGCCCTGGCAGCTCTACTCGCTGCTGGTGATGTTTGGGATCTCGCTTGGCGTTTACTTCTGCCACCAGACGGCAAAAGACATGGGTGTGCACGATCACGGTAGTATTGTCTGGGATGAGTTCATCGGTATGTGGATCACGCTGATGGCGCTCCCGACCAATGACTGGCAATGGGTCGCCGTGGGGTTTGTGCTGTTCCGTATTCTGGATATGTGGAAGCCGTGGCCGATCCGCTGGTTTGATCGCAACGTGCATGGCGGAATGGGGATCATGGTCGATGATATTGTCGCCGGGATCATCGCCGCCGGGCTGCTCTATCTGATTGGCCATCACTGGCCGCCTGGCCTTATCTGAGCTTTCCCTCTCCCGGCGGGAGAGGGAGGTTTCGCGTTTACTTAAAGCCCACCACAGGATGCGGTTTATATGGCGTTTCCAGCTCGGCTATCTGCTCCGGTTTCAGCGTTAAATCCACCGCGCCCAGCAAGTCGTCCAGTTGCTCTTCACGCGATGTACCGATAATCGGCGCGGCAACACCGGGTTTACTCAGCAGCCACGCCAGCGCGACCTGCGCGCGCGATGCGCCAATCTCTTCTGCCACACCCGCCAGCCGCTCGGCGATCTGCGCGTCGTTGTCATCCGTTTCGCTGTATAGTGTTTTGCCAAATTCATCCGACACCAGACGCGCAGTGGTTTCCCCCCACGGGCGCGTTAAACGACCGCGTGCCAGCGGGCTCCACGGAATAATCGCCACGCCCTCTTTGTAGCACAGCGGCAGCATCTCGCGCTCTTCTTCGCGGTAGATCAGATTGTAGTGATCCTGCATGGTGACAAAGCGCGCCCAGCCATTTTGCTCCTGCAACGCTAACGCCTGGGCAAACTGGCGGGCGTGCATTGATGATGCGCCGATATAGCGGGCCTTACCGGCTTTAACAACCTCGTCCAGCGCTTCAAGTGTCTCTTCGATAGGCGTGGTGTAATCCCAGCGATGAATTTGCAGTAAATCCACATAGTCCATGCCAAGACGCCGCAGGCTGTCGTCAATGGAGCGCAAAATTTGCGCGCGTGATAGGCCTTCGGGCAGGTCGCCAACCTGGTGATACACTTTGGTCGCGACGACCACATCTTCGCGGCGGGCGAAATCACGCAGCGCCCGGCCAACAATCTCTTCACTGCTGCCGTCTGAGTAGCTGTTTGCGGTATCGAAAAAGTTAATCCCGCCTTCCAGGGCGCGTTTGATGATGGGGCGGCTGCTCTCTTCGGGCAAAGTCCAGGCGTGTTTACCGCGATCCGGTTCGCCAAACGTCATGCAGCCCAGACAAAGGCGGGAAACCTTCAGGTCTGTTTTTCCTAATGTGTTGTATTGCATGGTTCCACTCCTGCTTGTCAAAACGTACGTTTAAGCATAGCAGGAGCGGATGGGGGAGGGTCAGGCAAGCCAGTTTCTGATGCGGGATTCAATGCCTGCGGCATCCAGGCCTATTTCAGCGCGGGCTTCATCCTGCGTGCCCTGCGGGATAAAGAAATCCGGCAGCCCAAGATTCAGCACCGGTACTGGTTTGCGGTGAGCCATCAGCACTTCATTCACGCCGCTACCTGCGCCACCGATAATGGCGTTTTCTTCCAGCGTTACCAGCGATTCATGGTGTGCGGCGGTTTCCAGAATCAGCGCCTCATCCAGCGGTTTGGCAAAACGCATATCGATAAGCGTGGCGTTCAGCGCTTCGGCGGCTTTTTCGGCCTCCGGCAATAGCGTGCCAAAATTAAGAATTGCCACTTTTTCGCCACGGCGTTTCACCACACCTTTGCCGATAGGCATTTTTTCCAGCGGTTGCAGCGGCACACCAACTGCATTACCGCGCGGGTAGCGCACCGCGCTTGGGCCATCTGCGTAGTGATAGCCGGTAAACAGCATCTGGCGACATTCGTTTTCATCGCTCGGTGTCATCACCACCATTCCCGGGATGCAGCGCAGATACGAAATATCAAACGCCCCCTGGTGAGTCTGACCGTCTGCGCCAACGATCCCGGCACGGTCGATAGCGAAGAGCACCGGCAGTTTCTGGATCGCCACATCATGAATAACCTGATCGTAGGCGCGTTGCAGGAAGGTGGAGTAAATCGCCACCACCGGCTTGTAGCCGCCAATCGCAAGACCTGCGGCAAATGTCACCGCGTGCTGTTCGGCAATCGCCACATCAAAGTATTGATCCGGGTATTTGCGTGAGAACTCGACCATGCCGGAACCTTCACGCATCGCCGGTGTGATCGCCATCAGCTTGCTGTCTTTCGCCGCGGTTTCGCACAGCCAGTCGCCGAAAATCTTCGAATAGCTCGGCATGCCGCCGCTGCTTTTTGGCAGCGTTCCGCTGGTCGGATCAAACTTCGGTACGGCGTGGAAAGTGATCGGATCTTTTTCGGCCGGTTCATAACCGCGCCCTTTTTTGGTCATGATATGCAGGAACTGCGGACCTTTCAGATCGCGCATATTGCGCAGCGTCTGCACTAACCCCAGCACATCGTGACCGTCGACCGGGCCGATATAATTAAAGCCCAGCTCTTCAAAGAGCGTACCCGGCACCACCATTCCTTTGATGTGCTCTTCGGTGCGCTTAATCAGCTCTTTAATCGGCGGTACGCCGGAAAGCACTTTTTTGCCACCTTCGCGCAGCGTGGAGTAGAGCTTGCCGGAGAGCAACTGCGCCAGGTGATTATTCAGCGCGCCGACATTCTCAGAAATCGACATCTCGTTGTCGTTTAACACCACCAGCATATCCGGGCGGATATCACCCGCGTGGTTCATGGCTTCAAATGCCATGCCAGCGGTGATCGCGCCATCGCCAATCACGCAGACGGTGCGGCGCTGTTTGCCTTCTTTTGCCGCCGCGACGGCGACACCAATACCGGCGCTAATGGACGTCGATGAATGGCCAACGCTCAGCACGTCGTATTCGCTTTCGCCGCGCCAGGGAAAAGGGTGCAACCCGTTCTTCTGGCGGATGGTGCCGATTTTGTCACGACGTCCGGTCAGAATTTTATGCGGATACGCCTGGTGGCCCACGTCCCAGATCAACTGATCAAACGGCGTGTTGTAGACGTAATGTAGCGCGACGGTCAATTCAACCGTGCCAAGCCCGGAGGCGAAGTGCCCGCTGGAGCGGCTCACGCTGTCGAGCAGATAGCGGCGCAGTTCGTCGCATAGCTTCGGCAGGCTCTCTTTCGGCAGCAGGCGCAACTCTTGCGTGGTATCAACCAGCGCCAGCGTCGGGTATTTGGCTATATCAAAACTCATCAGAGACTCATCGTGGTGTTTTCGTTATTTATCACGCTGGATTATGTAATTCGCCAGTGCTTCCAGTGCCGTCGTATCCAGCGACTGTGCCGCAAGCAGGCTTAAAGCTTGCCGGGCGTCGTCAATCAGGTCGCGGGCTTTTGTCCGGGCTTGCTCAAGGCCCAGTAGTGCGGGATAGGTGCTTTTCCCCAGTTGCTGGTCAGCGCCCTGGCGTTTGCCAAGCGTCGCAGTATCGCCGACAACATCCAGAATGTCATCCTGAACCTGGAACGCCAGACCAACGCATTCGGCATAGCGATCGAGCAATGGCAGGGCTTCGCGGCCTTTATCCCCAGCGCTTAGCGCGCCCATTCGCACCGCTGCGCGAATCAGCGCGCCGGTTTTGTGGCGATGGATCTGCTCCAGTTCAGCCAGCGAAACCCGCTTGCCTTCCGCTGCGAGATCCAGCGCCTGGCCGCCGCACATTCCTGCGACGCCGCTGGCGTGAGCCAGTTCCGAAACCATCGCCAGCCGGTCACGCGCATCGACTTCTGCCATTGGCGCATCTGCAAGAATGGAGAAAGCCAGAGTTTGTAACGCATCACCCGCGAGGATGGCGCTGGCTTCACCAAACTTAATATGGCAAGTCGGTAAACCCCGGCGGAGATCATCATCATCCATGGCGGGCAGATCGTCGTGGATCAGCGAGTAAGCGTGAATACACTCCACCGCCGCTGCAGGCGCATCCAGCGTTTGCTGGCTAACGCCGAACATGTTGCCTGTGGCATAAACCAAAAAAGGACGCAGACGTTTACCGCCTAATAATGCGCCATAGGAAATGGCCTCAACCAGAGGAGTGTTCTGAAAGGGCAGTGGCGCGATAAATCGGCGCAGCGCTTCATTGGCCTGAGAGACACAGGCCTGTAGCTGTTGATCGAAATCCATTTATTCAGCGTCCGGAGCAAAAGGCGTAAGGGGAGCCTCTTGTGAATCAGAGAGCAGGATCTGCACGCGTTGTTCCGCCTGCTGGAGTTTCACCTGTCCCTGGCGCGCCAGCTGCACGCCGCGTTCGAATTCATTGAGTGCCTCTTCAAGCGGTAGATCGCCGCTTTCAAGACGAGTGACAATCTGTTCCAGTTCGCTTAGCGCTGTTTCAAAACTGGCCGGTGCGTCGTTTTTCTTTGGCATAGTGAATGTCTGACTCTTCTATTGTTCTGGCTCAACGTAGCTATGGTAGCGAAGTCACGGCGCTTAGCAAATAACGCGCAATGGTAATGCAATGTGCGCAGCTTTATTGCGATGGTGGTATACTCCTGCGCCTGGATGCAGCCGCGGGTATGGGGCTGCTGTACTATTTTCCTATACAGGCCCAGCCGGGCTTGCCAACGAACCATTGCCGCCATGAAGTTTATCATTAAATTGTTCCCGGAAATCACCATCAAAAGCCAATCTGTGCGTTTGCGCTTTATTAAAATTTTGACCGGGAACATTCGTAACGTTCTGAAGCACTACGACGAGACCCTCGCCGTTGTCCGCCACTGGGATCATATCGAAGTGCGCGCCAAAGATGAAAATCAGCGCCTGGCTATCCGCGACGCGCTGACCCGTATTCCGGGCATCCACCATATTCTCGAAGTGGAAGATGTTCCTTTCACCTCGCTGCACGACATTTTTGAGAAAGCGCTGGTGCAGTACCGCGAGCAGATCGAAGGTAAAACCTTCTGCGTGCGCGTTAAACGCCGCGGCAAACATGAGTTTAGCTCGATTGAAGTTGAACGTTACGTCGGCGGCGGTCTGAACCAGCATGTCGACTCTGCGCGCGTCAAACTGACTCACCCGGATGTGACGGTGAATCTGGAGATCGAAGACGATCGCCTGCTGTTAGTGAAAGGCCGTTATGAAGGTATTGGCGGTTTCCCGATCGGCACTCAGGAAGATGTGCTGTCGCTCATCTCCGGCGGTTTCGACTCCGGCGTTTCCAGCTATATGCTGATGCGTCGCGGTTGCCGCGTACACTACTGCTTCTTTAACCTGGGCGGCGCCGCGCATGAAATTGGTGTTCGCCAGGTCGCGCACTACCTGTGGAACCGTTTTGGCAGTTCTCACCGTGTACGGTTTGTGGCGATCAACTTTGAGCCAGTGGTCGGTGAAATCCTCGAAAAAGTGGATGATGGCCAGATGGGCGTGGTGTTGAAACGCATGATGGTGCGCGCAGCGTCAAAAGTGGCTGAACGCTACGGCGTGCAGGCGCTGGTGACCGGTGAAGCACTGGGCCAGGTGTCCAGCCAGACGCTGACCAACCTGCGTTTAATCGACAACGTTTCTGACACGCTGATTTTGCGCCCGCTTATCTCTTACGATAAAGAGCACATCATCGATCTGGCGCGTGAAATCGGTACTGAAGATTTCGCCCGTACCATGCCGGAGTATTGTGGTGTGATCTCGAAAAGCCCAACTGTAAAAGCGGTGAAGGCGAAAATCGAAGCGGAAGAGGAACATTTCGACTTCTCCATCCTCGATAAAGTGGTTGCTGAAGCGAGCAATATCGATATCCGCGAAATCGCCCAGCAGACCCAGGAAACCGTGGTCGAAGTTGAAACGGTCAATGGTTTTGGCCCGAACGATGTGATCCTGGATATCCGCTCTATTGATGAACAGGATGACAAACCGCTGAAGCTGGAAGGGATCGACGTGGTTTCGCTGCCGTTCTATAAACTGAGCACCAAATTTGGCGACCTCGATCAGAACAAAACCTGGTTGCTGTGGTGCGAGCGCGGCGTGATGAGCCGCTTGCAGGCGCTCTATCTGCGCGAGCAGGGTTTTACCAACGTTAAAGTTTATCGCCCATAAAAAACTGCCGGAGAGGGTGACCTTTTCCGGCAGCTTTCGCGTTACTTTGCATTGAAAGCCCGGCAGGCATCGCACCGCCGGGCTTTTTGTTTTCAGGCTTCGTAGTAGTTATAAATTCCGGCAGCCATCACCAGTTGTGACGCCACTTCGTGCGCTTTTTCGCGCCCCACCAGTAAATCAATGATCTTCAAACCAAAATCGATGGCGGTACCCGGCCCCTGGCTGGTGAGCAGATTAACGCGCGGATCCCACACGACGCGTTTATCCTGCCACTGTTCGGCGGGAATAGTCTCTTTCAGGCCTGGAAAGCCGGTCATATTGCCCAGCGGGAAAATCTCATGCGGCACCAGCACGGTGCCCGCCGCAGCACAAATTGCGGCGACGATACGGCCCGAGAGGTGAAACTGGCGCACGGTTTCCACCAGTAACGGACTATCGCGAAAACACTCCGCCCCTTTCAGGCCGCCGGGCAGCACAATCACGTCGTAATCGCCATCGGCTACTTCTACTAACGGCGCATCCGCCAGCAGTTTTACGCCGCGTGAGCAAGTAACGACCAGGTTGCCATCACTGGCGACGCTGGCGGTAGTAACGGCAATTCCACCACGTACCAGCAGATCGATAGTGGTGACCGCTTCGGTTTCTTCACTACCAGGGGCGAGACATATCAGAGCCGATGCGCTCATACTCACTCTCCTTACGTTTAATCATTTCATACAGACGGGCGTTTTCCGGCACCGCAATACCGTGCGCGCGGGCGCGCCTGAGCAGGTAACCCGTAATATAATCACACTCGGTATGGCGCATCGCGCGTACGTCCTGCAGCATAGATGAGATATTTTCTGCCGTGTTTTCAATAATCTGATTCACGTAGCTCAGTAAATCATCGGCAGAAATATGGTGGCCTTCACGTTCAATCACCGCAGCAACTTCACGCGTCACCTTTTGGATCTCCTCCGGGAACGCTCGCAGATCGCCATTTTTACAGTCATGCAGCGCGGTTAACGGGTTGATGACGCAGTTCACCGCCAGCTTGCGCCACAGCGCCGGACGGATCGTGTTATGCCAGGCCACGTCCGGCAGCACATCCTGCAGGATGTCGGCCAGATAGCTGAACTCGCCATCCTGCTGTCGCGCCGGGCCAATGTGCGTGGTACCGCTGGCAACGTGCACGATAACGTTGCCATCACGGCGCGCAGCATGAGTAGTCGTACCGATCAGTAACGGATTCGCCAGTGCTTTCAACTCTTCGACAGTGCCCATGCCGTTGTGAATCAGTAGCACGGGGGTTGAAGGTGAGAGTGTTGCTGCCAGCCCTTTCACCGCATCGGAAACTTGCCACGCTTTTAACGTCACCAGCAATAAATCGCTACGCGCCAGGAATTCAGGATCGTTGGCCGTCAGGGATTCGTTAAATATTGAGCCGTCTTCATCAACGACATTCACACTGCAAAATGGCTGTGGCACGCGCAACCAACCCTGTACCTCATGTCCCTTTTTACACAACGCGGTTAACCACAATTGCCCTAAAGCACCGCATCCGAGTACGGTAATTCTCATTTATCCTCCTCACCTGCAACGTCGCCAGGTGTTGCTTTCACCATTATAGCGCTGTCGGCTAAGCTTCCCGTATTACAAGTTGAGTTATGCCTCGTTGCGGGTATTATGCAACGCAACAAATGCAGAGGGAGAAGAAAAAGATGCCATCTTTCGATATCGTTTCCGAAGTTGAAATGCGTGAAGTGCAAAACGGCGTTGAGAATGCGACCCGTGAAGTAGGGACTCGCTTTGATTTTCGCAACGTTGAAGCCACGTTTGAACTGAACGAAGAGAAACAGACTATTAAAGTTCTGAGCGAATCCGATTTCCAGGTTAACCAGCTTCTGGATATTTTACGCGCGAAATTGCTGAAACGCGGCATTGAAGGGGCGTCGCTGGACGTGCCGGAAGAGTTTGTGCACAGCGGCAAGACTTGGTTCGTGGAAGCAAAACTGAAGCAGGGCATTGATGCGCCGACAGCGAAGAAAATCATCAAACTGATTAAAGACAGCAAACTGAAAGTGCAGGCGCAGATTCAGGGCGAAGAAATTCGTGTGACCGGGAAATCTCGTGATGACTTGCAGTCTGTTATGACACTGGTACGCGGCGGTAATCTTGGCCAGCCGTTCCAGTTCAAAAACTTCCGCGATTAATGTACGCGCTCTCTCCCCGGCGGAGAGAGCGTGTCGCAGCGTTAACCCGCTACGGCTTGTTCAACCTCAAAGCGGTTAGTGACCTTACTGTCAATCTTGACGTAAGCGCTACGCTCTTCGGTAACCACTAATACTTCACTTACTCCCTTTGTTGCCAGCAAACGTTTTTGCAACGCTTCATTGATGATGACATTTTCCGGGATCGCGATGCGCAGGCTGCTGACATAGGGCGGTTCCTGCATGGTGCCTGCGACAAGCAGCCAGACCATCGCCAGCAATGCACCGGCAAGAAATACCGTTTGTGAATCAAACAGACCATCTACCCAGCCGCCGAGCGCGCCGCCAATTGCCACGCCGATAAACTGGCTGGTGGAGTAAATCCCCATCGCCGTGCCTTTATAGCCCGCGGGCGCTTCTTTGCTGATTAACGAGGGTAGTAATGCTTCCATAAGGTTAAAGGCGAGGAAAAAGATCTGTACACCAATGACAATTTCCCAGAAATGTGGCCCCGCGCCCCACAACACGATTTCCGCAATCAGCAACAGCGCCACGCAGAACACGAAAACGCGCTTCATGCGGCGCTTCACTTCGGCGTAGATAATAAATGGCACCACCGAAACGAAAGAGATAAGCATGGTGACCAGGTAGATTTTCCAGTGATCCGGTGCGAGAAAACCGGCGGCTTCGAGTTGGCCTGGCAGGGCAACAAACGTCGACATCAGCAGGATATGCAGGCACATAATGCCAAAGTTGAGTTTTAGCAGCTTCGGGTTGACCATCACCATCTGGAAACAGTCTTTCACCATGCCGGATTCGCGGTTACGCACATGTTGCTGACTGTCTGGCACGACCCAGATAGTCAACGCAATACCGGCAGTTGCCAGCCCGGCAATCATCCAGAACAGCGCATGCAAACCCAACTGATGCGTGATAATCGGGCCAAGAACCATGGCGATGGCGAAGGTGACGCCAAAACTAACGCCGATAAAGGCCATCGCTTTAGTGCGATTCTGTTCGCGAGTGAGATCGGAAAGAAGCGCCATAACAGCGGCGGCGATGGCACCGGAGCCTTGTAATGCGCGGCCAAGAATAATGCCCCAGATAGAATCGGAAAGGGCGGCAATCACGCTCCCGGCGACAAAAATCGCTAACCCGCCAACGATAAGCGGCTTGCGGCCGATGCGGTCAGAAAGCAAGCCAAAGGGAATTTGAAACACGGCTTGCGCGAGGCCATAAATACCAATCGCCAGACCGATGAGTGCTTCACTGGCGCCCTGCAGCGCCATACCGTACGTGGTCAGAACGGGCAGGACCATAAACATGCCGAGCATGCGCAGTGAGAATACAGTCCCTAAACCCCAGGTGGCGCGCAACTCGCCTGGCGTCATTTTATAATCGTTCATTACCACCTCAATTTGAAAACCGGACATAGTGTAGTGCGGGGGCAGGGCGGGGTAAATAACAGCTTAATTAACAAATATTACCTGTAGAGCGGGGCGTTTGGGCATGAAAAAAGGGTGCCGTAGCACCCTTTATAATGGCGGTTTGGATCACCAGACGTAGGTCAACAGGTTATGGGAATCCGGCACCATAAAATCGACCGACATCATCACGCTGAGCGAGGTGATAGCGACAATGGAGAAGACGAACAGTTTGCGCGCCCACACCTTGTCATCCTCAACTTTATAACCACGTAGCGCCATGCCCAGCCACCAGAGGCTTACCGCTGCGGCAACGACCAGGTATTTGTAACCGGCGTAGCCGCCAAGCGACAGCATCAAGGTGGCGATAGCGAACGCCAGGATGTAGAGCGTGATATGGTTTTTCGCCACGGAAATGCCTTTCACTACCGGCAGTACCGGGATATTCGCTGCCTGATAATCCTTAAAGCGGAAAATCGCGATGGCATACGAGTGAGGCATCTGCCACAGGCTGAAAATCGCCAGCAGGATCGCCGCGCCGCTGTCAAACTCGTTGGTGACGGCGCAGTAGCCAATCACCGGCGGCGCAGCGCCGGAGAGTGAACCAATCAGCGTACCGTAAACGGAGTGGCGTTTCATATACAGGCTGTAGACGCCCACATATACCACGAACCCCATTACCCCGAGCCAGCAGGCCAGCGGGTTGGCGCCAAACCACAGCAGCATGAAGCCAGCAATACCCAGCAAGGCGGCGTAAACCAGCGAGACTTTTGGCGAGATCAGCCCTCTGACCAGCACCCTGTTTTTCGTCCGTTCCATCTTTTTGTCGATGTCACGATCGATGTAGTTGTTAAAAACACAACCAGAGGCGACCACCAGCGACACACCAATCAGCGTGTAGATGAACAGGGGGTAATCAATGTGGCCTTTAGAGGCCAGCAGGAATCCCCCGATCACGGAGATCAAGTTGCCAAAAATAATGCCCGGTTTCGTGACTTGCAGGTATTGCTTAAACATACTTCGCCGCTCTTATCGAACCATCATGTTGTAGTTGAGGTTCCACATAATCCAGATGGAACCTACCACCACGATCGCGATGATCAGCACAGTAAAGACGAAAGCCGTCATGTTCCAGCCTTCATCAGACTTGGTGTTCATGTGCAGGAAGCACACCAGATGCACCAGAATCTGTACCACTGCTGTCACCAGCACAGTGCCGAGAATCGCCACGTGGGACGCAGTACCGCTCATCACCATCCAGAACGGGATCACCGTCAGGATGATCGACAGGATAAAACCTGTCATGTAGGTTTTTACGCTACCGTGGGAAGCGCCATGATCGGTTGAATGACTCATTACATCGCCCCCATCAGATAAACGACTGAGAATACACAAATCCATACGACGTCCAGGAAGTGCCAGAACAGGCTCAGGCACAGGATACGCGTACGGTTTGTACTGGTCAGGCCGCGACGGGAAATCTGGAACATCAGCACTGCCATCCAGATCAGACCCGAGGTCACGTGCAGACCGTGGGTGCCAACCAGCGCGAAGAACGCTGACAGGAAGCCGCTGCGATCCGGACCCATACCTTCAACAATCAGGTGATGGAATTCATAGAGTTCCATCCCGATGAAGCCTGCGCCGAACAGCCAGGTCAACGCCAGCCAGGAAACAACCTGGCTTTTGTTGTTCTTATACATGGCGATCGCCGCCATGCCATAGGTGATGGAGCTGAACAGCAGCAGGGCGGTTTCCACCAGAACGAACGGCAGTTCAAAGATGTCTTTACCCGACGGGCCACCCGCCGTGTTATTCACTAACACGGCATAGGTCGCGAACAGGATCGAGAACAGAATGCAGTCGCTCATCAGGTAGATCCAGAAACCGAAGACTTTGGTCGGTCCTGAATCATGGTGCCCATGTTCGTGCGCGTGGGCGTTCGCAGTCGTCAGAGTATCAGTTGCCATTTTTCAGCCCTGCCTTTTTGATCTCATCGAAATGCTGGTTTTCCAGTTTTTCGATTTCTGCAACCGGTACGTAGTAATCCACGTCCTCGTCAAAGCTTTTCACAATCCAGCTAATTACGATGCCGGCGAAACCGACGATCGCCATCCACCAGATGTGCCAGATCATGGCAAAGCCAAACACCGTTGCGAAAGCGGCAATAACAATGCCCGCACCGCTGTTTTTCGGCATATGAATTTCTTCATAATGCGCAGGTTGCTTGTACGCTTCGCCTTTTTCTTTCATTTCCCAGAATGCATCACGCTCATGAACGTGTGGCACTTCAGCGAAGTTGTAGAACGGCGGCGGAGAAGAGGTTGCCCACTCCAGCGTACGGCCGCCCCACGGGTCACCGGTCAGGTCACGGTTGAGGTGGCGGTCGCGGATGGAGACGTAGTACTGAATCAACTGGCACAGAATACCGCAGGCAATCAGCGCAGCGCCGCAAGCGGCAACCACCAGCATTGAGTGGAACTGCGGATCGATCTGCTGGCTCAGGCGACGGGTCATACCCATAAAGCCCAGCACATACAGTGGCATAAATGCTACGAAGAAGCCGATGATCCAGAACCAGAACGCGCGTTTACCCCAGGTTTCATTCAGGGTGAAACCAAACGCTTTCGGCCACCAGTAAGTGATACCCGCAAAGCAACCAAATACCACACCGCCGATGATGACGTTATGGAAGTGAGCAATCAGGAACAGACTGTTGTGCAGCACAAAGTCCGCGCCCGGTACCGCCAGCAGTACGCCGGTCATACCGCCCACAGAGAAGGTCACGATAAAGCCGATGGTCCACATCATTGCTGAATGGAACACGATACGGCCCTGGTACATGGTGAACAGCCAGTTGAAGATCTTCACCCCGGTCGGGATGGCGATAATCATGGTGGCGATACCGAAGAAGGCGTTAACGTTCGCGCCTGCACCCATGGTGAAGAAGTGGTGCAACCAAACGATGAACGACAGTACGGTAATACACACGGTCGCCCATACCAGCGAGGTGTAACCGAACAGACGCTTACGCGAGAAGGTCGCGGCGACTTCCGAGAACACACCGAATACCGGCAGAACCAGGATGTACACTTCCGGATGGCCCCAGGCCCAGATCAAGTTGATGTACATCATCATGTTGCCGCCCATTTCGTTGGTGAAGAAATGGGTACCCAGATAGCGGTCCAGGGTCAGCAGCGCGATGGTGACAGTCAGGATCGGGAACGAGGCGATGATCAGCACGTTGGCGCACAGTGATGCCCAGGTAAATACCGGCATCTTGAACATGGTCATGCCCGGCGCACGCATCTTCAGAATGGTCACGAAGAAGTTGATACCGGTCAGCGTCGTACCGATACCGGAGAGCTGAAGTGCCCAGATCCAGTAATCAACCCCGACACCAGGACTGTATTCAATTCCCGATAGCGGCGGATAAGCCAGCCAGCCAGTCTGCGCGAATTCACCCACGCCGAGAGACAGGTTAACCAGGATCACACCGACAACCGTGAACCAGAAGCTCAGGTTGTTGAGGAACGGGAACGCCACGTCGCGCGCGCCGATCTGCAGTGGGATCACCACGTTCATCAGACCGATAACCAGCGGCATTGCTACGAAGAAGATCATGATCACGCCATGGGCGGTGAAGATCTGATCGTAGTGGTGCGGCGGCAGGAAGCCTGCTTCACCGGCCGAGGCGAGTGCTTGCTGGCTACGCATCATGATGGCGTCAGCAAAGCCACGAATCAGCATCACGATACCGACGATGCAGTACATGATACCGAGCTTTTTGTGGTCAACCGAAGTCAGCCACTCTTTCCACAAGTAGTTCCACTTACCGAAGTAAGTAATCAGGGCCAGTAATGCCAGGCCACCGATGATAATGGCAGCCACCGTAACCACAATAATGGGTTCATGGTAGGGGACTGCATCCAGTGTCAATTTTCCGAACATCGTTTTCTTCCTCGACCCCTTAGTGAGAGGTTTCCGCGTGGCTCATGTCCATGCCTTCCATACCTTCGTGCTCGCTATGCTCGCCCTTCGGTTGGTTCATGTCCATGCTCATGCCGTGGCCCATAAATTTGTTGATAACGTCTTTAAACAAATCGGGTTTCACGCTGGAGAAGTATTCAACCTTGTTGTATTCGCTTGGCGCAGCAAGTTTGTCATACGCTGCCATATCCGGCAGGGTATTCGGAGCTTGTTTCGCTTTTGCGACCCACTGGTCGAATGCGGCACGGTCCGGCGTAGCAATTGCTTTAAACTTCATACCCGAGAAGCCCGGGCCGCTGTAGCTTGCGGAGATACCATCGTAGGTACCAGCTTCGTTGGCGATCAGATGCAGGTTAGTCTGCATACCGGCCATCGCATAAATCTGGCTACCCAGTTTCGGGATAAAGAACGAGTTCATCACGGAGTTGGAGGTCACTTTGAACTGAACCGGAACGTTAGCCGGGAAGGCGATTTCGTTCACGGTAGCAATGCCCTGCTCCGGATAGATGAAGAACCATTTCCAGTCCATAGAAACAACTTCAATGGTGATCGGTTGTTCGTCATGGGCTAATGGTTTGCTCGGTTCGAGCGCGTGGGTGGTTTTCCATGTCAATACGGCGAGGAACAGGATGATCAGAATAGGTACCGTCCAGACCACAGCTTCCACTTTATTGGAGTGTGACCAGTTAGGGCTATACTTCGCATCTTTATTGCTCGCACGATACTTCCAGGCGAAACCAACGGCCATCAAGATGGCGGGAATAACGACAATCAACATCAGGCCAAAAGCCGTCAGTATCAGCGAACGTTGCTCCAGTCCAATCTGTCCTTTGGGGTCAAGAAGTGCAGAATCGCAGCCACTGAGTAAAACAGTACCGGCGATTAATGACAACCATCCCAAACTTTTATTGTATTTCCTGAGTCTCATTTAACGACCTCAATTCCACGGGATCTGGTGGCGCTTAAAGTGTGCGGGCATTTTACGGAAAGGTTACGTTACTGTAAACATGATTGGCTCTGTGTCAGTAAGGTGTTACTGGCTTTTGCCGTTTATGTCACATCGAATGCAACAATCTGTAAAAAAAGCGATTCGCACTGCCAGAGAGTGAGATTATAACGGAAAAATTATATGACAATCAGTCCAGGGGGTAAATTGGTATAACCAATCAGTTAAATATACATTTATTTAACAAATATCCAGCAAATATCGAACATTATTGGAACGAACTTGAAACCCAACAATTAATAACCGTGCTGAATCGTTAAAGAGTAGCCTTTAATTTATAAGGCACAAAACAATTAAGATTTTTTTATTTGCTCAATTTGAATTAGGTGATTTGCTAAAAAGATGTGGTGTTTATTTATTGAACATAATAATAACTGCGGTGAATTGTTTTAGGCCGTTTTTATTTTTTGGTGGCCTGATTTTAATAGGAAAATAGCCAGTAAATATATTCTTAAGCGATTTTATTTGCCATTTTACTGTTTTTTAACATTTCGAGGCTTTGACGCCAAAAAAAGCGCCCGCAGGCGCTTTTTTATCACGTCGTTTTAACACGTTATAGCAACTCTGTTTTACGTAGCGCCAGTAGATCCAACACACCGCCAAACACAATGCCGATAAACGCTAACAGTGCGCCCCATTCCAGCAGCGTGGTGCCGAAAGACCAGTCGGTGAACCCTGTGGCGTTGATCATTAACACCAGCAGCCAGCATCCTAACAGTACGCAACCGGCGCTCAGTATGCGCAGCGCCAGCCGGTAGGCCGTAGCGTATTCCGTTCTGCAGAGAAAACTTTCACTCTGTTGCGTAAATGCCAGTGTTTTTTTGCACAGCATCAGCAATAACAGACCGGGAAGCGCGGCCACAATCGAAAAGAGATAGAACGTCGACCAGCTGTAACTTTCGACAAACCAGCCAGCCAGCGGGCCGACATAGACGCGTCCTACCGCCGATAGCGCCGAGAGCAGAGCAAACTGCGTTGCGGAGAAGGATTTGTTGCAGAGCGTCATTAATAGCGCAACAAACGCCGCAGTCCCCATGCCGCCACACAAGTTTTCTAAAAAGACGGCTGAACCCATCGTAAAAATGCTTTTCGCCGTTATCGAAAGCAGCCAGTAACCGGCATTCGAAATGGCCTGCAGTACGCCGAAAATTAACAGCGCACGGAACAGGGATAACCGCTGCATCAGTACGCCGCCAAACAACGCGCCGATAATCGTGGCGATAAGCCCCAGCGTTTTGTTCACCACTCCCACTTCTCCGGCGTCAAAACCAACGCCGCGGATGAGAAATGTTGTTGTCAGGCTCATGGCGAACGCATCGCCCAGTTTGTACAGCACTATTAATAGAAGAATAAGCCAGGCGTTGTTACGCCCAAAGAAATCACGCAGCGGCTCGACAACGGCGCGTTCCAGCGTTTTCGGCACCGGAATCACATCCTCTGGCTCCGGTGCGAGCAGGGTGGCGATAATGCACGGGACCAGTAGCACGGCCATCAACCAGTACATTCCCTGCCAGCCGAGCCAGCGATCCGCCAGCCATAAAGCCAGTCCTCCGGAAACCAACATTCCGAGTCGATAGCCCAGCACGCTTATTGCCGCACCTGCGCCTCGCTCTTCGAGCGGCAGTACATCCGTTTTCCAGGCGTCGAAAACAATATCCTGAGACGCAGAGCAGAAAGCGATAAGCACAGCCAGCGCCGCCATCCAGCGCAGATGGTTGGCCGGATCGAGGAAACCCATTGCGGCAATCGACACCAGCAGCAGAATTTGCGTGAGGAGCAGCCAGCCGCGACGACGCCCGAGTAAAGGCGGCGTGTAGCGATCCATCAGCGGCGACCACAAAAACTTAAACACGTAAGCCTGGCCGACCAGAGAGAAGAAACCGATGGTTTTTAAATCGATGTTTTCAACGGTCATCCACGCCTGGAGCGTGCCGCTGGTCAGGGCGAGAGGCAAACCGGAAGCAAAACCCAGAATCAGCAGGATGGCTGATTTCGGTTGGGTGAAGATACGTAAGTAGTGACTGGACATGAGTTAAAAACTGGCCCGGAAAACCGGGCCAGAAAAAGATTAACGAGCGTTTTGCTTGATGAAGTCGTGAATGCTGGTGTCCTGAGACATATCAGCGATGGTGTCAGTCAACACGCTGTTAACCGCACCGGCAATCTTGTCGTTGGTAGCCTGGAATGCGCCTTCGACGTTATAGCTTGCGCGGTAGTTTTTGGTCATCTTGTTGCCGTTCGCAGCAGTCGCGATGATTGCGATATCCGCTTTGGTCGCGATGTTGTAGCGGACGTTGCCCTGAGAGACATCCGCATATAGCTGGTTAACAATAATCTGCAGGTTTACCGCGCCGTTCGGCCCGATCATATAACCGCGCGCGGTCATCTGTTTTTCCAGCACTTCTTGCAGCAGGAAACGCAGATCGCGGGAGGCTGTCAGGGTAACCAGCTGGTTATCGCGTGTCACTTTGGCCAGCGCTTGATCCGGGCGCTGATCGGCACCGTTGATGCTCACGGTGACACCCATCAGGCTTGGATCCTGCTGCGGCAGAGTAATTTTTGGGGTGACATCAAGTGTTGTCGGTGGGGTTGCGCACCCGGCCAGCATAAATAAAGCGACCAACGGAAAGAGTAGTTTTTTAAACATGTTCAGGCTCTCAAGGATCTAAGCTTCTGGGGGAAAATTCTCGCCATCATAACATTGCCGCTGTTAAGAGGAAGTCCTCAATGCATGGAAATTCATCGTCTTGTGCTTTTTTTGCCGTCAAAAACCGTTTTATGGGCAATGCCACGCAAAAAAAGCTGCTTTCAGTAGAGTTCATCCCCTTGAGCGGGAAAATAGGACGAACGCTAATTTTTTGTTGTTTTATTGTTATAGAGACGGTAAAAGCGGCTAACATTTAAAGAGATGGCTGGCATCTCAGCGTTGTCGGAGGTGTAATATCATGATGATGCGTGAACAAATAGAAGCAAAGCTGAAGGCGGCGTTTGAGCCCCTCATTCTCGAGGTTGTTGACGAGAGCTATCGTCACAATGTCCCCGCAGGTTCTGAAAGTCACTTCAAAGTTGTACTGGTGAGCGACCGTTTTACCGGAGAGCGTTTTCTTAACCGTCATCGCATGATTTACGGCACGTTGGCAGATGAACTGTCTACGACGATTCATGCACTGGCTCTGCATACTTACACACTTAAGGAGTGGGAAGGTTTGCAGGATACCCTGCTGACCTCGCCAGCCTGTCGCGGTGCCGGAAGCATCGCGTAGAAAACCTGGTTGCAACAGCCCAAACTTTTCCAGTATGTTGCATGCAGATTATGTAAAAACGGCCTACGGGCCGTTTTGTTTTGTCTGAATTTTGAGCGAGAAACGCAGTTTTTTGAGCGAAATTGCTTCAGAAGTGTGAAAAATGACGCACCATTGCGACATTCCCGTTCTCGACTCATATCTGTGATGCCGCTATAATGCTGCGTCTTATTTTTCGGAATGTCTTCGGGATGATTCTGACGACAGGGAATGTATATCTGATTTGAGAGAACATCCCGGTTCTGCAAGCGAAACGGTTTGCTTCGCAGAGTAGAGTTGACCGAGCACTGTGATTTTTTGAGGTAACAAGATGCAAGTTTCAGTTGAAACCACTCAGGGCCTTGGGCGCCGTGTAACGATTACAATCGCTGCTGACAGCATCGAGACCGCTGTGAAGAGCGAGCTGGTCAACGTAGCGAAGAAAGTGCGTATTGACGGCTTCCGTAAGGGTAAAGTACCGATGACCGTTGTTGCTCAGCGTTATGGCGCGTCTGTTCGCCAGGACGTTCTGGGCGATCTGATGAGCCGCAACTTTATCGATGCGATCATTCAGGAAAAAATCAACCCAGCTGGCGCGCCGAACTATGTTCCGGGCGAATACAAACTGGGCGAAGACTTCACGTACTCTGTAGAGTTCGAAGTGTATCCGGAAGTTGAGCTGAAAGCGCTGGATACCATCGAAGTTGAAAAACCGGTTGTTGAAGTGACCGATGCTGACGTGGACACCATGCTGGAAACGCTGCGCAAGCAGCAGGCGACCTGGAAAGACAAAGACGGCGCTGCTGACGCTGAAGATCGCGTGACCGTTGATTTCACTGGTTCCGTTGATGGCGAAGAATTCGAAGGCGGCAAAGCCACTGATTTCGTACTGGCAATGGGCCAGGGTCGTATGATCCCGGGTTTCGAAGACGGTATTAAAGGCCACAAAGCGGGCGAAGAGTTCACCATCGACGTGACCTTCCCGGAAGAGTACCACGCAGAAAACCTGAAAGGTAAAGCGGCGAAATTCGTCATTAACCTGAAGAAAGTTGAAGAGCGTGAACTGCCGGAACTGACCGAAGAGTTCATCAAACGCTTTGGCGTGGAAGATGGCTCCGTTGCGGGTCTGCGCGCTGAAGTACGCAAAAACATGGAGCGTGAGCTGAAAGGCGCGGTGCGTAACCGTGTTAAATCTCAGGCGATTGAAGGCCTGGTGAAAGCGAACGAAATCGACGTTCCGGCCGCACTGATTGACAGCGAAATCGACGTTCTGCGCCGTCAGGCTGCACAGCGTTTCGGTGGCAACGAGAAACAAGCTCTGGAACTGCCGCGTGAGCTGTTCGAAGAGCAGGCAAAACGTCGTGTTGTGGTTGGTCTGCTGCTGGGCGAAGTTATTCGTACCCACGAGCTGAAAGCTGACGAAGAGCGCGTTAAAGGCCTGATCGAAGAGATGGCTTCTGCATATGAAGATCCGAAAGAAGTGATCGAATTCTACAGCAAAAACAAAGAGCTGATGGAAAACATGCGTAACGTTGCGCTGGAAGAACAAGCGGTTGAAGCGGTTCTGGAAAAAGCGAAAGTGACTGAAAAAGCCACTTCCTTTAACGAACTGATGAACCAACAGGCTTAATCGACTTCTGCGATAGCTAAAAGCAATAAGCCCGTCACCTGCTTGCTGGTGACGGGCTTTTTTTATCGCATCAGGACTATCAGATCTGTGCTAAAAGGGCGTTTCAGTGTTAGCGTAACAGCAAAAGATTGTTATGCTTGAAATCAGGTAATGTCATCCCCACTAAGGGAATAGCGACAGAAAAGACTCTGGCTGATAATCCGTCCGTGAGGCGTCGTAGTCAGACCCCACTCACTCAAGTACAATCAGTACAGCAGGTTTGTTAATTTTTTATCCAGGAGACGGAAATGTCATACAGCGGCGAACGAGACAACTTTGCACCCCATATGGCCCTGGTGCCAATGGTTATTGAACAGACCTCACGCGGTGAGCGCTCTTTCGATATCTACTCCCGTCTTCTCAAGGAACGCGTAATTTTTCTGACTGGTCAGGTTGAAGACCACATGGCGAACCTGATTGTGGCACAAATGCTGTTTCTGGAAGCGGAAAACCCGGAAAAGGACATTTACCTGTATATTAACTCGCCTGGCGGGGTAATTACCGCAGGGATGTCAATTTATGACACCATGCAATTTATTAAGCCGGACGTCAGCACAATTTGTATGGGCCAGGCTGCGTCAATGGGCGCATTCCTGCTGACGGCGGGTGCGAAAGGCAAGCGTTTCTGCCTGCCAAACTCACGTGTGATGATTCACCAGCCGCTGGGCGGCTATCAGGGCCAGGCGACGGATATTGAAATCCACGCGCGTGAGATTCTGAAAGTGAAAGGGCGCATGAATGAACTTATGGCGCATCATACGGGTCAATCTTTAGAACAAATTGAACGCGATACAGAACGTGACCGCTTCCTTGCCGCGCAAGAGGCTGTGGAATACGGGCTGGTTGATTCAATTTTAACCCATCGTAACTAAGCTCAGGCTGTAGGTGCCGCTATACTAATGAGTACAAGCGGCACACGCTTGAGTAACGTTTTGCGCCTGGAATGGCATATGCGTCGTCATGTGCGGCACAAAGAACAGATAAGAGGTTTTGACTCATGACAGATAAACGCAAAGATGGTTCGGGCAAACTGTTGTACTGCTCTTTTTGCGGCAAAAGCCAGCATGAAGTGCGTAAGCTGATCGCCGGGCCATCCGTGTATATCTGCGACGAATGTGTGGATCTGTGTAACGACATTATTCGCGAAGAGATTAAAGAGGTTGCGCCGCATCGCGAGCGCAGCGCGCTGCCGACCCCGCATGAAATTCGCCACCACCTTGATGATTATGTCATCGGTCAGGAGCAGGCGAAAAAAGTGCTGGCGGTCGCGGTATATAACCACTACAAACGTCTGCGCAATGGCGACACCAGCAACGGCGTTGAACTGGGTAAAAGTAACATCCTGCTTATCGGGCCAACGGGTTCCGGTAAAACGCTGTTGGCGGAAACGCTGGCGCGTCTGTTGGATGTCCCGTTCACCATGGCCGATGCTACGACGTTAACCGAAGCAGGTTACGTGGGTGAAGACGTAGAAAACATCATTCAGAAACTGTTGCAGAAGTGCGACTACGACGTGCAGAAAGCGCAGCGTGGGATTGTCTACATCGATGAAATCGACAAGATCTCCCGTAAGTCTGATAACCCGTCGATTACCCGTGATGTCTCCGGCGAAGGTGTACAGCAGGCGCTGCTGAAGCTGATCGAAGGCACCGTGGCTGCGGTTCCGCCACAGGGTGGACGTAAGCATCCGCAGCAGGAGTTTTTGCAGGTTGATACCTCTAAAATCCTGTTTATCTGTGGCGGTGCGTTCGCAGGCCTGGATAAAGTGATTTCTCACCGTGTTGAAACCGGCTCCGGCATTGGTTTTGGCGCAACGGTGAAAGGAAAATCTGAAAAAGCCAACGAAGGCGAACTGCTGGCGCAGGTTGAACCGGAAGATTTGATTAAATTTGGTCTGATCCCTGAATTCATCGGCCGTCTGCCAGTTGTTGCAACGCTGAGTGAATTGAGTGAAGAAGCGCTGATTCAGATCCTGAAAGAGCCTAAAAATGCCCTGACTAAGCAGTATCAGGCGCTGTTCAACCTGGAAGGCGTGGATCTCGAATTCCGCGACGAAGCGCTCGACGCTATCGCGAAGAAAGCAATGGTGCGCAAAACCGGCGCTCGCGGGCTGCGTTCTATCGTTGAAGCCGCGCTGCTGGACACCATGTATGATCTGCCATCACTTGAAGATGTCGAGAAAGTGGTGATTGATGAGTCGGTCATCGCGGGTCAAACCAAACCCTTGCTGATTTATGGCAAACCGGAAGCGCAGCAGGCGTCTGGCGAATAATTAGCCAAATCTTACAATCAGTTAATCGAAAAGGGGGGATTTTATCTCCCCTTTTATTTTTCCGTAAACACAGCGTTGAATGTGTGGGAAACATCCCCATATACTGCTTTACATGTTAATGGTGCGTGTTGCACAGTCACGTCACCTGATTACCTGGCGGACTTTAAACTAAGAGAGAGCTCTATGAATCCTGAGCGTTCTGAACGCATTGAAATCCCCGTATTGCCGTTGCGCGATGTGGTGGTTTATCCGCACATGGTCATTCCGTTATTTGTGGGACGGGAAAAATCTATCCGTTGTCTGGAAGCGGCCATGGACCATGATAAAAAAATCATGCTGGTTGCACAGAAGGAAGCCTCAACGGATGAGCCGGGTGTAAACGATCTATTCACCGTCGGGACCGTGGCGTCTATTTTGCAAATGTTGAAACTGCCCGATGGCACGGTAAAAGTGCTGGTCGAGGGGCTTCAGCGCGCGCGCATTACCACGCTTGCTGACGATGGTGAGCATTTCTCAGCGAAAGCAGAATACCTTGACTCGCCGGCTATCGATGAGCGCGAGCAGGAAGTGTTGGTGCGCACTGCGATCAGCCAGTTTGAAGGCTATATCAAGCTCAACAAAAAAATCCCGCCAGAAGTGCTGACGTCGCTCAATAGCATCGACGATCCTGCGCGTCTGGCTGACACCATCGCTGCACACATGCCGCTGAAGCTGGCGGATAAGCAGTCCGTGCTGGAGATGTCCGACGTCAACGAACGTCTGGAATATCTGATGGCGATGATGGAGTCTGAAATCGATCTGCTGCAGGTTGAGAAACGCATCCGCAATCGCGTGAAAAAGCAGATGGAGAAATCCCAGCGTGAGTACTATCTGAATGAACAGATGAAAGCCATTCAGAAAGAGCTGGGCGAAATGGATGACGCGCCGGACGAAAACGAAGCGCTGAAGCGTAAAATCGACGCTTCGAAAATGCCGAAAGAGGCAAAAGAAAAAGCCGAATCGGAGCTGCAAAAGCTGAAAATGATGTCGCCGATGTCTGCGGAAGCAACCGTGGTGCGCGGCTATATCGAATGGATGGTGCAGGTACCGTGGAACGCGCGTAGCAAGGTCAAAAAAGATCTGCGCCAGGCGCAGGAAATCCTTGATACCGACCATTACGGCCTCGAACGAGTCAAAGATCGCATCCTTGAATATCTTGCGGTTCAGAGCCGTATGAACAAACTGAAAGGGCCGATTCTGTGCCTGGTTGGACCGCCGGGGGTAGGTAAAACCTCTCTGGGTCAGTCGATAGCGAAAGCTACCGGGCGCAAATACATCCGTATGGCGCTGGGCGGCGTGCGTGATGAAGCAGAAATCCGCGGTCACCGCCGTACTTACATCGGTTCTATGCCGGGTAAGTTGATTCAGAAGATGGCAAAAGTGGGCGTGAAAAACCCGCTGTTCCTGCTCGATGAGATCGACAAAATGTCGTCCGATATGCGCGGCGATCCGGCTTCAGCGCTGCTGGAAGTGCTGGATCCGGAACAGAACGTGGCATTTAGCGATCACTATCTGGAAGTGGACTACGATCTCAGCGACGTTATGTTCGTTGCGACCTCCAACTCTATGAATATTCCGGCGCCGCTGCTGGACCGTATGGAAGTGATCCGTCTTTCTGGTTACACCGAAGACGAAAAACTGAACATTGCCAAACGTCACCTGTTGACCAAACAGATTGAGCGTAACGCACTGAAACCGGGTGAGTTGACCGTTGATGACAGCGCGATCATTGGCATTATCCGTTACTACACCCGCGAAGCGGGTGTGCGTGGTCTGGAACGCGAAATTTCGAAACTGTGCCGGAAAGCGGTGAAACAGCTGCTGCTGGATCCGTCTCTGAAGCATATCGAAATCAACGGTGAAAACCTGCATGACTACCTTGGTGTGCAGCGCTTTGATTACGGTCGAGCGGACGATGAAAACCGTGTGGGTCAGGTCACCGGCCTGGCCTGGACGGAAGTGGGCGGCGACTTGCTGACCATTGAAACCGCCTGTGTCCCAGGCAAAGGTAAGCTGACTTATACCGGTTCTCTGGGGGAAGTGATGCAGGAGTCTATCCAGGCGGCGCTGACGGTTGTGCGTGCCCGCGCGGAAAAACTCGGTATCAACGGCGATTTCTATGAAAAACGTGATATTCACGTTCACGTGCCGGAAGGTGCGACGCCAAAAGATGGCCCAAGCGCAGGTATTGCGATGTGCACCGCGCTGGTTTCTTGTCTGACCGGTAATCCGGTTCGTGCAGACGTGGCGATGACAGGGGAAATCACCCTGCGTGGACAGGTTCTGCCGATTGGCGGACTGAAGGAAAAACTGTTGGCGGCGCATCGTGGGGGCATTAAGACTGTTCTGATTCCTTACGAAAACAAGCGCGATCTGGAAGAGATCCCGGACAACGTTGTAGCCGATCTGGATATCCATCCGGTCAAGCGTATCGAAGAAGTTCTCGCCCTCGCGCTGCAGAATGAACCCTTTGGTATGCAAGTCGTAACGGCAAAATAGTGACCTTGCGCAAAGTGCGTTAATAAAAACAAGGCTGGTGAGTGATTTCGGACTTGCCAGCCTTTTTTTGTATAGCTAATTTAGATTGCTGGTTGGGTGTGTCATCATCAACTGGTGTTGTAAGGGCATGACAGGCCTGATATAACTGCTGCGCGGTCGCGCTGTGAAGGATTCGGGTGCGATATAAATTATAAAGAGAGGAAGAGTAGAGTGAATAAATCTCAACTGGTAGACAAGATTGCCGCAGATGCTGACATCTCTAAAGCTGCGGCTGGACGTGTGTTAGATGCTTTTATTGCTGCCGTTACTGATTCTTTGAAATCCGGGGACGACGTAGCGCTGGTAGGTTTTGGCTCTTTTGTTGTTAAAGAGCGTGCTGCCCGTACAGGCCGCAACCCTCAGACCGGCAAAGAAATCACCATTGCTGCGGCTAAAGTTCCTGGTTTCCGCGCAGGCAAAGCACTGAAAGACGCAGTAAACTGATCGCCTTCCCCTTGAAGGGATAGCGACAAACTACAAGGGCGCATCGCGAGATGTGCCTTTTTTATTTGTGCAAACGCACTTTCTGCGAGTTAATACGCGATGCGGGCTAACAATTGCCCCGTTTTCTTGTCAAAATACGCGTTTACACGCAGCGGGCAACTTGAGCTGCCTGAGATCTACAGTCACCTACAGCGGAGTGTTGTTACACCATGATGGACAATTTACGCGCGGCGGCAAATCACGTCGTGCTCAAGATCATTCTGGGTTTGATTATCGTGTCATTCATTTTGACTGGCGTAGGTAACTACCTGATTGGCGGTAACAATAATTACGCCGCAAAAGTAAATGGTCAGGAAATCGGCCGTTCACAGTTTGAAAATGCGGTGAATAGCGAGCGCAACCGCATGGCGCAACAGCTGGGCGATCAGTTCTCGGAGTTGGCGGCCAACGAAAACTACATGAAATCTGTGCGCCAGCAAGTGCTTAACCGTTTAATTGATGAAGCGCTGCTGGACCAGTACGCAAAAAGCCTGGGTCTTGGCATTAGCGATGATCAGGTGAAAAAAGCGATTTTCGCTACTCAGGCATTTCAGGCTAACGGTAAATTTGATAACAATCGCTTCAGCGCCATCGTAAACCAGATGGGGATGAGCACCGATCAATATGCTCAGGCGCTGCGCAACCAGTTAACCTCGCAGCAGCTGGTTAACGCCGTTGCCGGTACTGATTTCATGCTCAAAGGTGAGACTGACGAGCTGGCTGCACTGGTCGCTCAACAGCGTGTTGTGCGCCAGGCAGTGATTGATGTCAACGCGCTGGCGGCGAAGCAGACCGCAAGCGATGAAGAAGTTGCCAGTTATTACGATCAGAACAAGAGCCGCTTTGTTTCACCGGAGCAATTCCGCGTAAGCTATATCAAGCTGGATGCTGCATCGATGCAGGAAAACGTCACCGACGAGCAAATCCAGGCCTATTACGATCAGCATCAGGATCAGTTCACGCAGCCGCAGCGTAATCGCTACAGCATTATCCAGACCAAAACGGAAGATGAAGCGAAAACGGTGCTGGATGAGCTGAAAAAAGGCGCGGACTTTGCGGCTCTGGCAAAAACGAAATCTGCGGACATTATCTCTGCGCGTAACGGCGGTGATATGGGCTGGCTTGAAGACGCCACCACGCCGGAAGAGCTTAAAAACGCCGGTTTGAAAGAGAAAGGCCAGCTGTCTGGCGTCATTAAATCTTCTGTGGGTTACCTGGTTGCACGTCTGGATGATATCCAGCCTGCGCAGGTGAAACCGCTGAACGATGTGCGTGATGAACTGGCAGCAAAAGTGAAGCAGGAAAAAGCGCTGGATGCATGGTACGCGCTGCAGCAGAAAGTGAGCGAAGCGGCGAGCAACGATAACGAATCGCTGGCAGGTGCGGAGCAGGCTGCTGGTGCCAAAGCAGTACAGACCGGCTGGTTCGGTCGCGATAACCTGCCGGAAGAGCTGAATTTCAAACCGGTAAGCGATGCCATTTTCAATGGTGGTCTGGTAGGGCAGAACGGCACGCCGGGCAGCAACTCCGACATCATCACCGTTGATGGTGACCGCGCATTTGTGCTGCGTATCTCCGATCACAAAGCCGAAGCGATCAAGCCGCTGGACCAAGTAAAAACTCAGGTCAGTGATATCGTGAAGCACAACAAAGCGGAGCAACAAGCAAAACTCAATGCGGATAAACTGCTGGGTGAGCTGAAAGCCGGTAAAGGTGATGATGCGCTGAAAGCGGCGGGGCTGAGTTTTGGTGAGGCGAAAACGCTGGCACGTACTGGCCAGGATCCGGTAAGCCAGGCGGCGTTTAATCTGCCGCTGCCAGCAAAAGATAAACCTTCCTTCGGTACCGCTAACGATCAGCAAGGCAATGTCGTTATCATGGCGCTGGACGAAGTGAAAGCAGGCACGATGCCGGATGCGCAGAAGAAAGCGATGGTGCAGGGCATCACGCAGAACAATGCGCAAATCGCTTTTGAAGCGTTGATGAGCAACTTGCGTAAAGAAGCGAAGATCAAACTGGGTGACATCGTCGCTGAGCCACAGCAATAAAAAGGCTCGATGCGCCTCGCAAAAGAAGAGTAATACTCTGCAAACCTTAAAGGCCGCTTTCGCGGCCTTTTCCATTTTGAATGTTTGTGTTTTGTCTGCGTCCTTTGTTGTGGTTATTGTTGCCTGGCGTTGAAAACAAAGGAGAAACACAATGAAACATGGAATCAAAGCACTCTTAATTTCGCTGTCCTTCGCTTGCGCGACGCTGAGCCACAGTGCGCTGGCAGCGCCTTCTGCTGCGGCTAAGCCACCCGCTGCGCAGCAAAGTAAAAGCGATACCGCCACATCAGCGCAAACCAAAGCACAGGATGCGGCGAAAAGCGCGGATGATGAAGGTGGTACCCGGGTGAGTATCAATAGCGCAACGGCGGAAGAGCTGTCGCGGGTCATGAATGGCGTGGGTATCAAGAAAGCCCAGGCGATTGTCAGCTATCGGGAAGAGTACGGCCCGTTTAAATCTGTAGACGATCTTAAGCAGGTGCCAGGCATAGGAGGGACGCTGGTTGAGCGTAATTTGTCGAATCTGAAGCTGTAAGCCGCTTGCGTAGTCGCTAATCTTTGCCAGAATAGAGAGGTCATACCAGTATGACCTCTGTCTCTATAACTATAAACAGTGAAGGTTAAAGCGCTATGCAGACGCAAATCAAAGTTCGTGGTTTTCATCTTGATGTCTACCAACATGTGAATAATGCCCGCTATCTTGAGTTCCTTGAAGAGGCGCGCTGGGATGGGCTGGAAAACAACGAGAGCTTTAAATGGATGACTGCCAACAACATCGCTTTCGTGGTGGTCAATATCAATATCAACTATCGCCGTCCGGCCGTATTGGGCGATGTGCTTACAGTGACCAGCCATGTGCAGCAGATTAATGGCAAAAGCGGTGTACTGAGCCAGGCGGTGACATTGAACCCTGAGGGGCAAATGGTTGCTGATGCGCTGGTGACGTTCGTCTGTATCGATCTCAAAACGCAAAAAGCGCTGGCGCTGGAAGGTGAATTAAGAGAAAGGCTTGAGAAGATGATCCGCGAAGGCGATTAATTCATCCTTTTCGCGTCGTTTCGTCGTTCGGATAAAGCAATGCCGCCATCAGGCTAAAGCCCGGTGGCGAGCATACTCATCGGGCCATGTATTGTGCTTACTTCAACCCGGTTTTTTGTTTCATTGCCGCCATCACGGCGGGTTTGTCCGCCAGGTAGTGCTGTAAACCGTTGGCGCGCAGGTTACAGGCTGCGCAATGCCCGCAGCCATCGCCTTTGATGCCGTTATAGCAGGTCAGTGTCTCGCTGCGTACCAGATCCAGCTTGCCCCAGTAATCAGCGAGCGCCCAGGTTTCGGCTTTATCAATCCACATCAGCGGCGTTTCGAAACGAATCTCTTTTGCCAGGCCCAGGTTAACCGCATGATTCAGCGCCTTAACAAACTCATCGCGGCAGTCGGGATAACCAGAAAAATCAGTTTCGCATACGCCGGTGATCACCGCTTCCGCCTGTACCTGATAGGCATACACGGCGGCCAGCGTCAGAAACAGAATATTACGCCCCGGTACGAAGGTGTTCGGAATGCCGGTAGCGTCGGGTTCATAATCCGGAACCGGGATGCTGTCGCGCGTCAGGCTACTCACCGCCAGTTCATTCAGCAGCGTTACATCCAGCACTTTATGCGCGCGTGCGCCCAGCGTTAGCGCCAGTTCTCGTGCCACATCAATTTCAGCACGATGGCGCTGGCCGTAATCAAAGGTTACGCAATGCACTTCATCGTACTGCTGTAACGCCTGGACCAGGCAGGTTGTGGAGTCTTGTCCGCCACTAAACACAACAACGGCACGTTTCATAATTCTTCCTGACAATGACAAATAAAGCGCTATGGTAGCGCGAGCGACTGGCAGCGACCAGCTTCTTCACAGCAATGGGGCAGGGAGCCAGGCTTCGGCAAAATCAAACCAGCCGCGCGTATTTAAGTGGATCCCTTCCACGCCCGGCGGCGCACTGATACGGTACTGATAATTAAACATCGGCGTGAGAATGGCGTTGTCCATCAAGTGATAAAAAACATCCTGTAGTGCGCGGTTGCGCTGCTGTTCGTCGGGCTGGCGCTGAACCGCATCCAGTGTGGCTTGCAGATGCGCAAATTGTTGCGTACTCAGCAGGTTTGGCCACAGCGGATCGCAGCGCAACCACTGTTCCAGCGTGCATTCTGGCGCTTCGCCGATCAGCCTGTCACCCATCATCAAATCGGCGCTGGCGAGATGAGTACAACCTTCCCAGTTTTTGCCGTCATGGAAAATCACCGTCAACTCGCAGCCAAGTGTCTGCAAATGCCGCTTAAACTGTTCCGCCATGGTGTGTAACTCCACGGGTAAGTGATAAACCAGCGTAAGTCTGCCCGGTAGCGAAACCTGTTCGGCGGGCCAGTCAGGCATTTGCCAGCCGGGTAATAGCTCCTGGCTTGGCGTGATGAGATTCTCATCCAGCGGCAGCGTTTGCAGCAGCGAAGAGTGATGAATAATCTGCACCAACCTGCGTAACTGGGCGTCATTCAACCGTGAACCCGGGCGCAGAGTAAGGTAGCAGAACCCCAGGCTGATACTGTTACTCACCGGCTGCAAGTGTTGCAACTCATCGGCCTCGCCAATGGCAATCTGTACCGGGTGTCGACAACTGGTGCCGAGATCTTGCTCAAAGAGTTGCGGGGTTATCCAGAATTCCACCGCTTTAAGCAGCGGGTGGCCCAGGTGGTAATAGTCGTGGCTTTCCAGGCGAACCAGTTCCCGGCTGAATGTCACCAGCCGAAAAGGCCCGGTGCCCAGCATCGGCTGCTGCGGGTGCGCCAGACGGCTGCCATAGCTAGCTAGCCTGTGCGCCAGCCAGTAATCCGGGTGATGCAGCTTGAAGGTCAAACACCAGGGATGCGTTATGTCGATGCGTTCGACACTGGCAAATAGCTTTTGCAAGGCGGGCAGCGTCAGCAGCTTGTGCAGTTGCGCCTGCAACTGTTCAGCCGTCACGGCGTCGCCGTTATGCCAGTGCAACGTTGAGTGCAGATGAAAATGCCAGCACAAGCCATCCGGGCTGATATCCCAGTGATGCGCCAGGTCGCCCTGCGGCTGGAAACTGCGCGTGACGAAACGCGTTAAGCCGCTAAAAATCTGCCCGGCTAAATGCTGCTCCGCACGGCCGGGGAGAAAGCCCGGTACCAGCGGATCCAGCGGGCGATAATAGGGAATACGCAGCGTCGGCGTTTCGTTTTGCCATAAGCCACCCAGAAAGGGATTGAGCAACGCGCGCAGATCGTCAGGATCGAGCTGCGCTAACGCCAGTGCGTTCTGCTGTTGCCCGGCGTTTAACGCGAATTCCAGCATTTCGCTACGCAGGGATTCAGGTGTGGCGAGAAAATGAAGCTCGCCGCGCTTGCCGCGCCCGGATTGCGACTGCCAGCTTAACCAACCTGCTTCCTGCATCTGGCGCAGCAGCGTGCGCATATGCCTCTCGCTGCAAAAACAGCGCGCCGCCAGTTCACCAATGCTGACGGATTGCGCCTCACCGGCGGATGCCTGCCACAGACGCTGGTATTGATTAAGCCGATTAAGTTGTCGCATAAACCCGGAACAATAATTTTTATCTATTCACTATTACTTCCGTATATCCCACGCAATACTGGAACACAACACTGAACTTCACAAAAACGCACTACAAGCGGAGAAAAATCATGGCACGTCTGGCCGCTTTTGACATGGATGGCACCCTGTTAATGCCCGACCATCGTTTGGGCGACCAAACCTTAGCAACCCTCCGGCGCTTGCATGAGCGGGAGGTGACGCTCGCTTTTGCCACCGGGCGTCACGCGCTGGAGATGCGCCGTATTCTTAGCGCTATCGCGATCGACGCTTTTTTAATTACCGGCAACGGTACGCGGATCCATTCTCGTGAAGGTGACGTATTGTATCGCCAGGATCTCAGCCCGGAAGTGGCCGATCTGGTGCTGCACAGCCGCTGGGAAACCGAGGCCACTGTCCATGTTTTCAATGATTCGGGGTGGTTGACCGACAAAGCGCTGCCAGAGACATTGCAGGCGCACCTTTACAGCGGGTTTACCTACCAGCTCACCGATCTCAAACGCCTGTCCGCGCATGACGTGACCAAAATCTGCTTTGTTGGCGATCACGACGATCTTTGCCGTTTGCGCATTCAGTTAAATGAGGTGCTGGGCGCACGCGCACACTTGTGTTTCTCCGCGATGGACTGCCTGGAAATCCTGCCGGTGGGGTGCAATAAAGGCTCGGCGCTGGCGGTGCTCAGCACAACGCTGGGTTATTCGTTGCAGGATTGCATGGCATTCGGCGATGCGATGAATGACAGAGAGATGCTCGAAAGCGTCGGAAAAGGAATGATCATGGGCAATGCCATGCCGCAACTGCGTGCGGCGCTGCCCCATTTACCGGTAATTGGACACTGCCGGGATCAGGCGGTATCACACTTTTTGATACACTGGCTGGACACACCCAATCTTCCTTATTCCCCCGAATGAAAAGATCTTTCCAGCAAGCCAGGCGCTACTGCCTGGCTTTTTTTATGCCGTAAGGCGGGCGATTTCGGCTTTCCACTGCTCAATATCACCAAAGTTCGCCGCTACCCATTGCGGGTTGTAGTAGGTGTCCAGATAGCGTTCACCGCTGTCGCACAGCAGCGTCACGATTGAGCCGCTGCGGCCTTCTTCACGCATTCGTGCGGCAAGCTGCAACACGCCCCACATATTGGTACCGGTGGATGCACCCACTTTGCGCCCCAGTTGCGTTTCCAGCCATTGCGCGGTGGCAATGCTTGCCGCATCCGGCACGCGCAGCATCTCATCAACAACGTCGGCGATGAACGAGGGTTCCACACGCGGGCGGCCAATGCCTTCGATTTTACTGCCTACCGCGCTTCGCAGACTGGCGTCGCGATGCTGCCAGTAGTCGAGGAACACGGAATTTTCAGGATCGACCACCATCAACTGGGTGTCATACCCCTGGCTGCGAATATAGCGGCCAATGGTGGCGGAAGTCCCGCCAGTACCCGCGCTCATCACAATATAGTCGGGTTTCGGATGCGGTTCATTTTTCATCTGGCGGAAAATACTGTCGGCAATGTTGTTATTGCCACGCCAGTCGGTTGCGCGCTCGGCAAAAGTGAATTGATCCATATAGTGACCGTTCAGTTCTTTCGCCAGCCGTTCGGACTCGGCGTAAATCTCGCAGGCGCTATCGACAAAGTGGCAGCGACCGCCGTAGAACTCAATCTGCTCAATCTTGCGTTTCGCCGTACAGTGCGGCATCACGGCAATAAACGGTAAACCTAAAAGCCGTGCGAACCACGCCTCTGAAACCGCCGTGGAACCGGAGGAGGCTTCAATAATCGTGGTGCCCTCTTTGATCCAGCCGTTGCATAAGCCGTAAAGAAACAGCGAGCGCGCCAGACGGTGCTTCAGGCTGCCGGTCGGGTGAGTGCTTTCATCTTTTAAATAGAGGTTGATGCCTGCAAAACCCGGCAACGCCAGGCGGATCAAATGGGTATCTGCTGAGCGCTGTGCGTCCGCATTAATTTCGTTGATAGCGTATTTAACCCAGTTGCTATTCATGGTGGTTATCCGTTTGTCATTTTGTGCCCAGTCTAGCGAAAGAGAAAGAAAAAAGGGTTGTCATTTCGCCTTTGTATTAGACTGTTAAGAGAAAAATATTCTCCTGAGGTGGGTAATGTTAGATAAAATTGACCGCAAACTGCTTTCGCTGCTGCAACAGGATTGTTCGCTCTCTTTGCAGGCGCTGGCAGATGCCGTTAATCTGACCACCACACCGTGCTGGAAACGTCTGAAGCGGCTGGAAGATGACGGCATTTTACTCGGTCGGGTGGCGGTGCTGGATGCCGAAAAACTGGGGTTAAATTTAACGGCATTTGTGCTGATCAAAACCCAGCATCACAGCAGCGACTGGTACTGCCGTTTCGTTAGCGAAGTCACGCAGATGCCGGAAGTGCTCGGTTTCTGGCGCATGGCGGGAGAATACGACTATCTTCTGCGTGTGCAGGTGGCAGATATGAAACGCTATGACGACTTTTACAAGAAGCTGGTGAACAGCGTTCCGGGGCTGTCAGATGTCACTTCTAGCTTCGCCATGGAACAGATAAAATACACCACGGCTTTGCCCATTGAATAACCCTCGCGGCAGTAATTCACTGCCGGAAAATCACGTTCAGGATGTAACCGCGTGCGATTATTTGCTCAGTTAGGCTGGTACTTTCGCCGGGAATGGCAACGCTATCTCGGGGCTGTCGCCTTACTTATTATCATTGCTATCTTGCAGCTTATCCCGCCCAAAGTGGTGGGGATCGTGGTGGATGGCGTTACCGAACAGCATTTCACCACGCAACAAGTGTGGATGTGGGTAGGTGTTTTAGTCGCTGTGGCTATCGTCACCTACTTGCTGCGCTACGTCTGGCGCGTCTGGCTGTTCGGCGCATCCTATCAACTGGCCGTTGAGTTGCGGGAAGATTTTTACCGTCAGTTGAGCCGACAACACCCGGAATTTTATCTCCGCCACCGCACCGGTGATTTGATGGCCCGCGCGACCAACGATGTCGATCGCGTCGTTTTTGCCGCGGGTGAAGGGGTGCTGACGCTGGTGGATTCGCTGGTGATGGGCTGCGTGGTGCTCGTAGTGATGTCAACGCAAATCAGCTGGCAGCTCACGCTGCTGTCGCTATTACCTATGCCGATTATGGCGCTGGTTATCAAGCGTTACGGCGATCAATTGCATCAGCGCTTTAAGCTGGCGCAGGCGGCGTTTTCCGCGTTAAACGATCGAACCCAGGAGAGCATGACCAGCATTCGCATGATCAAAGCGTTTGGTCTGGAGGATCGCCAGTCGGCGTTGTTCAGCCGTGAGGCGGCAGATACCGGTGCAAAAAACATGCGCGTGGCGCGCGTTGATGCCCGTTTTGATCCCACTATTTATATCGCCATTGGTATGGCAAATATGCTGGCGATTGGCGGCGGTAGCTGGATGGTGGTACACGGTTCCTTAACGCTCGGCCAGTTAACCAGCTTCGCTATGTATCTGGGGCTGATGATTTGGCCGATGCTGGCGCTGGCGTGGATGTTTAATATCGTCGAGCGCGGCAGCGCGGCTTATAGCCGTATCCGCGATATGCTGGCGGAAGCACCGGTAGTGAATGACGGCACCGAACCGGTGCCGGAAGGGCGCGGTAACCTGAATATCGCCATCCGTGAATTTCGTTACCCGCAGACCGGGAGCGCGGTGCTTAACAACGTGGCAGCGACGCTGGCGCCAGGCCAGATGTTGGGCATTTGCGGCCCGACAGGCGCCGGGAAAACCACATTGCTTTCTCTGATTCAGCGCCATTTCGATGTTGAGCAGGGCGATATCCGTTTTCATGATATCCCCCTGACGCGCCTGCAACTGGACGCCTGGCGCAGCCGGCTGGCGGTGGTCAACCAGACGCCATTCCTCTTTTCCGATACCGTGGGCAACAATATTGCGCTGGGTAAACCTGGCGCGACGCAGGAGGAGATCGAGCATGTGGCGAAACTTGCCAGCGTGCACGACGATATTCTGCGTTTGCCGCAGGGGTATGACACCGAAGTGGGTGAGCGCGGCGTGATGCTTTCCGGCGGGCAAAAACAGCGGATCTCAATTGCCCGTGCGCTGCTGCTGAATGCGGAGATTTTAATCCTTGATGATGCGCTCTCCGCCGTGGATGGCCGTACTGAACACCAGATTTTGCACAACCTGCGCCAGTGGGGCGAAGGACGCACCGTTATTATCAGCGCGCATCGCCTGTCGGCGCTGACCGAGGCCAGTGAGATTATTGTCATGCAGCATGGGCACATCGCACAACGCGGCCAGCACGAGCAACTGGCGCGCCAGCCGGGCTGGTATCGCGATATGTATCGCTATCAGCAACTTGAGGCGGCGCTGAATGATGTTCCGCAGGAGGCGGTTGATGCGTAATTTCACCAAACAGTGGCCAACGCTGAAACGCTTGCTGAAATACGGCTCGCCGTGGCGCAAACCGTTGGCTAAAGCGGTGCTGATGCTGTGGGTCGCGGCGATTGCCGAAGTCTCCGGCCCGGCGCTGATCAGCTACTTTATCGATAATATGGTGGCGAAAAACTATCTGCCGCTCGGCGTGGTTGCCGGGATGGCGGCGGTGTATGTCGGCCTGCAATTACTTGCGGCCCTGCTGCATTATGCGCAAGCGCTGCTGTTTAACCAGGCGGCGGTCGGCGTGGTGCAACAGTTGCGTACCGATGTGATGGATGCCGCCCTGCGTCAGCCGCTCAGCGCGTTTGACACCCAGCCTGTCGGGCAGATTATTTCGCGCGTGACCAATGATACTGAAGTGATCCGCGATCTCTACGTCACGGTGGTGGCAACGGTGTTGCGCAGCGCGGCGCTGATTGGCGCGATGCTGGTAGCGATGTTTAGCCTCGACTGGCGCATGGCGCTGGTAGCGATGGCGATTTTCCCGGCGGTGCTGATAGTGATGCTGCTTTACCAGCGTTACAGCACGCCGATTGTGCGGCGTATGCGTGCTTATCTGGCGGATATCAATGATGGTTTCAACGAAATCATCAACGGGATGAGCGTTATTCAGCAGTTTCGCCAGCAGGCGCGTTTTGGGGAACGCATGAGCGAATCCAGCCGTTCGCACTATATCGCCCGCATGCAAACCCTGCGGCTGGACGGCTTTTTGCTGCGTCCGCTGTTGAGCCTTTTCTCCGCGCTGGTGCTGTGTGGCTTGCTGATGCTATTCGGTTTCTCGTCCGTAGGCACGGTAGAGGTTGGGGTGCTGTATGCCTTCATCAGCTATCTCGGGCGTCTTAACGAGCCGTTGATTGAACTGACAACGCAGCAGTCAATGCTGCAGCAGGCGGTAGTCGCTGGTGAGCGCGTGTTCGAGCTGATGGACAGGCCGCGCCAGACTTACGGCTACGATGACGCGCCGCTGCAAAGCGGGTCTATCGATATCGACAATCTCTCTTTTGCTTACCGCGACGATCAACTGGTGCTGCAGGATATCTCCTTGCACGTGGAGACGCGCAGTTTTGTCGCGCTGGTCGGGCACACCGGCAGTGGCAAAAGTACGCTGGCCAGCCTGTTAATGGGCTATTACCCGCTGACGAAAGGGGAGATCCGTCTGGACGGGCGTCCTCTGTCTGCATTAGGGCATGCGCCGCTGCGCAAAGGTGTGGCGATGGTGCAGCAGGATCCGGTAGTGCTGGCGGACAGCTTCTACGCTAACGTGACGCTGGGGCGTGAAATCAGCGAAGAACAGGTGTGGAAAGCGCTGGAAACGGTGCAGTTAGCTGAGCTGGCGCGCACGATGAGCGACGGTATTTACACACGATTGGGCGAGCAGGGTAATAACCTCTCGGTGGGGCAAAAACAGCTGCTGGCGCTGGCGCGCGTGCTGGTTGATACGCCGCAGATCCTGATTCTGGATGAAGCGACAGCGAACATCGATTCCGGCACCGAACAGGCAATTCAGCACGCGCTGGCGGCCGTGCGTGAGCATACGACGCTGGTGGTGATCGCCCACCGTTTATCGACCATTGTTGAGGCAGAAACGATTCTGGTGCTGCATCGCGGCCAGGCGGTTGAGCGCGGTAATCATCAGCAACTGCTTGAAGCGAAGGGCCGTTACTGGCAGATGTATCAGTTGCAGCTTGCCGGTGAGGAGCTGGCTGCCAGCGCGCGCGAAGAGTCGCTTATCGCCTGATGCACCAAAATTAAGCACGCACCTTCACGGACTCTCTGTTGGTGCAAAAAAGTAACGCACCATGCACTGTCATGGTGCGTTTTTCTTTGCGCTTAACCTGCCGAATCATAAGCAAAGTTTTTCCCCTTTCTTGCTCTGCCCGTCCGGGCGCACTAACAACCTGAAATCTTCCCTGTTTTCATTCCTGGCACAACGATTGCAATGTCTATTGCGTGTTAGCTGCGGCCATTATCGAATTCGACTGGAGGGGGATCTATGAAGCTGGTTACCGTGGTGATTAAGCCATTCAAACTTGAAGACGTGCGTGAAGCGCTTTCTTCTATTGGTATTCAAGGGCTGACCGTAACTGAAGTGAAAGGCTTTGGCCGTCAGAAGGGTCACGCTGAGCTGTACCGCGGTGCGGAATATAGCGTCAATTTCCTGCCAAAAGTGAAAATTGATGTGGCGATCGCTGACGATCAACTCGATGAAGTGATCGATGTGATCAGCAAAGCGGCCTACACCGGAAAAATTGGCGACGGCAAAATCTTCGTTGCCGAGCTGCAACGCGTCATTCGTATTCGTACCGGCGAAGCCGACGAAGCGGCACTGTAATACAAGACACACAGTGATGGGGATCGGAACAATGAAAAACACAACATTAAAAACAGCTCTTGCTTCGCTGGCGTTGCTGCCAGGCCTGGCGATGGCGGCTCCCGCTGTGGCGGATAAAGCCGACAACGGCTTTATGATGATTTGCACCGCGCTGGTGCTGTTTATGACCATTCCGGGCATTGCGCTTTTTTACGGCGGTTTGATCCGCGGTAAAAACGTACTGTCGATGCTGACGCAGGTTGCCGTCACCTTCGCTCTGGTGTGCATCCTGTGGGTGGTGTATGGCTACTCGCTGGCATTTGGCGAGGGCAACAGCTTCTTCGGCAGCTTCAACTGGGCAATGTTGAAAAACATCGAACTGAAAGCCGTGATGGGCAGCATTTATCAGTACATCCACGTGGCGTTCCAGGGTTCCTTCGCTTGTATCACCGTTGGCCTGATTGTCGGCGCGCTGGCTGAGCGTATTCGCTTCTCTGCGGTGCTGATTTTTGTGGTGGTATGGCTGACGCTCTCTTACGTGCCGATTGCACACATGGTCTGGGGCGGCGGTCTGCTGGCAACCCACGGCGCGCTGGATTTCGCGGGCGGTACGGTTGTTCACATCAACGCCGCGATTGCAGGTCTGGTGGGTGCTTACCTGATTGGTAAACGCGTGGGCTTTGGCAAAGAAGCATTCAAACCGCATAACCTGCCGATGGTCTTCACCGGTACCGCTATCCTCTATGTTGGTTGGTTTGGCTTCAACGCTGGCTCTGCAAGCTCGGCGAACGAAATCGCGGCGCTGGCCTTTGTGAACACTGTCGTTGCTACTGCGGCCGCTATTCTGGCGTGGGTATTTGGCGAATGGGCAATGCGCGGCAAGCCGTCTCTGCTCGGTGCTTGTTCTGGTGCCATCGCGGGTCTGGTTGGTATCACCCCGGCCTGTGGTTATGTGGGTGTCGGCGGCGCACTGATTGTGGGTCTGATTGCCGGTCTGGCTGGTCTGTGGGGCGTTACTGCGCTGAAACGTATGTTGCGTGTAGATGACCCGTGCGATGTCTTCGGTGTGCACGGTGTGTGCGGCATCGTCGGTTGTATCCTGACGGGTATCTTCGCGTCTACGTCGCTGGGCGGTGTCGGTTTCGCTGAAGGTGTGACCATGGGCCATCAGGTGCTGGTACAGCTGGAAAGCGTTGCCATCACTATCGTGTGGTCTGGCGTGGTGGCCTTTATCGGCTACAAACTGGCGGACATGACGGTAGGTCTGCGCGTACCGGAAGAGCAAGAGCGTGAAGGGCTGGATGTGAACAGCCACGGCGAAAACGCCTATAACGCCTGATTACGTTGAGTTATCTCCTGAGCATAAAAAAGCCTCCGATCGGAGGCTTTTCTTTTTAAAGCATTTAAAGCGTTTAAAGCGCAGTTAGTTGCGATTGCGCATAACGCCTTCCTGCACGCTGGAGGCCACCAGCACACCCTCTTGCGTATAGAACTCACCGCGCACAAAACCGCGAGCGCTGGAAGCTGACGTACTTTCCACACTGTAGAGCAACCACTCGTTCATATTAAACGGGCGATGGAACCACATGGAGTGGTCAATGGTGGCAACCTGCATACCGCGCTCAAGAAAGCCCACGCCGTGCGGCTGAAGCGCAACCGGCAGGAAGTTAAAGTCCGAAGCATATCCAAGCAGATATTGATGCACGCGGAAATCGTCCGGCACGGTGCCGTTTGCGCGGATCCATACCTGGCGGGTGGGATCGGCAACGTGGCCTTTTAGCGGGTTATGAAACTCAACCGGGCGGATCTCCAGAGGCTTGTCACTGAGAAACTTCTCTTTGGCCTGCGGAGGCAACAAGTGGGCAAGCGCGTGGGCAATATCCGTTTCGGATTGCAGTGAATCCGGCGACGGTGCCGACGGCATCGTTTTTTGGTGCTCGTAGCCGGTTTCCGGTGCCTGGAACGACGCGGTCATATAGAAAATAGGTTTGCCGTTCTGGATGGCCGCAACGCGTCGGGCGCTGAAACTGTTGCCATCACGCAGCACTTCCACATCATAAACAATCGGTTTTTCGCTATCACCCGGACGTAAAAAGTAACTATGGAACGAATGCACCAGGCGCTCGGCAGGAACGGTCTCTTTGGCGGCATACAAAGCCTGGCCTACGACCTGGCCGCCAAAAACCTGGCGCAAGCCGAGATCTTCGCTCTGCCCGCGAAACAAGCCCTCTTCAATTTTTTCCAGGTTCAGTAATGCCAGCAGATTGGATAACGCCTGACTCATAGATTTCCTCAAATTAATAACGGCTGACGGAGCGAATTATCCGAATAGTATAACCTGGAAAAATTGCTGGTCCGATGGGTTCAATAATCTGAATAGATGGCAGTTTGCAGGAATATATCCCGCACGTGTGCCACACTTGTTCAGGTTACGATGGTTTGACCACACATCCTGGCGGGCGAAACGCCTGCCGGTGCATTGAAGATAAGGAGAAATCAATGAAACTCGTGCACATGTTAAGTGGTTTAGCAGTCGCGGTCGCGCTGTCTGCCTGCGCCCAAAAGGGCGGCGATATTCCGACACCTGCACCTAACCCAAATGCACCTGCGGCAACAAATAAACCGGCGATCACGCAACCGAATGTTTCGGGTACGGTTTGGATCCGTCAGAAAGTGGCGTTGCCGCCAAACGCGGTACTCACCGTGACGGTTTCTGATGCTTCGCAGGCAGATGCGCCGTCGAAGGTACTGGCGCAGAAAGCTGTCCGTACTGAAGGTAAACAGTCACCGTTTAGCTTTGTGCTGCCATTTAACCCGGCGGATATTCAGCCCAACGCCCGCATCCTGCTGAGCGCGGCGATTACCATTGACAACAAAATCGTCTTTATTACCGATACGGTTAAGCCGGTTATCAACCAGGGCGGTACAAAAGTTGACCTGACGCTGGTGCCGGTACAGCAAACCGCTGTGCCGCTGCAACAAAGTGGTGGGGCGGCAACAACAGTGCCTTCCACTTCTCCCACTCAGGTAAACCCGTCGGAAGCGACACCTGCGCCGACGCAGTACTAATCTGATTGTGCTCCTCCCGGTTGGGAGGAGCCTTAATAGATCCAGCGATAATGCTGTAAATTGATTTGCCCATTTCCCGACACCACCACGCCTTCCGCCAGCAGCGCCTGACGCTGACGCTGTAAATCCGGCCCGGTCAGCGAGATACAACCATGACGATTCACCACCCGATGCCACGGTAATGTGCTGCCTTCCGGTAAGCGTTTCAGCACACCGCCCACCTGGCGTGCCGCGCGCGGTGAACCGGCCAGCTTCGCCACATCACCATAGGTCGTGACATAGCCTTCGGGGATGGCGGCAACGATTTGCCACACTCGCTGCGGGAAAGAGTCCTGTGTATCCATTGTGATGTCCTGAAGGAAGAAGAGGCAGCATAAACAGCCAATCGTGTGCTGTGAAGAGGGGATTGCGCAAGAAACCAGCATCCGCCCCGGCGCGGCTTGCAATTGCCATCCCGGATAGGGATAATGCGCCAGCGCGTTGGTTAACAACGCTCTCAATGGGGGCTCTGTTGGTTCTCCCGCAACGCTACTCTGTTCACCAGGTCAGGTCCGGAAGGAAGCAGCCAGGGCAGATGACGTGTGTGCCGGGATGTAGCTGGCAGGGCCCCCACCCAATTCTGCTTCCTTTGTTTTTCTCACTCGCGTGAATAACGCAAATACCCCGCAATGCCATCGTTTCCTCCATCCGAAGGGTGATTAACACCTTCTGAAACCGGAACTTGCGCAAAATCGAAGGGCGAAACGCCAGCAATACAGGCCACATTGACACCATACTGATCCGGGTTTGAGCGCCGCTGATGGAAGGTGTAGATGCCGCAAATCGAGCAAAAATAGTGCACAGCTGTTCCGGTGTTAAAGCGATATTCGGTCAATTTATCCTTGCCTTTAATCACCTCAATGCCCGAGAGCGGGGCCGACACGGTAACTGCGCCGCGCATTCGGCAAAAAGAGCAATTACAGCGCCGCACAGTGTTAAAACCATCCGAAAGCTGCACAGAAAACGCCACCGCGCCGCAGTGACACTGCGCCATTAATTTTTCCGCCATCGCTTTCCTCATCAAGACAAATCAAACGGGTCTTTCAACCTTAGCCTTTTTTACCTTTTTTGGTGGGGGAAACGCGTGGGTTCACTGGTGATGTTTTTATACAGAAACGGTACGCTGTAGCCGCAAAAAATAATTCTGATAAAAGGGCAGGGAGTATGCGCAACATCGTATTGGCATTGACGTTATCGGTATCGACGGCATCTTTTGCCGCTACGTTGCAGTCAGGGGTTTATGAAGGGCTGCAACTGGCGGTATCACCCTTCGGGCAGGTTATGGGCTACTACTCTGAAACCATGGGTGTTGGCATGACGCGAAACTGCTCCTTTGCGCTGGCGGGTAACGTCTCTCCGGCCGGGGAGGCGGAAATTTCCAGCTGGTCTTCCGATGTGCTGCCGGGGCATCTTTCCGCTACGGCGGACGGCGTGACATTGAAGATTGCGAACGGGCAAAACCATGACGGCTGCATGAATGTGATGGTGCCGCAGATCAACGAGGGGATTGTGTTGAGTAAAACCCAGTCGACACAATGGGTTTCTCTCGCCGAAGTGGTTGATGAGCGGGTTTATCTCAGCAGCACACCGGATACCAGCACGCGGCGCAAGGCGTGGATTGTCAAAGATGATGTGGTGGGGGTGCTGAAAACCGGGCAGGGCTGGACGCAGATCCAGTTTATTAGCGAGTCAGGGAAAAGCACCACTGGCTGGGTTAACAGCCAGTCGATAAAGCCGCTGACAGCGCCTGCGGCCTGAGTTTTACACCACGCTACGTTTTAATGGCGCTTGCGTTTCGCGAAGCGCCAGCCACAAGGGTTTAAGTCGCAGTAGCGCGTTTTCCAGCTCATTTGAATCCAGCGCGAAAGGGATACGCAGATAACGCTCAAACGCCCCTGTCAGCCCGAAACGCGGGCCAGCGCCGAGGTGGATACCAATCGTTTCTGCACGGGCGGCAAACTGTGTTGCCAGCATATCGGGCAGCTCTATCCAGAAAGAGAGGCCGCCTTCCGGCAGTGAGAAACGCCAGTCGGGGAAGTGTTCCCGCAGCAGCGCTGCACAGCGATCGCGTCGTGCTTTGAGCATATCGCGACGCGCGGGCAGGAAGTTTTCGCCATTTTCCATCAGCCATAGCGTTGCCAGTTGTTCCAGCAGCGGTGAGCCGAGTTCCAGCGTATCGCGCGTCTGCACCAGCGTAGCAATGGTTCGCGATGAGGCGCGGATCCACCCTAAACGCAGCCCACCCCAGAACGTTTTCCCCGCCGAACCGAGCGTAATTACCGTGCTGCTACTATCAAACGCCGCCATTGGCGGTGGTGGCGGAGATTCGTACCACAAATCTACCATCGTTTCGTCAACCACCAGGGTGGTGCGCGCTTGCGCGGCAACGCTGACGATGGCCCTGCGCGTGGCGATATCCATACAGCGGCCGGTTGGATTGTGATAATCAGGCATTAAATAAGCCAGCCGTGGCGCGGTCTGCGCCAGCGTCGCGGCGAAACCGTCGATGTCCCAGCCCGTTTGTGGTAAAGAAACGCCAACCGGCCTGCACGACGCTCCCTGAATGGCGGCAATCGCCAGCGGGTAGGTTGGATGATCGACCACCACGCGATCGCCGGGCCCGGTCAGCATGCGCAGAATCAGCGCCAGACCGCTGAGCGCGCCATTGACTACCATCACTTCATCAGCATGCGTGGGTAAACCGCGGGCGGTGTATCGTGTGGCAATCGCTTCGCGCAATGCCTGCACACCTAATTGCCCGTAACCGGTGCGGGAAAGATAGGGCGGAATGGCCGCCAGCGCGTGGGTATAAGCCTGGTGAATTTCCGGGCCAGCGCTGAGCGCGGCAGTGGAGAGATCGAGTGCTGTGCCCGCCGTGCTTAGCGTGGGTATCGCGCGGCTATCGGGCAGGATCACGCGCGAGCCACTGCCGTGGCGGCTTTCCAGATAACCTTCATCACGCAAGTGTGCGAGTGCGCTGGCAACGGTTGTGCGGCTAATCTCGAGCATTGAGGCAAGTTCACGCTCTCCGGGAAGGCGTGTCTCCATTGCCAGCCTGCCATCAAGGATCAGCAGGCGCAGCGCGTCGGCAAGTTGTCGCCATAACGGCGTACGCGAAGCGGGTTGTTGCCAGTGGCCCAACAGACGGTGTAACGAGTGGCTACCCAGACGGCGTGATGACATATACAGTCCACTATTTGAAAACTGGACATTAATAATAAGTCCATTTCCGGTAAAGATGAAAGCCTGAACAACCGGAGAAAAATAATGCTACGTCGACTAATTCAACTGTATACAGGTCTGGCTCTGTACGGCGTTTCTACCGCCATGTTTGTACGCGCGGATCTGGGCGCGGACCCATGGAACGTCTTTCATTTAGGCATAATGAAATTGTTATCACTGGATATTGGTACGGTGATGATCGTGACCGGTGCGCTGGTGCTGCTACTGTGGATCCCGCTGCGCCAGCGGCCCGGATTGGGAACGCTCAGTAATGTGATTGTATTAGGTCTGGCCGCCGATGCTGCGTTGTCGCTGATGCCGGTGCTGAATTCGCTGGTGGCTCGCGGCACCTTACTGGTTTGCGCCGTGGTAGTGAATGCCATCGCGACCGGAATGTATATTGGCGCGGGGTTTGGTGCCGGGCCGCGTGATGGGCTAATGACCGGTATTCATGCGCGCACCGGCTGGTCGGTGCGGACTATCCGCACGGCGATTGAAGTTTCTGTGCTGTTTATCGGCTGGCTGCTGGGGGGAACCGTTGGCGTGGGCACGGTGGTTTACGCACTGGCGATTGGCCCGCTGATCCAGCTTTGCCTGCCGTGGTTTCGTCAGAAACCAACGAGAAAGCCTGAGCCACAAAGCGAGCCAGCCTTATAAATGTGTATTCACTGCAATGCGCTGCGCCATTCACCCCCCTCAATTTTGGAGTTGAGCGGGCGGTTTACTTTATAAAACGACCAGGGGATTCTGGTGTAACAACATCCGTTGGCGTTGAAAAGGAGTGATGGTCAATGGCAACACCCGAGCTCGAAACCGCAAGACTTCTTCTCAAGCCGCTGGCATCGGAAGATGCCACGCAAATTCAGCGTATTTTCCCGCGCTGGGAAATCGTGCGCTACCTGATAGCCAGTGTGCCCTGGCCCTACCCGGAAGGTGCCGCGCAGCATTATGTAGATAATGTTGCGCTGGCGGCAAACCGCGCAGGGGAAGGCTGGTTTTGGACGCTGCGTCGCAAAGCAGACCCGACAGAATTGATGGGGGTTATTTGCTTAATGAATACGCCAGATAATAACCGGGGTTTCTGGCTGGCACCGGAGTGGCAAGGGCAGGGCTATATGACGGAAGCTTGCCATGCTGTGAATGATTACTGGTTCAATGTGCTCGATCGCGATGTTCTGCGCGCACCGAAAGCCGTGGCGAATGCGCGTTCGAAAAAGATTTCTGAACGTAGCGGAATGCGGCTGGTTCGCTGCGAGAAAGGGCAATACGTCTCCGGAGAACTGGACACCGAGCTTTGGGAGATAACGCGCGACGAATGGAATAATTTTCACCGCTGAAACCTGTCAGCCGCAGGAGGCTGACAGGTTATTTAAATTTCATTGTCGATATATTTATTTACGCAGGTTTATTTGTCATTTAAATGACATATTAATTTAATATTTTTGTCATAATTCTTAGGCAGATTAATCTAGGGTTTTTTAAGTTGTTATAATTCTGAAATATATTTCTGGATCACTTCCATAAGTTCGTGTATTAATTAGCATGTTTATTCACACAAGAAGGGATAATCATGGCCAGTGCTGTATTAAACGTCAAAATTGATGAAGCGCTAAAAGAGAAACTTCGTCATTACGCAGAAGTAAATAGTGAAAATCTCGGCACCGCGACAGAAAAACTGTTGCTGCTGGCTTTTCAGGCTGCGGAAGAGGCGGGAGTATCGGAAGACGACATTGATAACCAGCATACCGAAGAAGAGAGTTCTACTCCGTTAACTCCTAAAGAAATTAAAGCGTTACGTAAACTTCTGAAGAAGAAAAAATGAACCAACAACTGCTATCAACCGCCAGCAACTATGGCGAAGCCTGTGAGTTGCTGCGCTCAGGTTTTGTTAAACAAGTTCGTCTGGACTGGAATATCGGAAGTGATGAGTTTTTTCGCATCGCATCAGACTGGTGCGACGCTGGAGCGAAAATTAAAAAAGAAGGGCACAGCTTTATTATTTCGATAAAAGGCTTCCCGATCCCGCGTCAGCAGTAATGTATTTGTCATGAAACTGTCATTTTAATTGCATTAAAAAATGTGATGGTGGTTTCATAATAAAAATACGTAACCATCTCAAATGCACATTACGGATGATGTTTCCGACGAGCCTTTTGTGGCTCGTCGCTATTTCTTTTCCCGCACAATATCCTTCAACTGTATTTAGCCCCGTCTGGTATTTTCTCCGAAGCGCTCACAGGCACTGACCTGCAAACCGGGTATACTGGAAAACTGTTTGCAGCCGGGAAGCGCTATGAAAACCATCACTCTTTATGATGTCGCCAGCCATGCGGGCGTCTCTTACCAGACCGTTTCGCGCGTGATTAACGATGCGGCACATGTCTCGCCAAGGACGCGCGAGAAAGTGCTCGCTGCAATGGCGAAACTGCATTACATCCCCAATCGCGGTGCTCAGCAACTGGCAGGTAAACGCACAAAAACGCTCGGTTTGTTGACGTCCGATCTGGCTTTGCATGCGCCATCGCAAATCGCGTCGGCGGTAAAATCCCGCGCCGGCCAGGCCGCGGCCAGCGTGATCATCTCTATGTTGGAGCAGCACGATGCAGCCAGCTGCTCGGCTGCCTTACAGGAACTGCTGGCGCAGCGCGTTGAAGGCGTGTTGATCAACGTGCCGCTTGATGATGCGCTGGCGCAGCAACTCGCGGCGCAGGCGGCACCCACGCCTGTGTTGTTCCTGGATGTTGGCGAGACGGCCGCGGTGAACAGCCTGGTGTTTGATGCCATGCAAGGCGCGCGGCTTGGCGTAGAACATCTGCTGGCGCAGGGGCATCGTCAGATTGCGTTACTCGGCGGGCCGCGGACTTCGGTTTCCGCCCGCACCCGCTTTGCTGGCTGGCTGACGGCGCTCCAGCAGGCGGGGCTTACGCCTTGTGCCAGCGCGCACGGTGACTGGAGCGCGGCTTCCGGTTATGAAAAAGCGCACAGTTTGCTTGCGTGCAACCAGTTACCCGACGCGGTGCTGGTGGCAAATGATCAAATGGCGCTTGGCGTTATTCGCGCCTGCGTCGAGAAAGGAATTGATGTGCCGGCGCAAATCTCGGTGGTGGGTTATGACGATACCGCCGATAGCGCCTGGTTTTCCCCACCGCTCACCACTATCCGTCAGGCATTTAAAGAGGCCGGGGAGCGAAGCGTCGACTGGCTACTCAGCCCGTCAGCTCAGGGCGATGTCACAGGTCAAACGCGGCTGCCGGTGATGCTCATCGAACGCCACTCCACCGCGCCAGCCCGGCAACAGAAACTGAGCGGTGAAACCCTTGCCAGACGCTTAAACGAACTGGCGCAGCAGGTTGCGATGCTGGATCGCCGTTAACACTTTTGTGATCCCCTTCGCTTTGATCCTGCTACCGGCTTTACCTGTGGTGAAAAATGCGTCATTGTGCCGTTAATTGTGAGCGCTTCGCAAAATGAGGTTTTTATGTCTGCTTCCGCGTTAAATTCGCTTCTCTCCCGCCGCGACTGGGAGAACCCGGTCCTCACGCACTGGCACCGTTTACCCGCGCATGCGCCGATGCGCAGCTGGCGCGATGAAGTCTCTGCGCGTTATAACGCGCCATCACCCGCACGCCGATTACTCAACGGTCAATGGCAATTCAGTTTTTTCGCTGCGCCAGAAGCGGTGCCGGCAGGGTGGATCGAGGAAGATTGCGCTGATGCGGTGGCAATGCCAGTCCCTTCAAACTGGCAAATGCAGGGTTTCGATACGCCGATTTATACCAATGTCACTTACCCGATCCCGGTAAATCCTCCGTTTGTACCACAACAAAATCCGACCGGTTGTTACTCGCTCACATTCGAAGTGAGCGAATCAGAACTGGCGCACGGGCAAACCCGTATTGTTTTTGACGGGGTGAACTCGGCTTTTTATCTGTGGTGTAACGGGCAATGGATCGGCTACTCACAGGACAGCCGCCTCCCTGCTGAGTTTGATTTAAGTCAGGCACTGAAGGTCGGAGAGAACCGGCTGGCGGTGATGGTGCTGCGCTGGTGCGATGGCAGTTACCTAGAAGATCAGGATATGTGGCGGATGAGCGGCATTTTCCGTGACGTTTCTCTTCAGCGTAAGCCCGTCACGCACATTGCCGACTTTCACCACGTTACGCAGTTAAATGCGGAACTGACTCACGGGCAGTTGCAGGTTTATGCCCGGCTTGCAGGCGATTTTACCGATTGCCGCGTCGCTTTTGCGTTATGGCGAGGGGAAGAAAAAATCGCCGAAGCGCAACAAACGCCGGGTAGCGCAGTGGTTGATGAGCGCGGATGCTGGGCGGAGCGCCTGAGCGTCACGTTGCCGGTGGCTTCTCCATTGTTGTGGAGCGCTGAAACGCCGCACCTTTATCGCCTGACGCTAACACTGTTCGACGCACGGGGAAATGTACTGGAAGTGGAAGCCTGTAATGTCGGGTTCCGCCAGGTTGAAATCAGCAACGGCTTGCTGAAACTTAATGGAAAACCGTTGCTGATCCGTGGCGTTAACCACCACGAGCACCACCCGGAAAACGGGCAGGCGATAGATGAAGCCACCATGCGTCGCGACATTGAGCTAATGAAACAGCATAACTTTAATGCGGTGCGCTGCTCTCACTATCCCAATCATCCGTTGTGGTATCAGCTGTGCGATGAGTACGGTTTATATGTGGTGGATGAAGCCAATATCGAAACCCACGGTATGGTGCCGATGAGCCGTCTCGCTGACGATCCGCTCTGGCTTCCGGCGATGAGCGAACGCGTAACCCGCATGGTGCAACGCGATCGTAACCATCCATCGATCATCATCTGGTCGCTGGGAAATGAGTCGGGGCATGGCGCCAACCACGATGCACTCTATCGCTGGCTGAAAACCACCGATCCGACGCGCCCGGTGCAGTATGAAGGTGGCGGGGCGAACACCGCCGCAACCGATATTGTTTGCCCAATGTATGCGCGCGTTGACCAGGATCAGCCATTTCCGGCAGTGCCGAAGTGGTCAATCAAAAAGTGGATCGGTTTGCCGGATGAAAACCGCCCGCTGATTTTATGTGAATACGCCCACGCGATGGGCAACAGCTTCGGCGGCTTTGCCAAATACTGGCAGGCCTTTCGCGCCGCGCCGCGCTTGCAGGGCGGTTTTGTCTGGGACTGGGTCGACCAGGCGCTAACGAAAAAGGACGAGAACGGAAAACCGTTCTGGGCGTATGGCGGTGACTTTGGCGATACGCCAAATGACCGACAGTTCTGTATGAATGGGCTGGTTTTCCCGGACAGAACACCGCATCCGGCGCTGTATGAAGCGCAGCGCGCCCAGCAATTTTTCCAGTTCAGCCTGCTGAGTACCCAGCCGCTGGTTATTGAGGTGGAGAGCGAATACCTGTTCCGCGCTGCCGATAACGAGTCCCTGCGCTGGCGCGTGGAGCGTGATGGCGAGGTTCTGGCACAGGGAGAAACGGCACTCGATATCGCGCCGCAAGGAAAACAGAAAATTGCGCTCACGCTCCCTGAACTGCATGCGGCCCCGGGAGATGTATGGCTGAATGTCGAGGTTTACCAGCGGGCGGCAACGCGCTGGTCGGCGGCGGAACACCTTTGCGCGTGGGATCAGTGGCGTTTACCTGCCCCGCTGTATAGCGCGCCGCGCGTGGCAAGAGGTGCGCGTCCGGCGTTGCAGACGAGCGAGCTGGATTACACAGTCAGCGCTGGTCATCAGCGCTGGCAGTTCAGTCGCCAAAGCGGCAACCTGGTGCAGTGGTGGCGCGATGAGCAACCGACGCTGTTAACGCCGCTCACGGACTGCTTTGCCCGCGCGCCGCTGGACAACGATATCGGCATCAGCGAAGCGACGCGCATTGATCCCAATGCCTGGGTAGAGCGCTGGAAAGCGGCTGGCATGTATGACCTGCACGCGCAGTTGCTCTATTGCGAGGCGGAAGAGGGGGCAGCAGACGTTGTTATTCATACGGGACATTGCTGGGTGGGCGCGGGAAAAACGGTGTTTATCAGCCATAAGCGCTGGCGCATTGATAGCCACGGTGTATTGCACGGTGACGTGGAGGTACAGGTGGCAACCGATATTCCGCCACCGGCGCGTGTCGGCCTGGTTTGCCAGCTCGCAGAACTCCATTCGCAGGCAAGCTGGTTAGGGTTAGGGCCGCATGAAAACTACCCCGACCGTAAACTGGCGGCGCGCCAGGGTTTGTGGACATTGCCGCTTGCTGCGCTGCATACGCCCTATATTTTCCCCGGCGAAAATGGCCTGCGTTGCGATACGCGCATGTTGCGCTATGGCGCGCATCGACTGGACGGCGATTTCCACTTCTCGCTGGGGCGCTACAGCGATAAGCAACTGCGCGAAACCACACATCATCATCTGCTGCGTGAAGAGGCTGGTTGCTGGCTGCATGTTGATGCGTTCCATATGGGAGTCGGCGGCGATGACTCCTGGAGCCCAAGCGTGTCGGCAGAGTTTATTCTCAACACGGACAAGGTGCGTTACGCCTTTTGCTGGCGGCAAGACTAAACTTATCGGGCCTGATGCGGCGGGGGTGTCCTGCCGCACGGCCACTTCGGAGATCAACTCATGAAGTATGTTGATGGTTTTGTGGTTGCCGTGCCGGCCGATCAAAAAGAGGCCTACCGCCAGTTGGCAGCAAAATCTGTCGCGTTGTTTAAAGCGTATGGCGCCACGCGGATTGTCGAATGCTGGGCGGACGATGTTCCCGACGGTAATTTCACCGACTTTCGCATGGCCGTGAAAGCTGAAGACAACGAAGAGGTCGTCTTCAGCTGGATTGAATATCCATCAAAAGAGATACGCGACGCCGCGAATCAGAAAATCATGGCTGACCCGCGAATGCGCGAGTTGGGCAACGAGATGCCCTTTGACGGCAAGCGTTTGATTTACGGGGGCTTCGTTCCCATTCTTGACGAATAAGTGGCCGCTCAGGAAACTTTGGTAAACAGCGCCTTGCGCTCCAGCACGTCGCCATCTGTACGGAATACGCCCCCACCGACATAATGCAGGGTTTGCGGCCACTCCGGCTGGGGGTTAACCCGTGCGGCAACCACTTCCAAAATAAAGAAGTTGTAGTTATCCACCATCGCGTCATCGTAAAGCCGACACTCGAACTGCCCGAAACACTCTTTTATCGACGGCGCACTGACCTTGTCGCTCTTTTCTGCTGTCAGGCCAAATTTCGCGAACTTGTCGACGTCATCGCCGGTGCAGTTACCGATGCGTGAAACGGTATCAATCATGCTGGCTTCCGGCAGATTAATCACACATTCACCGCTCTGGCGAATGCGCGCAAAACTGGCGTTTCCCGCTGAAATCATGCAGCCCACCAGCGACGGCGTAAACTCCAGAATCGTGTGCCAGCCCAGGGTCATAATATTGTTTTGCCCTTGCCAGTGGCTGCTGAGCAGTACCACCGGGCCGGGTTCCAGCCAGTGCCGGACATCATGCAGCGGCCAGGATTGCTTTTTCATCATGCTTCCTCCGCGTGTTAAACCACTTTTAACAGTAGCAAAACTAGGCGGCGCGCAGGTTGTTTTCCGCCCACTGAATAAACGCGTCAGGCGGCAGCGCTTTGCTGTAGAGCCAGCCCTGGCCGTACTCCACGCCATACTTCTTTAGCCACTGAAGCTGGCCTTCGGTTTCAATGCCTTCCGCCACCATCGCCAGCCTGAGCGCTTTCGCCATATCGATGATGTGCGGCGTTACGGCTTTGTACTCCAGCGCATCGACAAACGATTTGTCGATTTTGATGATGTCGACATCCAGATTTTGCAGATAGCTCAGGCTGCAATAGCCGGTGCCAAAGTCATCAATGTAAATTGCGTGTCCGGCGGCGCGCAGCGCACTGATTGCCGGGCCGCTCACCGCCGGATCGGCGAAACCGCGTTCGGTGAGTTCAAGGGCGATTTGTGTTGGCGAGAGCTGCCACTGGGCGATGAGACGCGCCAGCAGATCCGGCAGGGTAGGATCAAGCAGATCCGCCGGCTCAAGGTTAATCGAAATATGTTGATCCGGGTGTTGGTGCAGCCAGGATCCGAGAGTGGAAAATACGGTTTCGACCACCAGTTTGGTCAACTGCGGCATCAGACCGCTGTGCACCGCCAGCGGAATAAAAATATCTGGCGCAAGGTAACTGCCATCTTTCTGCCGCCAGCGTGCCAGCGCCTCCGCGCCGACTATCTTGCCGTTATCGAGCTCAACAATCGGTTGAAAAAAAACGGTAATTTCGCGTCCGTGAATGGCGTCCTGCAACTGCGCGCGCGGTGAATGCAAACGGCGCAGCAGCCTTAACATGACAAAAGCGAGCAGCAGGCTTACCAGCAAGCCGAGTGGCAACCAAATCATCAGTAACCGATGCCAGTTTTTTTCCAGCGGCGCAATCGCCATCCAGGTAACAATTGCCAGCCCCATGTCCGCATCGCGCTCGATCCGGTAGACCTCGCCATTGGTAATGATGCGCGTTGGACCCTGCTGGTTTATTTGTGCCAGCCTGGCCGCAGTCAGCCGGGGGCTTCCGGCAATGCGCTGGTGCGTTTTGGTATTGATAAGCGCGATATAAACGGGGGCGGTGCCATGCGACAAAATATCAATAAACGACGTCGGATCGACCATCACCACATAGTGCGCACTGCCGATCGCGACCATATATTTTGCCAGACCCAGATCGTTGTGGCGAGTCAGCCAGGCGCGAAAGCCATCGGTGGTGATCTTCCCGGGCTCGGGAAAAGGCGGAATATGGCTGTCGGCTTGTAGTGATGAGCAGATCGGTTGCAGCCCGTTCATATAAAGAACTTCGCGCACATAGCGCCATGAATAAGAAATACGCCGCATCGTCAACAAATGTTCTGGCGTACAGGGCGCGCCATCGTAGGCATCCAGCTCACGAAGCGCGGCTTTACTCTGGTTGATGACGCGTTGGGTACGCATTTCTGCCAGCGTAGAGTACGCGTCCAGATCATTCATAAAGTTTTCTTCAGCCTGGCGGTGACTCATCCAGATACTCAGGCTCACCGGCAGGAAAATGGCGAGCACCAGAGCAACTGTCGCAAGACTCATCAGTCGTCGGTTGGTCATGATCAAAAATCCTTCTTTGATACTGATAAACGAGGAGTATCTTTTAGCCGCTGATGTTATAACACGCGGCAGCGATTGTTTTCTTTCAGGAAAGAAAGGATGAAAAAAAAAGAGTTTGTGACCCAGGATTTGCTAAGCAAAATTTATCAAATCAGCGCGCCTGGCCCGCGCAAACTCCCGCCTGAACGCCAACTGGCTCAGGAGTATGGCGTCTCGCGCTTTACTATCCGACAGGCGCTGGAAAAACTCGCGAGTATTGGTGTGGTGAATATTGTGCAGGGTTCCGGCATCTGGATTAACGAGCAGGCGCGCAGCAATCCGCTGGTTTACAACTCCATCACCGAAAAGCGTTTTGATCAGATTCGTTTTCGCATGATTAGCCTGCATAAAAAGCGCCCGGACCGCGATGAACAGCAAATCTTTGGCCTGAACGAAGAGAGCTTTATCTGGCAGTTTTGCCGCCTGCGGTTTGTCGACGAACAAGCGGTACAGATTGAGATTTCCCGCATGCCGGTGGAAGGGTTTGCCGATCTCAACCAGCAGGTCATTGAACGTTCGATCCAGCAGTATGTGCTGGGCAAAGGCTACCGGATCTCACATCTCCTGACCACCTACCGGGCGGTGAGCGTGAGCCGCGAACAGGCGGTGCTGTTGGGCTGTAAAAAGGGCAGCCCGGCAATGCATATTAGTAATCGCGGTATCCTGGAAGGCGGGCAGGTGTATGAGATCAGCGACATTATTGATATCAACTACACCTGTACGTATGTCATTCCGCATAACCGCGAAAACCTCACCTTCCGCCAGGGTGGTGGCTGACGTTACGGCGTGTGGATGGCGCCATCGGCAAGGCGGCTTTGTGTCCACTCATGCGGGCGATAGATGCCAGGGTGCGCCAGCGCTTGCTGCTCGTCGAAACTGACGCCAATGCCCGGTTTTTCCGGCGCATAGACGAAGCCATCTTTGACTTCCGGCGCGCCAGGAAACACCGCGTCTGTGCTGGCGGAGCGGGGGATATACTCCTGGATCGCCGCATTATGCAGATGAATATTCAAATGCGTATTCACCGCCACACCAATGGGCGTCATATCTCCCGGCCCGTGCCAGGCCAGCCGTACGCCGAATGCCTGGCACAGAATCGCCAGTTTTAATGCCGGTGTGATGCCGCCAATCTGCGAAATGTGGCAGCGGATGAAATCGATGCGGCGATTGACAATCAACTCGTGCCACTCTGCCGGGTTGTTAAACAACTCGCCCATCGCCAGCGGCGCACTGCTGTGCTGGCGCACTTGTTCCAGCCATGCGCTTTGCGCTGGCGGCAGAATATCTTCAATAAAATAAGGCTGATACGGCTCAAGCTGCTTTGCTAACTGCACCGCTTGTTGCGGGAATAAGCGCTCGTGAACATCGTGCAGGATCTGCAAGCGATAACCATATTTTTCCCGCAACGCTTTAAACATCGCCACGGTGTTGGCCATGTACTCCTGCTGATCAAAATAGGCGCCGGTCGTGGGATTTTCCGGCGTATGCAGTTGCGCGGGCGTGCCGCCGTAAAAACCGAGCTGGCAGCGAATGTGGCGATAGCCCTGAGCCGCCAGCTTGTCGACGGCGGTGAATAATTCTTCCAGCGTTTCGCCACTGGCATGGCTGTAGGCGGCGATAGCATCCCGTGATTTCCCGCCGAGCAACTGGTACAGCGGCATGCCCGCCAACTGACCTTTGATATCCCACAGCGCCATATCAACGCCGGAGATGGCGTTGTTCATGATCGGGCCGTTACGCCAGTAGGCGTTAACGTTCATCATTTGCCAGAGATCTTCAATGTGGTTGGCATCACGGCCTATCAGCAAGGGTTTCAGATATTCATCGACCAGCGTTTTCACCGCCAGTGGGCGTTGCTGGAAAGTGGCACAGCCGTGCCCCGAGATGCCTTTATCGGTTGTCATCCGCACTACCACCAGGTTGTGGCGGTCGGGCCGGGTGATAAAACATTCGATATTCTGGATAAGCGTGGGCGTCACGGGAACTCCTTTACAGCGTGAGATAAGCAAGTGAGGGCTATTATCTTCGCCTTAATTTTGGCGAAAGGTAAACTGTTTTGTGGAATAAATTTTTTGGTCAGTTATTGCTTTATTTTTTAATTAAAAACCAAACCAATTTAAGGTTTGTTGCGTTTTTATGGCTTGTTGATTGGTAATTGTGATGCGATTCATATTTTATTGGTTTGTTTTAACATTTGGCTTTCTCTACCATTTGAGGCAATGAGTAAAACGACAACACATCCGGCAGGAGTTTTTATGGGGACGCAAGAAGCCATCGGCAATATTATTCGCCTGGTGGGCGGACGGGATAATATCAACAACGTCTGGCACTGTATGACACGCTTACGTTTTGATCTGATCGACGATGACAAAGTGGATCAGAACGAAATTAAAAAACTGCCGGGCGTGCTGGGCGCACAACTGCAAAGTGACCAGTTCCAGATTGTGATTGGTCCAAAAGTGAATAGCTGGTACGAGCAACTACTGGCCATGCTGGGTAAGGCACCAGAACACGCGGCAGGACAGGGGAAAGCGCGCAAAAGCCTGGTGTCGATGTTTATGGATACGGTATCTGGCGTGTTTGGGCCGATTGTGCCCGCCATTGCTGGTGCCGGGATGATTAAAGGTCTGCTGGCCGGGTTGATTGCGCTAAAAGTGGTATCGGCGAAAAGCGATACGGTGATGGTTATCGATCTTATCGCCAGCGGTGTTTTCTATTTCCTGCCGTTTTTCCTTGCGGTTTCGGCGGCAAAAATATTCAAGACCAATGAATATCTCGCAGCGGCGATTGCCGCTTGCCTGATGTATCCGTCGCTGATTGAGGCGGCAAAAGCGCTGGCAACACATCAGGATGGCGCGGTCAGCGCGTTCTGGTTGCTTAATGCGCTGCCGGTGTCGGTGTTTAACTACTCGGCCAGTGTCATCCCGGTTATCTTCTCGATCCTCGCGTTAAGTTACATTCATCGCTGGGTCGATAGCATCATGCCCGATGTGTTGAAAACCGTTTTTACCCCAACATTGACGCTGTTTCTCGGCGCGCTGGCGGCGCTGGTGGTGATTGGCCCGATTGGTATTTACCTGGGCAAAGCGCTGGCGTGGTTTATTGAAGGGCTGTTTGGCGTGTCGGGGAGTTTTGCCGGGCTGATTGTCGGCGCGATTCGCCCGGTGGCGATCCTCACCGGGATGCATCACGCGATGACACCGATTGCCTTACAGAACTTTAGCGAGCGCGGTTACGACATGCTGATGCCGATGATGTTTATGGCAAACATGGCGATTGCCGGGGCGACGTTTGCTATCTGGCGGTTGAGTAAAAACCGCCAGGACAAAACCGTTACGCTGTCGGCGGCTATCTCCGCGCTGCTGGGGATCACGGAACCGGCGCTGTTTGGCGTACTGACGCGCTACAAAAAAGCCTTTATCGCCGCCACCGTCGCAAGCTCGCTGGCCTCTGCGTTCATCGCCTTCTTCGGCGTGCGGCTGTATGGCTATATTTTGTCGAGCATTTTCAGCCTACCGGCCTATATTGGCCCGTACTTTGTCTTTGCGGTTTCAGGTGTGATCATCGCGCTTGTCCTGTCGTTTGTGCTGACCACCTTGCTCGTGGGTAAAGAGGCGCAAGAGTAACCTTATCGTCGGTGCGCCAGGCGGCGCACCAGCCTGTCGCCCGCCATTTGTACCCCTTGCACCAGCGCCACCAGAATCACCACTGTGCCGACCATGACCTGATCGTTAAACCGCTGATAGCCGTAACGAATCGCCAAATCGCCAAGACCGCCGCCGCCAATTACGCCAGCCATCGACGAGAAACCAATCAGCATAACAATAGTAAGCGTGATACTTGCCAGCAGGGTGGGTAACGCCTCCGGAAGCAGCGCTTTGGCAATCACATGCCACAGATTACCGCCCATCGAAAGAATGGCTTCAATACGCCCGTAATCCACTTCATCGAGCGCGTTTTCCGTTAACCGTGCGAAGAAGGGAAATGCGCCGATGGTCACCGGCACCACGGCCGCCGTGCTGCCAAGCGTGGTGCCAATTAGCGCGCGGGTAAAAGGGATGAGCGCAATCAGCAGCACAATAAAAGGCAGTGAGCGGCTAAAGTTAATCACCGCACCCAGTAAAGCATTCAGTTTTGGCATTGGTGCCAGCCCGTTACCGCGGGAGACAAATAACAGCACGCCGACGGGCAAACCGATCAGTACGGTGAAAAATGCCGCCAGCCCAACCATATAAATCGTCTCCAGTGTGCCGTTAAGCAGCAGCGGCCAGAGATCGTCCCAGCTCATGCGACCACGCATAACGGCCTCCCGTTAAAACCATGGCGGGTTAAAAACGCCTGTTCGGCTTTTGGATCATGCAGTAGCGCCTGGCGCAGTTTTGACCACGGCGCGACCAGCAAATCGGCGATTTTTCCGCTCTCGATAAGCTCGCCGTTTTCCAGCAGCGCGGCGTGATCGCACAGGGTTTTCACCACTTCCAGCTCGTGGGTGATCAGCACTATGGTGAGCTTCAGTTTCTGGTTGATATCTGCCAGCAGCTCAAGCACAGACGCGGTGGTTTGGGGATCTAACGCGCTGGTGGCTTCATCGCACAGCAGCACGTCTGGCCTTGTCGCCAGCGCGCGGGCGATACCGACGCGCTGTTTTTGCCCACCGGAAAGCTGCGAGGGAAAGGCATCGGCTTTTTCACTCAAGCCGACCAGCCAGAGCAGCTCTTCGACGCGCGCCTGGCGCTGCGCTTTTGCGACGCCAGCGATTTCGAGCGGCACGGCAATATTGTCGGCCACTGTGCGCGCATGCAGTAAATTGAAGTGCTGGAAAATCATGCCGGTGCGCAGGCGATGCTCGCGTAATGCCGCTTTGTCTAACTGCGTGATGTCGTTGCCGTTGATAATAATGCGGCCCGCCGTGGGCCGCTCCAGCAAGTTAAGGCAGCGAATCAACGTGCTTTTGCCCGCGCCACTGCGCCCAAGGATGCCGTAGATCGCCCCCTTCGGTACGCTCAGCGAGACCTCTTTCAGCGCCGGTCGGCCTGTTCCGGCATAGGTTTTGCTCAGCCCTTCAATCTCTATCATGACTGCGGTGCGACCGGAATTACCGAGCCGTTATATTGCTTACGGATAAACTCCGCCACCTGCGGCGAGGTGAGATCTTTCGCCAGCTCTTTGATGCGCGGATCGTTAGCCAACTGCGGGTTGGTAACCAGAATATTGGCATACGGGTTGTGGCTCGCGCTCTCCAGGCCGAGCGCATCTTTCGCCGGGGTTAACCCGGCTTCCAGCGCGTAGTTACCGTTTATTACCGCCAGATCGACATCATCCAGCGAGCGTGGGATCTGCGGCGATTCGATCTCAAGGATCTTCAGATGTTTTGGGTTTTCGGCAATATCTTTCGGTGTTGCCAACGTAGTTGCCGGGTCGGTGAACTTACTGTTGAGTTTTATTAATCCCTGCGCTTGCAGCAGAAACAGCGCGCGACTCAGGTTGGTGGCGTTGTTCGGTACGGCTACGGTGGCATTATTGGGCAGCGATTTGAAATCTTTATATTTGTGCGAGTAAATACCCAGAGGTTCGATATGTACCGTCGCGGCAACCGCAAAGGTTTTACCCAGCGCTTTTTCCTGATCCTTCAGGTAAGGAACATGCTGGAAATAGTTCGCATCGACGTCGCCGTTCGCCAGCAGTTCGTTGGCGTTAGCACCACTGGTTAGCTCGACAACTTGCAGATCCAGTTTTGGGTCGATCTTTTTGATGTAGTTGAGAATTTCTGCGTGTGGTACCGGGTCGGCAGCAACGCGCAGAGCGGCAGCCTGGGCGGAAGACCAGGCCAGTGAAAGAGACAGTGCAACCCCTGCCAGAGTGAATGCGGCATGTTTCATGATGTGTGTTCCTGTGTTGTTATTAGACGATCAGTTGTTCTGTGCGTTCGCGCAGCACATCGCGGTAATAGCGTTCCGCCACATCCGGGTGGGAGCGCAGACGCCCTTTCAGGTAGTTCCATCCCACGTCGCGCAGTAGCGGATTTTGTGGGTCGCTCTCTGGCCCGCGCGCTTCCTGTGCCAGCTCAGGTGGCAGTGTGTAAAGCGGGACGACGGCATCCAGTTGCGCGCCGAGGAAGAAGGCGATAGAGAGGCGCTGCTGGCCGGCCGGGGGCGATACCACGCGATGCACGGTGGCGCGCAGATAACCGTTTGTCGCCAGCTCCAGCAACTCGCCAATATTGACCACAAAGCTGCCTGGCAGCGGTAACGCATCGATCCAGCGGCCGGGTTCGATTTCGACCTGCAACCCTTTTTGCTCGTCCTGCAGCAGGAAACTGAGGAAACCCGAATCTTTATGAGCGCCGACGCCCTGTGAGCTCTGCGTGTTTTGCTGGCCGGGATAGCGGATCAGTTTGATGTGTTCGTTGGGCTTGCTGCCATACAACGCATCAAAGGCGTTGGCTGGCAGGTGCAGTGCTTCGGCAAAGGCGCGCAGCAAGGTGATCGCCATGTTGGTCATTGCCTGTTGCCAGTTAAGCAGGGCGGGTTTTAGCGTCGGCTGCGCCGTCGGCCACAAGTTTGGGCCTTGTAACCGTCGCCAGCGCGGGTCATTTTCACTGAGCTGCAAAGCCGGGCGTTCCGCGCCGATATCAAACTGTTCGCGCCAGTCAGGCTGCCCGCGGGTGATTTCTGATGCTGCGCGGTTGTAGCCGCGAAAATGCGGAGAGTGGATCATCGCCACTTGCTGTTTTTGCGCATCAGAAAGCGCGAAAAATTGCCGGGCTTCATGCTGGACAGCCTGCTGTAGCGCGTCATCGACGCCGTGGTTAATAAGATAAAAGAAGCCGATATCGCGCGCGGCATGGCGCAGGTCGGCAAGAAAGGTGTCGCGCTCAGCGCGTTGCGTATAGCGGGCGAGATCGAGAATAGGCAGTGTTGTCGCGGTCATTGTGGTCTCCGGGGACGTTAAAAAGATGTCGGTTCTGGCTCAGGGTTCGGCGGCAACAACAGCGCATTTTCTTTTCCTCACATTTTGGGTGTCGTCACAGCTTGCCTTATGACAAACACTTCAACCAATAACGTTCTTTTCTAATTTATGACCGGGCAGGATCATGTGCTTTTGCAAAAAACGCATAACGCGGAACGCTTGAAATGGGCAAATAAGTTCGATAGACTTTTGTTATGTTATAACAAAACAAAAGAGTGAATAATGAGACCTGATATCCACCCCCATTACCGTACCGTTGTGTTTCACGACACCAGCGCCAATGAGTATTTCAAAGTGGGTTCGACCATTAAAACGGACCGCGAAATTGAACTGGAAGGCGTGACGTATCCGTACGTCACGATTGACGTCTCTTCCGCTTCGCACCCGTATTACACCGGTAAACAGAAAGTGATTGCTAACGAAGGCAGCGCGGCGCGTTTCCAGCAGCGTTATGGTCGCTTTTTTGCCGATAAAAAGGAGTAAATGATGCAGGTGCTGAATTCACTACGTAGCGCGAAGCAACGCTACCCTGACTGCCAAATCGTTAAGCGCAAGGGGCGTTTGTATGTGATTTGCAAATCTAACCCGCGCTTCAAAGCCGTGCAGGGTAAAAAGAAAAGACGCTAAGCGCGAAGCGATGCCAGGGAATAACGCTGCTTGCCGTCAGCCGTGAAATTATCGGCGGCAAGCCAGCGTTGCAGCGCGCTATCCATGGCAGGCCATTCACTATCAATAATTGAAAACCAGTCTGTGTCGCGGTTATGGCCTTTACTCACCAGTGCCTGACGAAAGCGGCCTTCAAACTGAAAACCTAAGCGCAGCGCTGCCTGGCGTGAAGGTTCATTCAGACTGTTGCATTTCCACTCATAGCGGCGATAGCCAAGCGTGTCGAAAACGTAGCGCATCAGTAACCATTGGGCTTCTGTCGATGCCGGGGTACGGCTTAGCAGGGGCGAAAAATGCACGCTGCCCACTTCCACCACGCCGTTTTTTTCATCAATGCGCATCAACGATAAGCTGCCAACCGGCAAACCGGTTGGCTTAGCGATAACGGCAAAATGAAGCGGATCGCGAAGGTCGCATACGCTGGTGACCCACGCGCTAAATGCGGCTTCATCCTGCTCGGGTTCGCGCAACAACCATGTCCAGCTACGGTTGTCGCCTGCACGTTGATGCGCCTGAAACAGCGCGGCGGCGTGTCCTGGTTGCAAGGGTTCGAGACGACAATAATCGCCTTTCAGCACTACGCGCTCGGGGAAAGGTCGCGGCTGCCAGCCCGGCAGCGCTGCACCGATCGGCTGTTGATACACGTTGAATGCGTTCATTTGTGGCTCCTTTTGATATGCCGCCAGCGTAACGTGGTGCTGGTTCCCTAAAAAGAGCCATACCGCTATAGTCTTATGGGGCCACGATTGAGAACGTGAAATGAACATTCCGGACGATGAGTTATATGCGCTACTGCGCCAGCCGCTGGCGGCGCGCGCGGGAGTGACGCGGCAGCGGACGCTTTATCTGGCGCTGCGTGATGCGATACGTAATGGCAGGTTAAAATCGGGTAGCCTGTTGCCGGGTTCGCGCGTACTGGCGCAGGCGTTGGTGCTTTCGCGCAATACCGTTAACACGGCGCTTGAGCAGCTGGCGGTGGAAGGATATGTATTGCGTGACCGGCAAGGAACGCGTGTCGCTACACTGACAAATGTTGAACGTTCACCGCAGACGCCGCCACCGGTCAGGCTGGCGCGCGGCGTACAACAGCTACCCGGCGGTGTTCAGCGTAATTCACCCGCGCTGGCATTCACTCCCGGTATTCCCGCCGCCAACTATTTTCCGCTGGCTATCTGGCGGCGTCTGACGGAGCGAGTATGGCGCGACGAGGGCAACGCGTTGCTGAATTATGGCGCGTCTGCCGGTGAACTGCGTCTGCGCGCTGCGATTGCGCGCCATCTGGCGATTTCCCGCGGTATTCATTGTGACGCCGAACAGATTGTGATCACTGAAGGTGCGCAGGAAGCACTGATGTTGTGTGTGCGTTTGTTGTGCGATGCCGGTGATGAAGCGTGGGTGGAAGAGCCTGGTTATGGCGGTGCAAAAACCGCGTTTTTATCGGCGGGGTTAAATGTCACGGGAATCGGTGTCGATAACGAAGGTATGCGGCTGGATGTGAAGGCAACTACGCCGCGCATTATTTACACCTCGCCGTCGCATCAATATCCCTTAGGCCAGGTGATGAGTGCAACCCGGCGACTGGCGTTGCTGGATTATGCCCGTCGTGCGGGGAGCTGGATTATCGAGGACGATTATGACAGCGAGTTCCGTTATCCGGGCGAGCCTATTCCCGCGATGCTCGGCATGGTGGCTCATCCGCCGGTGGTCTATATCGGGACATTCAGCAAGACGCTGTTTCCATCGCTGCGTATTGGCTTTATGGTCATGCCGCCCGCCCTGGCGCAGGTTGCTGCGCCGGTTATTGGTAGTTTATTACGCGGGGGCCACCGGGCAGAGCAACTAACGCTGGCGCGTTTTATTGAAGAGGGACATTACACGCGCCATCTGGCGGCGATGCGGCGTCTTTACCGCAAGCGGCAGGCACATTTGCTGGAGGCGTTACACAGCGAAATGCGGGTTGATCATCATGTATATGGTGGCGGCGGTGGGCTGCATTTAGCGTTGTCGATTCCGGGGATTGACGATCAGGCTCTTGTTCGCGAAGCGCATCAACTCCAGCTTGCGCCGCATGCGTTAAGCCGTTTCTGGCTTGAGCAAAACGCAGCATCAAGTGGGCTGGTATTGGGTTACGGTAATACCTCCGCCGCGCGGTTTCCGGCGGCGGTAAGTGCGCTTAACCGGCTGATTGTGCGCCAGCAGGGCGGGTAAGAGTGAAAACATCGTAAAAAGAGAGTTCGCCTTTACGCTCAACCATTTTCCGTAGCTGCGCTTTGTGTTCCTCATCCACACTCGGCGAGTGAAGAATGGCCTCAATCAAACCATCAGGTACAAAGCGGGTGTTGTACCACTCGCCGTTGTAACAGACGCGAAAATCGAGAACATCGATATCGTCGTAGTTGTAGCGCGGATATACATCGAAAAAGAAAAAGCCGTTTAGCACGATGAACAGCACAACCAGCAACCATACCGAACCGGAGAGGGTTTCGGACTGCAGCATCACGGCGAGCGTAGCCAGCCAGGCCAGATACATGCCGATAAACAAGCCAGGATGTTTGCGGATAAAACTGATGCTAAAGCGCGGCCGGTTATCCCGTTTCTCGCGCTGATTTATCTCTTCAATCGTTTCGGTGAGCAGCCGCTGTATCTCTGTCATCTTACGCCTTTGTTGATACTGTTTTGCAGGTGGACAGCCTATTTTAAGTTGCCACCATGTATGAAAAAAGTAACAGTTTCAGCACAAAAAACGATAACAGTTACAGCGCGGCGGGGGGCAGTGTTTTGATGATCTGCGCCGGGTTACCGCCGACGATCACATTGGGTGGTACATCTTTGACCACAACCGCACCGGAAGCAATCACGGCGTTATCCCCGATTGTGACGCCAGGATTAATCACCGCTCGCCCGCCAATCCAGACGTTATGGCCAATGGTGACGGGCTTTCCATATTCAATGCCGCTTATGCGTTCAGCGGCATCAACCGGATGCGTTGCCGTGTAAATATGCACGCCAGGTGCCAGCATGCAATTGTCGCCGATGTGAATAGGGCAGACATCGAGCATCACGCAATCAAAATTAGCGTAAAACGACTTACCGAGGAAAATATTGTACCCATAGTCACAGCGGAAACTGGGTTCAATGTAAGCATCTTCACTTTTACCAAGCAGATCTTTGAGAATGGCTTTGCGTTCAGCTTTTTCCTCAGGGCCTGAATGGTTATAGCGATGAAGCAACTGCCGGGCGCGCAGACGGTCGGCACGCAAGGTTTCATCAGACGGGCGGTAGGGTAGGCCGGCTGTCATTTTTTGTTTTTCATCATTCATTGGGAGCGGATACACCTGTCACCAAGGTTGAACGCCATGTTGCGGTAGAAAAATCTTCGATAAACATTCAGGATAATTAGCGCACAAACTTCCACACGGAGGAGGGGATTTTGTCATAAAGCTTATTCATGGTCAGTTCTGCCAGACGATGATCCGCTGCTGAATAAAACACCGCGAGTTCCTCGTCGGGGAGTTCATATTTATTTTTTTCAATTACACGTTCAAGGGTATCAATTGTCTGACAGCGTCTTAAACGCATCAAATAATCAATTTTTGTTAATGGTTTTTCGGACATACCTTCACCTTAGTGTTGAAAAATTAACAAGAGTGGCTAACAGGATTAGCCTTGCTTACATTGACGAAACTGCGGAACAGTTTGTTACCTGTTTTACGCCATTTCTGTAAGTCGTGTGTATTTATGCCATAGCTACTGAACAACATAAACGTATCGTCGAGGTATTCGTCTATCTGTTCAATCAGCTTATTATCTTCATTGTACTTAATTTTATAATTAAGTGCGAAAGTGGCTATGTGTTCTATCAGCTCGTTTAACTGCAAATTGATTGCTGAAGTAGGATCGTTAACCCACCCATGATGGCTCTCTTCAAGATTAACGAGGCAATCATGGTACAACGTTTCGCAGAGAAATTTGAGCTGCGCAATATCATGCCTTTTCGGCGAGTATTCGTCCATAACGCATCCCCTTCTGAGTGGTAATTTTTTTACTAACCAAACGCTGTTTCAGGATGGGAAACTTCTGCTCTGACCAGAGACACAGGCTGCTTTATGATGTTGATATAACTATAAGCTAGTCTGAATAGGATTTCATGGTGCCATCATGAAAAATTACAAATAATATGTTTTTCTGCCCAAAATGGACGAAATAGCAATCGACTCAATGGAGATAAAATGTCGCGGATATGCGTTTTATTGTTCGCGCATCCTTACGATTCATTAAGTTAGCGCAATTGAGATTATTCCTCAAATGGGAATATTTTTATACCAGGATTTTTCTGACTTAATCTGATTGTACCAGCTAATTAAGAGTATTACCTGGCGATCAAAGTTTTATCCCAAATACACAGTAATTATATGCCTTATATTTGCAGCATAAAATAAACAAACAGACAATAAATGCTTTTAATGGCTGTTTATGGACGAATGCGTTGATGTGAAAAAGGCCGCTAAGCGCGGCCTTTTCTAATATAGAGACTGAGAAACTTACTGCTGCTCAACCTTGTGGCTATGTTCGATATCTTCGCTGCGGCGGCTAAAGCGGCGGCGGACCACCACAAAGAACACCGGAACGAAGAAGATAGCCAGTACGGTTGCGGTGATCATGCCGCCCATTACGCCGGTACCTACGGCGTTCTGCGCACCAGAACCTGCACCGGAGCTGATAACCAACGGCAGTACCCCGAGGATAAACGCCAGAGACGTCATCAGAATCGGGCGCAAACGCATACGTACTGCTTCGAGCGTCGCTTCTATCAGCCCTTTACCCTCTTTATCCATCAGATCCTTGGCGAATTCGACGATAAGTATCGCGTTCTTCGCCGACAAGCCAATGGTTGTCAGCAGGCCTACCTGGAAGTACACGTCATTGGTCAGGCCACGGAAAGTCGCCGCCAGCAATGCGCCAACTACCCCCAGTGGCACCACCAGCATGACCGAGAACGGAATCGACCAGCTCTCATACAATGCCGCCAGACAGAGGAAGACCACAATCAGCGAAATGGCGTACAGCGCTGGCGCCTGGTTACCGGAGAGACGTTCCTGGTAGGACATCCCCGTCCAGTCATAGCCGATGCCGGTAGGCAACTTGCTGGCCAGTTCTTCCATCATTGCCATTGCTTCACCGGTACTTTTACCGGGAGCCGCCTGGCCAAGAAGTTCCATTGACGGTAAACCGTTGTAACGTTCCAGACGCGGTGAACCATATTCCCAGTGCGTGGTGGAGAAGGCCGAGAACGGCACCATTTGACCATCGGTTGCACGGACGTACCAGTTACCGATGTCGCTTGGCAACATGCGGTATTTCGCCTGCGACATCACGTACACTTTCTTCACGCGACCACGGTCGATGAAGTCGTTAACGTAGCTCCCACCCCATGCTGCTCCCAGCGTGGTGTTGATATCGCTAATTGAGACGCCCAGCGCCTGCGCTTTTTCCTGATCGATATCGATCTTGAATTGCGGTGTATCTTCAAGTCCGTTAGGACGCACACCGACCAGCAGATCCGGATGCTGCGCGATTTCACCAAACAACTGGTTACGCGCCTGCGTTAACTTCTCATGACCGAGGTTGGCCTGATCGATTAACTGGAAGTCAAAGCCGGTAGCCGTACCCAGCTCGACAATCGCTGGCAGGTTAAAGGCGAAGACCATCGCATCTTTAATTGATGCAAAGTGCGCACTGGCACGGCCCGCAATGGCCGGAACCTTGTTCGCTTCACCTGGGCGTTCATCCCAGTTTTTCAGCGAAACGAATGCCAGACCGGTGTTCTGACCGCGACCGGAGAAGCCGAAACCGTTAACGGTAAAGACGGAGTTAACGTTGTCTTTCTCGTTTTCCAGATAATACTTCGTCACTTCATCCAGCACTTTCTGCGTGCGTTCTTGAGTCGCACCAGCAGGTAACTGAGCCATGGTCAAAAATACACCCTGGTCTTCATCCGGCAGGAACGAACTTGGCAGACGAACAAACAGCACCGCCATGCCCGCAACGATAATGATATAGAGCAGCAAATAACGACCGGTGCTGCGCAGGATGTTGCCCACGCTGTCGGTGTAGTGGTGCGTGCTCTTCTCGAACATGCGGTTGAACCAGCCGAAGAAGCCTTTTTTGCCTTCGCCGTGATCGCCTTTTGCGACCGGTTTCAGCATCGTGGCGCACAGCGCAGGCGTCAGGATCAACGCCACCAGTACAGAGAGCACCATCGCAGAAACGATAGTGATCGAGAACTGGCGATAGATAGCGCCGGTAGAACCACCAAAGAAGGCCATCGGGATAAATACGGCTGACAGAACCAGCGCAATACCGACCAGCGCGCCCTGAATCTGCTCCATCGAGCGGCGTGTCGCCTCTTTCGGCGGCAAGCCCTCTTCCATCATCACACGCTCGACGTTTTCCACCACCACGATGGCGTCGTCCACGAGCAGACCTATCGCCAGCACCATACCAAACATGGTGAGGGTATTTATCGAGTAGCCAAACGCGGCGAGTATGGCGAAAGTACCGAGCAGCACCACCGGCACCGCGATGGTTGGGATAAGCGTTGCGCGGAAGTTCTGCAGGAACAAATACATCACCAGGAACACCAGCACGATCGCTTCAACCAGCGTTTTCACCACTTCGTTAATTGAGATCTTAACGAACGGGGTGGTGTCGTACGGGTAAACCACTTTCAGACCGTGCGGGAAGAACGGTTCCAGTTTGGCAATAGTCGCGCGTACTGCCTCGGCGGTATCCAGTGCGTTCGCGCCGGTTGCCAGTTTAATCCCCAGACCCGCTGCCGGTTGACCGTTGTAGCGGGCGATAACGTCGTAGCTTTCGCCGCCCAGTTCGATCTTCGCGACATCACGCAGACGAACCTGCGAGCCATCGCTGTTCACTTTCAGCAGGATTTTGCCAAACTCTTCGGTCGAGGTCAGACGGGTCTGCGCGATGATGGAGGCGTTCAACTGCTGCCCTTTCACCGGCGGTGTACCGCCTAACTGACCAGCCGCTACCTGGGCGTTCTGCGCTTTAATAGCCGTAATCACGTCAACCGGCGTCAGCTGGAAATTATTGAGTTTGTTCGGATCCATCCAGATACGCATTGCATACTGCGCACCGAACAGCTGAACATCACCCACGCCCGCTGTACGGCTGACCGGATCTTTAATGGTCGCGCCCACATAGTCGGCGATATCTTCCTGCGTCATTGAGCCATCGGTGCTGATCATACCGAGAACCATCAGGAAGCTACTGGATGATTTCTCAACGCTAACGCCTTGCTGTTGTACTTCCTGCGGTAACAACGGCATCGCCAGCTGCAGTTTGTTCTGCACCTGAACCTGCGCGATATCCGCATCAGTACCGGAATCGAAGGTGATAGTGATCTGCACCGTACCAGAGGAATCACTGGCAGAGGACATATACAGCAGGTTATCGATACCGTTCATATTCTGTTCGATAACCTGCGTTACGGTATCCTGCACCGTTTTCGCATCAGCACCTGGGTAGGAAGCCGTGATCTGAATTGCCGGTGGCGCGATCGTCGGATACTGCGCTACCGGCAATTTGAGGATCGAAAGCGCCCCCGCCAGCATGATGATAATCGCGATAACCCACGCAAATATGGGGCGATCGATAAAAAACTTAGCCATGTCTTAACGGCTCCTGTTTAAGTTAAGACTTCGGTTTTTCTGACTGGCCGCCGGCCTGGGCTTGCTCTTTATTGTCAGAAGTCACTTCCTGCGCTTTCACCTGCGCGCCCGGTTTGACTTTTTGTAAGCCCGTGATGATCACGCGATCGCCGGTTTTCAGGCCATCCGTTACGAGCCATTTGTCGCCAATGGCCTGGGTCGCAGTGATATTACGGATTTCAACTTTGTCACCTTCGCCCACAACCATCACCGTTGCATCGCCCCGCGGTGTACGGGCAACGCCTTGCTGCGGAACCAGCATCGCGTTCGGGTTTACACCCTCTTCAAGCCTGGCGCGCACAAACATGCCCGGCAGCAGAGTGTGGTCAGGGTTCGGGAACACCGCACGCAGCGTGATAGAACCGGTGGTCTGGTCAACGGTCACACCGGAGAACTCCAGCGTACCAGTCTGCGAATACTGAATGCCGTCATTGGTGACCAGTTGCACTTTCGCTTTGCCGTTTTCCTGTTTCAGAGAACCATTGGCCATCTCCTGTTTCAGGCGCAGGAAGTCGTTGCTCGACTGGGTTACATCAACGTAGATCGGGTCAAGCTGCTGCACGGTAGTCAGCGCAGTCGTTTGCCCACTCTGCACTAACGCGCCTTCCGTTACGGTCGAGGTACCGGTGCGGCCACTAATTGGCGAGGTCACTTTGGTGTAAGCCAGATTGATACGCGCGCTTTCAACCGCTGCTTTTGCGGCGACAACCGACGCATTAGCCTGCTGTGCATCCGCCTGCGCGGTGTCGTAATCCTGTTGGCTGATGTACTTGGTGCCGAGCAGCTTTTTATAACGATTCACGGTCATCTGCGCGATATTCGCCGCAGCTTGCGCCTTAGCAAGGTCGCCTTTCGCGCTGTCGTAAGCAGCCTGATAAGTTGCCGGATCAATCTGATAGAGCGAGACACCAGCTTCAACGTCACTGCCTTCCGTGAAGTTGCGTTTTAAGATAATGCCGCTAACCTGCGGGCGGACTTCTGCGATGCGGTACGCACTGGTTCGGCCCGGCAGTTCTGTGGTGATTTGCAGAGGTTCAGTTTTGACCGTTACGACGCCAACTTCTGGCATCTGGCCTGCTCCCTGCTGCGCAGGTTTTTCGTCACATCCTGTAAGCGCTAAGCTGCCCGAAAGCATCAGAACGACCGCCAGAGGCGTTAACCCTCTGTTTTTGTTCATAAGTAAACCTCGAGTGTCCGATTTCAAATTGATCAATGGATCAATGGCCCAAAAACCCATTGCTGCGTTTATATTATGGTCGTGCTATGGTACAAACATTCACAAATGTATGTAAATCTGACTCCTGTAAATTCACCAACATATGGCACGAAAAACCAAACAACAGGCGCTGGAGACTCGTCAGCACATTCTTGATGTCGCCATGCGTCTATTTTCGCAGAATGGCGTTTCTGCAACTTCGTTGGCTGAAATTGCGCAGGCGGCAGGCGTGACTCGCGGCGCGATTTACTGGCACTTCAAAAACAAGTCGGATTTGTTTAGTGAAATATGGGAGCTATCAGAGTCCAGTATTAGCGATCTTGAGACTGAGTATCGGGCAAAATTCCCCGACGATCCACTCTCTGTATTAAGAGAAATATTGGTTTATATCCTTGAAGCAACAGTTGTTGAAGAACGGCGTCGCTTAATGATGGAGATCATTTTTCACAAATGTGAGTTTGTCGGCGAAATGGCGATTGTGCAAGAAGCGCAGCGGAATTTGTGCCTGGAAAGTTATGATCGAATCGAGCTTACACTCCGCGAATGTATGCAGGCAAAATTGCTGCCGGACAATTTACTCACCCGCCGCGTCGCAGTGCTTATACGCGCCTATATTTCAGGGATTATGGAAAACTGGCTCTTTGCCCCGCAATCTTTTGACCTCAAAAAAGAAGCGCGTGATTACGTTTCTGTCTTGCTTGAGATGTGCCAGCTCTGCCCGACGCTGCGCGCTGAGCCGCACGCGCTCAACGCATAACATTGAAAGCCGCCAGGATTTCTCCTGGAGGCTTCTCACTTCGCTAGGTTGTTGCATAACAGCGTGATATTCTTGCGCGCGTGGCTATTCCGGCCGCCTTCCCGAACAGAAAACGATCGCTCAAATTATGTTGCACAACTATCGCACGCGAAATACGTTCGCCGCTTTTGCCGCCGCATTGTTTCTTGTCTTTATTTGCCTTGCGAGTAACGTCGCCCGGGCGCAGACAACCAACGATTTGCCTTCCCGCACCGATGTGCAAAGCCAGCTTGATGCGCTGAATAAGCAAAAAGAGCACTCCGCGCAGGACAAACTGGTTATCCAGGATTTAACGGAGACGCTGGACACGCTCGACAAAATTGACCGGGTCAAGCAAGAAACCGCGCTGCTCAAGCAGAAAGTCGCACAAGCGCCAGACAAACTGCGCCAGGCAACGGATGCGCTCAACGCGCTTAACGATAAAGACAACGACGACGAGACGCGTAAAACGCTGGCCTCGCTCTCCCTGCGCCAGCTGGAATCCCGCGTGTCACAACTGCTTGAAGATCTGCAAACCGCGCAAAACGACTTATCCAATTACAACAGCCAACTGGTGTCATTACAGACTCAGCCGGAGCGTGTGCAGAATTCTATGTACTCCGCTTCGCAGCAGTTGCAGCAAATTCGCAACCGTCTGAACGGCACCGCAGCGGGCGAGGGCGCACTGCGTCCTTCGCAGCAAAACTTGTTGCTGGTACAGCAGGCATTGCTCAATGCGCAGATCGAGCAGCTGCGCAAAAGCCTGGAAGGCAACACGGTATTGCAAGACACGTTGCAAAAGCAGCGCGATTACGTTACTGCGAACAGTAACCGCCTTGAACACCAGCTCCAGTTATTGCAGGAAGCGGTAAACAGCAAGCGCCTGACGCTAACCGAAAAAACCGCGCAAGAAGCGGTCACGCCGGACGAAACGGCGCGTATCCAGGCGAACCCGCTGGTAAAACAAGAGCTGGATATTAACCATCAACTGAGCCAGAAATTGATTGCCGCGACAGAGAGCGGTAACGCGCTGGTGCAGCAGAATATCAAGGTGAAAAACTGGCTCGATCGTGCGTTGCAGTCTGAGCGCAATATAAAAGAACAGATTTCCGTATTGAAAGGCAGCTTGCTGTTGTCGCGTATTCTCTACCAGCAACAGCAGACCTTACCGTCGGCGGATGAACTGGAAGATATGACCAACCGCATTGCGGATCTGCGTCTTGAGCAGTTCGACATCAACCAGCAGCGTGATGCCCTGTTCCAGAGCGATAACTTTGTCGCCAAACTGGAAGAGGGGCATCAGACCGAGGTTAACGACGAAGTCCATGACGCGCTGTTGCAAGTGGTGGATATGCGCCGCGAACTGCTCGATCAACTGAACAAGCAGCTTGGCAACCAGCTCATGATGGCCATCAACTTGCAGGTGAATCAGCAGCAATTGATGAGCGTGTCGAAAAGCTTGCAGGAGATCCTCACTCAGCAAATCTTCTGGGTGAACAGCAATAAGCCGATGGACTGGGAGTGGTTCAAAGCTTTCCCGAAAGCGCTACGCGACCAGATTAAAAGCACCAAAATCACCGTTAACTGGGAAAAAGCCTGGCCAGCGGTGGCCATTGCTTTCCTGGCCGGTTTGCCATTATTACTGATTGCCGGGCTGATCCGCTGGCGTTTGCGCTGGCTGAAAAACTACCAGGCAAAACTTGCCGCCCAGGTCGGGCAATTGCGAAGCGACAGCCAGTTGCATACGCCGAAAGCGATCTTTATCGATCTGATTCGGGCCTTGCCAGTCTGTTTGCTAATCCTGGCAGTCGGTCTGATCCTGCTTACCATGCAGCTAAACATTAGCGAGCTGCTGTGGGCATTCAGTAAAAAACTGGCGCTGTTCTGGCTGGTATTTGGCCTGTGCTGGAAAGTGCTGGAAAAAGACGGCGTTGCGGTCAGTCACTTTAATATGCCCGCCCAGCTTACCAGCCACTGGCGTCGGCAGATTGTGCGTATCAGCCTGGCATTATTGCCGCTGCACTTCTGGTCGGTGGTATCAGAACTCTCCCCGCTGCATCTGATGGATGATGTGATCGGGCAGTTTGTCATTCTGGTCAACTTGCTGGTGATCACCGCGCTGGTATGGCCGATGTTCCGCGAAAGCTGGCGTGATAAAGAGTCGCACAGCATTCGTCTGGTGACGGTCACCGTGCTGGCGATTGTACCGATTGCCTTAATGGTGCTGACGGCGACAGGTTATTTCTACACCACGCTGCGCCTCTCCGGGCGCTGGATTGAAACGGTTTACCTGGTCATTATCTGGAACCTGCTTTACCAGACGGTGCTGCGAGGGTTAAGCGTAGCGGCACGCCGTATTGCGTATCGTCGTGCGCTGGCGCGTCGGCAGAATATGGTGAAAGAGGGCGCAGAAGGGGCTGAACCGCAAGAAGAACCGACCATTGCGCTGGAACAGGTTAACCAGCAAACATTGCGTATCACGATGTTGGTGATGGTCGCGCTGTTTGGCGTGGTGTTCTGGGCGATTTGGTCTGATTTGATCACCGTTTTCGCCTATCTCGACAGCATCACCTTGTGGCATTACAACGGCACTGAAGCTGGTGCGGCGGTGACGAAAAGCGTGACGCTTGGCAGCTTGCTGTTTGCGGTGATTGTCTTTGTGGTGGCATGGGCGCTAATCCGCAACTTACCGGGCTTACTGGAAGTGTTGATCCTCTCGCGGCTGAATATGCGCCAGGGCTCGTCTTATGCCGTCACTACTATCCTTAATTACGTCATTATTGCCGTTGGCGCGTTAACCGTGTTCGGCTCGCTTGGCGTCTCATGGGATAAACTGCAATGGCTGGCAGCCGCGTTGTCGGTTGGTCTCGGGTTCGGCTTGCAGGAAATTTTCGGTAACTTTGTTTCCGGCCTGATTATTCTGTTTGAACGCCCGGTGCGCATAGGCGATACGGTAACAATTGGTACTTTCTCCGGTACGGTCAGCAAAATCCGTATCCGTGCCACTACTATTACCGATTTTGACCGCAAAGAGGTCATCATCCCGAACAAAGCGTTCGTCACCGAGCGTCTGATTAACTGGTCATTGTCCGATACCATCACCCGCGTGGTGATCCGCATTGGCGTGGCCTATGGTTCAGATCTCGACAAGGTGAAAAAAGTGTTGCTGAAAGCGGCGATGGAGCATCCAAAAGTGATGCACGATCCGGAACCGTCCGTCTTCTTCACTACTTTTGGCGCCAGTACGCTGGATCACGAGTTGCGTCTGTATGTGCGTGAACTGCGCGATCGCAGCTATACGGTGGATGAGCTCAACCGCACCATCGATAAACTGTGTCGCGAGAATGATATTGATATCGCCTTCAATCAGCTGGAAGTGCACCTGCGTAATGGTAAAGGTGATGAGCTGACCGAAGTGAAGCGTGAGCTAAAAGGTGACGATCCGACACCGTCGGTCGGGCAGTAAAAATGTGGCCCCTCTTACGGAAGAGGGGCAGCCAGTTGTTTATTTTCAAAATCTTTTTTAACAATCTCCAGCGCCTTGAGCACCAGCTCAGGCGCAATATCATGCTGCTCCAGCAACATAATCAAATCCACCGCCAGCTTGACCTCATCCGGGGCATTTTCCAGTGACATTCTCTCTCCTGGGTTAACGGGTTAAGCGCGTCAGCACGCCTTCGATCTTCTCCAGCGCATGGCGGCAACGGGTGAGCCTGCCGGCAAACGCTTCAACTTCCTTCTGCAACTGTTGCTGTTCAACAAGCGTAGTGACCGAGCGCAAACGCTGTTCGCGTTCTTGTTTCATTGCCAGCAGCCGACGCTCATACTCCTGATGCTTCAGGCGTCTACGCTGCCAGCGTGCGATGCCCGGCGATGCGTGATCCCACTCGCGTAACGACCAGACGGCGCTTTCACGCGTCAACGCCGCGATTTGCGCGGTCAAATGCTCCGCCAGCCAGACCACTTGTTCTACCCGCCCGTGTTCAACCGCGTGGCGTAACGCCGCCATATTCGCTGTACTTTCATCAAGATAAGATTGCATCCGCGTACTGCGGGTTTGAAAAAGATGCCTGTCAAAACGGGCGCTAACCGTGGCGTGATGCGCCAGCGGTGCGACCTGCTGGCGTAGCGTCGCGAGTTGTTGTTCCAGCCTCTGTAAAAGCACGGCGCTTTTCACGCGTCTTCCCCCTGTAAATCATCCTGACTGTGCTACATTAGCCGCTCATCCTGATAACGATTCGCATTATGCAACGCACTATTTTAATCATCATAGGCTGGTTGGCGGTAGCCCTTGGTACGCTCGGCGCGGTGTTGCCGCTGCTCCCAACCACTCCTTTTATATTGCTGGCGGCATGGTGCTTCGCCCGCTCTTCGCCGCGTTTTCACCAGTGGTTACTCTACCGTTCCTGGTTTGGCGGCTATCTGCGCCACTGGCAGCAGTACCGTGCGATGCCGCCGGGCGCGAAGCCGCGTGCGATTGCGGTCATCCTGGTTACGTTCGCCATTTCATTATATTTCGTGAACATGCTATGGGTTCGAATTCTGTTACTGGTCATTCTGTCCTGTCTGCTTTTCTTTATGTGGCGCATCCCGGTGATTGACGCAAAGCAACAAAAACCATAAAGCGCAGCGAAGGCAGTTGCAATTGTGGCGGACTGCCAGTAAATTCGAGCGTTTTCGAGCACGGGTGCGGCTGATTAAATGTTAATCAGTGGTTACATCAAGCCTTCAACGCGCGTACCGTGAGTAATACCGTTTCTATCAGGCAAAAAATCCATGACAGCGACTGCGCAGCAGCTTGAATTTCTTAAAAACAGCATCAAAAGCATTCAGGATTACCCGAAACCGGGCATCCTGTTCCGTGATGTCACCAGTTTGCTGGAAGACCCGAAAGCGTACGCTCTCAGCATTGAACTGCTGGTTGAACGTTATAAAAACGCCGGGATCACCAAAGTTGTCGGTACCGAAGCGCGTGGTTTCCTGTTTGGCGCGCCGGTCGCGCTTGGTCTGGGTGTCGGTTTTGTACCGGTGCGTAAACCGCGTAAACTGCCGCGCGAAACCATCGCCGAAAGCTATGAGCTGGAGTACGGCACCGATCAGTTAGAGATCCACGTTGATGCGATCCAGCCAGGCGATAAAGTGCTGGTGGTGGACGATCTGCTGGCAACCGGCGGCACCATTGAGGCGACCGTAAAACTGATTCGCCGTCTGGGTGGTGAAGTAACTGACGCCGCATTTATCATTAATCTGTTCGACCTCGGCGGCGAACAGCGCCTGCAAAAACAGGGCATAACCAGCTACAGCCTGGTGCCGTTCCCGGGGCATTAATCGCGCTGTTTACGCCAATTACCTCCATTCCTCATGCCTGAGGGATGGAGTGTATTCACAGCCTGGCTGTGTTAGCATTATCCCTTCGTAAATCCACCTTCCAGCGTTTCAGAGCCTGCCAATGAGTTATCAGGTCTTAGCCCGAAAATGGCGACCACAAACTTTTGCTGACGTCGTCGGCCAGGAGCATGTGCTGACCGCACTGGCGAACGGCTTATCCTCAGGACGCATCCATCATGCGTATCTGTTTTCTGGCACCCGTGGTGTCGGAAAAACCTCTATTGCCCGCTTGCTGGCGAAGGGGCTTAATTGCGAAACCGGCATCACCGCCACACCGTGCGGCGTCTGTGATAACTGCCGCGAAATCGAGCAGGGCCGCTTTGTTGATTTAATAGAGATTGACGCCGCCTCGCGCACCAAAGTGGAAGACACGCGCGATCTGCTGGACAACGTACAGTACGCACCGGCGCGTGGGCGTTTCAAAGTTTATCTCATCGATGAAGTGCATATGCTCTCGCGTCACAGCTTTAACGCGCTGTTAAAGACGCTGGAAGAGCCGCCCGAACATGTCAAATTCTTGCTGGCGACCACCGACCCGCAAAAACTGCCGGTGACCATTCTCTCTCGTTGCCTGCAGTTCCATCTTAAAGCGCTGGATGTCGACCAGATCCGTAACCAGCTCGAACATATTCTCGACGACGAGAAGATCGAACACGAACCCCGCGCGCTGCAACTGCTGGCGCGCGCCGCTGACGGCAGCCTGCGTGATGCGCTGAGTCTGACCGACCAGGCAATAGCCAGCGGCAACGGCCAGCTTTCCGCCGACGTGGTCAGTTCCATGCTCGGCACGCTGAATGACGACCAGGCGCTTTCGCTGGTTGAAGCGATCGTCGCCGCTAACGGCGAACGCGCAATGGCGCTGGTGAACGATGCGGCCTCGCGCGGCGTTGAGTGGGATGCGTTGCTGCTGGAAATGCAAACGTTACTGCACCGCATCGCGATGGTTCAGCTCACACCTTCGGCGCTTGGCAGCGATATGGCGCCGGTTGAACACCGTCTGCGTGAGCTGGCCCGTACGGTACCGCCTGCCGATGTGCAGCTCTATTATCAGACGTTGCTGATTGGCCGCAAAGAGCTGCCGTTTGCGCCGGACAGGCGTATGGGCGTCGAGATGACGCTGCTGCGCGCGCTGGCTTTCCACCCGCGGATGCCGCTGGCCGCGCCGGAAGCAACACAACACTCTTTTGCTCCCGTGGCACCCACGGCGGTAGTCGCGCCGCAGCAGGTTGCTGTCGCACCGCAAATGCCTTCGCAGATGCCACCGCCACAAGATGTAGCGATGCCCGACGCGACCAGCCAGGTACTGGCGGCGCGCAGACAATTGCAACGCGCGCAGGGAGCCGATAAAGCAAAAAAGAGTGAACCGGCAGCCGCAACCCGCGCGCGGCCGGTGAGTAACGCCGCGCTGGAACGACTGGCTTCGGTGACCGAGCGCGTGCAATCGCGTCCGGCTCCGTCGGCGCTCGAACAGGCTCCGGCCAAAAAAGAAGCCTATCGCTGGAAAGCGACAACGGTCGTGGAAACGGTAAAAGAAGTTGTCGCCACGCCAAAAGCGTTGAAAAAAGCGCTCGAGCATGAAAAAACGCCAGAGCTGGCGAAAAAACTGGCGGAAGAAGCGATAGAGCGCGACGCCTGGGCGAAAGAAGTCAGCCAGCTTAAATTGCCGAAACTGGTCGAGCAGGTTGCGCTGAACGCCTGGAAAGAGCAGGACGGCGAACGGATATGCCTGCATTTGCGTAGTTCTCAGCGCCATCTAAACTCGCAGGGCGCGTTGAAAACGCTGGGCGAGGCGCTGAGTGAATTACATGGCGCGGCGGTTGAACTGACTATCATTGAAGATGATAATCCGGCAGTGCGTACGCCGCTGGAGTGGCGCCAGGCAATCTATGAGGAAAAACTTGCGCAGGCGCGCGAGTCGATCATTGCGGATAGCAACATCCAGACGCTGCAACGCTTTTTCGATGCGGATCTGGACGAAGAGAGTATCCGCCCCCTTTGACGGGCAGCTGCGGCTACCCGTTTTCAACCCTGAATGTGACTTATCACTCTGGTTAGTCACCACAGCTAAAGAGAGAAGCCTATGTTTGGAAAAGGCGGTCTGGGTAACCTGATGAAGCAGGCCCAGCAGATGCAAGAAAAGATGCAGAAAATGCAGGAAGAGATCGCGCAGCTGGAAGTGACCGGCGAATCGGGCGCGGGTCTGGTGAAAGTGACCATCAACGGCGCGCATAACTGCCGTCGCGTGGAGATCGATCCGAGCCTGCTCGAAGACGACAAAGAGATGCTGGAAGATCTGGTTGCCGCTGCTTTTAACGATGCCGCTCGCCGCATTGACGAAACGCAGAAAGAGAAAATGGCCTCCGTCTCTTCCGGTATGTCGCTGCCGCCAGGCTTTAAGATGCCGTTCTGATGCAGACCAGCCCGCTGTTAACGCAGCTTATGGAAGCACTGCGCTGCCTGCCGGGCGTTGGCCCGAAGTCGGCGCAGCGTATGGCGTTTACGCTGTTGCAGCGCGATCGCAGCGGCGGCATGCGGCTGGCACAGGCGCTCACTCGGGCAATGTCGGAAATCGGCCACTGCGCCGATTGCCGCACATTCACCGAGCAGGAAGTCTGCAACATTTGCAGCAACCCGCGCCGCCAGGAAAACGGTCAAATCTGTGTGGTGGAAAGCCCGGCAGATATCTACGCCATTGAGCAGACCGGGCAGTTCTCTGGTCGCTACTTTGTGCTGATGGGGCATCTGTCACCGCTCGACGGTATCGGCCCGGACGACATTGGCCTTGACCGGCTGGAGCAGCGTCTGGCGTCCGAGAAAATCCAGGAGCTGATCCTCGCCACCAACCCGACGGTGGAAGGCGAAGCGACCGCTAACTATATTGCTGAGCTTTGCGCGCAGTATGGTGTGGAAGCCAGCCGTATCGCCCACGGCGTGCCGGTGGGCGGCGAACTGGAAATGGTTGACGGGACGACGCTGTCGCACTCGCTGGCCGGCCGCCACAAGATTCGTTTTTAACCAAACGGAGGCAGAAATTTTTGCCTCCGCTTGAAAATTCCCGCCAATATCCCCACTTCTCCCTCAACGCATTTTTACCTTGTAAATGGCATTGTTGAGGTTTTCCCAATGAAAGGACAAGAAACTCGCGGTTTTCAGTCTGAAGTGAAACAGCTTCTGCACTTGATGATCCATTCTCTTTATTCGAACAAAGAAATCTTCCTGCGTGAGCTTATCTCCAACGCCTCGGATGCGGCGGACAAATTGCGTTTCCGCGCGCTGTCCAAACCGGAACTGTACGAAGGCGATGGCGATCTGCACGTGCGCGTCTCCTTTGATAAAGAGAACCGTACGCTGACCATTGCCGATAACGGCATTGGTATGACGCGCGATGAAGTGATCGACCACCTGGGGACGATTGCAAAATCGGGTACCAAGGCGTTTCTGGAATCCATGGGTTCCGATCAGGCGAAAGACAGCCAACTGATTGGTCAGTTCGGCGTCGGTTTCTATTCGGCATTTATCGTTGCCGATAAAGTGACCGTGCGCACCCGCGCGGCGGGTGAAAGCGCTGAAAACGGCGTGTTCTGGGAATCCGAAGGTGCGGGTGAATACACCGTTGCCGATATCACCAAAGCCGATCGCGGTACCGAAATCACGCTGCACCTGCGCGAAGGGGAAGACGACTTCCTCAACGACTGGCGCGTACGCTCGATCATCAGCAAGTATTCCGACCATATTGCGCTGCCGGTAGAGATCGAAAAACAGGAAGAGAAAGACGGCGAAACCGTGGTTTCCTGGGAGAAGATCAACAAAGCGCAGGCCCTGTGGACGCGTAACAAAGCGGAAATCAAAGACGAGGAATACAACGAGTTCTACAAACATATCTCCCACGACTTTACCGATCCGCTGATCTGGAGCCACAACCGTGTGGAAGGTAAACAGGAGTACACCAGCCTGCTTTACATTCCGTCGCAGGCACCGTGGGATATGTGGAACCGCGATCATAAACACGGCCTGAAACTCTATGTTCAGCGCGTGTTTATCATGGACGAAGCCGAGCAGTTCATGCCGAACTACCTGCGCTTTGTGCGTGGCCTGGTCGATTCCAACGACCTGCCGCTCAACGTTTCCCGTGAAATCTTACAAGACAGCAGCGTGACGCGCAGCCTGCGCACCGCGCTGACCAAACGCGTGCTGCAAATGCTGGAAAAACTGGCGAAAGATGACGCGGAAAAATACCAGACCTTCTGGCAACAGTTTGGCCTGGTGCTGAAAGAGGGCACGGGCGAAGATCACGCGAACCTGGAAACCATCGCCAAACTGCTGCGCTTTGCCTCCACGCACAACGACTCTTCCGCACAAACTGTGTCACTGGAAGAGTATGTGTCGCGCATGAAAGAAGGGCAGGAAAAAATCTACTTCATCACCGCCGACAGCTACGCCGCGGCGAAGAGCAGCCCGCATCTGGAGCTGCTGCGTAAGAAAGGCATCGAAGTGCTGCTGCTTTCCGATCGCATCGACGAGTGGATGATGAGCTACCTGACCGAGTTCGACGGCAAGCCGTTCCAGTCTGTTGCCAAAGCCGACGCTTCGCTGGACAAACTGGCAGACGAAGTGGATGAAAGCGCAAAAGAAGCCGAGAAAGCGCTGGAGCCGTTCGTTGAGCGCGTGAAAACGCTGCTGGGCGATCGTGTGAAAGAAGTGCGCCTGACTCACCGTCTGACCGATACGCCAGCCGTGGTAGTGACCGATGCCGACGAAATGAGCACCCAGATGGCGAAACTGTTCGCCGCAGCGGGCCAGAATGCGCCGGAAGTGAAGTACATTTTCGAACTCAACCCGGATCACGCCCTGGTGAAACGCGCGGCTGACACGCAGGACGAAACCCAGTTTAAAGAATGGGTCGAGTTACTGCTGGATCAGGCGCTGTTTGCTGAACGCGGTACGCTGGAAGATCCGAACCAGTTTATTCGCCGCATGAACCAGTTACTGGTTTCATAAGCCGCGTTTGAGCTGATACCGATAAGGGGCCATTGGCCCCTTTTTTTATTTCTTAATGGACTTATTAGCGCCGGGGTGATGTTACCGGGCACTTTTCCTTTTCTGCCTTGCGCATGATAAGAAAACGTATCATTAACCGTTTCAGCCGATCCCGCTTCCTTGAGCGTGGGTCGTTCTGGTGGTATCTTTTAGCGCTTTTTGAAAAATTGAACCAACATTTGAGGGGATTTTCGCAATGCGTATTATTCTGCTTGGCGCTCCGGGCGCGGGTAAAGGAACTCAGGCTCAGTTCATCATGGAGAAATACGGTATTCCGCAAATCTCTACCGGTGACATGCTGCGCGCCGCTGTTAAATCTGGCAGCGAACTGGGCAAACAGGCAAAAGACATCATGGACGCGGGCAAGCTGGTCACTGACGAGCTGGTTATCGCGCTGGTGAAAGAGCGTATTGCCCAGGAAGATTGCCGCAATGGTTTCCTGCTGGACGGTTTCCCGCGCACTATTCCGCAAGCGGACGCGATGAAAGAAGCCGGCATCAACGTTGATTTCGTTCTTGAGTTCGATGTGCCGGACGAGCTGATCGTCGATCGCATTATCGGTCGCCGTGTACACGCTGCTTCCGGTCGCGTTTACCACATCAAATTCAACCCGCCGAAAGTGGAAGGCAAAGACGACGTGACCGGCGAAGAGCTGACCACGCGTAAAGACGATCAGGAAGAGACCGTGCGTAAACGCCTGGTGGAATACCATCAGATGACCGCGCCGCTGATCGGCTACTACCAGAAAGAAGCGCAGGCGGGTAACACGCGCTATGCGAAAGTCGACGGCACCAAAGCCGTTGCTGATGTACGCGCAGAGCTGGAAAAAATCCTCGGCTAATCGCGCCCGCTCACCCGGACTCTCCGGGTGAGAATTTTTCTCATCTTACCTATCGCAGCAATGGGTTCCGTTTAACCGCATTTACGCTACAATTACCAACCATTCAAAAGGTTAAGAGGCGTGAATGAGTCAGGCGAAAACCGGCATCCTGCTTGCCAATCTGGGCACTCCCGATGCCCCGACCCCCGAAGCGGTGAAACGCTATCTGCGGCAATTCTTGAGTGACAGACGCGTGGTCGATACGTCGCGTTTATTGTGGTGGCCGCTACTGCGCGGTGTGATCCTGCCCATTCGTTCTCCCCGCGTCGCCAAACTCTATCAATCTGTCTGGATGGAAGAGGGCTCACCGCTGATGGTTTACAGCCGCAGGCAGCAGCGGGCACTGGCAGCGCGCTTGCCTGACGTGCCGGTCGTGCTTGGGATGAGTTACGGTTCGCCGTCGCTGGAAAGCGCGGTCGATGAGTTGCTGGCGCAAGGGGTCGAACATATTGTGGTGCTGTCGCTCTACCCGCAATACTCCTGTTCTACCGTTGCCGCCGTGTGGGACGAGCTGGCGCGCATTCTGGCGAAAAAGCGCCATATTCCGGGCGTCTCCTTTATTCGCGACTACGCCGACAATGCGGATTACATCGCTGCGCTCGCCAATAGCGTGCGTGCCTCGTTTGCGCAGCATGGCGAGCCGGATTTATTGCTGCTCTCTTACCACGGCATTCCCCAGCGTTATGCGGCAGAAGGGGATGATTACCCGCAGCGCTGTCGCGATACGACGCGCGAGCTGGTTTCTGCGCTCGACTTACCGCCGGAAAAAGTGATGATGACGTTCCAGTCACGCTTTGGTCGTGAACCGTGGTTAACGCCATACACAGATGAAACTCTGAAAATGCTCGGCGAAAAAGGTGTGAAGCATATTCAGGTGATGTCCCCGGGTTTTGCAGCCGACTGCCTGGAAACGCTGGAAGAGATAGCCGTGCAAAACCGCGAATTCTTTCTGGAAGCCGGTGGCGAAAAATATGAGTACATTCAGGCGCTTAATGATTCTCCTGAACATATCGAGATGATGGTTAATCTGACGGCCAAATATCGCTGATCGCAGCGCGGGCTGAGAGTGTGTTAACATTCCCGGCCCGAATGTATGGCGCTAATTACAATCATGAAATTTCCCGGTAAACGTAAATCCAAGCATTATTTCCCCGTTAACGCCCGCGACCCGCTGTTACAGCAAATTCAGCCCGAGAGCGAATCCGGTACGTGTTGGGTTGTCGGTATCGACCAGACGCTGGTGGATATCGAGGCGAAAGTGGATGATGCGTTTATTACCCGTTACGGCCTCAGTGCCGGTCATTCGCTGGTGATCGCCGACGATGTCGCGGAAGCGCTCTATCAGGAACTGGTCAGTAACGATTTGATCACGCACCAGTTCGCGGGGGGCACCATCGGCAACACCATGCATAATTACTCGGTGCTGGCGGATGACCGCTCGGTGCTGCTTGGCGTTATGTGCGACAACGTGAAAATCGGCAGTTATGCCTACCGCTACCTGTGTAACACCTCCAGCCGTACCGATCTCAACTATCTGCAAGGCGTCGATGGCGCCATTGGTCGTTGTTTCACGCTGATTAGCGACAGCGGCGAGCGCACCTTTGCTATCAGCCCTGGCCATATGAACCAGTTGCGCCCGGAGAGCATCCCGGAAGCGGTGATCGCCGGAGCGTCTGCGCTGGTGCTCTCCTCTTACCTGGTGCGCTGTAACCCCGGCGAGCCGATGCCGGAAGCCACCATGCAGGCGGTGGCGTACGCCAAAAAGCATAACGTGCCGGTGGTGCTGACGCTCGGCACCAAATATGTGATTGCCGATAACCCGCAGTGGTGGCGTGATTTCCTTAAAGAGAACGTCTCGATTCTGGCGATGAATGAAGAGGAAGGCCATGCGCTGACCGGCGAAAGCGATCCGCTGCTGGCGGCCGATAAAGCTCTGGACTGGGTTGATCTCGTCCTGTGTACCGCAGGCCCAGTTGGTCTGTATATGGCCGGTTTCACCGAAGACGAAGCGAAGCGCAAAACCCAGCATCCCTTGCTGCCGGGCGCGATTGCCGAATTTAACCAGTACGAGTTCAGCCGTGCGCTGCGCCACAAAGATTGTGAACATCCGCTGCGCATTTACTCGCACATTGCGCCGTATATGGGCGGGCCGGAAAAAATCATGAATACCAACGGCGCGGGCGATGGCGCACTCGCGGCGTTGCTGCATGACATCACCGCCAACAACTACCACCGCACCAACGTGCCGAACTCCAGCAAGCACAAATTCAACTGGCTGACGTACTCTTCGCTGGCACAGGTGTGCAAATACGCCAATCGCGTCAGTTACCAGGTGCTGAACCAGCACTCGCCGCGTTTAACGCGCGGTCTGCCGGAACGCGAAGACAGCCTCGAAGAGGCATACTGGGAACGTTGAGGTGATTGCCCGACGAAGCCGGGCAGACACGAGGATGAGACAAAGCCGGAGCAGCGTAAGCACTCCGGCTTTTTTGGATTAACCCGTTACGGCTTCTTCAGCCGGCGGTTTTTCCAGCAATGTCAGCATGGTGTTGGCGATTTCGCGCTCGCCCATGACCACCTGATTCGCGCCACGTTCAGTGATGTAGTCCACCTCATCGTCGTAGTGCGCGCGAGCGATAATTTCAATGTGCGGGCACTTCTCACGCGCGGTGGCGACAATCTCCCCGGCTTCGTAACCATTTGGAATGGTCAGCAGCAACCAGCGGGCGCAATCGAGATGCGCCAGGTTCATGATCTCTTCGTTAGCGGCATTGCCCAGCACCGCGCGGATGCCACGCTCACGCAGTTCATCCACGCGGGTACGTGAAGTTTCAATCACCACCAGCGGAATGCCTTGTGCCATCAGTTTTTCACCCAGCAGGCTGCCGACGCGGCCAAAACCTACCAGCAACGCGTGGTTGCAGATATCGACCGGGATCTGTTTCTCTTCTTCGATAGCCTCTTCCAGCGTTTGCTCTTCCAGCGTCTCGGTTTTGTCGAGGTACTTTTCCAGCAGCGTGAACAGCACCGGGTTGAGCATAATCGACAGGATAGCGCCCGCCAGCACCAGATTTTGCCCGGCCTGCGGCAGCAGGTTCAGCGACATGCCGAGGCCCGCCAGAATAAAGGCGAACTCACCGATCTGCGCAAGGCTTGCGGCGATGGTCAGCGCGGTGCGCGGCGAGTGGCCAAACATGCGCACCAGCAGGAACGCGGCGACAGATTTACCAAAGATGATGATCGCCAGCGTAGCGAGCACCGCCAGCGGCTGCTCAATGAGCACCAGCGGATCAAACAGCATACCGACGGAGACAAAGAACAGCACCGCAAACGCGTCGCGCAGCGGCAGCGTATCGTGCGCCGCACGGTGGCTCAGCTCGGATTCGTTGAGCACCATTCCGGCGAAGAACGCGCCCAGCGCAAACGAAACATCAAACAACTCCACCGCGCCAAAAGCGATACCGAGCGCCAGTGCCAGCACGGAGAGCGTAAACAGCTCGCGTGAGCCGGTCGCCGCGCTGCGCGCCATGATCCACGGCACCAGACGGCGGCCAACCAGCATCATGATGGCGATAAAGGCCACCACTTTGCCGATGGTGATGCCCATATCCACCGCCAGCGATGCCAGCCCGACATTGCCTTTTTCCACCATTCCGGCGACGGCAGGCAGCAACACCAGTGTTAGCACCATCACCAGATCTTCTACAATCAGCCAGCCGATAGCGATTTGCCCTCGCTGGCTGTCGATAAGCTGCCGCTCCTCAAGCGCGCGCAGCAGCACCACGGTACTGGCGGTGGAGAGACAGAGCCCAAAGACAATGCCGGTCATCAGTGACCAATCCAGCATTGCGGAAAGCGCCATACCCAGTAGCGTCGCAACAGCAATCTGCGCGATCGCACCGGGAATGGCGATGGACTTTACCGCCATCAGATCCTTCAACGAGAAATGCAGCCCGACGCCGAACATCAACAAAATCACGCCCAGCTCCGCAAGCTCCGGCGCGAGTTGGGTATCGGCGACAAAGCCCGGCGTAAACGGCCCGGACAATACACCCGCTATCAGGTAGCCCACCAGTGGAGAAATACGCAGTTTATTGGCAAGCATGCCGAGGATAAAAGCGAGCACAAGGCCGCCGACAATGGTGGTGATAAGCGGTGTGGCGTGATGCATTCCGTCTCCTTTCGTTGGTGCGTGGATCCCGCGGTTAAAAACCGACAACTGCGTTACAGTTTATGACAGTTTTCGCCACTATGTTTATGAATAATTGTTGAATTATGAAGAAAATGGCAATTTAGCTGAAAAAAGATAGCCTGTAGGGTATCCGTAACAGAAATCATGCGCCAGGCGCGGGCAGGCAAGAGAAAGCAGCGGCCAAAGTATGACTTTGGCCGTGAGGAAATCAGTGTTGCGGGCGGTTATCGGGCAGGAATATGGTCAGGATGCCGAGTAAAGGCAGGAAAGCACATATTTTATAGACCAATTCGATGCTGGTATGATCGGCAACCAGCCCTAATACTGCTGCGCCAAGGCCGCCCATTCCGAAGGCAAAACCAAAAAACAGCCCGGAAACCATGCCGATACGGCCTGGTAACAGCTCCTGCGCATAGACCAGAATGGCTGAAAACGCCGAGGCGAGCACAAAACCAATAATCACCGTTAAAATCCCGGTCCAGAAGAGGGTTGCGTAGGGTAAAAGCAGGGTAAATGGCGCGACGCCGAGGATAGAGCCCCAAATCACATATTTTCTGCCAATCTTATCACCCAGTGGCCCGCCAATAACCGTGCCTGCCGCCACCGCGAACAGGAAGATAAACAGATGCATCTGGGCGTTTTGCACCGACAAATCAAATTTTTGCATTAAATAAAAGGTGAAATAGCTGCTAATGCTCGCCATATAGAAGTATTTCGAGAAAATGAGGATCAGCAGCACGCAAACTGCCAGCACCACTTTGTTGCGCGGCAGTGGATTGACTACTGAAACGGGTTTTTTACCTTTATTCACCCGGTGCTGCGCGGCGTACCAGCGGCTTACCTGCATCAGCACAATAATCGCCAGCAGGGCCGCCAGCACAAACCAGGCAACATTGCCTTTGCCATAAGGCGCAATGATCACTGCCGCCAGCAATGGCCCAAGCGAGGCACCAAAGTTGCCGCCGACCTGAAAGATGGATTGCGCCAGCCCGTGACGCCCGCCAGACGCCATACGCGCCACGCGCGACGATTCCGGGTGGAACACTGATGAACCCGTTCCTACCAGCGCGGCAGCGATCAACACCGTGGTAAAACTTCCCGCCAGTGCCAGTAGCACCAGCCCGCTTAAGGTGAAACACATGCCGATGGGCAGCGACCACGGCATCGGGTGTTTATCTGTCAAATAGCCAACCACCGGCTGCAGCAGCGAGGAAGCGACCTGGAAGGTCAGCGTGATAAAACCGATCTGTACAAACGACAATGCAAAGTCGGCCTGCAACAGCGGATAAATCGCCAGCAGCAGGGATTGGATCATATCGTTAAGCAGATGCGAGAGGCTGATAGCGCCAAGAATACCGAACGAGGTGCGCGCAGCAGGCGGTGTCTGCGACGTTTCACTGATTGCCATAAATACCACGTATGTTGTCAGAAGAGGTTAGGGATAAAGCACGGTAATGATTCCCGGACTACCATACCTTTGCTGAAAGTTTGAAGGAAGTTGCGATTCTGAATACATATTTGTCTATTATTGGCAGGCGCTGTAATTTCTCAGTTTATCAATGGGTCAGGGAGGGAAGCATGAGATTGTTAAAGAAGAGCATTACGCTGGGGCTGCTGGCGGCGATGGGCGTTGCCAGCTGGCAGGTACAGGCTTACGAGCAGGATAAGACCTATAACATCACCATTCTGCATACCAATGATCATCACGGTCATTTCTGGCGCAGTGATTACGGCGAATATGGTTTATCGGCGCAAAAAACGCTGGTTGATGGCATTCGCAAAGAGGTAGCGGCCGAAGGCGGCAGCGTGCTGCTGCTGTCCGGCGGCGATATCAACACCGGGGTGCCGGAATCGGATTTACAGGATGCCGAACCCGATTTTCGCGGCATGAACCTGATTGGCTACGATGCGATGGCCGTGGGCAACCATGAGTTCGACAACCCGCTCAGCGTACTGCGCCAGCAGGAGAAATGGGCTAAGTTCCCGTTCCTTTCCGCCAACATTTACCAGAAAAGCACCGGCGAGCGCCTGTTTAAACCGTGGATGATGTTTAATCGCCAGGGGCTGAAAATTGCCGTTATTGGCTTAACTACCGACGACACGGCGAAAATCGGCAACCCGGAGTTTTTCACCGATATCGAATTCCGCAAACCGGCCGACGAAGCGAAGCTGGTGATAGCTGAGCTGAAGCAAAACGAAAAACCGGATGTGATTCTGGCGACCACGCATATGGGCCATTACGACAATGGCGAGCATGGCTCGAATGCGCCAGGCGATGTGGAGATGGCACGCAGCCTGCCAAAAGGCGCGCTGGCAATGATTGTGGGTGGTCACTCACAAGATCCGGTTTGCATGGCGTCTGAAAATAAAAAACAGGTCGATTACGTGCCTGGTACGCCGTGCGCGCCGGATCAGCAAAATGGCATCTGGATTGTGCAGGCGCATGAGTGGGGCAAATATGTCGGCCGCGCGGATTTCCAGTTCCGTAACGGCGAGATGAAACTGGTGCGTTACCAGTTGATTCCGGTCAACCTGAAGAAGAAGGTCACCTACGATAACGGCAAAAGCGAGCGCGTACTCTACACGCCGGAAATTGCTGAAAACCCGCAGATGCTCTCTCTGTTAACGCCATTCCAGAACAAAGGTAAAGCGCAGTTAGAGGTGAAAATCGGTAACGCGAATGGTCATCTGGAAGGCGATCGCAGCAAAGTGCGTTTTGTGCAAACCAACCTCGCACATGTGATCCTCGCCGCGCAAATGGCGCGTACCGGCGCGGATCTGGCCGTGATGAGTGGCGGCGGGGTGCGTGACTCTATCGAGGCGGGCGACATCACTTACAAAGACGTGCTGAAAGTGCAGCCGTTCGGCAACACGCTGGTGTATGTCAACCTGACCGGTAAAGAGCTGACGGATTACCTCACCGCAGTGGCGCAAATGAAGCCGGATTCAGGCGCGTATCCGCAGTTCGCCAACGTCAGTTTTGTGGCGAAAGGCGGCAAGCTCAATGATCTCAAAATCAAAGGCGAACCGATCGATCCGGCGAAAAGCTACCGCCTGGCAACGCTCAGTTTCAACGCAACCGGCGGTGATGGCTATCCGCGTCTGGATAATAAAGCAGGTTATGTGAATACCGGTTTTATTGACGCTGAAGTGCTGAAAGAGTACATCCAGAAAAACTCACCGCTAGATGTGAATGCTTACGAACCTAAAGGGGAGGTGAGCTGGCAGTAACCAGCTCCTTATCCGTCAATCGCGGCGGGCGATATCGGCAAATTTCGCGTCCAGCATTTTTGCCAGATCGCTCGCCGCCAGTTCAATATCCAGCCCGCGTTTGCCGCCGGAAACATAAATGGAAGCGAAGTCTTGCGCGGGGGCATCAATCAGCGTCGGCAGACGTTTTTTCTGCCCCAACGGGCTGATGCCGCCCACCAGATAACCCGTGGTGCGCTGGGCGACCAGCGGATCGGCCATATCAACTTTTTTCGCGCCAAGCGCTTTGGCGACTTTTTTCAGATCTAACTGCCCGGCGACCGGCGTGACCGCAACGGCAAGATGTTTCATATCGCCATTGATCGCCACCAGCAGCGTTTTATAGACCTGATCGGCGTTCAGCCCCAGTTTGCGCACCACTTCATCACCAAAGTTGGTTTCATTGGGATCGTGATCGTAAGTGTGTACCTGAAAGGGAACCTTGTTTTTTTCGAGTAACTTCACGGCGGGTGTCATAATAATCCTTCTTACCACGGTCATCTTACGGCGCTTAGCATACGCCTGCTCGCGTGCGCGAAAATAGTACCATCTTGCGCTATTGCGCCGCTCTTTCGCGCAGCAACGCCGGTAAATTCCCTTCGCCATAGAGATGCAGGGCGCCTGCTGCCACCACATAGTGCCCTGGTGGCAGCGCAAACAAACGCTCGCACCACGCCTGGTTACGCTGGTGCATCAAAACATCATGCAGCGGCTGGCTGAATGTTGATGGCAGCGTCAGTTCATCTTCTGCGGGCGGATTTTCCAGCCACCAGCTCATCATCACCTGTAATAAACGCGCATTTTCGTGCCAGTGGGTCAGGGTGTCCTGCAACAGTTCATTTCCTTCGTCCGGCAACCTGCGCAGGATATCCAGCTGGCTGCTGGTGCCTTCCAGCTCCATCACTTTCACTTGATATTGCTGCGCCGCCTGTAGCAACTGATAGTCGATGCCGTACTCCGGGCGTAGCCCCAGCCGCTGTGCCTGCGTGGCCTGCAATACCAGCGCGATATGCCAGGCGGGCCGCTGGTCGAATTCATCTCTGTGAAGCGACAGGGTTTGCAGCGTGTTGTCGAGCCGGGTAAGAAGTTCAGGGGGAAGGCGTTGCTCAAGCGGTTCGACCGGCGGCAGATTGTCGAATGGCGAATCCGAACCGGCGATATCCGCTTCCACGATGAGCGCGTCAGCATCGCGCAGTTTTTGCAGGAGCTGCGCCGGGAGCGGCGACATACCGTAGGTGCCCATATGAATACTGCCCACCAGGTGCAGATGGCGACCGCCGGGTAAATCCACATCCAGTGCAGGCCAGCGGTAATAAGGCACACGAAGCGCAAGAAAAAAGGTTTTCAATCGTTGAAACAGGCTCATACGCGCTTCCTGAGTGAAAAATCTCATGCTAGCGCGCGCGGCCAGAAGGTGCAAACCCCGCCGGATAAACGGCGGGGTTGTGGCATTTACTGATGAGGTTTAAAGCGCAATAACCGGTTGGCGTTGCTGACCACGGTAATGGACGAGAGTGCCATTGCCGCGCCTGCGACCACCGGATTGAGCAATGTGCCGGTTAGCGGCCAGAGAATGCCCGCGGCAATCGGAATACCCAGCGAATTGTAGACAAACGCGCCGAGCAGGTTCTGTTTCATATTGCGCAGCGTCGCTTTTGAAATCGCCAGCGCATCGGCAACGCCCAACAGGCTGTGGCGCATCAGCGTGATGGCGGCGGTTTCGATTGCCACATCGCTGCCGCCGCCCATCGCGATCCCCACGTCGGCCTGCGCCAGCGCGGGCGCATCGTTAATGCCGTCGCCAACCATCGCCACCTGGCGGCCCTGCTGTTGCAGGTTTTTTATCGCCTCGGCTTTGCCATCCGGCATCACGCCGGCGATCACCTCATCAATACCCGCCTCTTTAGCGATAGCGTTGGCGGTGGTGGGGTTGTCACCGGTCAGCATTACCAGGCGGTAGCCTTCACGGTGCAGACGTTGCAGCGCATCGATGCTGTCTTCGCGTAACGGATCGCGGATCGCCAACAGTGCCACGGCTTTCCCGTCAATTGCCAGCAGTACCGGCGTGGCGCCCAGGCTTGCCTGAGCGTTCAGCTCATCATCAAGCGCGCGGGTATCCACGTTTTGCTCAGCCAGCAGCGCCTGGTTGCCAAGCAGCACACTGTGCCCGTCGACCTCACCGCTCACGCCCAGCCCGCGCAGTGTACGGAACTGATTGACCACCGGCAGCGTCTGCGCGCCTGCTTTTTCGATAATCGCCCGCGCCAGCGGATGGCTGGAACCTTGCTCCAGCGCCGCCGCCAGACGGAGCGCCGTTGCGTCGTCGATATCCAGCGTTTTCACGCTCACCACTTCCGGTTTGCCGCGCGTCAGGGTGCCGGTTTTATCAAACACGATGGTATCCAGTGTGCTGGCGCGTTGCAGCGCATCGGCATCGCGAACCAGCACGCCAAACTCCGCCGCGCGACCGACGCCGGAGATAATCGACATCGGCGTTGCCAGCCCCAGCGCACAAGGGCAGGCGATGATCAGCACCGTGGTGGCGATGACCAGCGTGTAGACAATTTGCGGTGCAGGGCCGAAGACGTACCAAATAGCGCCGCTGAACAAGGCGATAGCGACCACCACCGGCACAAACACGGCGGAAATGCGATCGGCAAGCTGGCCGATCTCCGGCTTGCTGCTTTGTGCCTGGCGCACCATGCGAATAATGCGCGACAGCGTGGTGTGGCTGCCGACGGCGCTGGCGGTAAACAGCACGCTGCCGTCCTGCACTACTGTCCCGGCATGAATGCTCTCGCCGGAGCTTTTCTCCTGCGGCACCGGTTCGCCGGTAAGCATGGCTTCATCGAACCAGGCTTCGCCCTGGCTGATTTCACCATCCACCGGCACGCGATCGCCCGTTGTCAGGCGCAGCGTCATACCCGGCTGAACGTCCGCCAGCGGTACATTTTTCTCGCCGTCGGCGGTGATCACGCGTGCGGTGGGCGGGGTTAAATCTAATAAACGCTCAAGCGCTTTAGACGAGCGCTGTCGCGCGCGGGCTTCCAGCATATGACCGAGGTTAATCAAACCGATGATCATCGCGCTGGCTTCGTAATAAAGGTGACGCGCTTCCATCGGGAACCACTGCGGCCAGATATTGACGCTCATGGAGTAGAGCCAGGCCGCGCCTGTCCCCAGCGCTACCAGCGTATCCATGGTCGCCGTGCCATTACGCAGGCTTTTCCAGGCGCTAGTGTAAAAATGGCCACCCGCTACGATCATGACCGCTAGCGTGACAACACCGAGCATGAGCCACAGCGTGCGGTTGGCGTCGGTGACCATCATGTTATCGCCGAGCATGCCCCACACCATGATCGGCACGCCAACCAGCAGCGCGACAATCGCCTGCCAGCGGAAGCGTTTCATGGTGGCGAGCGCGGTTTCCTGCTGGCGCTCGCGGCGTTTGATGTCATCTTCAATGGCTTCAGCGCCGTAGCCTGCGTTCTCTACGGCGCTGACTAATTCAGCGGCGGGGGCACTGCCCATAACCAGCGCGGTGCGCTCCGCCAGATTGACCCGTGCCTGCGTAACGCCCGGTACGGCCTGTAAGGCCTTTTGCACCCGGGAGACACAACTGGCGCAGCTCATGCCGTTGATCAACAGTTGTTGGCTGTCATCAAGCTCGCTGGCTGCCGGAAGCTCAGGTGTGGCCGCTGTCAGTGCTTCCGACGGGAGTGATGACTCTGCCAGCGGTTTAGCCTTTGGGTGGCTTAAGCTCGCACCATATCCGGCTTCTTTGATGGTTTCGATCAACGCGTCAGCGCTGGCGCTGCCGGTGACTTCCGCGCGTTCAATGGTGACGTCTGCCTGTTCTACATCCGGGCGTTTTTCCAGGCTCTCTTTGACGCGTTTTATGCAATGGCCGCAGGAGAGGCCATCCAGGTCTAGCGCTATGGTATGAGACATACTTAATCTCCTTGGTTGTGGTGCTTCAATAGTGACTGTGTAGAAGCTTAAACCTTCCATCAAGGGGAAGGTCAAGGTTTTATCATGACAAAGAGGCGACAGGTGTTCCATAAACGACAAACCCCACACAAGGCGGGGTTTGTTTATTACCGGCGGGGTAAAACTCAACCGTATTTACGGGCAAATTCCTGATCGGAGTTGCACAGATAAATAATAAATTCGATGAAAGAGATGATCGCCGGAATAAAGGTCCAGCAAAACAGAAGATAAAGGATCCCCTGCCATGGTTTCCCTAAATAAAATTTATGCGCGCCAAACCCACCTAAAAAGAAGGCAAACAGCGCAGCAGAAATTCGGCTTTTCTTCCCGGCGGTGTTTTGAGGCGCGCCGCACTGCGGGCAAGCCACCGCTTCTTTATGTATTTGCTTTCCGCAACCACGGCAAAACGCCATATCACTCATAACCACTCCTGTGTGTAAATCATTTATCATTCTTAGAAATATCCGGCCACATGTTATAGCGAAGCGGCAAGGTGGGTAAATAAAAAACCATTAACAATATGGATATATTTGTTTTATTACATAGCAGCCATTTATAGTGATTAGCGCAGGGTCTGGTAGTGAGGGGGGAAAACGTGAATATCAGCGATGTGGCAAAAAGAACCGGTTTAACCAGCAAAGCGATTCGCTTCTATGAAGAGAAAGGGCTGGTGACACCGCCGCTGCGCAGCGAAAACGGCTACCGCAGCTACAACCAACAACACCTGAATGAGTTGACGCTGCTGCGCCAGGCGCGGCAGGTAGGATTTAATCTCGAAGAGTGCGGCGAGCTGGTGAATCTGTTTAATAACCCGGCCCGTCATAGCGCAGATGTCAAAGCGCGCACGTTACAGAAGGTGGCCGAGATCGAGCGGCATATTGGCGAACTGCAACAGATGCGGGTACAACTGCTGGCACTGGCGGATTCCTGCCCTGGTGACGACAGCGCCGATTGCCCGATTATTGATAACCTTTCTGGCTGCTGCCACCACGCGAAGGGTTGAGCATAAATGTCACCGTGCCGCGATACCACGGGGAGGCGGCGAGTTGCTGCTCTTCGTGTGTATCACGCGCGCCGTTCTGCACCAGCCCCAGTTTAAACGGGATGCGTAACGCTAAAAGTGCGGGCAGGTAGTCGGTGTAATTCGCAACGGTGCTGCGCCCCTGATAGCTCTGCACCACCAGTTCATCTACCGGCAATGCGTTAAGGGTTTGCACGCTGCCGGTTTTCGCCCAGTCCAGTAAACCGGTGACGCCCAGAGCGTAGTCTGCTGGCAGCGTCTGGCGCAGACGGTGCAAAAACAGCGCGTAATCGCCAAGGCGGTGAGTGGCGGCATCGAAATCCACCTGCAACCCGACGACATGGTTTCCCGCCGCTTGCCAGCGAGCTAACAGCCGGGTAAGACGTAACAACAGCGCATCCGGCACGTCCAGCGTGGTAAAACGCACCGTGAGCCAGATGCGCGGAAAGGTAAGCTGATTGACCGGCAGCCCTTTACGCTCAAACACAGTTTGACCGGCAACGCTGACGACATCGCCCTGATGCAGATAGACAATATCGGCATCACGCAGCGTTTGCGTGGGGCGTACGCCAGACCATAACCAGTACGCTGCTGCCTTCCCCTGAGCGGATAACGCCGCAGGGCAGAGCAGCGCACCTGCCAGCGCCATTACCAGTAATATTTGAGCTCTTTGGCCCATACGCTTCCCGGATAACGGCTTTTCAGTTGCTGGAACCATGCTTTACGCACGGATTTATCGACGTCTTCGCCGCCGCAATCGTTATAACCGGAGGGGGCGTAACACATTACGGCGCGATACAGCGCGTAGCTCTTATCTTCCGGCTCGGCTTTGGCATCGTTGATAACCTGCTGATACCAGGCCAGACGGTGCGCAACGCCGGGCGCAGCGTTAAGCTTTGTTGCGTCGTCCAGCGCGTCGTTACCCCACTGGTCGGTTTCCCGGTTAACGCGGGTTTGCGTGATACGGAAAAATTCGCCGAGGCAGTTCAGCGCATGGCCATCCTGCGCTTTCTGGCTCAGGGTAGTAACCGTTTTTTCCAGCGCAGCGCAGAAGTAGACGCTCTCTTTGTCGGTGCCTTTCCAGGTAAATGCGCTCAGATTGACGTCATCAAACGCTTCGCCAGTGACCGGCGGTGCGATCGCGGCGATCAGTTGTTTGTCTTGTAACCAGTCGGCGTAATGCCCTTCGGTCAAATCGCGCGTCAGCAGCGTGTGCAGTGCGATGGTGCGCTCTTCGTTATTTGGCCCATTGCTGGCCTGCTGGCGCAGTAACTCGCGTGGTGCTTTGGTTTTCAGCACTAAGGAACGGTAACGCAGATTCGTGACCTTGCTGTCAGGCGTAAAAATCTGCGCCAGCGCGTCGCTTTCCACCAGCGTTGCCGCCAGTTTGGCCTGCAGCAACTGCTGCTGTTCGACATCTTTGCTCAGCTCCAAAAGATGCAGCCAGTGCGCTTTGGCCTCCGGCCACTGTTTTTCCGCCATCAGTGCTTCGCCGTACAGCACTTGCTCGCTAAACGCGAGAATATTGTGCGGTGCCAGTGTTTGCGCAGGGGTGATGGCGCTGCGCACGGTGGCGTAATCCTGTTTGCTGAAAGCCAGCTTCAGACGCAGGTAATTCCACAGATCGCCGCGTTTATTTTTGTCGAAATCGGCTTTGATGCTGTCGAGCCAGGCTTGATCGATACAGGGATGCTTTTCATCGCATTTATTATCGCGCAGGCGGCGCAGCGTCAGGATAAAGGTCATCAGCGAGGCATCCGGCGTGCTGATAAAATCATCACCGCCCCATTCGAGAAGTTTGTTGTCGCTTTCATTCACCAGCGCGATTAACGCATCACCGCTGGCCGTCTGTGACAGCGCCTGTTCGTAGAGCGCCGCCAGCGCGTTCCAGTCCTGCAAATACCAGTTGATACGGCGCAACATCCCCTGCGCCGATTCTGCGTAGTGGCCCTGAGGCCAGCTTTTCAGGTAATGAAGCGCTGCATCCCGCGCTTTCTGCGCCTGGGATTTGTCTACTTTTGTGACATCGAAATCGCCATATTCACCGTTGGCATTCGCGCTACTGGCGTTGAGCGCGGTGCGCATCAACATATAGCTGGCTGTTTCGGCAAGCCACGGCTGCGGGCTGCCGGTCAGCGCGGTAAAATCCTGCACGGCGGCGTCATAATCACCGGCATAGAAAGCGTTAGCGCCGTGTAAATAGGTACGGAAACCGAGAGCAACTGAACCTTGCGGGAAACTCAGTGCATTGATAATGACTTCACCGCGGCCATCCGCTGCCGTTCGCGCTTTCGCCAGCGCCAGGCGCTGTTCCGGTGTTAAGGCTTTTTCGTCCAGCAGGGCGGCGAAAAAGCCAGAAAGTGTCTCGTTATTACGCGACACAAAACGGTTTTCCATCTCATCGGATGCAAAACCTTCACCAGTTACTGTCTGCGCCGCGTCACCTTCGGCGATCAGGCGCAACAGCGCGGGAGGAATTTGATCATCAGGTTTGATGCCCAGCGCTTTCATTTGCTGGCGCAGGGTGTCGTCACTGGAAACGGGTTCCGCCGTTGCTGCCGGGGCGGTTGTGTCATCGTGATGAATACCGAAATAGAAGCTTCGGCTGCGCGTGAAATCTTGCGGTACGGGCTGGCGCAGTGGCAAAAATCCTTTTTGCTCATCCACCAGGCGCAGCAGGTTATCGCGGGTATCGGTATCAATGCCCAGCACCGGCGGGCTGGTGATGAAACATCCCGTGCTCCCCCATGTGCAGCTATCGATATCAGACGACGCCAGCGCGGGTGCGCTGGCGGTAAAGGAGAGACACAAGCCCAGCGCGAGGCGACGGCGTTTTATCATTCCCTGAATCCTTGCGTTATTGTTATTCGTTTACGGCATTAATGCGTAAGGTGATGCCTTCAACGGCCGTTACCTCAACGCGCGTTCCGGCAGCGAGATCGTCGTCGGCGCTGACCGGCCACGAACTGTCGCCCACACGCATATGGCCTCGACCGTTCACCAGTGCGTTATCAAGCTGGAAGCGGCGGCCGACGAGCTGTTGCCCACGCAGATTCAGCGACGCGTCGGCGGGTTTTTGCTGTTTTACCCGCCGCGAAAGCCATTGCCACCACAGCCAGGCGGCCAGCATGGTCAGCACGGCGAACAGTACACCCTGCCACTCCCAGCCGAAGGGAATAACCCACGCCAGCAACCCGGTGACCACCGCCGCGACGCCGCTCCACAACAGATAGCCGTTACCGCCCAGCATTTCCGCAGCCAGCAACAGGCCACCAAGCACCAGCCAGGCGAGGTGTGTATGTTCGAGCAGCAGAGTGGCAATCATTTTTTACGCTCGCCGGCGCTGTCTTTCACCAGTTCGGCGATCCCGGCGATCGAGCCCATCAGGCTGCTGGCATCCAGCGGCATCATCACCACTTTGCTGTTGTTCGCCGAGCCAATTTGTTGCAGCGCGTCGGTATATTTCTGGGCCACGAAGTAGTTCACTGCCTGAATATCCCCGGCGGCAATCGCTTCAGAGACCATCTGCGTGGCGCGGGCTTCGGCTTCTGCCGAACGTTCACGCGCTTCCGCCTGCAGAAACGCCGACTGGCGATCGCCTTCCGCTTTGAGGATCTGCGACTGTTTTTCCCCTTCGGCTTTGAGGATCTCCGCCTGGCGGATCCCTTCAGCTTCAAGAATGTAAGCGCGTTTGGTACGTTCCGCTTTCATCTGCGCATTCATTGAGGCAATCAATTCCGCCGGTGGGCGCACATCGCGGATTTCAATACGCGTGACTTTTACGCCCCACGGATTGGTGGCTTCATCCACAATATGCAGCAGACGGGTGTTGATGCTGTCGCGCTGCGAAAGCATTTCGTCCAGCTCCATTGAGCCGAGCACGGTACGGATGTTAGTCATGGTCAGGTTGATGATCGCCAGTTCCAGGTTGCTCACCTCATAAGCGGCACGGGGCGCGTCGATTACCTGAATAAAGCACACTGCGTCAATGGTGACGTTGGCGTTGTCTTTGGAAATAACTTCCTGCGAGGGTATATCGAGAACCTGTTCCATCATATTGATCTTACGACCAATGCGATCCATAAACGGCACCACCAGGCTTAAACCTGGCTGCAGCGTACGGGTGAAACGGCCAAAGCGTTCCACAGTCCACTGGAAGCCTTGCGGGACGATTTTCACACCGGAGATAACCACCACCAGCGCGACGAAGATAAGAACCAGAATGACGATTGGCATCAAAAAAACCTCCTGTTTAATTTGATGCCATCTTAGCCCGAATTAGCGATTAAAACAGCGCGATCGCCAAATTTAGCAGGGGAATTAGTAGAGCAGGGAGTAGAGCTGGCGGCGGTATTTCGATGCCAGCGCGTCGCCGGTGCCGAGCGCGGCCAGGATCTCTTGCAGCATTTTGCGCGCTTCACCGTTTGCCGCAGCCAGATCTTTACGCAGATGGCTAAACAGCAGCTCCAGCGCTTCTTCGTTGCGGCCCACCTGGTGCAGTTGCAGCGCCAGTTGTGTTGCCAGCAGCGCGTCCTGCGGGTTGTCTGCAACCTGCTGTTGCAGTTGCTGGATTTCCGGCGTATCCGCGGCTTTTTTCAGCAGTTCGATCTGCGCGATAAGGCCCTGGTAACGGGTGTCTTGATCCTGTAACGGAACCGCTTTCAGCGCCGCTTCGGCTTCATCCGCACGGTTCAACACAATCAACGTTTCTGCCAGCAGCAGGGTGATTTCGCTGTTTTGCGGTGCTAACTGGCTGGCCTCTTTCAGCAGCGGCAGCGCGTCGATGTGTTTGCCTTCCTGCATCAACTGCATAGCTTGTTGCGCTTTCAGCTCCTCTTCGCACGGCAGCACTTTATCCAGCAGCGCGCGAATCGCGTCTTCCGGCTGCGGCCCCTGGAAACCGTCAACCGGCTGGCCATTCTGGAACAGGTAAACAGTAGGAATGGCGCGTAAGCCAAACTGCGATGCCACCATCTGCTCTGCGTCGCAATCGACTTTCGCGAGGATAAACTGCCCGTTGTACTGGGCGGCGAGGTTTTCCAGCACCGGCGTCAGTTGCTGGCAGTGCTGGCTGCGTTCGGACCAGAAATAGAACAGCACCGGCGTGGCAACGGATTGCTCCAGCACCTGTTGCAGGTTCATTTCGGTAATATTGACAATATTCTGTGCAGACATACTAAGTTCTCTTTATTTCACTGTTTCGTCATACATGGGGGACAGGCTTCGCGCCTTCAACTCACCCGTGCAAAATTTTATCCATCATGCGCGTTGGCAGCAGGCGTTTTAAAAAGGTAACCGCCCATGTCACCAGCGTTACCGGGTAGCGCACTTTCGGGTTGCTGCTCTCAAAAGCATGGCGCACTTTGGCGACGACTGCCTCCGGCCCCAGCGTAAAACGTGCGGCGATACCGGGGTTTTCCACCGGCTTATCGCGTTGTGTCTGATTCACGTTGTCGGTAAAGCGCGTGCGAATCGGGCCGGGTTCAATCAGGCTCACTTTGATGCCTGTATGGCGTAGCTCCATTCGTAAAGCGTCCGACCAGGCTTCCAGCGCATACTTGCTGGCGGCGTAAGCGCCGCGGCCTGGCGTTGAGATCAGCCCCATCACCGAGGAGGTCATCACGATGCGCCCCTCGTCGTGCGGCAGCATCGCAGGCAGCAGCAGCATGGTGAGCTGGTGAGTGCCAAAAAAGTTACTGGAAAATTGCTGTTCCAGCTGTTCGCGGCTGATGGTATCGAGCGGGCCATAAACACCGTATCCGGCGTTGTTGAAGATCCCGTACAGGCGATTGTCGGTCAGCGCTATCACTTCGGCGGCGGCGCGTATCACGCTTTGCGCGTCGTCAAGATCGAGCAAAATGCCGGTAAAGCCTTCGCTTGCCATCCGGGCGACATCGTCCGGTTTACGGCAGGCCGCCAGCACGCGAAAACCCTGACGTTTCAGTTCGCGTGCGCTTTCCAGCCCGATGCCGCTGGAACATCCTGTTATTAAGACCGTTTTTTGCATAACTTTACCTGGGGGCGTGCCTGAACAATCAGGAGTCGTGGTTAACTAAAGGCGCCAGTCGCGTTGCCATCCAGTCTGCAATAAACGGCTGCGCATCGCGGTTGGGATGGATGCCATCATCCTGCATCCATTGCGGTTTCAGATAGACCTCTTCCATAAAAAATGGCAGCAGAGGAACATCCAACTCCTTGGCAAGCTTAGGATAAATGGCGCTAAAGGCTTCATTATAGCGGCGACCGTAGTTGGCAGGGAGCCGAATTTGCATTAACAGCGGTTGCGCGTTGGCGGCTTTCACCGCCTGCACCACCTGGCGCAGCGTTTGCTCTGTTTGCTGCGGCGCGAAACCGCGCAGACCATCGTTACCGCCCAGCTCCACCAGCACCCAGCGCGGTTGATGCTCTTTAAGCAGCGCAGGCAGGCGCGCCAGCCCCTGCTGCGAGGTGTCGCCGCTGATGCTGGCGTTGATAACCGTCGGTTTTTGCTGCCATTTGTCATTGAGCAGCGCAGGCCACGCGGCATTCGCCGCCATGCGATATCCGGCGCTCAGACTGTCGCCAAGAATCAGTAACGTGTCCGCCGCCGCGGCGCGAAAGGTTAACAAAAGCAAAAACAGGAAGGGCAAATGCCAGCGGAAAACATTGTTGAAGTTCATCATCTTAAGAAGTCCGTCGGTCAGGGGGAGCATGAGCTTTCCATCCTTACCGGAGTTGAGCTGGTTGTCAAACCAGCCGAGACCATCGCCCTGATTGGCGAATCCGGCTCCGGAAAGTCCACCTTATTAGCGATCCTCGCCGGGTTAGACGATGGCAGTAGCGGCGAGGTGAACCTGCTCGGTAAACCTCTGCATAAGATGGATGAAGAGGCGCGCGCGCAACTGCGTGCGCAAAATGTCGGCTTTGTTTTTCAATCCTTTATGCTCATTCCCACGCTAAATGCGCTGGAAAATGTTGAACTCCCGGCCTTGCTGCGCGGCGAAAACAGCAATCAAAGCCGCAGTAGCGCGAAAGCGTTACTGGAAGAGTTAGGGCTGGGTAAACGGCTGGATCATCTGCCTGCGCAGCTCTCCGGCGGTGAACAACAGCGGGTGGCGCTGGCTCGCGCGTTTAATGGCCGACCGTCGGTGCTGTTCGCCGATGAACCTACCGGCAATCTCGACAGGCAAACCGGCGACAAGATCGCTGATTTGCTCTTTTCCATGAATCAACAATATGGCACCACGCTGCTGCTGGTAACGCACGATCCGCAGCTTGCCGCGCGTTGCGATCGGCGGTTGCGGCTGGTCAATGGTGAACTGCGGGAGGATGCATGATAGCCCGTTGGTTCTGGCGCGAATGGCGCTCGCCGTCGCTGCTGATTGTCTGGATGGCGCTAAGTCTGGCGGTGGCTTGCGTGCTGGCGCTCGGCAACATTAGCGATCGCATGGAAAAAGGGCTCAGCCAGCAGAGCCGGGAATTTATGGCGGGCGACAGAGCGCTACGCAGCTCTCGTGAGATACCCCAGGCGTGGTTGGATGAAGCGCGAAAAAAAGGGCTGCGAGTCAGCGAACAAATCAGTTTTGCCACCATGACTTTTGCTGGCGACACGCCGCAATTAGCCGATGTGAAAGCCGTTGATGACATTTACCCCCTTTATGGTGAGCTGCAAACCAGTCCGGCGGGGTTAAAACCGAGTGCGGGAACGGTGTTACTGGCGCCACGGTTAATGGCGCTGCTCAATTTAAAAACCGGTGATGCTATTGATGTGGGGGATGCCACATTGCGTATTGCCGGAGAAGTGATACAGGAGCCGGATTCAGGCTTTAACCCTTTTCAGATGGCACCACGTCTGTTGATGAATATTGCCGATGTGGCGAAAACCGGTGCGGTGCAGCCAGGTAGCCGCGTCAGCTGGCGGGTAAAATTTGGCGGCACACCCGCGCAATTAGATGCATACGAAAAATGGTTGCTGCCGCAGTTGAAACCGGAGCACCGCTGGTACGGGCTGGAGCAGGATGAAGGCGCACTGGGCAAATCCTTGCAGCGTTCGCAGCAGTTCCTGTTGTTATCTGCGCTATTAACGCTGTTGCTGGCAATAGCTGCCGTCGCGGTGGCGATGGGGCACTATTGCCGTAGTCGCTACGATCTGGTGGCGGTACTGAAAACCCTTGGTGCGGGCCGCGCGCAATTACGCAAATTGATTGTCGGGCAGTGGTTAATGGTACTGGCGCTATCAGTGGTGACCGGTGGCGTCATCGGCCTGGTGTTCGAAAGCGTTTTAATGGTGCTGCTCAAGCCGGTGCTGCCTGCTGCGCTGCCGCCCGCAAGTTTGTGGCCGTGGCTGTGGGCGGTCGGGGCGATGGTGGTGATTTCGCTGCTGGTAGGGTTGCGGCCCTATCGCTTGCTGCTGGCGACGCAGCCGCTGCGTGTGCTGCGACGTGACGCGGTGGCCAATGTCTGGCCGCTGAAGTTCTACGTGCCGGTGATCTGCGCGGTAGCCGTGCTGCTACTCGGCTGGCTGATGGGCGGCAGTATGTTGCTGTGGGCTGTGCTGGCGGGCGCGGTGGTGCTGGCCTTGCTGTGCGGCGTGGTGGGCTGGCTGCTGCTTAATGTGCTCAAACGACTGACATTTAAAGCGCTGCCGTTGCGTCTTGCGGTGAACCGGCTGCTGCGTCAGCCGTGGTCAACGCTGAGCCAGCTTGCGGCGTTTTCGCTCTCCTTTATGTTGCTGGCGATGCTGCTGGTGCTGCGCGGCGATCTGCTGGACAGGTGGCAACAGCAGTTACCGCCGGAAAGCCCGAACTACTTTTTAATCAATATCGCGCCGGAACAAGTGACACCGCTGAAAGCGTTTCTTTCTGAGCACCATGTTGACGCCCAGGCATTCTTCCCGATTGTGCGCGCGAGGATGACGCAAATTAACGGCCAGTCGACGGAGGGCAACCAGGATGAGGCGCTGAACCGCGAACTCAATCTCACCTGGCTTCAGCAGCGCCCGGATCATAACCCGGTCACCGCCGGACACTGGCCGCCGAAAGACGGGGAGGTCTCGGTTGAGGAGGGGCTGGCGCAGCGGTTAGGCCTGAAGCTGGGCGACTCCGTGACGTTTATGGGCGATACGCAGGAATTCAGCGCCACCATCAGCAGCTTGCGCAAAGTGGACTGGGAAAGCCTGCGGCCAAATTTCTTCTTTATCTTCCCCCTGGGGGCGCTGGACGGCCAGCCGCAGAGCTGGCTCACCAGTTTCCGCTGGCAGAACGGCAACGGCATGTTAACGCAACTGAACCGGGAGTTCCCGACCATCAGCCTGCTGGATATTGGCGCGATTCTAAAACAGGTCGGTCAGGTGCTTGAGCAGGTCAGCCGGGCGCTGGAAGTGATGGTCGTGCTGGTCACGGCCTGCGGCGTGTTGCTGCTGCTCGCGCAGGTACAAGTCGGTATGCGTCAGCGTCACCAGGAGCTGGTGGTTTACCGCACGCTCGGCGCGGGCAAGCGGCTGCTGCGAACCACGTTGTGGTGCGAGTTCGCGCTGCTGGGGCTGGTCTCCGGGCTGGTCGCGGCGATGGGCGCGGAAACCGCGCTGGCGGTGCTGCAAACGAGGGTGTTTGATTTCCCGTGGGAGCCGGACTGGCGTTTGTGGGCAACGTTACCGTTGTGCGGCGCGTTACTGCTTTCGCTATGCGGCGGCTGGCTTGGCGCGCGTTTGCTTAAAGGAAAAGCACTGTTTCGTCAATTCAGTCATTAATCCCTTCATCAATATTTGCTCAACGAAACGCATGCCGATAATTCTATCGGTGTGCGTCTGTTTCAAAGTGTAAAAGTTCCCCTGACAATTATTTACCAGCACAAAACAACAAAAAAACCCCACCAAATAGAAGCTCTTAGACGTTAATATTTCGCCGCTAGTAACTTACTAGTGGTGTCTATCCATCAAGGAAAAACCATGAAAATAAAAACAACCGCCCTGGCGACAGCCATCGGCGCAGCAGTGGCATTGATGTCTTTTGCAACTCAGGCGGAAATTACTGTACTTAAGCAAGATCCGCAGGCCGGTAATCCATTAAGCCGCCTGAACTTCACCGTTGGTGGTTCTATTCGTCCGCAATTCGATAACATGATGGGCGACGGTGATAAAGGCTCCTTCAAACGCAACGGCTATGACGGTGGCACCCGTTTCCGTTTTGCGACCGATTACTACCTGTTCGATGATATTAGCTGGGTTAACTACTACGAGCTGGGTGTGAACATTCCGGCACTGTTCGACTGGGATAACCACTATGCAGACGGCGCGCATAATACCACCCGCCGTATGCTCTACACCGGTCTGAAAAGTAAGACCTGGGGTACGATGACCTTCGGTCAGCAGAACAGCGTGTACTACGATGTGGTCGGTGCGAAAACCGATATCTGGGATTACGACATGAAAGCCCAGGCTTCCGGTAACGGTATTAACGGCGATTACGACGGTTCCTACCGTTCACGTAAGATGCTGAAATACAAAAACACCTTCGGTGATGCTGACATTTATGCATCTTACCTGTTCTCTGATAACGATCTGCTGCGCGGCAATGGTCTGCGTTATAAACGTAAAGGCGGCGGTTCTCTGGGCGTGGATTACCACATTGCCAAAGATCTGACATGGGGTACGGCGTGGAACTATACCCAGGCCGATATGCGCAACGTCAACACCGGCGGCAGCGATACCTACAGCCAGAATATCTATGGCACCGCGCTGAGCTGGACGCCGGATAACTGGACCTTCTCCTTCGGTGGCGGCTGGTACGAAAACTATCTGACCACCGGTAAAAAAGATATTCATAACTACTTCGCGGGCGACGCGTGGGGTATTGAATACTTTGCCGGTTATAAAATCCCGGTCGGTCAGTACGCGCTTAAATACGTACAGCCGTACGTCATGGGTGACCGTCTGCAATACACCACTGGTCGTGATTACCAGCGTATTGATAACGGCGTGGGTGTGACCTTCCAGCTGGATTACGGTTTCCGTGTCGATTACGAACACGTATTCACCAGCAGCACCGACGACCTGGGCGACATGAACATCGTTCGTCTGCGTTACGACTTCTAAGAGGTCTGCATCAGCCGGGTTTAACGCTTCGTTTAAATCCGGCAATGCTTAGCAACAAAAAGCATAACGGGAAGCCAGAAAACCCACCTTGGGCAGGGCTTTTCGTTATGCTTCATCGCCTTACCCCGCAAAGATCTCCCCGCCATTCAGTGACATAGTTCACAGCATGTTGAATTTATTTCAATTACCGCTGCGCTGTGTTTATGCCATCTTATTCAGCAGCCTTATCAATCAGGTGAAAATGGAACGCGCCGCACTGTACGTCGCGTCAACACAGCAGCTCAACTCGTTAGGGAGAATTTATGGGACGTCGTCTCAGCTTGCGCGCGACCTTCGGCGCATTACTTCTGGCCTGCGGCTTACCGTTTGCTCACGCCAGCAGCGATCCGCACACCATCGTTTTCGGCGTCGCACCTGGACCATACGGCGATATGGTGAAACAGGCTATTGCGCCGTCGTTAAAAGAGAAAGGCTATAAAGTGGTGGTGCGTGAATTTAGCGATTACGTACAGCCGAATATGGCGCTGGCGAACGGCAGTATTGATGCCAACCTGTTCCAGCACAGCCTCTATTTTGACAAATTCACGGCCGATAAAGGCCTGAAATTAACCAAGCTGATTACCGTGCCGACAGCGGGTATGGGCTTTTATTCACGCAAAATCAAAAGTCTGGATGAGTTGAAAAAGGGCGACATTGTGACACTCTCCAATGACCCGACCAACCTGGCGCGCGGGCTGCGTTTCCTGCAATCGCTCGACCTTATCACTATCAAAGATAACATCGACCCGACTAAAGCCTCCGAGCGCGATATTGCCAGCAACCCGAAAGGGCTGGTGTTTAAACCGCTGGAAGCGGCGCAACTGCCGCGCACGCTGGACGGCGTGACCGCGTCGCTGGTGAATGGCAACTTTGCCATTGCCGCCGGGCTGAAACTCTCCTCTGCGCTCAAACAAGAGCACCTCGATGAGAACCTGAAAAACATTATTGCGGTGCGCACGGAAGACGCCGACAAACCGTTCGCGAAAGATATTGTCGGGGTGGTGAAATCGCCGGCTTACCGTGCAGTAATTGACGATCCGAACAATGTTTATGGTGCGTTCCAGAAACCAGACTGGATGCAGAGCGCGGATAAAAAGTAACACTCCGGCTGATTTGACGGGCAGGCTGCGGCCTGCCTTTTGTTGTTTGAGGTTTGCATGATTGAAATCGAAAAAGTATGCGTGGATTTCCCCGCAGCGCGCGGCAGTACGAGCGCGACCCGGGCGGTGGAGGATGTCACGCTGCGTATTGCGCCGGGGGAGATCTTCGGCATTGTGGGCACCAGCGGCGCGGGCAAAAGTACGCTGTTGCGCACGCTGAATGCGCTGCAGCGCCCAAGCCAGGGCAGCGTCAAAATCAATGGTGTTGCTATTTCGGCGCTGGAAGGCATCACATTACGCAAAGCGCGCCAGCGCATAGGCATGATATTCCAGCACTTCAACCTGATGCATACCCGCACCGTGGCGCAAAATGTGGCTTTCAGCCTGAAAGCGGCGGGATGGGAACGCAGTAAAATCGCCCCGCGCGTGGCGGAGATCCTGCAACTGGTAGGCTTAAGCGATAAAGCCAGTCGCTACCCGGTGCAACTCAGTGGCGGGCAGAAGCAGCGGGTCGGTATTGCGCGCGCCATCGCTAATCACCCGGATGTTTTGCTATGTGATGAGCCAACCTCGGCGCTGGATCTGGAAACCTCTGCCACCATTCTGGCCCTGCTCAAGCAGATCAATGAACAACTGGGGATCACCATTGTGCTGATCACCCACGAGATGAACGTGATCAAATCGATCTGCGATCGGGTGGCGGTGATGTCTGGCGGCAAAGTGGTGGAGGAGGGCGACGTGTTTGATATTTTTGCCCATCCGCAGCACCCCTTCACCCGCCAACTGGTGTCGCACACGCTGAATTTGACTTTGCCGGAGCGTTTGCAACAGCATCTGCCAGGGCAATTATTGAAGATCCTGTTTATTGGTGACTCCGCTGAGCAGCCGGTGCTCTCTGACGCGGCGGTAAAATTTGGCGTCGCGGTTAATATTCTGCACGGCAAAATTGAGTATATCGGCGAGCGGGCGCTGGGCATTCTGGTGGTGCAACTGACGTCGATGGAAAACCCGGCAGCAGTAAGTGACGCCGTGGACTATATTCGCAACCGTACCGCGCAGGTGGAGGTGATCCGTGGATGATTTAATGGCCGATCTGAGCCTCGCCTTTGGCGAAACCTTCCAGATGTTAAGCATTTCGACGGTGCTGGCGATTGTCGGCGGTTTGCCGCTCGGTTTCCTGATTTTCGTTACCGACAGGCACCTGTTCTGGCAAAACCGCGCGGTCTATCTGGTGAGCACAGTACTGGTGAATATTATCCGCTCGGTGCCGTTTGTGATCCTGCTGGTGCTCCTGTTGCCGGTGACGCAGTTTTTGCTCGGCAACACTATTGGACCGATTGCCGCGTCGGTGCCGCTCTCTGTGGCGGCAATTGCCTTTTATGCACGGTTGGTCGACAGCGCCCTGCGCGAGGTGGATAAAGGCATTATTGAAGCGGCGGAAGCCTTTGGTGCCAGCCCGCTGCGCATTATCTGTACCGTGCTGCTGCCGGAAGCCAGCGCGGGTCTGCTGCGCGGCCTGACCATTACGCTCGTCAGCCTGATTGGGTATTCCGCGATGGCCGGGATTGTCGGTGGTGGTGGTGTGGGCGATCTGGCGATCCGCTACGGCTATTACCGTTATGAAACCCAGGTGATGATCGTAACGGTTATCGCGCTGACTATTCTGGTGCAGATAGTCCAGGTGCTGGGAGACTGGCTGGCGAAACGCGCCGATAAACGCGATCGTCATTAAGCCGTGTGTGCCGCCAGCCAGGCCGCTACTTCTGCAAAAGTGCCGCGAAAGCGAATGGCTTTCGCGCGCTTCTCAAGCTGGTAGCGGTACATTGGATCGTAGTACTCCTCCAGCAACGGCACGAGCCACGCGAAGTGTTCCTCGGTACTGCCGCTGCGCTGCTGCTGGCTCAGCGCGTTCTCCAGATGTTGCGTCAATTCCGCGTAGCGCTGTAATCCCAGGCGGCGGCGAATGGCAAAAAGCCCGTGACGCAGATATTCGGCATACTGACGCCAGCCCTCTTCCTCACCGTCGCGGGTGATAAACGCCGCGTGCATCTCTACGAAATAGTCGATGCGCAAACGCTCCAGGCGTTGTGCAAAAGGATCTTCCACTACCACCAGCGGCGATTGCGCCATTCTCTCGCGCACCACGGCTGGCAGATGGTTCGCCCCAATCGCGGCGCTTTCGTCTTCCAGCAGCCAGAACGCGGGCGTCACTTTCAGTAGCGCCGCTGCCAGCTGGTTTTCGAAACTGGCCTGCGAGCGCTGCGGTTGCAGCGTCCGGCCAAACGAGGAACCGCGATGCCGGGCGAGCCCTTCAAGATCGATGCCATTACACTGCGAACGTACCAGCAACGTTTTGCCGCTTCCCGTGCAGCCACCCACCAGTAGCGCCGGGCGTTGCATGCACTGTTGCGTTGCTTCGATGGCGGCCTGGCGCAGCGCTTTATAACCGCCGACCACCAGCGGATAGTCCACCTGGCATTCTCGCAGCCATTGCTGAACGATATGCGAACGCTGACCGCCGCGGGCGCAACAAAGATAACCCTGCGGATATTGCGCACAGGCTTGCCGCCATGCTTCGATGCGTTGTTCACGGGTTTCGCCACTGACCAGTTGATTACCCAGACGAAGCGCGGCTTCTGCGCCTTCGCGTTTATAGCAAGTGCCTACCGCTGCGCGTTCATGGTCGTTCATTAAGGGTAGATTGATAGCCGCGGGCATGGCACCTTTGGCGAACTCAACCGGTGCACGAACATCAATAAGAGGCGTTTCATCCCGCAGGAGGGCGAGATAATCCGTGGTGTCGTTCATTGGGCTTCCTTCTGCAAAACGCTGGTGGTAATCCCACCAGCGTGCAGATTTTACGCCCCGAACAAGGGAGATCAATTCCCCGGCGGGAGATTACTGCAGTTTTGACTGTGCCCAGGCAATGCCGCTCGCGTACTCGGGCGGCAGCAGTGGCACCAGTGCTTCCAGCGTGGCACTCAGACGCGCAATGTCATCATCGTTCAGGTTCAAATGACCCACTTTGCGCCCCGGACGCACCTCTTTGTCGTACCAGTGCAAATGCACCAGCGGTAGTTTCAACCAGTCGTAATTCAGATCGCTGCCAATCAGGTTGATCATCACCGACGGGCTGTTGACCACCGGCGGCGGTAACGGCAGATCCACCACCGCGCGCAGATGCAGTTCAAACTGGCTGATAGAAGCACCGTTCTGCGTCCAGTGGCCGCTGTTGTGTACGCGCGGCGCCAGCTCGTTAATCAGCAACCCACCCGGTGTGACAAAGCACTCCATCGCCATCACGCCGACGTAGTTCAGCTCATGCATGATGGCAGAAAGCATGTTTTCCGCCTGCTGTTGCTGAGCGGCGTTAGCCTGCGGGAAAACCACGCTGGTACGCAAAATGCCATCCTGATGCAGGTTATGCGTCAACGGGTAGAAAACGGTGCTGCCATCACGCGCGCGCGCGCCGACCAGCGATACTTCACCGGAAAAATTGATGCCCTGTTCGACAATGCACTCGCCGTAGCAGTCGTCCGGCAACTGATCCGTTTCGCCTGTGCGTAAACGCCACTGCCCACGACCGTCATAGCCCCCCACGCGGCGCTTAACAATCGCCAGCTCGCCCAGGCGGGAAAACACGGCAGGCCATTCGCTTTTATCCGCCAGCAGCTGCCATGGTGCCGTAGCCAGTTCGAGTTTGTCGAATAACTGTTTTTGCGTCAGGCGATCGGCAATGATCGGGAACACATCGCGGTTAACAAACGCCGGATGGCGCGCCAGCTCGCGCGTTAACGCTGTTTCCGGCCAACGCTCAATTTCGGCGGTGATAACACTCTGTTGAAACGGCACCGCTTCCGGCGCGTCATCCAGCCCAACCGGCCAGACCGCGATGCTGAGCGGTTCACCGGCCTGGCGCAACATCCGGCCAAGCTGTCCGTTGCCTAATACGCAAACCTGTTTCATGCCGCGCCTCTCGGATCCGGATTATCCAGTACCTCATCGGTCTGAGATTTGCGCCAGTCCGCCAGACGCTGGTGCAGTTGCGCGTCATGCTGCGCCAGGATCTGTGCGGCCAGCAGCGCGGCGTTGGCCGCACCGGCTTTGCCAATTGCCAGCGTTCCCACCGGAATGCCGCGCGGCATCTGCACAATAGAGTAAAGGCTGTCCACACCGCTTAACGCGGCGCTTTGTACCGGCACACCCAGTACCGGCACCAGTGTTTTCGCCGCGATCATGCCCGGCAGATGCGCCGCGCCGCCGGCACCGGCAATAATCACCTGGTAACCGTTTTGTTCCGCACTTTCGGCGAAGCTAAACAGTTTATCCGGGGTGCGGTGTGCGGAGACGATTTCAACATGGTGCGGAACGTTCAGGGTATCGAGGATTTCTGCGGCGAATTGCATGGTGGCCCAGTCGCTTTTCGAGCCCATAACAATGGCGATGCGCGCCGGTTGGTTGCTTGAAGACATACGTCTCAAAACTCCTGTGGGTGTGCTTCAGACTACATAAGAGGGCACAGAGAATAGCATGTAAAATGGGCAAGGAAAACGGTTGCGTAGCGATGTTTCGCGCGTTTGACGGCTAATCGTAAGCGTATTCAGAAAGGGAAATGAATCAGTTCAACATCGCTTTCGCTGACGCGCACCATCGAACCTTCGCTGTGCCATGCGCCTAAAACGGCACGGTATGCGGGCGCGTTATTCGCGGTAAGCTCATGCACTGCCGGGCGATGAGTATGACCGTGGATCAACCACTGCACCTGGTGTTTTTCCATGGCTTCCACCACGGCGTGCTGGTTTACATCCATAATCGAAAGCGACTTGCTGCTGTTGGCGGCTTTACTGCCGGCGCGCATTTTCGCGGCGATACGTCGGCGAATAAACAGCGGCAGGGTGAGGAACAGCTTTTGCAGCCAGGGCTGGTGCACTTTGGCGCGAAAGGCCTGATAACCGGCATCATCGGTGCAGAGCGTATCGCCATGCATAATCAGCACGTTGCGGCCATACAAACTGAGCACCTGTTCCTGAGGTAACAATTGCATACCGCAGGCTTGCGCGAAGCGTTGACCAAGCAGGAAATCACGGTTGCCGTGAATGAAATAGCAGGGGACACCGCTATCGACAACGGCTTTGATCGCCTGGGCTATTTGCTGATGTAGCGGGTTCGGATCGTCGTCGCCAATCCACGCTTCAAACAGATCGCCCAAAATGTAGAGCGCATCGGCTTCACGCGCTGTACCGGCCAAAAAACGCAGAAAACCGGCGGTGATCGCCGGTTCTTCTGTTTGCAGATGCAAATCTGCGATAAAGAGTGTCGCCACCAATTACTCGCTGACGTCCACGCTTTCAATCACCACATCTTCTTTCGGCACATCCTGGTGCATGCCGCTGCGGCCGGTAGAAACGCCTTTGATCTTGTCAACAACGTCCATGCCTTCAACCACTTCGGCAAACACGCAGTAGCCCCAGCCCTGCATGCTTTCGCCGCTGAAGTTCAGGAAGTCGTTATCAGCCACGTTGATGAAGAACTGCGCGGTAGCGGAGTGCGGAGCCTGAGTACGCGCCATGGCCAGCGTACCACGGGTGTTTTTCAGACCGTTGTTGGCTTCGTTTTTGATTGGGTCTTTGGTGACTTTCTGGTTCATGCCCGGTTCGAAACCGCCGCCCTGAATCATAAAGCCATTGATAACACGGTGGAAAATCGTGTTGTTGTAGAAACCTTCACGGCAGTAGTCCAGGAAGTTTTTAACTGTTTCAGGCGCTTTGTCATCAAAGGTTTTGATTACGATGTCGCCGTGATTAGTGTGGAAAGTAACCATTATTGCATCCTGTTCTGATAGTGTAGTGCGTAGACCCGCCAGTGGGTCAGAGATAGTCGCTTGTTATAGCATAACCGCGAGGCTGGATCACCTTGCAAAGTGTGCTGCTTCGGGTTTGAATTACGGGTAATATATGCGGTTTTCGTTCCACACACGTCCACATGGAATCTTCGATGTTAAAAATCTTTAATACACTGACGCGCCAAAAAGAGGAATTCAAACCTATCCATGCCGGGGAAGTCGGCATGTACGTGTGTGGTATTACCGTTTACGATCTCTGTCATATCGGTCACGGCCGTACCTTTGTCGCCTTTGACGTGGTATCCCGCTATCTGCGTTTTCTCGGCTATAAGCTGAAATATGTCCGCAATATTACCGATATTGACGACAAAATCATTAAGCGCGCTAATGAGAATGGCGAAAGTTTTGTCGCGCTGGTCGACCGGATGATCGCAGAGATGCATAAGGATTTTGACGCGCTCAATATCCTGCGCCCGGATAGCGAACCGCGCGCAACGCACCATATTGCAGAAATTATTGAAATCACACAGCGCCTGCTGGATCGCGAACATGCGTACGTGGCTGAAAACGGCGATGTGATGTTCTCGGTGCCGACGGATCCGACTTATGGTCAGCTTTCGCGTCAGGATCTGGATCAGTTGCAGGCGGGGGCACGCGTCGAAGTCGCGGAAGTAAAACGCAACCCGATGGACTTCGTGCTGTGGAAAATGTCCAAGCCTGGCGAGCCGAGCTGGCCATCGCCGTGGGGCGAAGGGCGTCCCGGCTGGCACATTGAGTGTTCGGCGATGAACTGCAAACAGCTGGGTTCGCATTTCGATATCCACGGTGGCGGTTCCGATCTGATGTTCCCGCACCACGAAAACGAAATCGCCCAGTCAACCTGTGCGCATGACGGCGAGTACGTAAATTACTGGATGCACTCCGGCATGGTGATGGTTGATCGCGAGAAGATGTCAAAATCGCTCGGCAACTTCTTTACCGTGCGTGACGTGCTGAAGTATTACGACGCGGAAACCGTGCGCTACTTCCTGATGTCCGGTCACTATCGCAGCCAGTTGAACTACAGCGAAGAGAACCTGAAACAGGCGCGTTCTGCGCTGGAGCGTCTGTACAACGCGCTGCGTGGTACGGATAGCAATAACGCCGAACATCGTTATTTTGAGAACGGTGAGCTTTTCCAGAAACGCTTCTGCGACGCCATGGATGACGACTTCAACACCCCGGAAGCCTATTCCGTGCTGTTTGATCTCGCGCGCGAAGTGAATACGCTGAAGCATGACGGGGATGCGCTGGGCGCAAATGCGGCGGCGAAAAAGCTGCGTGAACTGGCGGGCGTTTTGGGTCTGCTGGAGCAGGATCCGGATCTCTTCCTGCAAAGCGGCGCGCAGGCGGATGACAGCGAAGTGGCTGAGATCGAAAAGCTTATCCAGCAGCGCCTCGATGCGCGTAAAGCGAAAGACTGGGCGGCAGCCGATGCCGCGCGTGACCGTCTGAACGAGATGGGTATCGTGCTGGAAGATGGCCCGCAGGGCACGACCTGGCGTCGTAAGTAAGAAAAAAAGCGGCTTCGGCCGCTTTTTTGTTGTCCCTTCAAAACCACTGGCGGTGGTCGATATTTATCCCCGCCGCATTTTCCATAACAGCAGCATCAGAATCACACCCGGTAGCCACACCCACAGCAACTCCGAAATGATCACCTGGTGACCATACGGCGTGTTATAGCGCGACAGCGCAAACGGCGCGACTTTGATCACCTGCCACGGCGCGAAGAACCGTTCATCCGACCACGGCCACAGCCAGCCGACGCCTTTCCCACCGGTAGTGATGGAATCCAGCAGGCTGTGCGACAGCAGCGACACGGTGAGAAACGCCCAGCAGCGCGCCAGACTCGCTTTGAAGTATTTTCGCCCAAACCAGGTCACCAATAGCGGCACCACAAAAGCAAACAGCAACGAGTGGGTAAACCCGCGGTGGCCGAAAACATTGCCGTAAGCGACACCGAATTTAAACGCCAGCACGTCGGCATCGGGCAACATGGCAAGCCCTATCCCCGCCAGCAGTAAGCCGCGTGGGATCACTTTACTGCCAAGCCCCAACCCCAGACAAAGCGGGACAGCAGCATGTGTAACAATCGTTGGCATAACGCAGGTCTCTGAAGAAAAACGAAATTATAGCCGACGCGGCAGGCGGGTAAACTGCGGGGTTTTCTGAATCTTTTCTCATCAGAACAGAACCGGGCTGGCTGGTTATAAGCCGACGTGAGGTTACCGCTCGCGAGGACGCCGCTGTCTGTCCGATGTGTTCGGATTACGCGGACTCGCGGGCAATCAGCTGGCCGGAAAGCGTGATGCGCTGCGTTTGCAACTCGGGCTCTTTCAGCTTGCGAATGATCAACCCCGCCGCCTGGCGTCCGGTCTCTTCACTGGCGGACGAAACATAGGTAAAGGAAGGCGAGGTGAGATTGACGTGCAGCATATCTTCAAAGCCGACGAGCGCCACTTGCTGAGAGAGGAACACATCTTTGCCCACCGTATGCCCGGTTTGGTGGATCCCGGCGATGGAGCCAATCATGGCATCCGGCGAGTGGCAGAGCAGGGCGGTAATAGTGCTATTTTTTTCCAGTAACTGGCGGACAGCGTAGCTTGCCGCGCGGGTATCGTCGCTGCAGGCCGGAGTGGCTTCTTCGCGTACTACCAACCCGTTCTGCGTCATTGTGGTGCGAAACCCCAGCAGACGTTGCTGGCGCATTAAATCGCCTTCAATGCCGCCAATATAGGCAATATTGCGGTGCCCGCGTTCGATGAGATAGCGTGTCGCCAGGCTGGCGGCCTGACGGTTATCGCGCATGACCAGGTTGCACGCTTCATTGAGCAGCGACTGTGACACCACCACCAGCGGCAGCGGGCAGTCGCGAATTTGGGCGGGAAGCGTTGAGCTGCGCGTATCGGAGGCGAGATAAATCACCCCGGCAACCCCTTGTTGTTTGAAAGACAGCAGGCAGCGTTCCAGGTGATCGCCATCGTTGAGCGGCTGACCGAGAAAAACCATGTAACCCTGTTTTTCCAGCTCCTGCACGATGCTGGCCATCACTTTTATTGAGAAGCTGTCGCTGAAATCGCGCAGGATAAGCCCAATCAGGTTGGAGGTATTGGCACGCAGATTCGCGGCAGCAACATTGTGAACATAGCCAAGCGCATCGATAGCGGCATGGACTTTAGCAATCGTCGCTTGTGATATTTTCCCTTTCTGGCGCAGCACCAGCGAGACGGTAGAAACGGAAACGCCCGCCTGCTTAGCGACATCAATGATGCTGACTTTCTTCAAACTCGCTCCCTGATTTTCCCGGTTTTCCACCTGATATGGCGCGTACTGGACGCGCCAACCCGGTATCTTATTATTTGCCGATCATTGTGGACATGGTCTGGGCGATAAATTGCGCCCTCGCACCGAAAATAACCTGAATACCGCTATCACCGACAAATACTACGCCGCGTGCGCCCAGGCCATTTAGGCCATCTTTATCCACCATTTCACTTTTCGCCACTTCCAGGCGCAAACGGGTGATACAGGAACCAACGGAGTCGATATTTTGCGCACCGCCCAGCATGGCGATGATCTCGGTTGCCAGTTCGCTGTCAGTTTTATCATCTGCCACAGCGGTAACTTCCGTGCGTCCCGGCGTTTTCACGTCGAAGCGGCGGATCACAAAACGGAAGGTGAAGTAATAAATCAGCGCCATCGGGATGCCAACGATCACCGCGTTAAGGAAGTTGGTCTGATAACCGTTAAACGACGGCAGGATGCCGAATGACAAGTAGTCGATAAATCCGGCGGAGAAGGATTTCGCGATGTGCGCGTGCAGCAGGTACATCGTCATATACGCCAGACCGGCCATAATGGCGTTAAAGACGTAGAGAATAGGTGCGACGAAGATAAAGGTGAATTCAACCGGCTCGGTAATGCCGGTCAGGAAGCAGGTCAGCGCCGCAGAGAAGAGAATACCGAACGCGATCTTCTTATTGCGGGTGTGCGCTTCGTGGTACATCGCAAGGCAGGCCGCAGGCAGCGCAAACAGCATCAGCGGGAACTCACCTTGCATAAACTTACCGGCGTTCTGGTAGGTATCACTGCTAAAGGATTTCACGCCTTCTTCCAGCATTTTGAACCAGATAGTCTGATCGCCATGGATCACCTGGCCGGCCTGCGTGGTGTAATCGCCAAACGAATACCAGAACGACGGATACCAGATATGGTGCAGACCCAGTGGGATCAGCGCGCGTTCCACTAAACCGAAAATAAACGTCGACGCGGCTTGATTATCGCCGTTGACGATAACGGAAAGCGCATCGATGCCCGCCTGAATATGTTGCCAGACATAGGGCAGCAGCAGGCCGAGCACAAAGGATAAGAATGCGGTAGCGATGGCAACAAAACGCTTACCAGAGAAGAAGCCGAGGAACTCTGGTAACTGCATGGTGTGGAAGCGGTTATAACACCAGGCGGCAAGAATACCGCAGATCAGCCCGCCAAAAACGCCCATTTGCAGGGTAGGAATGCCGACCACCATGGCATATTTTCCGCCCTGCGAGGCCATTTCCGGCGTGATACCTAACATGGTGCCGATAGTGATATTGGTAATGAACACCGATACCGCGGCTGAAAGCGCCGCAATACCCGATTCTGAAGCGAGACCAACCGCCGAACCGATGGCGAACAACATCGGCAGGTTATCGAAGATAACGCCACCTGCGTTCATCATCAGCGGCAGGTGAAATTTATCGCCGAAAGCAAGTAACAGACCTGCGGCTGGCAGCAACGAGATTGGCAACATTAACGCGCGGCCAATCATCGACAACTTAGACAATGATTTAACAAACCCTGATATCAGACTCATGCTGATTTCCCCCGAAGTAGCGCTCTTTTGGCGCCGTTATTGTTAGTAGAACGTTTTAGTAGAACGTTCTACTCATCGTGAGATAAGTCGTAACGGGCTGCAACTAAATTTTCACATTTAGCCAGATGAATTAATGATTCTTTGAGGTTGATCGGTAATTAACCGTGATGACGGCAGGGGGAAGGAGAAAGAAGGTGCCGGGCTGCGGTGATGCGACACCCGGCGTGCTACGCGTGATTACGCGATGACGGTAACGCTTTGGCCTTCAAAACTCACCGTTTGACCGGCGACGATTTTGCAGCGTTTGCGCGTTTCAACCGCGCCATCCACTTTGACAAAGCCATCGGCAATGGCGATTTTCGCCTGCGCGCCGCTTTCGCTCCAGCCTTCGAGTTTCAGCAGATCGCACAGCTCAACGTGCGGATGTTTACCGAGAGAAAATGTTGCCATCTTATACGCCTTTTACATCATGGTATTCTTCACACGCCTGCAGCGTGTTCTGGATCAGGGTGGCGACCGTCATTGGGCCAACGCCACCCGGTACCGGCGTAATATACGCTGCTCGCGCGGCGGCTTCTTCATAAATCACATCGCCGACGACTTTGCCGTTTTCCAGACGGTTAATACCGACATCAATCACAATCGCGCCTTCTTTGATCCACTCGCCGGGAATAAAGCCCGGTTTACCCACGGCGACAATCAGCAGGTCGGCGTTTTCAACGTGCTGGCGTAGGTTTTTAGTGAAGCGGTGCGTCACGGTGGTGGTGCAACCGGCCAGCAGCAGTTCCATGCTCATCGGACGGCCAACGATATTGGACGCGCCAATCACCACGGCGTTGAGGCCGAAGGTGTCAATGTTGTAACGCTCCAGCAGCGTGACAATACCGCGTGGCGTGCACGGGCGCAGACGCGGCGCACGCTGGCAAAGGCGGCCTACGTTATACGGGTGGAAACCATCTACGTCTTTGTCCGGCGCGATGCGTTCCAGCACTTTCACATTGTCGATGCCCGCCGGCAGCGGCAACTGCACCAGAATACCGTCAATGGCGGTATCGGCGTTCAGCTTGTCGATAAGCGCCAGCAGTTCCGCTTCGCTGGTGGTTTCCGGGAGATCGTAAGAGCGGGAGATGAAACCCACTTCCTCACAGGCTTTGCGCTTGCTGCCGACATAAATTTGTGATGCCGGGTTGCTGCCAACCAGTACGACCGCCAGGCCCGGAGCGCGAAATCCTGCCGCGACGCGCGCCCGAACTTTTTCAGCAACCTCAGAGCGCACCTGCTGCGCAATCGTTTTACCATCAATAATCTTTGCTGCCATCAGAGAGAGGATTCCATCTGTCATATCAACTAAGGGGATGGCGGCTATTTTGTCAGAAGCGCGGCGCGCTGTCAGTCACCGTTTGCGGATTTCGCCGCCGCTGCGCCTGAAATCTCAGCAGATCAAGGGCTTCGCCGTTGCTGGTTGTTAACCAAATTTCAACAATTCATCACCCTTAAGAAAGTCCGCTATTAAGCCACTGTTACAGGCGTTTACGGCTATTTCTTATCCCTTTAATAAATAAAAGCCAGGCCTTTTCTTAAGCCCGAATAAGAACAGACCTGGTGTAATGACAGTAATGGCGAATATTTTAACTTTTACGAAATCACTACTGTCGTGCTGTGGCTAGTTGTTATGTCCACAGAGAAAAATATTGGGTGTTTTCCCAGGGAAGAAATGGGAAGCGAATAAGTTGTTCCCGATGCGTTATATCTTCACAGGAAAAGATTCTTTCATCTGGTATTTAGCGTATTCAAGTCTCAAACGGTTTTCGGCAGGATGTCGGAATCGCAACTTTTTATTTCAAGGAGAATATTATGAAAATGAAATTAATGGCTAGTTCTGTTGCAGCTGGATTGATGCTGATGGCAGGTGCCGTACAAGCAGACACCGTAAGCGGCGGTAATATACATTTTGACGGGGAACTGGTGAACGCAGCATGCGCGGTCAGCACTGCTTCCGCCGACCAGACAGTGACGCTGGGGCAATATCGCACCGCTTCATTCCCGGATGTGGGGGCAACCAGCGGCTCTGTACCGTTCAACATTGTGCTTAATGACTGCGATCCTGCCATCTTCCCGACGGCTTCTGTCGCGTTCTCGGGCCAGGCCGATGCCGCCGATAATACGCTACTGGCGGTCACCTCCAGTGACAACAGTGCAACGGCAAGCGGGGTGGGGATCGAAATTCTTGATAATGCCTCGAAAACACTGAGCCCGGACGGCGCGAGCTTCTCCACCGCTCAGGCGCTGCTTGAAGGCACCAACACATTACACTTCTCCGCACGTTACAAAGCCACCAGCGCGACCGCGACACCAGGGCAGGCAAATGCGGATGCGACGTTCATCATGAAATACGAATAACCCATTACTTCCAGGGATGACATGGCCTCAGGGACGAGGCGCTTGACAATGTAATGCGAGAAATTATTCATGATGAGGACAGGTCTCACGCTGGCGCTGTTTGATCAAAAGCAGCGACACAGCATGCCGCTCTCTTATTTCCCCACGATCGCTAATGAAGTGGCAATCCATTTTTATGCACGCTACCGCGCGATTACAGAGCGTATTACGACACGACGTTTACATTCTGTTGTCTGGTTTCCGCTGGTCTACCCCTGACATATTTCTTATGGCCCGCATAATATTCTGAAGAGTTATTTGCGCTATGAACATTTTTTTAAAATCAGGTTGGATTATCAGTCTTTTATTATCTATCGCGCTGCCAGTAAAAGCCGCTGGAGGAATAGCACTTGGCGCAACCCGGGTTATTTATCCTGCCGGGGATAAGCAGACCTCGCTTTCTATTTCTAATAGCGATGGAAAAGCACGTTTTCTGGTGAATTCATGGGTGGAAAATAGTCATGGAGAAAAAGAAAAAACGTTTGTCGTGACCCCGCCGCTGTTTGTTAGCGAGCCGGAAAGTGAAAACACGCTGCGTATTATCTACGCCGGGCAACCGTTACCCGACGACCGCGAATCTCTGTTCTGGTTGAGCGTAAAAGCGATTCCATCGGTGAACAAAGAGAATGCCACAGACAAAAACGTGCTGCAGTTGGCTGTTCTCTCTCGCATTAAGCTATTTGTTCGCCCGAAAAGTCTATCGGGGTTAACAGAGGATGCGTCTGCGAAACTGCAGTTTTCGCGTCTCGATAAACACCTGAACATCACTAATCCCTCCGCGTATTACATCACTCTGGTGAATGTTTATATGGGCAAACAGAAGCTCGACAATGTCATGGTTGCGCCTAAAGGCCGTACTCAGTTGCTTATTCCGCCTGATGCTCAGGGCGGAGTGACTTTCCAGACGGTGAATGATTACGGCGCGCTGACGCCGGTGAAAACCGTTGGTCTGCCATAACAGAGACAAATGACAGGGATGCCTATGAATAAGCGCACGTCTCCTTCAGCTTACTCACGGCTGGCGTTGTCGCTGCTGGCGGTGTTGCACCCGGCGATGAGCCGCGCTGAGAACTACTTCAACCCGGCGTTTTTATCAGAGGATGCCGCTGCCGTTGCCGATTTATCACGCTTTGAAAAAGGTAACCAGCCGCCGGGCGTTTATCGGGTGGATATCTGGCGCGATGGTGAATTTATCGCCACCCAGGATCTGCGTTTCGATATTGCCCATCACGGGGCGACGCCCGCTTCCGGTGGTCTGATGCCATGCTTCACGCTCGATTTGCTCAAGCGGTTGGGCGTTAATATTCGCGCTTTTCCGGCGCTGCTCACCGACAAAGGTGACGCCTGTATCGATATCACGACCGCTATACCGGGGGCTGAAGCTGTTTTTGATTTCTCAGCAATGCGGCTGAATATTGGGTTACCCCAGGCTTCGATGCTGAACAGCGCACGCGGTTACATTCCTGCCGAGGAATGGGACGAAGGCATTACCGCCGGGTTGCTTAACTATAGCTTTACAGGGAGCCACAGCACCGGCAGCAATAACGGTTTTCTGAGCTTACAAAGCGGGCTGAATTATGGCCCATGGCGGTTGCGTAATAATGGTGCCTGGCGCTACAGCAGCAGCGGAGCGGAACACACCCGCAGCTGGAAGACCATCGGAAGCTGGTTGCAACGTTCCCTTATCCCGCTAAAAAGCGAGCTGGTGATGGGCGACAGTAATACCGGCAGCGACGTGTTTGATAGCCTCGGTTTTCGCGGGGTACGCCTTTACTCTTCCGATAATATGTTTCCCGATAGCCTGCAAGGTTACGCGCCAACCGTACGCGGCATTGCGCGCACGCCTGCCAAATTAACCATCCGCCAGAACGGCTATGTCATTTATCAGAGTTATGTCTCGGCGGGTGCTTTTGTGATTTCTGATCTGAACCCTACCTCATCCAGCGGCGATCTGGACGTTACCGTCGATGAGAAAGATGGCCGTCAACAACGTTATACGGTGCCGTATTCGACGGTGCCGATCCTGCAACGTGAAGGACGCTTTAAATATGACCTCGTGGCCGGGAATTTTCGCAGCGGCAACGATCAACAATCTTCCCCTTCTTTTGTTCAGGGGAGCGTGATCGGCGGCCTGGCGGGCGGTTACACCGCCTATGGCGGAACCCAACTGGCAAAGCGTTATAACGCCTTTGTGCTGGGGGCTGGAAAAAACCTTGGCGGCTGGGGGGCGATATCGCTCGATTTTACCCAGGCACGCAACGAACTGGCGGATGGCAGCACGCATCAGGGGCAATCGTTGCGCTTTTTGTATGCCAAATCACTCAACCAATATGGCACCAACTTTCAGCTACTCGGGTATCGCTACTCAACGCGCGGTTTTTACACGTTGAGTGATGTCGCCTATCGCCGCATGGAGGGGTATGAGTATGAAGATCAGGACGAAAGTGAGGGGGGACGGAAGCCAAAACCGGTGCTTGTTAGCTATCACAACCTCAACAACAACAGAAAAGGGCGCTTTCAGATCAATATCTCGCAAAACCTGGGGGATTACGGCTCGTTGTATATTTCCGGCAGCCAACAAACTTACTGGAACAATGTTAAGCCCAGCAGTTGGTATCAGATCGGTTACGCCAGCGGCTGGCGGGGGATAAGCTACTCGCTTACCTGGTCGTGGAACCGCTCACCCGGCATCAATAATACGGATCGTATTATTGCGTTGAATCTTTCCGTACCGTTTAGCGCTCTGAGCGGGCAGCGCTTCAGCCGGGGAAGCGCGCTGGATCACACGTATGCCAGCCTTAACGCTAGCCGTAATAGCAACGGACAAAATAGCTGGCAGAGCGGGGTTGGCGGCACCTTACTTGAAGGACGCAACCTTAGTTACATCGTAAGCCAGGGGCACAGCAGCACAAGTGGTTACAGCGGCAGCGCCAGTGCCAACTGGCAGGCCGGTTGGGGCACGCTCGGCCTCGGTTATAACTACGATCCCTACCAGCACGAATATAACTGGCAGCTTGGCGGTGGTGTGGTCGCGCACGCCGACGGGGTAACTTTTGGCCAGCCGCTTGGCGATACCAACGTACTTATCAAAGCGCCGGGTGCGCAGGGCGTGCGGGTGGAAAATCAGACCGGGGTGCAAACCGACTGGCGAGGCTACGCCATCGTCCCTTATGCCTCCGTTTATCGATACAACCGCATTGCGCTTGATACCAACACGATGGATAACCACACCGATGTGCAAAACAGCGTCAGTAGCGTCGTGCCCACGCAGGGCGCGCTGGTCCGCGCCAGCTTTGACACCCGGATTGGTGTACGCGCACTGATTTCGCTGATGCGCGGTGATCGCCCGGTGCCGTTTGGTTCGGTGGTACGTGAAACCGGCAGCGGCGTGACCAGCATGGTGGGCGAGGACGGACAGGCGTATTTAAGCGGTTTGCCATTGCAGGGTGAACTGCTGGTGCAGTGGGGAGACGGCACGCAATCGCGCTGCCTTGCTCGCTACTCCTTACCGGAAGCCAGCCTGCAACAGGCGGTGGTGATGACAAGCGCCCGTTGTGAACAAGGATGATTTTATGAACAGATTTCATGCACTGCTTTGCGGCTTGTTGTTACTGGCAGCGACGTCGGCGCAGGCCACAATTTGTGTGAACGCGAAGGGCATACCGACAGATATCTATTATGACCTGTCGAACCTGTTTACCAGCGGGAATAACCATGTTGGTGAGGTGGTGACGTTGCCGGAAAAATCCGGCTGGGTTGGCGTCCAGGCTATCTGTCCTGCCGGCACCAAAGTGAATTACACCTACCGAAGCTATGTCTCTGACTTGCCGATACATACCATTGATGGCGGTTACAAATACATGAGGTTAAATGATTATCTGGAAGGGGCGATGAGCATCACCGATGATTACGCTGGCATCTTTTTCCCGCCGAGAAATTTTATCCGCATGGGAACACACCCCAACGTACCCAATCAGAAACCTTTTGGTGTAATGGACTCGAAGCTTATTTTTAAACTTAAAGTGGTGCGGCCGTTTATCAATATGGTGCCGATCCCGCGCCAAACCATGTTCAGGGTATATGTCACCAGTACGGACATAGATGCCCTCACGGTACCGGTCTATACCATTAGCTACAGCGGCAAAGTGGAAGTGCCGCAAAGCTGCAAACTCAATGCAGGCCAGGTCGTTGAATTTGAGTTTGATAAAATTGGCGCCGCGCTCTTTAGCCAAGCCGGGCCGGGGAACCGCCCGAACGGCGTTGATCCGCAAATTAAAACCGTGGCAATAGCGTGCACCAATGTTGACGCTCAGGCCTATCTTTCGATGCGTCTGGAAGCGGAAAAAGCCAGTGGGCAGGTAATGGTTTCTGATAACCCTGATGTGGGGTTTGTCGTGGCTGACCGTGAGGGCAATCCGCTTACCCCCAACACGCTGGGTAGCAAAATCCCTTTCCAGCTTGATGACAACGCCGCTGCGCGTGTTGATATCAGTGCGTGGCCGGTCAGCGTCACAGGCTTCAAACCCGCCGAGGGCGATTTTGTGGCGCGGGGCTATTTGCGCGTTGATTATGATTAAGGAGCCGTGATGTTTATCAAACCACGCCATGTCATGCTCGTTGGCTGCTGGCTGAGCCCGTTTGCGATCGCCGATACGCCGCTTGGAGAAATCAACATTCAGTTACGCGCAACGGTAGTGGACTTTACGTGCTATGCCGAGACGGCCGACAACGACAAAACGGTGCAATTAGGACGTTGGCCAACCAAACAGTTGCAAAATGCGGGTAATACCACGCCACTGGTACCTTTTAGCTTGCGGTTAGTGGGGTGCCCGCCAGGTAGCGCATCGATCACCTTTTCGGGGAAAGCCGCCAGCAACCCGGCACTGCTGGCGTTAAAAGATAGCTTGATGGCACAGAAAGTGGCTATTGAGCTGCGCGACAGAGATCGCACGCCGTTAGCGCTGGCGACAGCCAGCCAGGATATAGCCGTGGACAGCAATGGCAATGCAACGCTGCAGTTCTACGCCAATTACATCGCGCTGGCCGATAATCCTGTACCCGGTACGGCAAATGCCGATGCCACTTTCGCGATTAATTACTATTAATTTTATTTTCAATAAAGCATACGCCCGGTAATCTTTTTCCGGGCGTAGAGTGCTATAGCAGTTCGTGTGATTTGGCGTAATCAATCAACTCGACGATGGTATGCACACCGAGTTTCGAAAAAATATTCGATTTATGGGCGCTGATCGTCTTGTTGCTTAATAAAAGCTGTTCCGCAATTTCTTTGTTCGATAATCCGTTGGCGAGGTAGCGTAATACCGTTACTTCTCTATTAGAAAGCGGCATGTCCCGCTGTTCTCCTTTCTTTTTGCCCGGTTGGTTTATATAACTCAGCGTCTCAGATGGGAAGAAAGAGTACCCGGCAAGAATCATCTTTACGGCGTTATAAATATCGTTAAGCTCTTTCCGCTTACTGACAAAACCATTAGCGCCAGCGCGAATGGCTCTTGCAGCATAGAACGATTCAGATTTTGATGATAAAAAAAGCACATTGACATCTTCTCGTATCGCCTTGATTCTTCTCAATAAAGTAAAGCCATCTGTTTTAGGGAGTTCAATATCCAGAATAACCAGATCAACGGGAAGCGTACGGATATAATCAAGCGCCGCACGGCTATCATCCGTTTTTAATACCACTTTAACATTCTGGTTTTTCTCTAAAAGCACTTCTATCGACATCCTGACAATAGGATATTCGTCCATAATGATAACGGAAGCCGGTTTCATCTTTTTGCCTCAGATTGTTTTTTTAACGCTACGCCTTTGTGTAAATGCGATAGGCGTCGAAAAGGTAAATGTAACTTCAAGTATTCTATGAGGAAAAATAATTCCCTTGAAAAACCGATAGCATCCTTACTCGCCAAGTTATTTTCATTCGTAATTTACGAATGCGGGGAATATCAATTACGTGCTAATACAGAGAGATATCGTAATTATTAATAAGTTACTGTAATTATACCTGGGAAGTTCTGGCAGAAAAGCGTTAAGAGTTCATGAAGGCTATTTCTAAATATGAAGTTCTGAGAGCAATAATAGGTGATTGAATATTTGGCATGATAGCTTGCTGATTTTGATAAGCATGGTTTTTTACGCTCTTTTTAATGGTTAAAACAATTTAATTATTTGATTGTTTTCTTATTGTTAATCGCTGTTATCGCAATTTCATTGCTACAACGCTGGATAACAACGTGCGTCTTGGGTGGAATCTGAGTGGATTTTAAAAAAAGACAGTACCAGGAATAGTTGTAATTGTTGGTTTTATGTAAAAAAACATACCCGGCAAGAAAAATTGACTAAGTAATTTCTTAGATAAGGAGGATGGCAACGCCTGTTATCCCCAATAGTGATTAGCATCTATCGTTAAGCGGTGCAGTAAATGAAGCAAACTTTGACGATCGGGCAACCCAAGTTGCCTCAGTTGTAGGTTGAGACGATAAACCATGCGATGGTAAGGCAGATTGAGTAGCTGAGCGACATGTTTCAGCGTTTTTCCTTGCGCCAGCGCGGTGAACATCTGCCACTCTACCGGCGGAAATTTGCGCGAAACATCAACAGGTGAGGCAGGAGCCAACAGCGCCTGCCTGAATGGCTTGACGGGGAGATCCCGTTTTATTACGCGAAAGGGACCAGCCGCGCGCAGGAAATTGAACAGTGGCGCGTCGCTTTTTGTCGCTAACAGATAGATATGAAGTTTGCGATTGTGCGAAGCGAGCTGCCGCAGGGTTTCCAGGGCGCTAAAACGCGATGTGAGCAGGCTCTCCATATCCACGATCAGGTGCGAGAGATGCGGCTCCGCGAACCGATGATGTGCTGAATCAAGCGATGAAAACACGGCGTTGCGTTTACCGGAGAAGAGCCCCCTGTTCCAGGCATAGCTGAGAAAACTATCGGTTGAAATTAATATCTGGCTGATGATGCATTCAGGCAGGGCGAAACTGAGCTGCTGAGTAAGGTGTTCCAGCCTGTCAAACACCGGCGGCGGATATTCCCGATAGGGTAAAACCCGGTAATCGGGCCTGTGGAGGCGATTTTTTTCCCGGCGGATGAAAGTTCGCATTTTCCCTCGCAAACGTATTTCACTTTTCGTGACCGAAAAGTGTTGGCCAAAAAAAGCCATGCGCAAACTGCGCATCCGGCTGTTGTGCTGTTTCGCGCCATGTAATGGATGCCATATGAGCAAAATGACTGGGCTGGTTTATGCCCGGTTTGAGAATATCGGGCGTATAAAGGCGCTGCCAGGTTGCCGTTTTATCAACCAGTAAGCTGGAAATATGCAAGCCTGTATCAGAAAAAGCCTCTGGCGCTTCCCGGGTGCGATTGTCCAGAAAAAACGCGACACCAGAAGAGTGAAGTTGTGTGACGGTGTGATGGCAATGGATATGTTGCGCGCCACCATGCACCACAAGAGCCTGTAAGTTCAATGATTCAACCGCTAAATCAGGGCGATATACTATCGGGATGTCCATAAATGAGATGGTGTAAGACTGAGAGTGAAGTGGCAGATTAGGCAAGGATTGGCGTGTTGATCCTGGCAATGTTAAGTTTCGCGTCTGGTCGTGTAATAACCGCAGTGCAAACGAACTGCAATCATGTTCAACCCTGTTTCCGGTCGCGGAAATAGCTGGCAGACGGTTAAGCATCCCATCACTATTATCGCGCTGTATAATCGGTTTTGATTTACATTGGTAACCCCGGCCTTTTTTATGTTTTGCTCTATTTGTCACGTATAGGCTCCATTACATTAGTTAATGGAAACATTTTGTCCTTCACAAAGCGGGGGATATAGGCGCGAATACTTAAAGAGACATGGGACTTTTCCCAGGAAGCGATCAGGATAAGTAGAAAGACCAGGTCTTTTCGGGCATAAATGGGACAGGTGTTGCGAAAATGCGCAGCGTCGTTCACTAAGCAAGCAACCAGCGGAAAATACATTGACTCACCAGGCGCTGACCGTATAATTCCAGGCGTTTCCACCTCAACGGTGAGCATCCACATAATGCGCCCTTAGCTCAGCTGGATAGAGCAACGGCCTTCTAAGCCGTAGGTCACAGGTTCGAACCCTGTAGGGCGTACCATTTTCAAGTAAACTGACGTCAACCGACGTCTTTTTTTATGCCTAAAATTCAAGGTATTGGCTGAATTTAGCGCGTCGTTATTCTACCGAGCTCTACTCGTATCAACGTACATCAAGTAGTATTTGTTGGTATATGTGATGGTATCTCCCCGTTCGATAAAATCTTGTACCAACAGCCAGCATGGGGGCCTCAAATGGCATTAACCGATGTGAAGGTAAGAAGTGCGAAGCCAATGGACAAGCCTTATAAGCTTACTGATGGGGAAGGGATGCATCTGCTGGTCCATCCCAATGGGTCTAAATACTGGCGATTGCAATATCGTTTCGATGGGAAACAAAAGATGTTGGCACTCGGCGTTTACCCGGAAATATCATTGTCCGAGGCTCGGCAGCGCAGAGATGAAGCAAAACGGCAAGTGGCCAATTCCATTGATCCCAGTGAAAAGAAAAAGGTAGAAAAGCAAGCGCGTAAAGTCGCTGTAGAAAATACGTTCAAATCTGTTGCACTGGAATGGCATGAATACAAGCGCCCCAATTGGTCAAAGGGGTATGCCGAAGATCTGATGGAGGCATTTGAGAACGATATATTTCCTGATATCGGTAAACGACCAATAGCAGAAATTGAACCGTTAGAGGCTCTCACCACACTACGCAAACTTGAAAAGCGCGGCGTGCTCGATAAATTGAGGAAGGTTCGTCAGGCCTGCAAACAGGTTTGCACTTATGCCATCGTTACGGGTAGAGCGAAAAACAATCCCTTTGCCGAACTTGCCAGCGCCCTGACTACGGCGAAATCAACTCACTATCCTCATCTTCTGGCTGATCAGTTGCCAGATTTCTTGAAGGCTTTAGAGGCTTATTCGGGAAGTCCAATAACACGGCTTGCGACGCGTATTTTGATGCTAACGGGAGTTCGTACCATTGAACTTCGTCTTTCAGAATGGAAAGAGTTTGATTTTGACAAGCGCGTTTGGGAAGTTCCGGTCGAAAGGATGAAGATGCGGCGACCTCACTTGGTGCCTTTATCTGATCAGGTTATAGAGGCGCTGCGTGAACTCCAGATGATAACTGGCAGGTATAACCTGGTTTTCCCGGGACGTAACGACATTGCTAAACCAATAAGTGAAGCCAGCATAAACCAGGTACTAAAACGAATTGGTTATCATGGAAAAGCGACTGGACATGGTTTCAGGCATACGATGAGCACGATTCTTCATGAGGAAGGATTTAACACTGCGTGGATTGAATTGCAGCTTGCGCATGTGGATAAAAATACCATTCGTGGGACTTATAACCATGCACAGCATTTAGAGAACAGGAGAGGGATGCTACAGTGGTATGCTGATTATCTAGAATCATTAACAAACAGCTCTTCGTTACCTCGCAAAAAAGAGGCGTAGAAGAAAGGAACCTGCGCAAAAAAGTGTGCAGGTTTTCTTTTTGATATTTCTTTTGCATGAAATAGATGATTTTCCGACAATTAATTTTAAGTTAATTGGTTGCGGCTTTCGGATCTCTTATCACATTCAGTAGATTGTTGGCACACTATTCAATGATTTTATTATTTAAATCAGTGAGTTGGTTTTTATTACGATTTGCTTTTAACCCTCGCAATTTAGAAGTATTATTTTGAGAATATTCCCCTTGTCCTGCTTTCTCTCGCCATTCGGTCGGTGTATGTGAAAAGTCATTTTTAAGGTTAATGCTCATGGAGTTATGGATATTTTTAGTGGCGATTTATGTTGTTTATTTTTTGTTTTTCAAAAAGAAAAAGCATAAATCTGCAGGATCTCCTGTTTCCAGAACCGTCAAAGCACCACCAAAAGCAACAGAATGGAGCGCTGACACCAAGAAAAAAGAGATGGTTGTGCAAAAAGATGATAGCGAAGATGACAACCTGGCAACTTTTACACTGAGCAGCGGTCAGGGTGTCGAACTTCATGTGACAACCAATCATTACCGGAATACCTCAAAGTCAGCAGGCGCATTTGCTCGATGGGTACTTCCGGGTGAGATGATAACTGTAGCTGGTGTAACAATTACCGGTGGTCACATTTATCTGGGGCAACGTATGAAGCCCACTGGACAGGAGCTAAACGGCTATTATGACGAGGGAAGTGAGGCATCATTAATTGATGACACGTGTAAAATACAACCCACTTCTTATTTTTACGAAGACAGTTCATTAGGATACTGGCCCAGGTTTTCCTCTCTTTCACCAGAAGCACGCGGTGCGTATGTCAGTTGGCTTGCCAGTGATAGGTCCGACTCATCGTGTCCTATAGGCTATGTCTTTATATATCTCTACGGTCTGGAAAGAAAAGCGCTTGTAGATTCCGCTGACCAAAATTTCCCTGATGCTGAATTCCGTAACCTGTTCAATGAAGTCGGTCGGTTAAGGTCGGTATTCAGCGAGAACCGTTCCTTCCGTGGATATTCGACACAATTACTCGAAGCCATGTCTATTCTGCGCCCGGACATGGATTTGGCCACAGATCTCGATAGTGCATCAGGTTTCAGTAATGGCATGCAATTTAAGCTGGCTTTGGCTAAAACTGTACATGAGGGAATGCCTGTATCAGCCGAACTGGCGTTGGCTTGGGTAATAAACCATACCGAATACGCGCTGCGTACCCCCGCTCGCCGATGTGCCAAAGAATTTGCTGCGCTTTTCAAACGGCGTTATACCCTCAAATATGGTGAAGGGATGGTCGTTAAGGCGAATAAAACACGTCTGCGGTTAGATTACACACCTGCAAGCCCCAGTTTGCGAGGCATTCGTCTTCCTGTTCCTGACTTGCCTGACCCAAGTGCATTGAAGGGCCCGGTTCAGAAAATTATTGCCCTTGCCGATATATGTACAGATGAACTTGATGCATATAGTCGCTACCTTGGTAGGAAAGGCACCTCAGTAAATGATACTGCTGCAATTATGTTGCTGCCTTCAGAGATCGTTAATGAAAGTGCAGAAAAAATATTAAGCTCATTCAAACGCTGGGCTGATGAGGCGATCCTCAATAAGGAGGGGTTAGTCTCAGTTGCTGATTTTTGGGCCCATATGAATGCCAGCTGCCCAGCGAAGATTAATAAAAAAGAGGCCGACTTGATGCAGGCCTTTGCACAGAAAATGGGTTACTGCCTGGCACCTGATCCGTATTACCACCATGTGAAGGCAGACGTCGATGGCGCTCTTGTTCTGTTCCCTGCCGGTGAAGATGGACGCTTCTCACCTTCTCCTGAATTTATCTCAGCAGTAATGACGCTCAGATTAGGGGCGATGGTCGCCTTGATTGATAATTCTCTTGATCAAGCCGAACAGAAAGTGCTTGAGAATGCTATCAACAACAATACTGGCTTCACTGATGATGAAAAGCGCTCTCTACACGCATATTTAACGTGGCAGTTACATACCCCTGCCAATATGACGGGAATGAAAAGCAGGATTGAGTTGCTGGGGGCTGCGGAAAAATCAGCAGTGGGTAAAGTTATTGTTAGTGTTGCCTGCTCGGATGGCACAATAGCGCCTGCCGAAATCAAACAGCTTGAGAAGATTTATTCAAGCCTGGGTCTGGATCCATTATCTGTATCAAGCAATATCCATCAGCATTCCGCAACTGAACATGATCTCGTTTCGTCTGTACCAACTGAGCAGCCAACGGCAGGGTTCAGACTGGATGCTAATGTACTTGCCCACCACGAATCTGCCACGGATGATGTTCGTAAATTACTGAACACGATTTTCACCGAAGAAGAACCGGAAGAATCAGAAAGCGCTCCAGCCTCATTAACGGAGGAGGGAGGCCTTGACCCCGCACATAGCCAGCTTTATCGCAGTTTGCTGGAGAAAGAACAGTGGTCCCGGAAAGAGGCGACAGAGCTGTGCGGAAATTTGAATTTGATGCTCGGCGGTGCGCTTGAGGTGATCAATGACTGGTCCTATGCGGTGGTTGATGCTCCGGTGTTGGACGATGCCGATGATGATATCTGGGTTGATCTGGAAATTGCCAAAGAATTAGAGGGATAGTGAATGTCTGTAACACGTATAAGAGTGAAAGAACGCGACGCTATTATTCAGTCACTCAAATCAGGTGTAACGCCAAGGATAGGCATTCAGCATATCCAGGTTGGCCGCGTGAATGAGATAACCGCTCTCCATCAGGATATTGAGAGGATTGCTGACGGTGGCGCAAGCTTCAGACTTATCATCGGTGAGTATGGTTCAGGTAAAACGTTCTTTCTGAGTGTTGTGCGCTCTATTGCGCTGGAGAAGAAGTTGGTGTCAGTCAGTGCTGACCTTTCTCCTGACAGACGTATTCACTCATCGGGAGGTCAGGCTCGTAATCTCTATTCAGAGCTTATGAAAAACATGTCCACCAGAAACAAGCCGGATGGTAATGCGTTACTTAGCGTTGTTGAAAGGTTCGTTACGGAGGCACGAAAGGAAGCTGACACGGACGGCTCCGAGGTTTCATCAGTTATTCATAAACGTCTGGCAGCTCTGTCAGATATGGTGGGCGGATATGACTTTGCGAAGGTCATTGATGCATTCTGGCGCGGGCACGAGCAGGATAACGAAACGCTAAAATCCAATGCCATTCGCTGGTTGCGGGGAGAGTACACCACCAAAACTGATGCCCGTAACGATCTCGACGTTCGGACTATTATCTCAGACGCTTCATTCTATGATTCTTTGAAGCTGATGAGCCTTTTTATCCGCCAGGCAGGCTATGCCGGTCTTTTGGTCAGCCTCGACGAAATGGTGAACCTTTTTAAGCTGAATAATACGCAAGCAAGAACCGCGAACTACGAACAAATTTTACGGATACTGAACGACTGCCTGCAAGGCTCAGCCGAGAACATTGGTTTTATCCTCGGGGGTACGCCAGAGTTTCTTTTCGATCCGCGCAAAGGTCTTTACAGCTATGAGGCGCTCCAATCACGTCTGGCGGAAAATCGGTTCGCGCAAAAAGCAGGAGTGATTGACTACTCGTCTCCCACTTTGCATCTTGCCAGCCTCACCCCTGAGGAACTGTATATTTTACTGAGAAATCTTCGCCATGTTTATGCAGGCGGAGATCCAGAGAATTATCTGGTTCCAGATGAGGCACTGACTGGATTTCTGCATCACTGTAGTAAAACCATTGGAGACGCTTACTTCCGTACCCCCCGTAATACCATAAAAGGTTTCCTGGACATGCTGGCCGTGCTGGAACAAAACAGAACGATGAACTGGCAAACACTAATCGAGGGTGTGGCGATTGAAGAGGACAGACCCAGCGACATGGATGATGTCATTGTGGAGGAAAGTGACGACGACGGCCTGGCGAACTTTAAGCTATGAGCAGTGCCTATGATAGTCTCGATCCCCGCGTCCGTAAGTGGGTTTACAAGCAGGGTTGGTCTACATTAAGGCCCTTGCAGGAGAGTGCCATCCCGGCAATTTTAGCCCGTGATCGAGACGTGCTAATTAGTGCAGGTACAGCAGCGGGTAAAACAGAGGCTTTCTTTCTTCCTGCTTGTTCGGCAGTTGCAGATCTCACTAATGGATTTGGCATCGTCTATATCAGCCCGTTGAAGGCATTGATTAACGATCAGTACCGTCGTCTTGAGAGCCTTGGAGATGCATTGGAAATGCCGGTGACTCCCTGGCACGGGGATGTACCACAAAGCAAAAAGAAGAAGGCTCGGACAAACCCTGCTGGCATTTTACTGATTACACCTGAGTCACTTGAGTCTTTGCTCATAAATTCAATGGGCTGGCTCAAACAGGCGTTTTCGTCAGTCGCATACATCGTTATTGATGAGTTTCATGCTTTCATTGGCTCAGAGCGTGGTGTACAGCTGCTTTCTCTGCTCAATAGAATTGACCATGTGCTAGGACGCCAGGTAAATCCAATTCCCCGCGTTGCGTTGAGTGCCACGCTGGGGGAACTGGAGAAAGTGCCCGAAATGTTGCGCCCGGACAAACGACTCCCCTGCGTAACTGTTACAGATAGTAATAGCACGGCCACTCTTCAGGTACAGGTCAAAGGGTACCTGGAGCGAGTGATCCAAAAAGAGGATGAACTTCAGAGTTCAGCTGAACATGACGTTTGCGCTGACATATTTAGACTTTGCCGTGGCGATTCTCATTTGGTTTTTGCAAACAGTCGAAAGCGTACTGAAAGTATTGCGGCAACGCTGAGCGACATGTGTGAAGAACATATTGTCCCCAATGAATTCTTTCCCCACCATGGTTCCCTTGCCAAGGAATTGCGTGAGGCGCTTGAAACTCGTCTTCAGAAAGGAAATTTACCCACCACAGCTATTTGTACAATGACGCTTGAGTTGGGTATTGATATCGGTAAGGTTAAGTCGGTTATACAAGTTACGCCTCCGCATTCTGTTTCCAGTTTGCGTCAGCGTATGGGGCGTTCTGGGCGACGCGACTCCCCATCAGTGCTGAGAATGCTAATTACAGAAAATGAGCTTACCGCGACTAGCAGTATCGTTGACCACCTACGGCTGCAATTGGTCCAGTCGATGGCAATGATCAAATTGATGATCTCTAAACAATGGTTTGAACCAGCTGATGCCCAACAGATGCATTACTCTACGCTGCTACACCAGATTCTTGCTATTACGGCACAATGGGGCGGAGTTCGTGCCGATCAGCTCTGGTCACAACTATGCCAGACAGGGCCGTTCAAAAATGTAGATTTAAACGATTTTAAAAGTCTGCTTAAACACATGGGAACCTGTGGCCTGCTCACTCAACTTGCTAGTGGCGAAATGGTTGTTGGGGCAGAGGGGGAGAAACTGACTAACCATTACACGTTTTATACCGTGTTCAATACACCAGAAGAGTTCCGCATTGTTACCGGAAACAGAACCCTTGGAACAGTTCCTGTGGACTCTCCACTGCTACCAGACCAACACATAATCTTCGGTGGGCGGCGCTGGAAAGTTACAGAGATCGAGACAGAGAAAAAAATTATCTATGTAGAGGCAACCAAAGGCGGTCAGCCACCACAATTTAATGGGGGAGGAATGTCTGTTCATGATGCTGTTCGTCAGGAGATGCTCGCTATCTACAGGGAAAATGATTACCGCATAGCGATAGGTAGCAAGAGAGTAGATTATGCCGACGCTACCGCCAGAGGCCTCTTTGCAGAAGGCTGTAGTAACTTCCAGCGTTATAACCTGCAAAATGAGTATGTTATTACGAGTGGGCAACACTGTTACGTAATCCCCTGGATGGGGGATAAAGTTGTGAATACGATTACAGCCTTGCTCATACGTTGTGGCTTTAAAGCCAATTCATTTGCTGGTGTTATAGAGATCGACAATTCAAGTGTAGCCACCGTTCAACACGCGCTGAAAGAAATGCTGTTGTCAGGCTTACCATCTGTATTTGATCTTGCCAACGATGTTCCAGAAAAGTACCTGGATAAATATGACGAGTATTTACCAGAGTCCCTGCTTGCGAAAGGGTATGGGGAAAAAGCGTATGATATTGAAGGTACTTGCATTTGGTTGAATCAGTACCTTCAGTAAATTAGCTACGTAATAAGGGCAATCTGCTCCCCCGCAGATTGAGGCCGATTGATGATATCAATAGTTCGCTTTTGGCTCGGATCTGCCAGAAATCGAGGTCATAAGGCCTGCTTTGAGCGATCTGCGGACATTGTTAACAGCATTCTGTTTGAATCAACGGGGGGCAGGTCAATACAGGCAGCCATAACCTCAAAGAAATATCAGATGAAGATGTTGAAAGAGCATTCGTGGTGCTCGATGATTTTCTTCTTCAAATTTTTCGTCAACCTACTGATCATAGTGAAACAATTGCCCTGCTGACCCAAAACCATGCTCCAAAAATGAGAGATACAGAGAAGTAACAATATTTCTCACTTTTAAATATCCAAAGGAAGGGTACAACACGTTCATTGCATCAGACTTATCGGCGGGCTTGCCTGCAACGTGCTGTGCCATATCGGTGACGCCTTTGCTGCGCGAATTATTGATTAGCTCTGCACACCTTCCCAGAATGATTAAGATTCCCAAATATCAACTTAACGGGTACCGTCCATGCTTCCTATCAAGATTATCGTTAACCCGCAGATCAGCCAGAATAATATCAATGAATACCCTATCGCAAAGGGAGTCACCCGCTAAGGAGGAGGCTATGTATCGGTAACATGTAGAAGATACCTTTGGTCCTTCAATAAGAGTAAGCCCCGGCTCATTCTGGAGATCATTTATAACACTAAAAATCTGGTCACGTATTTTTTTATAATCCGCATCGATCGCGAAAAGTACGAGGTAGAGTCTGGGCGGGAAAAGAAACTCTTGATTCAGAAACGACGAATACTTGGTGAAAACCTGATAGAAACCACTTTGGATGCTTTGTTTTATGTTGTTCTTGTCACTCTGAAATCGTATCAGCTTTGATTCAATAATGGCAACTCGTGATGAATTAAAAAAAATCGAGATGTCAGTTCGTCCATTACCTATATTTTCTTCACTTTTGGCCTCCATATTATGCCCCACAAAACGGCCATTTAACCAGTTATTCAGAGCCGCGCTAAGGTTATTTTCTTTAAATGGTGTTTTTGTGTCAACACGATAAAGATTGGCATCTTCTCGGATGCGTTTGATACACGAAGAAATCATTGAAGGCAGTTCATAAAGAATATTTAATTCATCAAAATAAAAAGACAGCGCATCTCCAACATCATTAAGTTTTCTTTCTATTATTTCTGCTTCTCGATGAAAATTAAACGTAATTGTGTTCGCTATTTTATGCGAAAAAATTCTCATAGTGCTGTTCAACGCAGTGAAATCACGCTTCTTTACGTGTAAGGTATGATAATTTTCAAAATAACGCTCAACTTTATTTCTTGTATGGTAGAGCCAAGAATGTAGATCAATAATGATCTGTTTTAACTCAGGTTCAATATATTTTTTTGAATTTAATATTTTTTCGCATAGGTCCATAATTTGTTCGAATCCTAACCTAAAACCATTACGGCTATCCACCCATTTTTTCCATTTACCATTCTTCTTATAGACTATTCGAACAGTGAGATATCGGATGAATAATTCAGATAATAGGTTGTTGTCGACGTCAATATCACCATTAATAATGATAACACTTCGACGTATTGCTACACTCGCGCTGTTGATCTCTTCATAGAAATTACCAAGATTATTACAAACATAAAAATTTGTGTTTCTGTCTAAAAATGCATAACCAAAGCTGCATTTATGAATATGACGGAACACCGAATTGTATGAAGCATTCAGAAGATCCCCGTTGGATAAGTCAATTTCAGAAATGATTTTATCTATCCCAAAATCCACTTTATCTCTGTATGGGGATTTAATATTCAGTTTCAATTGTAATTCTTCTGTAAAATCTAACAGCCGTATAATGTACTCTCTGTGAGGTGACTTATCCAAAATATAATTAATATATCCAATGTCACTATTTTTTAGGAATGTCAGCAATTTTATCCGTTCGTATTTTACATCGTTATAGATAGAAATAACATGATTCAAATACCGACAGTAAAATGCAAATGAGAAGCGCACATTAAAACCTTGAGTGATCAACATATCATCAAGTCTTTCTTCTTCGGCGCGATCTCGTATGAAAAATTCCAGTTTTTCATCCACGAGTTCAGGGGCGTTTAAAAAATCAAAATAGTATCCCATATGGTCCCTAATGTTTTTTAAATTGTTGAGAAAACATCATACCCTGATATTCCCACAAAAGCACTTCTTGAAATTATCTAAATTTACACACCTTAAAAAAGGTATAATATATTTTCAATTTGCGTTTAGGGAAGCTGAGAATTCGATAACTTTCTGACTTAACTATGAAATATTAAATTTTTAAGTGCAAAAATTCAACTAAGATGAATGTTATTTTTTACCACTACAACCTAGATTCATTAAAAGGTATTAATTTCCGTATTATCTCCCTAATATATGAAATTAGTTGTGAACTTCCGCTTTTCGCTCACAGCGGACATCGATCTTCGCGCCGGTCCGCTCAGTGCCATTAGCGGTCATTTATACGTAGTAGCTCAATTGACCGCTTCGTACGTAAAGCTGTCATTGGACTTTCTGACCTTACAAGGTAATCTGGCTTGCAAGGAAGCCGACCTTGCGGGGTCGGTATAACGCACTGTTATATGCCATAGGAGGACTAGTGGAAACGACAGACATTGTTCGAAAACTTTTTGACGGTGTTGTTCCTGAGAGAGCATCAGAGATTGTATCTATCGCTAACGATTATGATGCCCAGTTCCGACTGATTGGTGACCGCGAAGGATTTAACTTAGATGCTGGAGGGTTCTCCGCAATCCAGTACACCAGCAGATCAATGCGTCAAATGTGGCTTTTCGGTTATGCGGGAAGGCAGGCGTTACATTGTTATTCTTCGTCGATCGTATTGCTCAAATCATTCGGTGCCACTCTCGACATAAACGAAATCAACCTGATTCCAGATCAGGCAGCAGAAGATGAAGCTTTCGAGTCGATACTTGATGCAGTGAAAGACCTGAGCACTGCATTTCATGAAGACGACTTTGAATGGCCAGTGGCTATTCCTGAGCCTGAAAAGGGTAGGCCGTCAGATTCAGAGCGCGCTGCAGTATATGATCTCACGTGCATAGCTACGGCATATGTATTTTTACATGAACTGAAGCACGTAATTTTCTCAGCTGAAGGAAATGCACCGGAAGACCCGAAGGACGAAGAATATCTGTGTGATCAGTTCGCTAAGGATATGATGATATCCAAGATCGATCAGTACGCCGCAAGCAGTGGGTATCCCTCGGAAAAGGTTAGGATGAAGCGTATGATGGGGATCGCTCTAGCATCCGCCTTTATCCTTTTCGCAACAGGAAGAAACCGCCTCGCGGGTTCAGCGACTCATCCTCCCATTTACGGGCGTTGGTCGGCGACTGTGCAAGATGTCAATTTACCGGAAGATAACTGGTTCTGGCTGTATTTTTCCTCATTCGCCCTTGCGTTGCTGAAATATCATTCAATAACCATTCAGCCGAAGATCGTAAAAGATTATAAATTGCTATGCTTTGACCTAATCGCAGATCTTGAAAATGGCATATAACAAAGCAATCAAATTCGGTCGCCGGACGCTCGTTCCTCGCGCCGTTTATTGCGGGAGTTACTGAGCGGCAGCTTCTGGCACAAAAATGAAATAGAATCTTCTATCATTGAATGACCGCTCTTTGTCTGAAGCAGACCACCGCCTGCTTTTCGATCTAAGCGGACATCGCTAGCGTTATTTTATGTTATGAGACGGGGAGCATGTCAGTCAGATTCAACACCCTCAGTGAAAAAGCCCTCTTTTAAAAGAGGGCTGTTATCTGATATTGATTGTTATTTTCTCTCGTCTACTTTTTTAAGGAAAAATGTTCTTTAAATACGGAGAGTATTGAAGTGGCGCTTTCAGGTAACTCTACAATTCCGGTTTCCTTGTTGTAGTAAGAAACTAGAACTTGTATGTAAGCTTGGCCTACAGCTTGGGTGAGTGCGACAGCTGTCGCTGCAGAGATGACACCACCGAGAAGGGAACCCACGCCAGGAATAAATTTTAACGCGTTAGAAACAACAGCCTTGCCAACTTGAGCGACTGCTGTGACTCCAAGAATTCCTGCAACAACCGATGTAGTTGTTGATGTAGATGTATCTAGTTCAAACTCAGCATTGATTTTATATATCATACCACTTTGTATTGCTGCAATTAATGGAGCATCAGACCCGGGTATAGGGGAAGCACCTACAGCGCCAGCAGCAGCAGAAGCTCCATGAACAATATTTCTCGCGCCATTTTTCATAGCTTCAAGTCGTTCGCCCATTTTAACCATTTGAGCTTTTTTTAATGCTTGCTTTGCACCCCTCTTAGCCTCGGGGAGACATTTAAAACTCATATCTACTAGATCATCAAGCCCACTAACAGGAACAATGAATTTACCTATTTTTCTATCTTTTGAATTAACTCGCACATAATTATCTGCTACATAACTTCCATGATGCTTGTCAATTTCATTAATAGCTTCATGAACAAACTCATCTGTGTCTTCCTCAAGAGTTTTAGTGAATACTATTACAATAGGTATCTCATACTCTTTTAATATCCCAATAAGCTCTATATCTCTTGGTTCAACCCTAGCTCCTGAAGCATCAATGCACATCCAACCAAGGTGTGGGACATCATCCAAATGAGAGTAGCTATCAAAACTAGATTTGAATCGCCACGGGTTTAACAGACACCTCAGAGTCATTTAAGATGGCTTAAAGAGAGGTGCCCATGAGCGGTAAGCGTTATCCCGAAGAGTTTAA
>NZ_QPJR01000007.1:0-243859 GCF_003337365.1 Kosakonia sp. AG348
GTCGGCATGGTTCTAGCGAACAGATGTCACCGACAGAATATGAAAACCAGTATTATCAACGGCTCGGAAGTGTCTAGATTATCCGTGGCGATTCAGGAGATTCATTATCTCCCTATTCCGGCGGTACTGTAGGCGGTGTATTAAGGGGATCTTATGACAATGAAGAATAGAGTTAAAACCATCCTCCGATGGGGTGGAATTAGCATAGTATCACTTTGCTACTTTATTACATTGATAGCATCAACATTCGCTTACAGTGCATTCAGTGAGAGTGAAAGTATGCGTTTTTCTGGCCCAATCCCATTAAAAGAGTACAAAGCATCAATAGACTCGCTCATGCAAGCCACTGATGGCGTTTTTAGTGTCGCCTTCTTTGGCTTTGCGATCTGTGTCCCGCTGATCTTAATTATCTTTAAAACGGTACGATAATGAATAAGAAGTACTGGATTAGGTGGACGAGTATCGCGCTCATCTGCGTTGCGTATTTCGTTATCGTGCTTTACTTCGATCTTGTATTCGCAGTGAACTTTTCAGAAACAGTAAGCCAGGGATGGGATTTTACGCCCTCTCAGTTGACCTGGTTTGTTATGGAGTTATCACAAAATCACGTTGATTCGGCATTAGCCTCTCTTATAGGTTTCGCTGTCTGCGTTCCTTTGATCTTGCTCATCTTCAAGAAAGTAAGATGACCGCCAAAGGCTGGAGAGATCCAGCCTTTCCCTTTCTTTTTATTAAGACAATACACGCCGAATACCCGTTGGTGGTTCGTCGTTGAATGTCAGAACGATCAAAAACAACCTTCGCATAGTAAGTTTCTGAAACTAAACACATATAAACCAATTTCGGCGGTGTTTTATAAGAAAGAAGGGAATTCTGGAGCGGGCGAAGGGAATCGAACCCTCGTATAGAGCTTGGGAAGCTCTCGTTCTACCATTGAACTACGCCCGCATTGAGATGCGACAGGCATTATAACCTCTTAGCGCGTGAGAGCAAGGCGAGTTTGCGGGTAACCGCTGGAGTTTTAAGCAGTTAATCTTTTCTGGTATAGCGCCGTCATTTTGTTGCGAAAATTAGGACAACATAACCTCCCGCGTTACGCTTTCAGGCATAGCATAGCTCCCGTTGTTCCCACTCATTTTCAGAGAATCGCTATGAACGCTAAGCCGTTGGTTTTGGGATTTATTATTTTTGCGGGCTCGTTGAATACTGCACTGGCGGATAGTTGCCAATCGAACATTTTTGGCGGCCAGGATTGCCGCTATGACGATGGCACAACATCCAGCAGCCAGGCCAATATTTTCGGCGGGCAGGATACCAGGTACAGCGACGGAAGAACCACAACCAGCCGAGCCAATATCTTTGGTGGGCAAGATACAACGTCCAGTGACGGTAAATCATCCAGCAGCAGAGCGAATATCTTTGGCGGCCAGGACACCGATTACAGCGACGGTAGCCATTCCAGCAGCCGGGCCAACATTTTCGATGGCCAGGATACTAGCTACAGCAACGGTAAGTCCTCAACCAGCCGCGCAAATATCTTCGGCGGCCAGGATACGCAAAACAATTAATTCCAGACAACTATTCGAGCTAACAGGCCGGGCGACCGCCTGTTAGCTTTACTCATCAGCATTTCGGCGGGCTGCCCTGAGGCGGTAAATAACGCAGCGGATCGATAGCTGTCGCCTTATAGCGCAGCTGGAAGTGCAGGCGCACGGAATCCGCGTCACTGCTGCCCATGGTGGCGATCTTCTGCCCCGCTTTCACACTCTGCCCGTTATTGACCAGCAGCGTATCGTTGTGCGCGTAAGCGGTAATGTACTCTTCGCTGTGCTTAATCATGATCAGGTTACCGTAGCCGCGCAGCTGATTGCCGACATAGACCACTTTCCCGGCGCCAGAGGCATAAACCGGTTGACCGCGTGTACCAGCGATATCAATGCCTTTGTTCCCGCCATCAGAGGTGGAATAGGTCATGATGACTTTTCCGGTTGTCGGCCAGCGCCAGCAGCGTTGCCCTACCGGCGGCCACGACGAGAGCGGAACCTGCGAGGAAGGCACCACTTTCGCGGTTTTAGTACCGGATTTTGTCGAGGATGAGGTGGTTTTCGACGCGCCATTCACTTTCAATCGCTGCCCCACTTCAATGGTATACGGCGGTGAAATACCGTTCATGCTGGCAAGATCTTTTACGCTGGTGCCGGTAATACGGGATATGCGGTACAGGGTATCGCCCCGCTTCACCGTATAAACGGAGCCGGAATAAGTAGAGTTACTACCGGCGCAGCTCGCCAGCAGCAAACTGATTGCCAGGCAAATGACAATACGAAACGGGCTTTTCGTCAGGCATCCTGCGCGCAAAACAGATCCTCGAATAGAATAAATGGCGACATATCATACCAGCCACTCGCCGGTTGCTAAACCCTTCAAACGGAGTTGCGCGGAATCGGGTAACCCTGCGCGATAATTTCCATTATCTCCGGCAAAAAAGGTGTGGAGGGCATCTTCACCAGCGCCGGATAAAATACCTGCGGTGAGGGAAACACATCCACAACATGGCAATGACTGAGTTTACGGGCGTCGACTTCCGATGACGGCAGCAGCGTTGCCGCGGCAAGGCCAGACTCCAGCCACTCCAGAATCACCCCCGGCTGGGTGATGTGCATAATCACCTTCGGGTTACCACCCGCTTTACGAAACAGATCGATCAGCATCTCGTAAGTGCCGGCGTCTTTTGCCCGGTGCAGCAGCACCAGCGGGAACGCCGCCAGCGCCTGATAATCAAACGGGCTCACAGGGGCTTGCGCCAGGCACTGCTTACTGATCACCGCCACCAGCCGCACCGGATCAAAAGACACGTAATCGAAGCCTTCGCTGCGATAAGGCCGCTGGATCATCGCCAGATCGATCGTGCCTTCATTAAGCATGGTTTCTAAGTGGCTGGAATCGGTAACGGATATATTAATTTCAGCATCGGGGTGGCGCTTATAAAGCTCCAGTAATAACGGTTTAAAATAGCATTGAAAAAGATGGGTTAAGCCGAGTCTTAGCTGGAATTTTTCTTTATTGGCAATTGCTACAGTTTCCCGTGCCGTATCTTCAACCTGACGTAATATTTCACAGGCTTTACGATAAAGAAAATAACCGGCTTCGGTGGGTTCAATTCTGTTTCCCTGACGCGAAAATAAGGAAACCTGTAACTCTTCCTCCAGTTCCTGGATCCGTTTACTGAGCGGCGGCTGCGCCATATTCAGCACTTTCGCCGCCTGGCTTACGGAGCCCTGCTCTACCACACGGCAAAAATAACGCAATCTTTTCAAATCCATACCGCTTTTCTCCGCTATACCTGAGCGCTCAGTATCACACCTGGCGTAAAAAAGGAAAAGCACGACATTTTATGTCATTTATCAACCTGAATTTAACATTCTTATAAAGAGTACTTTTTTGATCTGGTCTGCCTCAGGAAAACGGTATTTGTTTAATCACCACAGGAAAAATAAGGTAACGGCAATCAGTAAATTCCCATCTGAAAATGGAAAAGACCATGTCAAATAGCAAAAATAATAATGCCAGCGGCGTTTGCGATTTACGTTCTGCTCTTGAATTACTCAAAACATTGCCCGGCGAATATGTGGAAACCGACACCGAAGTGGATCCACACGCGGAACTCTCCGGGGTTTATCGTTATGTTGGCGCAGGCGGAACCTGCCAGCGCCCGACGCGGAAAAACGGCCCGGTGATGGTGTTCAACAAGGTAAAAGGTTTTCAGGATATCAGCGTCGCCATCGGCCTCAACGGTTCCCGCAAACGCGTCAGCCACTTCCTTAACTGCGCGCCGGAAAAACTTGGTCACTTGCTGAAAGACTCGGTACAAAACCCGATTCCGCCAGTGCTGACCCAAGACCACGCGGTGTGCCAGGAAGTGGTGCATCTGGCAAGTGATGCGAATTTCGATCTACGCAAATTGCTACCTGCACCAACGAACACCGAAGAAGATGCTGGCCCCTACATTACCATGGGTCTGTGTTACGCCTCTGATCCAGAAACGCGTGAATCCGATATCACCATTCACCGCCTGTGCGTGCAGAGCCGCGATGAATTGTCGATGTGGCTAACGCCGGGTCGCCATATCGACGCATTTCGCATGAAAGCGGAAGCAGCGGGGAAACCGCTGCCGATCTCCATCAGTATCGGTGTCGATCCGGCAATTGAAATTGCCGCCTGTTTTGAGCCGCCGACCACACCGCTGGGTTATGACGAACTGAGCGTTGCCGGTGCGCTACGCGGGCACGCCGTGGAAATGGTGCAGTGTAAAACCATCAACGAACGCGCCATTGCCCATGCGGAAATCGTTATTGAAGGCGAACTGCTGCCGCACGTGCGTCTGCGTGAAGATCAGAACACCGATACCGGCAAAGCGATGCCTGAGTTTCCTGGCTACACCGGCGAAGCCAAAGAAGCCCTGCCGGTTATCAAGGTGAAAGCGGTAACCCATCGCTATAACCCGATCTGGCGTACCACGGTTGGGCCGGGCGAAGAACACGTCAACATGGCGGGTATTCCGACAGAAGCCAGCATTCTTGATATGGTGGGGCGCGCCATGCCGGGTAAACTGCTTAACGTCTTCGCGCACTCAGCGGGCGGCGGCAAGCTGCTGGCAGTGATGCAATTCAAAAAATTCTCGCCTGCGGATGAAGGCCGTCAACGCCAGGCCGCGCTGCTTGCATTCTCCGCGTTCCCGGAACTGAAACACGTGATTCTGGTTGATGAAGATGTCGACATTTTCGACAGCGACGATGTGCTATGGGCAATGCAAACCCGTTATCAGGGCGATGTCGATACCGTCACCATTCCCGGCGTACGTTGTCACCCGCTCGATCCATCGCAGGTGCCGGAATACAGCCCGAGCATTTTGCAGCAGGGCATGTCCTGCAAAACCATTTTTGACTGTACGGTGCCGTTCCATCTGAAAAGCCACTTTGAACGCTCGAAATTCAAAGCGGTGGATGTGAAACGCTTCCTGCCAGATTTCGAATAAGGGGGCCGGTGTGACCATATTGCAACGCATCATTGTTGGCATCAGCGGCGCTTCCGGTTTTCAGTATGGCGTGAAAGCACTTGAGCTTTTGCGCGGGCAGCCGCTGGAAGTCCATTTGGTTGTCTCGAAAGGGGCGGAAAAAACCTGTGCGCTGGAGACGGATTATCAGCTAGATGAGGTGATGGCGCTTGCGGATGTGGTGCATCCTGTCGGCAATCTTGGGGCTGCCATTTCCAGCGGATCGTATAAAACCATGGGCATGCTGGTTGCGCCCTGCTCCATGCGAACGCTGGGATCTATCGCCAACTGCCTGACGGATAACCTGCTCACCCGCGCCGCCGACGTGGTGCTCAAAGAGCGCCGCCGTCTGGTGCTGCTGGCGCGCGAAACGCCGCTTCATCTCGGACATATTCGCAATATGCAGGCAGTGACGGAAATGGGCGGGATTATTTTCCCGCCGGTCCCGGCGCTCTACCAGCGTCCGCAATCCACTGATGAGATCATTACCCACAGCGTCAGCCGTGCGCTGGATCTGTTTGGTATTGATGTGAAAAATCTCCCGCGCTGGGGCGAGGGAAACCTCGCTCATCACGCGTAACGTGCAGGAAACATTATGTTAATCGGTCCTTATGTGAACGGCGCCGCCGTCATTGTTGGTGGTCTGCTCGGTTCACTGGTTGGTACGCGCATTCCCGAACGCGTGAAAGTGGCGCTGCCGCTGACATTTGGTTTGTGCTCTGTTGGTCTGGGTATCAATCTCGTTATTAAAGTGAAATTTATGCCCGCCGTGGTGCTGGCGATGGTGATCGGCGCGGTGATCGGCGAAGCGTTTTTCCTCGAAAAACAGATCGGCAAAGCGGCCGGCACCACGCGTGGTTTAATCAACCGTATTTTCCCGCCGGTTCAGGGTCTTACCCATGATGAATTCACCGAGAAGTTCGTCGCCATTCTGGTGCTATTTTGCGCCAGCGGCACGGGGATTTTCGGTGCGATGCATGAAGGCATGACCGGCGATCCCTCGATTTTGTATATCAAGACGGTGCTGGATCTGTTCACGGCGGCGATTTTTGCCACCATGCTCGGCTTCTCGGTGATGACTATCGGTATTCCGCTGATCATCGTCCAGGTAGCGCTGGCTACGCTCGCAGTCTTTATCCTGCATATGATCACCCCGGATATGATGGGCGACTTCTCCTGCGCGGGTGGTTTAATCATGGTGGCGACGGGGCTGCGAATCTGTAATATCAAGCCCTTTCCGGTGGCGAACATGCTTCCCGGTCTGGTACTGGTGATGCCCTTTTCCGCTCTCTGGGCCACTCTTTTTGCCTGAGCCTCGGATATACTAGCGTTTGCCCGGTGGCGCTGTGCCTGGCTGGTCCGTGAGATCGCGTTCTCCCGGTAAGTCAGGCATAGCGCCACCCGGCGTTGTTATGTTCGGGAGTCGTTATGGTTATACAAGAGCACGTTATTTTAGTTAACGACCAGGGAGAGGTACTCGGCACAAAGGAGAAATATGCCGCGCATACCTCACATACACCGCTGCATCTGGCTTTCTCCTCCTGGCTTTTTCGCCCGACAGGCGAATGTCTGGTTACCCGCCGCGCCATGAGTAAAAAAGCCTGGCCCGGCGTCTGGACCAACTCCGTTTGCGGCCATCCGCAAATGGGTGAAACCATTGAGCAGGCGATTGTCCGCCGCTGCCGCTACGAAGTGGGAGCCGAAATCGCCGCTATCACCACTATCGCACCGGGTTTTCGCTACCGGGAAACCGATCCTTCAGGCATTGTCGAAAATGAGATCTGCCCGGTCTTTGCCGCAGAGATCGTATCGCCGCTTAAAATAAACAGTGATGAAGTGATGGAATATCAGTGGGTTAAACTGGATGCGTTGCTGCACGCGCTCAATGCTGCGCCCTGGGCTTTCAGCCCGTGGATGGCGGCGGAAGCCACAAGCGCGGAAAAGCAGTTACGAAAATTTGCCGCAGAATTAGCGCAATAAAAAAGCCCCGACGCGACAAACGCCGGGGCTTTTTTTATCGCTGAGCGATTATTTCACCGGACGCATCGCCGGGAACAGGATCACATCGCGAATGGTATGGCTGTTGGTGAACAGCATCACCATTCGGTCGATACCGATCCCCAGACCGGCAGTCGGCGGTAAGCCGTGTTCCAGCGCGGTCACGTAGTCTTCGTCGAAGAACATTGCTTCGTCGTCGCCCGCTGCTTTCGCATCGACCTGATCCTGGAAGCGCTGCGCCTGATCTTCCGCGTCGTTCAGCTCGCTAAAGCCGTTACCGATTTCACGTCCGCCAATGAAGAACTCAAAGCGGTCGGTGATTTCCGGGTTCTGATCGTTACGACGCGCCAGCGGCGAAACTTCCGCCGGGTATTCGGTAATGAAGGTCGGCTGGATCAAGTGCGCTTCGGCCACTTCTTCGAAGATCTCCGTGACGATACGGCCCAGCCCCCAGCTCTTCTCAACCTTGATACCGATGCTGTCAGCAATTGCTTTCGCGCTGTCGAAATTATCCAGATCCGCCATGTTGGTTTCCGGACGGTATTTCTTGATCGCTTCGCGCATGGTCAGTTTTTCGAACGGCTTGCCGAAATCAAACACTTCGTCGCCGTACGGCACTTCGGTTTTGCCGAGGATGTTCTGCGCAAGCGTACGGAACAGAGATTCGGTCAGCTCGATCAGATCTTTATAATCCGCGTACGCCATATAGAGTTCCATCATGGTGAACTCAGGGTTATGGCGAACGGAGATACCTTCGTTACGGAAGTTACGGTTGATTTCGAACACGCGCTCGAAACCGCCAACCACCAGACGTTTAAGGTACAGTTCCGGCGCGATACGCAGGTACATGTCGAGATCCAGCGCGTTATGGTGGGTGACAAACGGACGCGCAGACGCACCGCCCGGGATCACCTGCATCATCGGCGTTTCCACTTCCATAAAGTCGCGGCCTACCATGAACTGGCGGATACCGGCCAGGATCTGCGAGCGCACTTTGAAAGTGTTGCGGGATTCATCATTCGAAATGAGATCCAGGTAACGCTGACGATAGCGCGCTTCCTGATCCTGCAAACCGTGGAATTTGTCCGGCAACGGACGCAGCGCTTTAGTCAGCAGGCGCAGCTCGGTGCAATGGATAGAGAGTTCACCGGTCTTGGTCTTGAACAGCTTGCCGCGCGCGCCGAGGATATCGCCGAGATCCCATTTTTTGAACTGCTCGTTGTAGACACCTTCCGCCAGATCGTCACGAGAGACATACAGCTGAATGCGGCCCCCCATGTCCTGCAAGGTTACGAAAGAGGCTTTACCCATGATGCGGCGGGTCATCATACGGCCCGCAACGGCGACTTCAATGCCCAGCGCTTCCAGCTCTTCGTTCTCTTTGGTATCGAATTCCGCATGCAGCTTGTCAGAGGTCTGATCGCGACGGAAATCGTTCGGGAACGCCACGCCCTGCTCACGCAGTTGCGCCAGCTTCTCGCGGCGAGTTTTCAGTTCATTATTAAGATCGACTGCCGCGTCAGCGCCTTGTGCTTGTTGTTCAGACATGTTGGTTCCTCATAACCCTGCTTTCAAACTTGCTTCGATAAATTGATCCAGGCTGCCGTCCAGCACCGCCTGCGTGTTGCGGGTTTCAACCCCGGTGCGCAGATCTTTAATGCGGGAATCATCCAGGACATAAGAGCGGATCTGGCTGCCCCAACCGATGTCCGACTTGGTGTCTTCCATCGCCTGTTTCTCAGCATTTTTCTTCTGCATTTCCAGTTCATAAAGCTTCGCCTTCATCTGCTTCATGGCCTGGTCTTTGTTCTTATGCTGGGAGCGGTCGTTCTGGCACTGAGTGACCAGCCCGGTTGGAATGTGGGTAATACGCACCGCGGATTCCGTACGGTTTACGTGCTGACCGCCCGCGCCGGATGCGCGATACACGTCAATGCGCAGGTCCGCCGGGTTGATTTCGATATCAATATCGTCATCCACTTCCGGGTAGACAAACGCGGAGCTAAACGAGGTGTGGCGACGTCCGCCGGAATCGAACGGGCTCTTACGCACCAGGCGATGAACGCCGGTTTCGGTACGCAACCAGCCGTAGGCATAATCACCCATGATCTTAATGGTGACAGATTTAATGCCGGCAACTTCACCTTCGGACTCTTCAATAATCTCGGTTTTAAAGCCGCGCGCTTCCGCCCAGCGCAGGTACATGCGCATTAACATGCTCGCCCAGTCCTGCGCTTCGGTGCCGCCGGAACCGGCCTGAATATCCAGGTAGCAGTCGGCGCTGTCGTACTCGCCAGAGAACATGCGGCGGAACTCCAGTTGCGCCAGTTTCTCTTCCAGCACATCCAGTTCGGCGACCGCTTCGTTAAAGGTTTCTTCGTCTTCGGCTTCAACCGCCAGATCCAGCAGGCCGCTGACATCTTCCAGCCCCTGACGCATTTGATCCAGCGTATCAACGATAGCTTCGAGTGAGGAACGCTCTTTGCCCAGCGCCTGTGCGCGCTCAGGTTCGTTCCACACGTCCGGCTGTTCCAGCTCGGCGTTTACTTCTTCCAGACGCTCTTTCTTGGCGTCATAGTCAAAGATACCCCCTAAGAACGTCGGAGCGCTCCGTAAGGTCCTGAATACGATTTTTTACCGGGTTAATTTCAAACATGGTCTGATTTCTTTTAATGGACTAGTCAAAATGCGGTGATAAGGGCGGAAGTTTACCGGATTCCCGCCCTGTTTTATAGCGAATACTGGCGCTAAAGTGGCCAGAGATTCTCGATGATCAGCTGTACGCTACGATTGCCGCGAAACTCGTTCACATCCAGTTTATAAGCAATATTTACCTGTCGCACACCGTTGTCCGGCCAGCAGGAGGTATCGACGTTAAAAGCGATACCATCAAGCAGCGGACCGCCGCCAACCGGCTCCAGCATCACCTTGAGATGACGCTCACCCACCAGCCGCTGCTGCAGGAGGCGAAACTCACCGTCAAACAGCGGTTCCGGGAACATTTGCCCCCAGGGGCCAGCTTCCCGCAGCATCTCCGCGACTTCCAGCGTCATCTCCTGCGCCGACAGCGGGCCGTCAGAGACAATCTCACCTTGTAATAACGCCGGATCCAGCCATTCGGTCACCAGCTCGCCAAAGCGCTGGCGGAACTCTTCAAAACGGTTTTCTTCCAGCGTCAAACCGGCCGCCATTGCGTGACCGCCGAATTTGAGCATCATGCCAGGAAACAGCATATCCAGACGCTCCAGCGCATCACGCATATGCAGCCCCTGAATCGAACGCCCCGAGCCTTTCAGCACCCCGTCTCCGGCTGGCGCAAAGGCGATCACCGGGCGGTGAAAGCGCTCTTTAATGCGCGAAGCGAGAATGCCGACCACTCCCTGATGCCACTCGGGATGGTACATCGCTAAGCCGCCGGGCAACGTTTCACCGCTGCGTTCTAGCTGCTCGCACAGCGTCAGCGCTTCTGCCTGCATCCCCTGCTCAATCTCTTTGCGCGTCTGGTTCAACGCGTCAAGATCGCTGGCTAACTGGCGCGCTTCGCCAAGGTTATCGCACAGTAACAGCGCAACCCCTACCGACATATCATCCAGCCTGCCCGCCGCGTTAAGACGCGGCCCGAGCGCAAAACCGAGATCGCTTGCCGCCAGCTTTTGCGCGTCGCGGTTGGCAATTTCCAGCAGCGCCTTAATGCCCGGACGGCAGCGTCCGGCGCGAATACGACTCAGCCCTTGCCAGGTCAGAATGCGGTTATTGGCATCCAGCGGCACCACGTCCGCCACCGTTCCCAGCGCAACCAAATCAAGCAGTTCCGCCAGATTTGGCATCGCCAGGCCGCGCGCCTCAAACCAGCCGTTGTCACGCAAAAAGGCGCGCAGCGCCAGCATCAGATAGAACGCGACGCCAACCCCGGCCAGCGACTTCGACGGAAAATCACAGTCGCGCAGATTCGGGTTAACAATCGCTTCGGCATCCGGCAGCGTGTCACCCGGCAGATGGTGATCGGTCACTACCACCGGAATGCCGAGTTCATGCGCCCGCGCCACGCCGGCATGTGAGGAGATGCCGTTATCCACCGTCAGAATAAGCTGCGCACCGCGCGCATGCGCTTGATCAACCACTTCCGGGCTCAGCCCATACCCGTCGTCAAAACGGTTCGGCACCAAGTAACTGACGTTTTCGCAACCGAGCGCACGCAATGCCAGCACGCTAAGGGCGGTGCTGGTTGCGCCATCCGCATCGAAATCGCCCACCACAATAATGCGCAGCCCTTCACGCAAGGCGTTATAAAGCTGCGCCACTGCATCATCGATACCGGTAAGTTGTTGCCACGGCAGCATGCCTTTAACACTGCGTTCCAGTTCACTGGCCGTGCGCACACCGCGGCTGGCGTATAAGCGACGCAGCAGCGGCGGCAAGTCTGCGGCCAGTTCTGCTGCGTCATCCACCTCACGGCGGCGAAGTTGTATCTGAGCTTTCACGCGAATTATTTACCGCCGGTCGCTTTTTGATGTTGATCGAGGAAGGCTTTCATTTCCGCCGGAGCCTGATACCCCGGAACGAGGTAGCCGTCATTCAGCACGATGGCTGGCGTGCCGTTGACGCCAAACTGCACGCCCAGCGCGTAATGGTTGGCGATGTCGATATCACAGCTGGCGGGTTTCACCTCTTTACCTTCCATCGCATTATCGAAGGCTTTTTTAGGATCTTTTGCACACCAGATAGCCTTCATTTGGTTTTCAACTTCGCTCGGCACACCCTGACGCGGGAAGGCAAGGTAACGCACGGTGATGCCGAGCGCGTTGTAGTCTGCCATTTCGCTATGCAGTTTCTGGCAGTAGCCACACGTGATATCGGTGAACACGGTGATGACATGTTTTTCCTGTGGCGCTTTGTAGACAATCATCTCTTTTTCCAGCGCGTTCAGATGTGGTAACAGCATCTTCGTGGTGACGTTCACTGGCTGCGCGCCGCTGACATCGTACATCGGGCCCTGGATGATATGTTTGCCATCTTCGGTTACATACAGCACGCCGCTGTTGGTCAATACGGCTTTCATTCCGGCAACAGGTGCGGGCAGCACTTCACCACTTTGTACACCCAGTTTTGCCAGCGACTGTTTGATAGCCGCATCATCGGCATGCGCCGCGCCGGTAAACGCAGCCAGCAGGGTGAACATCACTAAACCTTTTTTCATAACACATCCTTAGATTGTCAGCATTCACGCCCGCGGGTGATGCTGTTGATGAAGCTTGCGCAGTCGCTCGGTAGCGACATGCGTATAAATTTGCGTGGTCGATAAATCCTGGTGGCCTAAAAGCATTTGCACCACGCGCAGATCCGCGCCGTGGTTCAGCAGATGAGTGGCAAACGCATGGCGCAAAACGTGGGGCGAGAGCTTTTCACTGTCGATGCCCGCAAGCGCCGCATAGTGCTTGATGCGGTGCCAGAAAGTCTGGCGCGTCATCTGCTGCGCGCGCTGGCTGGGAAACAGCACATCAATCGAGACACCGTTTAGCAGCCAGGGGCGACCATGCTCCAGATAGTTTTCGACCCAGTACACCGCCTCTTCGCCCAGCGGCACCAGGCGTTCTTTATTGCCTTTACCAATCACTCGCACCACGCCCTGGCGCAGGCTGATATCACTCATCGTCAGGCCAACCAGTTCAGAGACGCGAAGGCCGGTGGCATACAACACCTCAAGCATCGCTTTATCGCGTAACTCCAGCGGTTGGTCAACCACCGGCGCCTGCAAAAGCCTGCCCACCTGCGTTTCACTCAAGTCTTTCGGTAAACGTTGCGGCAATTTAGGTGATGCGAGTAAAGCGCTGGGATCGTCGCTGCGTATTTTTTCCCGATAAAGGTACTGAAAAAAACGCCGCACGGCGCTAAGCAAGCGCGCCGAGCTGGTGGCCTTATAACCACCGCTCACCCTTTCAGCTAACAGCGCTTGTAAATCATCGCTTTGCGCTTTTTCAAGACTGCTGGCGTGGTGGTGCAGCCACTCCACCACGCTTTTCAAATCGCGGCGGTAAGCGTTTAACGTATTTTCCGCCAGGTTGTTCTCAAGCCAGAGAGCATCGAGAAACTGTTCGATACGTACGAGATCCTGTTCCATCCAGCGTCTCCTTTACTCAAACGCTGCATTATGCCTGATTGATGTACGATTCTGGTACACTGCGTGAAAAGACACATCAAGAATCGAGAAGTTTACGTTATGAATATCGGTCTGTTTTACGGTTCCAGCACCTGCTACACCGAAATGGCGGCAGAAAAAATTCGCGATATTATCGGCCCGGAACTGGTGACGCTGCACAACCTGAAAGACGATGCTCCCGCCCTGATGGAACAGTACGATGCGCTTATTCTGGGCATTCCAACCTGGGATTTCGGCGAGCTGCAGGAAGATTGGGAAGCGATTTGGGATCAGCTTGATAACCTCAATCTCGACGGAAAAATCATTGCGTTGTACGGCATGGGCGATCAGCTCGGTTACGGCGAATGGTTCCTCGACGCACTCGGCATGCTCCACGACAAACTGGCCCCCAAAGGCGCGACATTCATCGGTTACTGGCCGACAGAAGGCTATGAGTTTACCAGTAAAAAACCGGTCATTGCCGACGGGCAGCTCTTTGTCGGGCTGGCGCTGGATGAAACCAATCAGTACGATTTAAGCGATGAACGTATTCAAGGCTGGTGCGAGCAAATACTGACGGAAATGGCGGAACGGCTCGGCTGAGCCATCCCCCACCTTAATGCAGCCCCTGCGCCGGATTTTGGGTGATCATCCGGCGTAGATCGCGCCACTCCTGCGAATCCATACTGTCTGCCGCCAGCCATAAATGCTGGCGCCGCCCATCTTCCGCACGGCGTAAACGCAACATCATGCCACCGCGGATCATCCAGGGCGTACCGACAATATCCCACTCCACACCTTGCCAGCGCAGGCGGGAATCCATCAGCAATTTGATCTCGCCATGGCAAGCGTTGATCCGCCGCTGGCTGCGCACACAGTCAAAAACCACCAGCGACAGCAGCAAAAGCCACAGCGGCGTATAGCTCAACGGCCAGGGCATAAAAAGAATGAACGCCGCCACCAGCCCGTGCAGTAACAACGAAATCCATTGTGCGCGCCATGAGACGCGTAAATCAGATTGCCACAGGACCACGATCCCGATTCCGTGTCTGAATTAACTGCACCATTCGCTGCAACTCCGCGTCCTGGGGTTTGCCATGATTCATCAACCAGTTGAATAAATCCGGATCATCACTCTCCAGCAGACGCACAAACAGGTGCTTGTCATGGTCGCTGAGCGAGTCGTACTCGTGTTCGAAAAAAGGCATGATGGAGATATCGAGTTCGCGCATTCCGCGGCGACAGGCCCAATGGATACGGGCTTTATTATTAATATCCATGTTCTTCTCCCTTCATAGGCATGAAGGCCTATTGTAACGTGTTTTTAATATTCCTTTTGCGGAATATTTCGCTTCCCGGGCCAGCTTCCAGAATAAATCGCATCGTCTGCAAAATTATCACTGTGCTGCGTAGCGCCTCGCAATGCTCGCACAATGGCACAAATCGCATGCTTTATCGCTTGCATTGAACAATGGCTCTTTTACCATTAAGTACCAACACAGCGTTAAGCTAATCAGGACATTATTATGGCTTTTACTCCATTTCCTCCGCGTCAGCCGACCGCATCTGCCCGTCTGCCGCTGACGCTTATGACGCTCGATGACTGGGCGCTGGCAACCATTACCGGTGCGGATAGCGAGAAATATCTGCAAGGCCAGGTTACCGCTGACGTATCGAAGATGGCGGCGGATCAGCATCTGCTGGCGGCGCATTGCGATTCTAAAGGCAAAATGTGGAGCAATATGCGGTTGTTTCACTATCAGGAAGGGTTTGCCTGGATTTTGCGCCGCAGCGTGCGTGAATCGCAGTTGCGCGAACTGAAAAAGTACGCCGTATTTTCAAAAGTCACTATCGCCGCAGATGACGAACATGTGCTGCTGGGCGTTGCTGGTTTTCAGGCTCGCGCCGCGTTGGCTAATCTCTTCACAACCCTGCCGGACAGCGAAAAGCAGGTTGTACAAGACGGTGAAACAACCATTCTGTGGTTTGAACATCCGGGCGAACGGTTCCTGCTGGTTACCGATGTCGCAACAGCAGAACAGGTGACGGATAAACTGCGCGGTGAAGCACAGCTTAATAACAGCCAACAGTGGCTGGCGCTGAATATCGAAGCCGGGTTACCCGTAATTGACGAGCCAAACAGCGCACAGTTTATTCCGCAGGCGACCAACCTGCAGGCGCTGGGTGGCATCAGCTTCAAAAAAGGGTGCTATACCGGGCAGGAGATGGTTGCTCGCGCGAAATTCCGTGGAGCCAACAAACGTGCGCTGTGGTACCTGGCAGGCGCTGCCAGCCGCACGCCGGAAGCAGGCGAAGATCTTGAGTTAAAAATGGGTGAAAACTGGCGTCGCACCGGTACGGTGCTGGCATCAACTCAGTTAGACGATGGCCGCGTGCTGGTTCAGGTCGTGATGAATAATGACATGGAACCAGACAGCGTGTTCCGCGTACGCGACGACGCCAATACGTTAAGCATTGAGCCTCTGCCCTACTCGCTGGAAGAAGAATAATCCGCGTTAACACATCCGCGCATGCTACAGCCGGGCCGGCACAAGCCGCCCGGCGCTACCGTTTAAACTTGTCCGACGTACAAATAGATTGCCAGGAAGTGACACACGCTGCCGCCCAGCACAAAGCCGTGCCAGATCGCGTGATTGTAGGGGATACGTTTACAGACGTAGAAAATGATGCCCAACGAGTACACCAGCCCGCCGACAGCCAGCAGCGTCACGCCGCCCACGGATAACCGCGTCGCAAGCTGATAAATCACAATCAACGACAGCCAGCCCATCGTCAGGTATGTCACCAGCGACAGCACTTTAAACCGGTGCGCAATGGTGAGCTTAAACAGGATCCCCAGTAAGGCGAGGCTCCAGATAACAATCATCAACCCACGCGCCAGCGGTGAATCCAGCCCAACCAGTAAAAAAGGCGTATAGGTTCCGGCAATCAGCAGATAAATGGCGCAGTGGTCAAATTTCTTTAACCACACTTTTGCGCGCTGATGGGGGATCGCATGGTACAGCGTGGAGGCCAGAAACAGCAGGATCATGCTGCCGCCATAAAGCGCGTAGCTGGTAATCGCCGTCATACTGGCGTTGCTGTCTACCGCCTGCACCAGCAGCAGTACCAGGCCGACAATACCGAACACCAGCCCGATGCCGTGGCTGATGCTGTTGGCAATTTCCTCTGCCAGTGTGTATCCCTGTGCGATTAAAGATTTCTTAACCATGGTAACTCCGGGAAAACTCAAAAAAACGTCGCAACACTAGAGTAACTGAGAATGATTCCAGTGCACACCTGTACGCTAAAATAAATATCGTTGATGAATGTTTCATGACGCGGACTGCCCCCATGAATGCAAAAGTCAGGGAAACGACGCCGGAGTTATGGCAGCATGTGAGCACGCAAAAGCCTGCCGGGTTGCATTGGGCTACGTTTACAGCAAGCAAAGGATATCGCCGTGACAATGTTTACTCACTCCGCCATCGCCAGCCTGAATACTCTGGAGATGTTGGTTTACAACTTTGTCATCAAAAATCGCGACAAAGTGATGTACATGACCATTCGTGAACTGGCCGATGCAGCGAGCGTCTCCACCACGACCGTGTTGCGCTTTTGCCGCAAGCTCAACTGCGAAGGTTACTCTGAATTTCGCGTACGTTTTAAATTATATTTAGAGCAAAATGAGCCGCCACAAGCGAATTTTGGCGCCAGCGAAGTGATCAGCTTTTTTAAAAGCGTCAACAATGATGAGTTTGATAAATTATTAGATAACACCGTTGAGATTATATTATCTTCCGAGCGCATTATATTTGTCGGCGCAGGCACATCGGGTGCACTGGCTAAATATGGTGCAAGATTCTTCTCAAATATCGGCAAGTTCAGTAACCATATCGACGATCCTTATTTCCCGGTTACCAATGATATGGCAAAAAATGCGCTGGCAATTGTTCTTTCAGTTTCTGGCGAGACGGAAGAGATCCTCCGTTTTGCCAGCCAGTTCAGCCTGCACCACTGCAAAGTGCTGTCGATCACCAGCCACGAACACTCCCGACTGGCAAAACTGGCGGACTTTAATATCTCCTGGCATGTGCCGCAAATGCGCATTAGCGGCGGCTACGATATCACTACGCAAATCCCTGTTATTTATATTCTCGAGTCGCTGGGACGTAAACTGGCGAAGAAAATAGCATAAAAAAACAGTATGTTTTTTCGGTGTAACAAATTACCCCAGCGGCAATTTGTTATATCGTGACATTTAATTCGCCTTTGTTAGACTCGTTATCAGCCAATATAACGGGAATAGCAACAATGAAAAAATTGACCTTACCGAAAGACTTTTTATGGGGCGGCGCGGTTGCCGCGCACCAGGTAGAAGGCGGCTGGAATAAAGGCGGCAAAGGCCCGAGCATTTGCGATGTTCTGACAGGCGGCGCGCACGGTGTTCCACGTGAAATCACGCAGGAAGTCGTCGCGGGCAAATATTACCCGAACCACGAAGCCGTTGATTTTTATGGTCACTATAAAGAAGACATCAAGCTGTTTGCCGAAATGGGCTTCAAATGTTTTCGCACCTCCATCGCCTGGACCCGCATCTTTCCGATGGGCGATGAGCAACAGCCGAATGAAGAAGGGCTCAAGTTTTACGACGACATGTTTGATGAGCTGCTGAAATACAACATCGAGCCGGTCATCACGCTGTCCCACTTCGAAATGCCGCTGCACCTGGTCCAGCAATACGGCGGCTGGACCAACCGTAAAGTGGTCGATTTCTTTGTACGCTTCGCCGAAGTGGTTTTCGAGCGCTACAAGAATAAGGTCAAATACTGGATGACCTTTAACGAAATCAACAACCAGCGCAACTGGCGCGCGCCGCTGTTTGGCTACTGCTGTTCCGGCGTGGTCTACACCGAACATGAAAACCCGGAAGAGACCATGTATCAGGTGCTGCACCACCAGTTCGTGGCCAGCGCCATGGCGGTGAAAATCGGCCATCGTATTAACCCGGAAATGAAAATTGGCTGCATGCTGGCAATGGTGCCGCTGTATCCCTTCTCCTGTAAGCCGGACGATGTGATGTACGCGCAGGAGTCAATGCGTGAGCGTTATGTCTTTACCGACGTGCAACTGCGCGGCTACTACCCTTCTTATGTGCTGAACGAATGGGAACGCCGTGGTTTTACCATCAACATGGAAGCCGGTGACGAGGCGATTTTGCGCGAAGGGTGCTGCGATTACCTCGGTTTCAGCTACTACATGACTAACGCGGTGAAAGCGGAAGGCGGTGCTGGCGATGCGCTCTCCGGTTTCCAGGGCAGTGTCCCTAACCCGCATGTTAAAGCGTCTGACTGGGGCTGGCAGATTGATCCGGTTGGCCTGCGCTATGCATTGTGCGAGCTGTACGAACGCTACCAGAAACCACTGTTTATCGTGGAGAACGGGTTTGGCGCGTACGACAACGTCGAAGCTGACGGCAGCATCAACGACGATTACCGCATTGATTACCTGCGGGCACACGTTAAAGAGATGGTCAAAGCGGTGACCCACGATGGCGTGGATCTGATGGGTTATACACCCTGGGGCTGTATCGACTGCGTCTCTTTTACCACCGGCCAGTACAGCAAACGCTACGGTTTTATCTACGTGAACAAGCACGATGACGGCACTGGCGATATGTCGCGTTCCCGTAAAAAGAGCTTTAACTGGTATAAAGAAGTGATTGCCAGCAACGGCGAAAATCTTTGACGTTGTTAACTCCTCTCCCTGGCGGGAGAGGAGTGCTTATCTGCCACCGGCTAAATCCAGAAAACTGCCGGTAACATACGACGCTTTGTCACTTAACAGCCAGACAATTCCCTGCGCCACCTCTTCCGGTTGCCCACCGCGCCGCATCGGGATCGCGCTGCTCACCCGGTCCACACGCCCGGGCTCGCCGCCGCTGGCATGCATCTCTGTATAGATAAACCCCGGACGCACGCCATTCACGCGGATGCCATCCGCCGCAACTTCCAGTGCCAGCCCGGTCGTTAGCGTATCGACCGCGCCTTTGGAGGCCGCATAATCCACATATTCACCGGGCGAACCGAGGCGCGCCGCAGCCGAAGAAACATTAACAATCGCGCCGCCGTGCCCACCGTGTTGGGTGGACATCCGTTTGACCGCTTCGCGACAGCAGAGGAAATAGCCCGTCACGTTGGTCGCCAGCACGCGATTAATACGCTCTGCGCTCAGTTGCTCCACCCGGCTTTGCTGAAACAGGATCCCGGCGTTATTGACCAGCGCGGTAAGCGGTTCCGGTTTTTCATCTATACACGCGAACATGGCCTGTACGTGCGCTTCATCGCTGATATCGGCCTGCACCGCGAACGCATGACCACCCCGTGCGATGATTTCCGCCACCACGCCGTCGGCAGCGGGCTTGTTGCTGTGGTAATTAACCGCAACGGTATAGCCTTCCTGCGCCAGCAGCAACGCGGTCGCGCGACCGATTCCCCGGCTGCCACCGGTGACTAATGCAATCGCCATCTGTGTCTCCTGAAAAGTAAAAGGGCGCCGAAGCGCCCTTAAAAGATAGCCGAATCAGCGTATTACTGATATTCACTCATCGGTACGCAGGAACAGAACAGATTACGATCGCCGTACACATCGTCCAGACGCTTCACGGTCGGCCAGTATTTGTTGGCAAAACCAGCCGGGAACACCGCCAGTTCGCGGGTGTAACCGTGGTTCCACTCAGCCACCAGCTCATTCTGCGTATGCGGAGCGTTAACCAGCGGGTTATCTTCCAGCGTCCACTCGCCCTGTTTCACACGTTCGATTTCCGCGCGAATCGCCAGCATGGCATCGATAAAGCGATCCAGTTCGACTTTGCTTTCTGACTCAGTCGGTTCCACCATCAGCGTACCGGCAACCGGGAAGGACATGGTCGGCGCATGGAAACCGTAATCGATCAGGCGCTTAGCGATATCCAGTTCGCTGATGCCGGTCTCTTCTTTCAGCGGGCGAATGTCGAGAATACATTCGTGCGCAACGCGACCATCGCGACCGGTATACAGCACCGGGAAAGCCTCTTTCAGACGGCTGGCGATGTAGTTGGCATTAAGGATCGCCACCTGGCTCGCTTGTTTCAGCCCTTCCGCACCCATCATGCGGATATACATCCAGCTGATTGGCAGAATCGACGCGCTGCCAAACGGTGCCGCAGAGACCGCGCCCTGACGGGTAAGCATCCCTTCAATCTGCACCACGCTGTGACCCGGTACAAACGGTGCCAGATGCGCTTTCACGCCAATCGGCCCCATGCCCGGACCGCCACCGCCGTGCGGAATGCAGAAGGTTTTATGCAGGTTGAGGTGCGACACATCCGCGCCGATAAAGCCCGGCGAGGTGATGCCCACCTGGGCGTTCATGTTCGCGCCATCCAGGTAAACCTGGCCGCCAAACTGATGCACCACTTCGCACACTTCGCGAATTGTCTCTTCATACACACCGTGGGTGGACGGGTACGTCACCATGATGCAGGAGAGGTTGTCGCCCGCCTGCTCCGCTTTCGCACGCAGATCGGCCAGATCGATGTTGCCGTTTTTATCACAAGCAACCACCACAACCTGCATCCCCGCCATCTGCGCCGATGCCGGGTTGGTGCCGTGCGCAGAGCTTGGGATCAGGCAGATATCGCGGTGACCTTCATTGCGGCTTTCATGGTAGTGACGAATCGCCAGCAGGCCTGCGTATTCGCCCTGCGCGCCGGAGTTCGGCTGCATGCAGAGCGCATCATACCCTGTCAGTTTTACCAGCCAGTCGGAGAGCTGGGCGATCATCTGGTGATAACCTTCTGCCTGTTCCGGCGGACAGAACGGGTGCAGTTCGGCAAATTCCGGCCAGGTGATCGGGATCATTTCCGCCGCCGCGTTCAGTTTCATGGTGCAGGAACCCAGCGGGATCATCGCCTGGTTCAGCGCCAGATCTTTACGCTCCAGCGAATGCATGTAACGCATCATCTCGGTTTCGCTGTGATAGCGGTTAAACACCGGGTGCGTCAGGAAAGCATCCTCGCGCAGCATGCTCTGCGGGATAGAACGGCTGTCGAGCGCGACCTCTTTATCCAGCGCATCAATATCGAGGCCGTGTTTATCGCCCAGCAACACGTTAAATAGCACCTGCACATCTTCACGCGTGGTGGTTTCATCCAGCGTGATGCCAACGGCGTTGAGAATGTCGCTACGCAGGTTGATCTCCTGCGCTTCGGCGCGGGCCAGCACGGCGGCTTTGTCCGCGACATCAACACACAGGGTGTCGAAGTAGTGCGCGTGGCGCAGTTTCAGGCCGCCACGCTGCAAACCGGCAGCAAGAATATCGGTCAGGCGATGAATACGTCCGGCAATGCGTTTCAGCCCGGCCGGGCCGTGGAACACCGCGTACAAGCTGGCAATGTTGGCCAGCAGCACTTGCGAAGTACAGATGTTGGAGTTGGCTTTCTCGCGGCGAATATGCTGTTCGCGCGTCTGCATCGCCATGCGCAGCGCGGTGTTACCGGCGGCATCTTTCGACACACCGATAATGCGGCCTGGCATGGAGCGTTTGAATTCATCTTTTGCAGCAAAGAATGCCGCGTGCGGGCCACCGTAGCCCATCGGCACGCCAAAGCGCTGCGCGGAGCCGAACACAATGTCGACACCCTGTTTGCCCGGCGCAGTCAGTTGCACCAGCGCCAGCAAATCAGCGGCGACACTAACCACAATTTTGCGGGATTTCAGCTCATTAATCAGCGCGCTGTAATCATGTACTTCGCCCGTGGTACCGACCTGCTGGAGCAGTACGCCGAACACATCCTGGTGATCAAGAACTTTGGCCGCGTCATCAACAATCACATCAAAACCGAAGGTTTCGGCGCGAGTGCGCACGACGTCCAGCGTTTGCGGATGCACATCGGCGGCGACGAAGAAGCGGTTGGCACCTTTCAGTTTGCTGACGCGCTTCGCCATGGCCATTGCTTCAGCCGCTGCGGTGGCTTCATCCAGCAGCGACGCGGAAGCAATATCCAGCCCGGTGAGATCGAGCGTAACCTGCTGAAAGTTAAGCAGCGCTTCAAGGCGACCCTGTGACACTTCTGGCTGATACGGGGTGTAAGCGGTGTACCAGCCCGGATTTTCCAGCATGTTGCGCAGAATAACTGGCGGCAGCTGCACGGCGGTGTAGCCCATGCCAATGTAAGACTTAAAGCGCTTGTTGCGGCTGGCAATAGCTTTCAGCTCGGCCAGGGCCGCGAACTCAGTGGTCGATTCCCCAACCTGCGGCGGTGTTGCAAGCTGGATGTCTTTTGGCACGATCTGGCCAATCAGTGCGTTTAACGAATCCGCGCCAACTGTGTTCAGCATCTCCTGCTGTTGCTGAGCATCCGGCCCGATGTGACGTCCAATGAAAGCGCCACGGTTTTCAAGCTGGCTTAAAGTCTGTGTCATGAGCGATGGTTCCTGAAACGTGCAGTGAATCGATGTAGAAATTACCTGAATACGCTGAACCCTTCGCGTTGCAGGAAGGCGGCGACGCAGCATATCCCCAGGCGCAGACATCAGTAAGCAACTAGGGGGAGCGAGGAAGCCAACGCGTCTGCCACGCGAAGGATAAGGCGTATTTACTCGTCTTCGAGCAGTGCGGCGTAGGCTGTTGCGTCCAGCAGGGCGGCAATTTCTGCTTCGTCGCTGGCTTTAATTTTGAAGATCCAGCCTTCGCCATACGGCTCGCTGTTGACCAGCTCTGGTGAATCCGCCAGTTGGTCGTTGACTGCCACGATCTCACCGCTGATTGGCGCGTAGATATCAGAAGCCGCTTTTACCGATTCGGCAACGGCGCAATCATCGCCCGCGCTAACGGTCGCGCCCGCTTCCGGCAGATCGACAAACACCATATCGCCCAGCAGTTCCTGTGCGTGTTCGGTGATGCCAACGGTGTAGGTGCCGTCCGCTTCTTTGCGCAGCCACTCGTGTTCTTTGCTGTATTTCAGTTCGCCTGGTACGTTGCTCATTTCATTCTCTCCAGATAAAAAGGTTACGCGACAGCTTTGCCAGCGCGTACAAAAACAGGTTTAGTGACTTTGACCGGCATTTCACGGTTGCGGATCTGTACAACGGCATTTTCGCCGATCCCCGCGGGAACACGCGCCAGTGCAATACTGTAGCCGAGCGTAGGCGAGAACGTACCGCTGGTGATCACGCCTTTTTGCACATTGCCATGCGCATCGGTGAAGTGCACCGGCAGTTCATTACGCAATACGCCTTTTTCCGTCATCACCAGGCCAACCAGCTGTTCGGTGCCTTTTTCACGCTGCAGTTCCAGCGCGTCGCGGCCAATAAAGTCTCGCTCCTGCGGCTCCCAGGCAATCGTCCAGCCCATGTTGGCGGCCAGCGGAGAGATACCTTCATCCATCTCCTGACCGTACAGGTTCATACCCGCTTCCAGACGCAGCGTGTCGCGCGCGCCCAGGCCGCAAGGTTTCACGCCTGCATTAACCAGCGCCTGCCAGAAGCTGGGCGCCTTTTCGTTAGGCAGCGCAATTTCATACCCTGCTTCACCGGTATAACCGGTGGTCGCAATGAACAGATCACCGGCTTCAACGCCAAAGAACGGTTTCATACCTTCAACGGCGCGGCGCTGCTCGTCAGTAAACAGGCTGGCGGCTTTCGCCTGCGCGTTCGGGCCTTGTACCGCGATCAACGACAAATCATCACGGACGGTGATGTCGATGGCATAAGGTTCAGCGTGTTGGGAAATCCAGGAAAGGTCTTTTTCGCGGGTGGCGGAGTTTACAACGAGGCGGAAGAAATCTTCGGTAAAGTAATAGACGATTAAGTCATCAATTACGCCGCCCGAGGCATTTAGCATACCGGAATAGAGCGCTTTACCGGGCTTCGTGAGTTTTGCGACGTCGTTTGCCAGTAAATAACGCAGAAACTCCCGGGTGCGGCTGCCTTTGAGATCGACGATGGTCATGTGCGACACATCAAACATTCCGGCATCGGTGCGCACCGCATGGTGCTCGTCAATTTGCGAGCCGTAATGCAGCGGCATCATCCAGCCATGGAAGTCCACCATGCGGGCGCCGTTTAGCGTGTGTTGTTCGTATAAAGGGGTCTGCTGAGCCATCTTTTCCTCGTCGAATAAGCTGAGCCATCACGTTTTTCGGCGGCGTGATTTGCGCCAAAACAACTGGTGCCGACACCGTTTTACGGCGTCGACGCAAACGTTCTCTTTGGCCTGAACTTATCACCGAAAGCAGTGCTTAACCATAAAGAAAAATGGTCCATCACATTAGCTTATGACCCGTCACGCACAAAATGCCACCAGAGCATTATTCTATTGAATAACGCCTCACCCTTCATAAAAAATCAGCATCAACGACAAACCAGATGAGAGCGCAGCATTTCACTCTGTAAAAGAGTGGATTTTCCCGAAAAGAAAAAAACGTGACATGAGAAAATCTAACCCGAAAAATGAGGTGAAATTAGAATATTTCAAATGAGGAAGAGGCATCCCTTCCCGGGACCGGGAAGGGAAAGTGTGATGCAGTTAACGTAACCACTCAGGCAGATCGTTAAGACCCATCGCCTGGCGTAACAACCGCGTTTTTACACCGGGAAGGGTATCTGCCAGTTTCAGGCCGATATCGCGCAGCAGTTTCTTAGCCGGGTTTGCACCCGAGAAGAGTTCGCGAAAGCCCTGCATCCCGGCCAGCATCAGCGCCGCGCTGTGTTTGCGGCTGCGCTCATAGCGGCGCAAATAGAGATGTTGACCAATGTCTTTACCTTCGCGACTCAGACGCTTCAGCTCGGTGATCAACTCAGCGACATCCATAAACCCGAGATTAACACCCTGCCCCGCCAGCGGATGAATAGTGTGCGCTGCATCGCCAACCAGCGCCAGACGATGCCCGGCAAACTGGCGCGCATAGCGGCCGGTGAGCGGATAAACCTGACGTTCGCTCTCAACGCGGCACAGCCCAAGACGGTTATCGAACGCCACGCACAGCGCCTGGTTGAATGCTTCCTCGCTCGCCTGCTGCATGGCTTTCGCCTGCTCTGGCGACAACGACCAGACAATTGAGCACAAATGCGGATCGCTAAGCGGCAAAAATGCGAGAATGCCGTCGGCGTGAAACACCTGACGCGCTACCGCCTGATGCGGCTCGTCGGTGCGAATGGTCGCCACGAGCGCATGATGATGGTAATCCCAGAACGTCAACGGAATGTCGGCCTTGTTGCGCAACCAGGAGTTCGCGCCATCTGCGCCAACCACCAGCCGTGCAGTAAGCATGGTGCCGTCTTTTAAGGTCAGAAACGCGTCGTTTTCGCCCCACGCCACCTGCTGCAACTCAGCCGGGGCCAGCAGGGTGACATCCTTGCATTGGCGGGCTTTATCCCACAGCGCCTGGTGGATCACCGCGTTTTCAATAATGTAACCAAGATGGCTGTAGCCCATGCTCTGGTCGTCAAACGCGATGCGGCCAAAACTGTCTTTGTCCCACACTTCCATGCCGTGATAGCGCCCGGCACGTTGGGCAATAATGTTTGACCAGACGCCAAGGTGCGTCAGTAACTTTTCGCTGGCAGCATTGATCGCTGACACGCGCAGCGCCGGAGGCGCATCCTCCGCCAGCGGTGTCGGTTCATTCTGCTCCAGCACCGCCACGCGCAACCCACTGCCCTGTAAACCACAGGCCAGCGCTAACCCGACCATACCGCCGCCGACAATCGCAACATCAACACTCTGCACTCTTCGCTCCTTTTGTCTTTAACGGGCAACCCAACCGAGGGTACGCTGCGCCAGCGCATCGCGCGCCGGAGTAAATAATTCCATCGCCATCAGTCCGGCATTCCGCCCGACGACCAACGGCATCCAGTGATTGGCAAACAGATGCACCAGCCCATCGGTGACGCCGATAGTGGCTTTTTTGTCCGCATGGCGGCGATCGCGGTAGCCCGTCAACACGGGATAGTAGCCAACATCTCGCTGCGCCGCCCACGCCTCAGCCAGCGTTTCCGCCAGCGTCATCACATCCCGCATGCCGAGGTTAAAACCCTGTCCGGCGATAGGATGCAGCGTTTGCGCGGCATTACCGACCAGCACCGCGCGGTGCGAGACAGGCGAAGAGGCCACGGTCAGCGTCAGCGGGTAAACGCTGCGTTTGCCCACATGCAGGATGCGCCCAAGCCGCCAGCCAAAGGCTTTTTGTAACTCGTGGCAGAAACGTTCGTCAGACCAGGCGGCAATCTGCCGCTGTTTTTCCAGCGGATGACACCACACCAGCGAACAGCGACCTTGTGACATCGGCAACATTGCCAGCGGGCCATGTTGGGTAAAACGCTCAAACGCCCGCCCCTGATGCGCCACAGAGGTGGTGACGTTGGCGATAACCGCCGCCTGGTGATAAGGCGCTTGCTGCCAGTCCACACCCAGTTGCTCACCAATGCGTGAACGGGAGCCGTCTGCCGCCACCAGTAACTGACCAGTAATCGATTCACCACTTTCCAGCGTTACGCTCACCTGCCCCTCATCACGGGCAACCGCGCTGACTTTCGCCGGGCAATGCAGCGTCACGCCGGGCGCGTTTTGCAGTAACGTGAACAGCCGCTGCCCAACGTCGTGCAGTTCGACAACGTAGCCAAGCGCATCGATGTGGTAATCCTGCGCATCCAGCGTGACAAAGCCTGCATGGCCGCGATCGCTGACATGAACCGTTGAAATTGGCGTTACGCAGGAGGTGATAGTTTGCCAGATGCCGATACGCGCCAGCTGCTGGCACGTGCCTGCCGCTAACGCAATGGCGCGGGCGTCAAACCCCGGATGCGCGGATGCGCCGGGAATACTGGCTTCTACCAGATGAACAGGTAATTTGCCGTGAGTAAGATGAGAAATCGCCAGCGCAAGCGTTGCGCCAGCCATGCCACCGCCAACGATAATCACACTCATGAACGTGATGCCGCCATCAGCGCTTCAATCTCGTCAGCGGTTTTCACGACGCTGGCGGTCAGATTTTCGTTGCCGTCTTCAGTGATGACGATGTCATCTTCAATACGAATACCAATACCGCGATACTGCTCCGGCACATCGGCATCCGGCGCGATGTAAAGACCTGGTTCAACCGTCAGCACCATGCCCGGTGCCAGCTCACGCGAGCGGTCTTTGCCGTAGACACCGACATCGTGTACATCCAACCCGAGCCAGTGGCTTAAGCCGTGCATAAAAAACGGGCGGTGGGCGTTTTTTTCCACCAGTTCATCGACTTCACCTTTCAGGATACCGAGCTTCACCAGCCCGGTAATCATGATACGCACCACTTCGCTGGTCACTTCCTGGATCGACGTGCCTGGGCGGAAAAGCGCAAGGGCTCGTTCCAGCGAGGCCAGCACGATATCGTAGATTTCACGCTGCGCCGGGCTGAATTTACCGTTTACCGGGAAGGTGCGGGTGATATCACCGGCATATCCTTTGTATTCGCAACCGGCATCAATCAGCACCAGATCGCCGTCACGCATCTGGCTCTCATTTTCCGTGTAGTGCAGAATGCAGCCGTTGACGCCGGAACCCACAATGGTGTTATAGGAGGGATAACGCGCGCCGTGGCGGTTAAACTCGTGCTGAATTTCACCTTCAAGCTGATATTCAAACATCCCCGGACGGCAAACCTGCATCGCGCGGGTATGCGCCAGCGCGGAGATCTCCCCGGCGCGACGCATCACGTCTATCTCTTCGGCAGATTTAAACAGGCGCATTTCATGCACCATCGGCCGCCAGTCGGTTAACGTTGGCGGCGCAAGCAGATTCTGACGCGAGCCTTTGCGCAACTTATCCAGCGCAGTGAACACAATGGTGTCGGCATAGTCGAATTCACCCTGCGCGTGGTACACGGCATCAAGACCGTTAAGTAATTGATAAAGATGTTCGTTGATTTCCGGGAACGCCAGTGCGCGATCGACGCCCAGCTTTTCCGGCGCGGCTTCCTGACCCAGGCGACGACCAAACCAGATCTCGGCGGTTTTGTCGCGCACGCGGTTGAACAGCACGCTGTGGTTGTGGGTGTCATCACTTTTGATCAGCACCAGCACCGCTTCCGGCTCGTTAAAACCGGTGAAATACCAGAAATCGCTGTGCTGGCGGTACGGGTATTCACTGCCTGCGCTGCGGGTGGCTTCCGGTGCGGCGAAAATTAGCGCCGCGCTGCCCGGAACCATCTGCGCCAGTAATACCTGGCGGCGACGGAGAAATTCAAGCTGTGTCATGACACCGACTCCCTACAAGGTGAATTAATGTAACGTGGGCTTACGCACTTCCGGTGCGGTAGGCTGCGGGCGAGTGAACGTGTCGTGGCACAGCAGCGCCGCGACGCGGACGTACTCGACGATCTCTTCGAGCGACATTTCCAGCTCTTCTTGATCTTCGTCTTCGTCATAACCCAACTGTGCAATATTGCGCAGATCGTCAATCGCTTCGCCGGTTTCACCCGTCACTTTATCGAGCTTCGGCTGGGTGACGCCCAGCCCCAGCAGGAAATGGTTCACCCAGCCCGCCAGCGCGTCGGCGCGGTCGAAAACGCTAACATCGTCGCCATCCGGCAGATAGAGCTGAAACAAGAAACCGTCATCTTCCAGCGAGTCGCTGGTGGCTGAATGCATGCTGCGCAGCGCTTGCGCCAGCTCGTGACCGAATGCCAGACCGTCGTTGGTTAAATCATGCAGCAACGGCTGCCAGGAACTATCGTTGTTACCGCCGCAGAGGATCCCCGCGATAAGCCCGTGCATTTCAGCAGGAAGTAATCCCACGCCCTGTTGGTTGAGTAGCTGGGCTACATCGTTGTAACCAGGTATTTCGTTCTGTATAGACATGCGCATTCGTCGTCGTTGGGGGGAATATTCATGATATGCTACCACTTTGGCCCCTGGTGATATACCCGTGATGCTTCACGTTCCATGCGTTTGCATGCACACCGAATCATTAAGGTATAGACGCAAAAAGCTTGAAAGCGCGCGCCGGGGTAGCTTATAGTGTCGCCCCTTCGCAGCCCAGGGCTCGGATGCGAAGGCAGAGCGCAGTCAAACAGCAGGAAGGTGGCATGTCTGCACAACCCGTCGATATCCAAATTTTTGGCCGTTCACTGCGAGTGAATTGCCCGCCTGAACAGAGGGATGCTCTGAATCAGGCCGCGGAGGATCTGAATCAGCGGTTGCAAGATCTGAAGGTTCGCACTAGAGTCACAAATACTGAGCAGTTGGTGTTTATCGCCGCGTTGAACATTAGTTACGAGCTGACTCAGGAAAAAGCAAAGACCCGCGAATACGCCGCCAGCATGGAACAGCGTATTCGGATGTTACAGCAGACCATCGAACAGGCATTGCTTGATCAAGGTCGCATAACAGAAAGACCGGGACCAAAGTTTGAATAACGCTTCAGGGTCATCTGTGTTAGAGTGACCGTGAAGCCAAAAAATATCTCTGAGATGTTTGCAAGCGGGCCAGTCCCCTGAGCCGATATTTCATACCACAAGAATGTGGCGATCCATGGTTGGTGAGCATGCTCGGTCCGTCCGAGAAGCCTTAAAGCTATGACGACGCATTCACCTTGAACCAAGGGTTCAAGGGTTACAGCCAGCGGCGGCATCTCGGAGATTCCCTTCTTTTTTACAACCATCATGACGCAACTTCCTGATTTTCCTTCGTCACGACAAGAAATCCGCAAAATTATTCGCCAGCGCCGGCGTGAACTCACTCCTGAACAACAAACGCACTTCGCCCAGCAGGCCGCGGCACGCATGATGGCATATGCGCCGGTTGTGATGGCACACAGCGTAGCGTTGTTTCTCTCTTTTGATGGCGAGCTGGATACCCAACCGTTGATTGAGCAACTCTGGCGTAGCGGTAAACGGGTTTACTTGCCGGTATTGCATCCCTTTAGCCCCGGTAATTTGCTGTTTCTGCATTACCATCCGCACAGCGAGCTGGTGATTAACCGTCTGAAAATTCAGGAACCGAAGCTGGATGTGCGTGATGTGTTGCCGCTCAGCCAACTCGACGTGCTGATTACGCCGCTGGTCGCCTTTGATGAACAAGGGCAACGCCTGGGCATGGGCGGTGGTTTTTACGATCGCACGTTACAAAACTGGCGTGAGTATGGCCTGCAACCGGTGGGTTATGCGCATGATTGCCAGGGTGTGGAGAAGCTGCCAGTGGAAGAGTGGGATATCCCGCTGCCTGCGGTGGTTACGCCATCCAGAATATGGCAGTGGTAACTTTCCCCTCCCTTGCGGGAGAGGAAAGCGCAACGTTTAAAACAGCAGACGGGAACGAATGGTGCCCGGAATCGCTTTCATGCTCTGCAGCGCTTTCTGCGCCACATCTTCATCCGCTTCAATATCAATAACCACATAACCCATATACGGCGTGGTCTGCAGGTACTGCGCGGCAATGTTGATATTCTGGCTGGCGAAAATCTGGTTGAGCGCGGTCAGCACACCAGGGCGGTTTTCGTGGATGTGCAGTAAACGACGGCCACCGTGCAACGGCAAAGAAACTTCCGGGAAATTCACCGCAGAAAGCGTCGAACCGTTGTCGGAGTACTTGATCAGTTTACCGGCCACTTCCAGACCGATATTTTCCTGCGCTTCCTGCGTGGAACCGCCAATGTGCGGCGTCAGCAGGACATTATCGAATTCACACAGCGGAGAGTCGAACGGATCGCTGTTGGTCGCCGGTTCAGTCGGGAACACGTCGATTGCCGCGCCCGCCAGATGTTTACGCTTCAGCGCATCGCACAGTGCCGGAATATCCACCACCGTACCGCGTGCGGCGTTGATCAGCAGTGCGCCCGGCTTCATCAGCGCCAGCTCTTCCGGCCCAATCATATCTTTTGTAGAAGCGTTTTCCGGCACATGCAGGCTCACGACATCGCTCATATTCAGCAAGTCGGAGAGATGTTGCACCTGCGTTGCATTGCCGAGTGGCAATTTGCTTTCGATATCATAGAAATAGACATGCATCCCCAGCGATTCCGCCAGAATACCGAGCTGCGTGCCAATATGGCCGTAACCGATAATACCGAGTTTTTTACCGCGCGCTTCATACGAACCAACTGCCAGCTTGTTCCAGATACCACGGTGCGCTTTGGCGTTCGCTTCAGGAATCCCACGCATCAGCAGCAGCAGCTCGCCAATGACTAACTCTGCCACCGAACGGGTGTTAGAGAACGGCGCGTTGAATACCGGAATACCGCGCTTCGCCGCCGCATCCAGATTCACCTGGTTGGTACCGATACAGAAACAGCCGATAGCCACCAGTTTTTCCGCCGCAGCGATGATATCTTCAGTCAGTTGAGTACGGGATCGCAGGCCGATAAAGTGGGCATCACGGATGGACTCTTTCAGTTGCTCGCTATCCAGCGCGCCTTTGTGAAACTCAATGTTGGTGTAACCCGCAGCGCGAAGGCTATCCAGAGCTTTCTGGTGCACCCCTTCGACGAGCAGAAATTTAATCTTGTCTTTCTCCAGTGATACCTTTGCCATTTACCCGACCCTGTTTTTTGTCTTGACTGTGATGTTGTGCAGATTGCAATCCGCGTTAGTCAACATATCAAAAAAAACTATCGCGGCAATATGAACGTTTGCGTCAGGTATCTGAAGAAATGTCATACAGCGGGAAATGGCAGAGAAAAATGCTAAAAAACAAGACGCAAGCGGCAGGTAACGCATGACGAGGGCGAAAACGTGACAGATATCACCAAATTTGCCCATTGCAGATTTTTTACAGGGAAGCATGCGCCTCCCCGTCAGATCATTTCACGATAGTTTTCACGCCATCAGCGGTGCCGATCAGCGCCACATCCGCGCCACGGTTAGCAAATAACCCTACAGTCACTACGCCCGGCAACGCATTGATGCTGTTTTCCAGCGCAATCGGGTCGATGATCTCAAGACCATAAACATCCAGGATGACGTTGCCGTTATCCGTCACCACGTTCTGGCGATATTCCGGGCGACCGCCCAGCTTGACCAGCTCGCGGGCAACAGCGCTACGCGCCATCGGAATCACTTCCACCGGCAGCGGGAATTTGCCAAGGATATCAACCTGCTTGGAGGCATCCGCGATGCAGATGAATTTATCCGCCACCGAGGCAATAATTTTCTCACGCGTCAGCGCCGCGCCGCCGCCTTTGATCATCTGCATCTGGCCGTTAATCTCATCCGCGCCGTCCACATAAATGCCAAGCCGGTCCACCTCGTTGAGATCGAACACGGTAATGCCAAGGCTTTTCAGTTTCTCGGTGGACGCGTCCGAGCTGGAAACCGCGCCTTCAATCTGGCCTTTCATCGTGCCCAGCGCGTCAATAAAATGTGCAGCGGTAGAACCGGTGCCAACCCCTACAATGGTACCAGGTTCTACATACTTCAGCGCTGCCCAGCCCACTGCTTTTTTGAGTTCATCCTGCGTCATGGTCGTTTGCCTGTGGTGTGAAATTTCAGGCGCATTATAGACCAGCGTTACCCAAAATGTCCCTGTGACCAGTATCACATTACGCGAGGTCCAATTTCGTCTGTACCGAACAAAAAATTATGTCATAGTGCTGAGTACGATTTTTTCAGGAGAATGCCCGAGCCATGAAACGTCCGGACTACAGAACATTACAGGCGCTTGATGCGGTTATTCGTGAGCGCGGATTTGAACGTGCCGCACAAAAGCTGTGTATTACCCAGTCCGCCGTGTCGCAGCGCATTAAGCAACTGGAAAATATGTTTGGTCAGCCGCTACTGGTGCGTACCGTTCCACCTCGTCCCACCGAGCAGGGGCAAAAGCTGCTGGCGTTGCTGCGCCAGGTCGAGCTACTGGAAGAAGAGTGGCTTGGCGACGAACAAACCGGCTCCACGCCGCTACTGTTATCGCTGGCGGTCAACGCCGACAGCCTGGCGACCTGGCTGTTGCCTGCATTAGCCCCGGTACTGGCCGACTCACCTATTCGCCTGAATCTGCAGGTGGAAGACGAAACCCGCACTCAGGAGCGTTTACGTCGCGGTGAGGTCGTTGGCGCGGTGAGTATTCAGCCACAGGCGCTTCCCAGTTGCCTGGTCGACCAACTTGGCGCGCTGGATTACCTGTTCGTCGGTTCGAAAGCGTTCGCCGAGCGCTATTTCCCGAACGGCGTCACCCGCTCCGCATTGCTCAAAGCACCGGCGGTCGCGTTTGATCATCTCGATGATATGCATCAGGCGTTTTTACAGCAGTATTTCGACTTACCGCCGGGCAGCGTGCCTTGCCATATCGTCAACTCTTCCGAAGCGTTTGTTCAACTGGCGCGCCAGGGGACGACCTGCTGCATGATCCCACATCTGCAAATCGAAAAAGAGCTGAACAGCGGTGATCTGATCGACCTGACGCCCGGCTTGCTGCAGCGCCGGATGCTGTACTGGCACCGTTTTGCGCCAGAAAGCCGGATGATGCGCAACGTCACGGACGCACTGCTGGAATATGGGCATCGGGTGTTAAGGCAGGATTAATAAAACGCCCTCTTCCCGGCCGGGAGAGGGCGAAGAGGATTACTTCGCCGGTGCCGCAGCCTGCGGCTGGCTCTGAGTCGGTTCCAGCTGGAATACGACATCTACCTGATCAGCAAACTGAATCGACGGTTGCTCATAGGTTTCCTGTGCGGATGCGGCTTCTGGCGCATCCGCTTTCATCATGCGTACCATCGGGCTCGGCTGATAGTTGGACACATGGTAGCGCACGCTGTAGATCGGGCCGAGTTTAGCGTTAAAGCCCGCCGCTAACTGCTGCGCCTGGTGCGTTGCATCATCGATAGCCGCTTTGCGCGCTTTATCTTTGAAAGACTCCGGTTGCGCAACGCCCAGCGATACAGAACGAATTTCGTTCAGCCCCGCTTTCAGTGCGCCATCCAGCAGTGAATTAAGTTTATCCAGCTCACGCAGCGTGACTTCCACAGTACGCACTGCGCGGTAGCCTTTCAGAATACTTTTGCCGTTCTGGTAGTCATAATCAGGTTGTGTGCGTAAGTTGGCGGAATTAATGTCTTTCCGGGCGATGCCGTTTTGCTCAAGAAAGCTAAGATATTGTGCAACACGGTCATCGGCCTGTTTTTTGGCTGAGGCAGCGTCTTTCGCGGCGACATTAACCTCAATCGCCAGCGTGGCGATGTCCGGGGTCGCGTCCACGCTTGCCGTACCTGAGGTGACAATATGCGGGCCGTCCGGCAATTCGCTCGCCTGTACCGCCATCCCGCTGAAACCGACCATTGCCGCCAGGGCCATCACTTTAAATTTCACAGTTGCTCCTCCATGGTGCTTTTGTTACGCCCAGAATTGCAGGACGCCTGGCAGCAAGCTTAGCGGCTAAGCGTGAATTGTCCATCGGACTTACCTTAACTGAATAATCCCTGCATATGGTGCACGCCTTCGCGCGCCAGCTGCAAAGCGATAAACCACATCACCAGCCCCACCAGCGTGTTAATCACCCGCTGTGCTTGCACTGTGCGCAAACGTGGAGCAAGCCAGGCCGCAAGTAAAGCAAGGCTGAAAAACCACAGGAAGGAGGCGCTCACCGTGCCCAACGCAAACCAGCGTTTTGGCTCCTCATCCAGCTGGCCGCCCAAACTGCCGAGCACCACAAACGTATCGAGGTAAACGTGGGGGTTCAACCAGGTAACCGCCAGCATCGTGGCGATTATGCGCCAGCGCCCCTGGCGCATTGCTTCAGCATTCGCCAGTTCAATAGTGCTACCGAACGCCGTTTTCAGTGCACCAAAGCCGTACCACAACAGAAACGCCACGCCGCCCCACGTCACCAGTGCCAACAGCCACGGCGACTGCATCAGCAATGCGCTCCCACCGAAAATACCCGCACAAATCAGTAATACGTCGCTGAGCGTGCAAAGCGCTGCGGTCATGATATGGAACTGCCTGCGGATGCCCTGATTCATGACAAAGGCATTTTGTGGCCCAAGCGGCAGGATCAACGCAGCCCCAAGCATAAGGCCTTGAAAATAATAAGATAGCACGAGGTGATTCCATCAGAGTTGTTTCGAACACTGACTATAGCGCGGGACAATCATTAGATGAAATGGATAATACTAATCGTTAATAAGCTTTCCTAATAACGAAGAGCACAAATAAGGCCGGAATCCCGGCCTTGATATTTACTGCTCTGTGGAATTTTTCACGCGTTTGAAATTCACGTCCATCTGTGGATACGGGAAACTGATACCGTGTTCGTCAAAACGGCGTTTGATAAGTTCCAGCACATCCCAATAAACGTTTTGCAGATCGCTGCTTTTGCTCCAGACGCGGACTACAAAATTGATCGATGAAGGTCCTAATTCATTGAGGCGTACCGTCATTTCGCGATCTTTGATAATGCGTTCGTCAGCCTGAATAATTTCAGTCAGGATGCGTTTCACCTCATCAATATCTGAATCATACGCCACGCCAATAATAAACTCGTTGCGCCGCACCGGTTCACGGGAGAAGTTAACAATATTCCCGGCGATGATTTTGCCATTCGGTATAACCACAATACGCCCATCGACAGTGCGCATGGTGGTGGAGAAAATCTGCACCTGCAATACCGTACCGGCCACACCACCCAGATCAACATACTCGCCTGAGCGGAACGGGCGGAAAGTTACCAGCAGCACGCCAGCAGCAAGGTTAGAGAGCGAGCCTTGCAACGCCAGACCGATGGCCAGACCGGCGGCGCCAAGAACCGCGATCACCGAGGCGGTTTGCACGCCAACGCGCCCCAGTGCGGCAATCAAAGTGAACGCGATAATACCGTAGCGCACCAGCGCGGAAAGGAAATCCGCCACCGTCGCGTCAATGTGGCGCGCCACCATCAGGCGGTTAACAGTATTCGAGACAATGCGCGCCACAATCATCCCGACAATGATGATAGCAATAGCCGCCACGATATTAACGGCATAGCTCAATAGCAGCGCCTGGTTGTTCACCAGCCATGAACCTGCATTATTAATGCTGTCGACAACGTCAAGATCTTCCATTCGAGCTTCCTTATGTTGTTCCAAAACGGGAAAACCACCCCTTCCAGCAAGGAGAGATCCCTAAAGGGTAAACAATAAGCCGCCATTTCGCCAAGTTGATCACATTTTGTGTTCGCAGGCATTTTGTTGAATTCACAATAAAAAAGGCCCGCAAAATGCGGGCCTTTTCAGACAGAAGCAGCGTAAATTACAGAACGTCTACTGCGTTCAGCTCTTTGAAAGCCTGCTCCAGACGAGTCACCATGCTGGTCTGCGCAGCACGCAGCCATACACGCGGATCGTAGTATTTTTTGTTCGGCTGGTCTGCGCCTTTCGGGTTACCCAACTGGCCCTGCAGATAGCCTTCGTTTTCTTTGTAGTACTTCAGAATACCTTCCCAGGTTGCCCATTGGGTGTCGGTATCGATGTTCATTTTGATAACGCCATAGCTTACGGAGTCTTTGATTTCCTGAGCAGAAGAACCGGAACCACCGTGGAATACGAAGTTCAGGCTGTTGTGCGGCAGGTTATGTTTCTTAGAAACATATTCCTGAGAGTCGCGCAGGATAGTCGGGGTCAGTTTCACGTTACCCGGTTTGTACACGCCGTGTACGTTACCGAAGGAAGCGGCGATGGTGAAACGCGGGCTGATTTTGTTCAGCTCAGTGTATGCGTAATCAACGTCTTCCGGCTGGGTGTACAGTGCAGACGCGTCCATATGGCTGTTGTCTACGCCGTCTTCTTCACCGCCGGTGCAACCCAGTTCGATTTCCAGCGTCATGCCCATTTTGGCCATACGCGCCAGGTATTTGGAGCTGATCGCGATGTTCTCTTCCAGAGACTCTTCAGACAGGTCAATCATGTGAGAAGAGAACAGCGGTTTACCGGTAGCTGCGAAGTGTTTTTCACCCGCGTCCAGCAGGCCGTCGATCCACGGCAGCAGTTTTTTCGCGCAGTGGTCGGTGTGCAGGATAACCGGTACGCCGTAGTGCTCTGCCATCTGGTGTACGTGATGCGCACCAGAGATAGCACCCAGAATTGCCGCGCCCTGAGGAACGTCCGTTTTCACGCCTTTACCCGCGATGAACGCTGCGCCGCCGTTAGAGAACTGAACGATAACAGGCGCTTTAACTTTCGCTGCAGCTTCCAGAACAGCGTTAATGGAGTCAGTACCTACGCAGTTAACCGCAGGCAGAGCGAAGTTGTTTTCTTTAGCTACCTGGAACACTTTCTGAACGTCATCACCAGTGATCACGCCAGGTTTTACGAAATCAAAAATTTTAGACATGTTACGTAGTCCTGTATCTTCGGCCGTTGTACACATCATCCTTCAAGCTGACTCGGCGCTGGCTGCCTTCGCTTACATCAGAGACTTATTGCAGTCAGTTCCTGATGATTCACTCCGTTGCCGCCTTGATGCAACTTGAATGATTTTGTGTAGAGAATTAAAGCGAGCCCGAAAGCGCGCTGAAAACAGGGCAGGTTTCCCTGCCCTTGAATGTCTTACTTCTTAGCGCGCTCTTCGAGCATGGCTACTGCCGGCAGTACTTTGCCTTCCACAAATTCGAGGAACGCGCCACCGCCAGTGGAGATGTAGGAAATCTTGTCAGAGATACCAAACAGGTCAATCGCCGCCAGAGTGTCGCCGCCGCCTGCGATGGAGAACGCGTCGCTGTCTGCAATCGCGTTAGCCACAATTTCGGTACCTTTACGGAAGTTCGGGAATTCAAACACGCCAACCGGACCGTTCCACAAAATAGTTTTGGCGTTTTTCAGGATTTCAGCCAGTTTTTGTGCAGAAACGTCGCCCAGATCCAGAATTTGCTCATCATCTTTGATGTCAGAAACAGATTTCAGGGTTGCAGTTGCGGTTTCAGAGAACTCAGTCGCAACGCGAACATCTGTCGGAACCGGGATATCGCAAGTACCGAGCAGGCGTTTGGCTTCATCAACCAGGTCAGCTTCGTACAGGGATTTGCCAACATTGTGGCCTTGAGCAGCAACGAAGGTGTTAGCGATGCCGCCGCCAACAATCAGCTGGTCAGCGATTTTGGACAGAGAGTCCAGAACAGTCAGTTTAGTGGAAACTTTAGAACCACCCACGATAGCAACCATCGGACGAGCCGGTTCTTTCAGCGCTTTACCCAGCGCTTCCAGTTCGTCTGCCAGCAGCGGGCCTGCGCAAGCGACATCAGCAAATTTACCGATACCATGCGTAGACGCCTGAGCGCGGTGCGCGGTACCGAATGCGTCCATCACGAACACGTCGCACAGTGCAGCGTATTTTTTAGACAGTGCTTCGTCGTCTTTCTTCTCGCCTTTGTTAAAGCGAACATTTTCCAGAACGACCAGCTCACCCGCAGCAACTTCTACGCCGTCCAGGTAATCTTTAACCAGGCGAACCGGGTTGGACAGTTTGTCTTTCAGATAGTTAACAACCGGCAGCAGAGAGAATTCTTCGTTGTACTCGCCTTCGGTCGGACGACCCAGGTGGGAAGTCACCATTACTTTCGCACCCTGCTTCAGCGCCAGTTCAATGGTCGGCAGAGAAGCACGAATACGCGCGTCGCTGGTCACTTTGCCATCTTTAACCGGCACGTTCAGATCAGCACGGATGAAAACGCGTTTACCAGCCAGATCCAGATCGGTCATCTTAATTACAGACATGGTGAATCCTCTCAATGATTCTTAAAGTTTTGCGAGCGCTGTTGCGCCCTACCTGAAACCAATAGCCGCCATTGCTAACGTCGTGTCGAGCATTCGGTTAGCAAAGCCCCATTCGTTATCGCACCATACCAGGGTTTTAATCAGGTGCGCGCCACTGACCCGTGTCTGCGTGCCATCAACAATGGCACTATGCGGATCGTGGTTAAAATCGGTTGAAACCAACGGTAATTCCGTATAGTCAACTATACCATGAAATGTTCCCTGCGCTGCTTTTTGCAGCAACGCATTGACTTCACTGGCTTTTACCGGTTTCCTCACCGTTACACTCAGATCGATAGCGGTGACATTAATTGTCGGCACACGTACCGCTATCGCTTCAAATCTGTCATTAAACTGCGGGAAAATTCTCGTGATGCCTGCCGCCAGTTTTGTATCCACCGGGATGATGGACTGACTGGCTGCGCGTGTACGCCGCAAATCGGGATGGTAGGCGTCAATCACTTGCTGGTCGTGCATCGCCGAGTGAATCGTTGTCACGGTTCCTGACTCAATACCATACGCATCGTCGAGTAGTTTTATGACCGGAATAATACAGTTTGTCGTACAGGACGCGTTAGAAACCAGCAGATCGTCGGCTCGCAGCGTGTTTTGATTGACGCCGAAAACGATAGTTGCATCAAGGTCGTGGCTGCCAGGATGGGAGAAGAGCACTTTTTTTGCCCCCGCCGCCAGATGCGCCTCGCCATCTTCACGGTTGCCGTACACGCCTGTACAGTCGAGCACCACATCAACGCCTAACTCACGCCACGGCAGCGCATCGATAGCACGCTCATGCAGGATGCGAATAACGTCATCGCCGACTATCAGTTGTTCACGCTCCTGGCGAACATCCCATGCGAAACGCCCATGGCTGGTGTCATATTTCAACAAATGCGCCATGCCCACGGCATCGGCCAGTTCGTTGATTGCCACCACGGTGATTTCCGCCCGACGCCCGGATTCGTACAAAGCACGAACCACATTGCGCCCGATGCGACCGAAACCATTAATCGCTATGCGTACGGTCATAACTCTCCTGCAAGGCTAGCCAGCCTGAAGTGGATGACAGAGTAATCCAGCAACCACAGAAGGGGAATCCTCGCCTACTTAAACTGCGTCTGTTTGATTATTTGTCGAACATTTAGCCGACTGAAACGCTTCAGCTAGAATAAGCGAAACATGGAATAAAAGGAATGATTGTCCAGACGGTTTCGCCAGTAATCTGACCTGCATCACATTTTCACTGGAATAATTGGCGCGCCAGAAGGGCTTTTTGCTGAGGTTAAGAATTAACAGAAAGGGGAACAAGCGCAACAACGCATCCCTGCGTGATGTGTTGATAAAGGAAGATTGATTCCGGCAAAACGCTTTACTGGGGATGATTAAAACCAGCTACGTTCCGCTGTTTTTGGTTCGGTGCGCTCTGCGCGCGGCATCTCAACCGGCAGCGAGGAGAGTTGTTTAGCCCACAGATCGGCTACCCACTTCACGCCCCTGGCGGTAAAACGCGCCTGAGACCAGCTACGTTTGTTTTCCCCTACGCCGCCGTGGACGGTAAAGTAGCCCGCATCGATATGGTACTGCGGCGGCATCAGCGCACCGTCGACGCGCTGCATAATGTTGCGCTCAAGCAAAAAGCTCCGGAACAGAGACTCCTTCACCCGCAGCATCTTACAAAGCTGTCGGAAACCAAGCGACTCTTCAACCCTGACATACCGGTCAAAGAACTCCGCCTTTGGGGCAGAAACGGCAAGCAGCGCTTCCGCACGCTGACGCTTTTCGTACTGTTCGGCCCATGCGCGCGCCGCGGCTGCGGGATTAGTGAAATCGGGCAGGCTGATATTCTTTTCTTTCTCCTGCCAGCGATCGAGCATCTCTGCAGTAAAGCCTGGCGAGAGGCGCGAAACCGTCAGCAGTGAGTCCCGCTTATTGAGCAAAAACTCCTGTCGCATCTCACCTTCCCGCTCATACACATGTTCGTTCACCGGCTGGGAGAGTCGTTGCGCAGTCTCCAGGCTTTTCACCATCCGTTTCACTTCGGTGTGAGTCAGGCCTGTCAACTTTGCGATTTCGCGGCTGCTGACCGTCGCCAGAGCCTGTTGGGAATTGAAATTTTCACCAGGAATTACCATAGGTTCACTCCTTACACATACTCACCCTGGATAATCTGTAGAATTATTATACGACTTACTGTACAAACATCCAGTATATTTTTTATGCACAAATCAACGGCGTAGAGGTTGTTCTGTAAAAAGAGGGCTAAAAATGGGAAGTAAACGGCTGGAGACGCTAACGCAGCGGTATGGCTGATTGAGGGGGATAGGGGTGGATAAAACTATGTTTAGCTGGCCTGCAAATCTGTGGCCTTGATAAAACCCAGGCACAATGGGAAATGGTGGTCATGCTGGCCCGGCAGGACTTGCGCCGCCGGGCCAGAGGATGATTACAGCAGCGCTTTCGCTTTTGCTACAACATTCTCGACGGTGAAACCAAACTCCTCGAACAGCTGCTCTGCCGGGGCGGACTCACCAAAGGTGGTCATACCGACGATAGCGCCGTTCAGGCCGACATATTTGTACCAGAAGTCAGCAATACCGGCTTCAATCGCCACGCGAGCAGAGACCGCTTTCGGCAGTACGGACTCACGGTAGGCCGCATCCTGTTTGTCGAATGCGTCGGTGGACGGCATGGAAACCACGCGCGCTTTCACGCCTTCGGCAGAGAGTTTTTCCCATGCCGAGACAGCAAGCTCAACTTCTGAGCCGGTGGCAATCAGGATCAGCTGCGGCTGACCTGCGCAATCTTTCAGTACGTACGCACCGCGGGCGATATCTGCCAGCTGCTGCGCGGTACGCTCCTGTTGCGCCAGGTTCTGACGGGAGAGGATCAGCGCAGTTGGGCCGTCATGGCGCTCAACACCGTATTTCCACGCCACCGCAGATTCTACCTGGTCACACGGACGCCAGGTGCTGACGTTCGGAGTAACGCGCAGGGAAGCGACCTGCTCTACCGGCTGGTGAGTCGGGCCATCTTCGCCCAGACCAATTGAGTCGTGGGTGTAAACCAGCACCTGACGCTGTTTCATCAGCGCTGCCATACGCACCGCATTACGGGCATATTCAACGAACATCAGGAAGGTGGAGGTGTACGGAAGGAAACCGCCGTGCAGAGCGATACCGTTAGCAATCGCGGTCATGCCGAATTCGCGCACGCCATAGTGAATGTAGTTACCGGCAGCGTCTTCGTTAATCGCTTTCGAACCGGACCAGAGGGTCAGGTTCGAAGGTGCCAGGTCAGCGGAACCGCCGAGGAATTCCGGCAGCAGCGGACCGAAGGCTTCGATAGCATTTTGAGAGGCTTTACGGCTGGCGATTTTCGCCGGATTGGCCTGCAGTTTTTCAACAAACGCCTGCGCTTTAGCATCGAAGTCAGACGGCAGCTCGCCCTTCATACGGCGGGTGAATTCAGCCGCTTCCTGCGGGAAGGCTTTCGCGTAAGCCGCGAACTTGTCGTTCCACGCCGCTTCTTTCGCCTTGCCAGCTTCTTTTGCATCCCACTGAGCATAGATTTCAGACGGGATTTCAAACGGTGCGTATTTCCAGCCAAGCTGCTCACGGGTCAGCGCGATTTCCGCATCGCCCAGCGGCGCACCGTGGGAGTCGTGGGTACCGGCTTTGTTCGGCGAACCGAAACCGATGATAGTTTTGCACATCAACAGGGACGGTTTATCCGTCACGCTGCGAGCCTCTTCAACGGCGCGTTTGATGGCATCAGCGTTGTGGCCGTCAATGCCGCGAACCACGTGCCAGCCATAGGCTTCAAAGCGTTTCGCCGTATCATCGGTAAACCAGCCTTCCACGTGACCGTCGATGGAGATGCCGTTGTCATCATAGAACGCCACCAGTTTTCCCAGCTTCAGCGTACCGGCCAGCGAGCAGGCTTCGTGGGAGATGCCTTCCATCATGCAACCGTCGCCCATAAAGGCGTAGGTGAAGTGGTCAACAATGTCATGCCCAGGACGGTTGAACTGCGCTGCGAGAGTTTTCTCCGCAATCGCCATACCTACCGCGTTGGCAATGCCCTGGCCCAGCGGACCGGTAGTGGTTTCAACACCTGCGGTGTAACCCACTTCCGGGTGACCTGGCGTTTTTGAGTGCAGCTGACGGAAGTTCTGCAGCTCGGACATCGGCAGATCGTAGCCGGTGAGGTGCAGCAGGCTGTAAATCAGCATTGAGCCGTGGCCGTTAGACAGCACAAAGCGGTCACGGTCAGCCCAGGCCGGATTTGTCGGGTTATGGTTCAGAAAATCACGCCACAGCACTTCGGCGATATCGGCCATCCCCATCGGGGCTCCCGGGTGACCGGATTTGGCTTTCTGTACCGCGTCCATGCTCAGCGCACGAATAGCATTAGCAAGCTCTTTACGTGAGGACATTTTGACTCCAGATCGGACTGTTAAGGGCTGTTCCCGTAACGACTTGACGACAGCGCGTTTTGGGCTACGCCGGAAAAAAGTGCCAACAATGTAACCCAAGCGACAAGTCATGTACATGGAGCATCCTTTTGCCGATTCAGAAATCTCTGGAAGCTGCTCGCATGTTGCGCAATCTCCTCGCCCGCCTTCTGTTCTGTTCCTTATACTTAGGCTCACCACCGGTTCGCCTGAATTGGTGTATGAACAGAATAGCTATCCAATCATTGCGGAAGAGAACAAATGAAAATTCGCCCAGCCCTGCTTGCTCTGGGAATGACCACCCTGCTTGCCGGGTGTCAGAACATGAACTCCAACGGTTTTCTCAGCTCAGGAGCGGAAGCGTTCCAAGCCTACACGTTGAGCGACGCGCAGGTAAAAGCGCTAAGCGATGACGCCTGTAAGCAGATGGACAGCAAAGCGACTATCGCCCCGGCGAGCAGCCCGTACACGCAGCGTTTGAATAAAATTGCCACCGCTCTGGGTGACAACATCAATGGCCAACCGGTGAACTACAAAGTCTACGTGGCGAAAGACGTTAACGCCTTCGCCATGGCGAATGGCTGCATCCGTGTTTACAGTGCGCTGATGGACATGATGACCGATAACGAAGTTGAAGCGGTGATTGGCCACGAAATGGGCCACGTGGCGCTAGGCCATGTGAAGAAAGGCATGCAGGTTGCGCTCGGCACCAATGCGGTGCGCGCGGCGGCGGCCTCCGCCGGCGGGATTGTGGGCAGTTTGTCGCAGTCGCAGCTTGGCGCACTGGGCGAGCAACTGGTTAACTCCCAGTTCTCTCAGCGCCAGGAAGCCGAAGCGGATGACTACTCTTATGACCTGCTGCGCAAACGCGGCATCAGTCCAGCCGGGTTAGCCACCAGCTTCGAAAAACTGGCGAAGATGGAAGAAGGCCGTCAGAGTTCGATGTTTGACGATCACCCCGCCTCGGCTGAACGTGCGCAGCATATCCGCGATCGCATGGCGGCAGATGGCATTAAATAATGCATTGGGAGGCAATCTTGCCTCCCTTTTTTTCTATGGCTGAAACCGCCTCTCGCTGAACGACGCAGAGTGACTGCTGCATTGCGCCGTTATCACAGGATCACTACACGTTGTTCCTTCCCGGCCTCTTTGATCCATCTGCGGTGATGCAAAGGAAGCAGATCGCGAGTAACACCGCTTTCGCGCAACGCTCTTTGTGTCGAGCCTTAGATAAAAAAATCCCTTCCGCACCGTGCTGGCGTGGAAGGGATTCAGTTCGTTACCGGTCAGACGCTATAACCTGCGTTATTCGTCTTCCAGATAGGTGTAGCCGTAAAGCCCGGCTTCGAACTCTTCGAGGAACTGCTGTTGCAGGGTCTCATCAAGCCCGGTTTGTTTCACCTGATCGCGGAACTGCGTCAGCAGCGTGTTCGGATCGAGCTGCACGTACTGCAGCATATCCGCCACGGTGTCGCCTTCATCAGAAAGCTCCACTTCAACGCTACCATCCGGGAAGACAAACACGTCCACCGCTTCGGTATCGCCGAACAAGTTATGCATGTTACCGAGGATCTCCTGGTAAGCACCGACCATAAAGAAGCCCAGCATCGGCGGGTTCTCCGGATCGTATTCCGGCATCGGCATGGTGGTCGCAATCCCGTCGCCATCCACGTAGTGATCGATAGCGCCGTCGGAATCACAGGTGATATCCAGCAGCACCGCACGACGTTCCGGGGCATGGTTCAACCCTTCCAGCGGCAGAACCGGGAACAGTTGATCGATCCCCCACGCATCCGGCATCGACTGGAACAGCGAGAAGTTGACGTACATTTTGTCCGCCATGCGCTCCTGCAACTCATCAATGATCGGACGATGCGCGCGGTTGCTCGGATCGAGTTGCTTCTGCACTTCGTGGCACATATTCAGATAAAGCTGCTCGGCCCACGCGCGCTCTTGCAAACTGAACGTGCCGGAGGAATAACCGACATGGATATCGTGCAGATCCATCTGGCTGTCGTGCAGCCATTCGCGTAGCGAACGGCGGGTACCCGGTTCATGCATCTCCTGCCAGGTTTCCCACATGCTCTGCAACGCGCGCGGCGCGTCTTCAGCCGGTGGCGTCGCTGGCGTGTATTCGTTACGCTCAACGCCAATAATGTTGGAAACCAGCACGGTATGGTGCGCGGTGACGGCACGGCCAGACTCGGTGATCACCGTCGGGTGCGGCAGACCATGCTCTTCACAAGCATCGCCAATCGCCCAAATGATGTTGTTGGCGTATTCATTCAGGCCATAGTTCACTGAACAATCGGACTGGGAACGCGTACCTTCATAGTCCACGCCCAGGCCGCCGCCCACGTCAAAGCACTGAATATTGACGCCAAGTTTATGCAGCTCAACATAGAAGCGCGCCGATTCGCGCACGCCAGTGGCGATATCGCGAATGTTCGCCATCTGCGAACCGAGGTGAAAATGCAGCAATTGAATGCTGTCTAAGCGTCCGCGCTCACGCAGGATTTCCACCAGTTGCAGTACCTGGGTCGCCGCCAGACCGAATTTGGATTTTTCGCCACCGGAGGACTGCCATTTACCGGAACCCTGCGATGCCAGACGCGCACGCACGCCAAGACGCGGTACCACGTTCAGGCGCTCGGCTTCTTCCAGCACAATGGCGATTTCGGTCATTTTCTCAATCACCAGATAGACCTTATGGCCCATCTTTTCGCCAATCAGCGCGAGGCGAATGTATTCACGGTCTTTATAACCATTACACACAATCACCGAACGGGTCATGCCCGCATGCGCCAGAACCGCCATCAGTTCCGCTTTGGAGCCCGCTTCCAGCCCCAGCGGTTCGCCGGAATGGATCAGGGACTCAATCACACGGCGATGCTGGTTCACCTTGATCGGGTAAACGAGGAAATAGTCACCGTTGTAACCGTAGGATTCACGCGCACGTTTGAAAGCGGCGTTAATCGAACGCAGACGGTGTTGCAGGATCTGCGGGAAACAGAACAGCGCGGGCAGACGTTGCCCCTGCGCTTCACGCGCTTTTACCAGCTGCGCCAGGTCGACACGGGCTTGTGGGACGTCCGGATCCGGGCAAACGCTGATATGGCCCAGCTCGTTGACGTCGTAGTAATTATTACCCCACCAGGCAATGTTATAAGTACGAAGCATCTTGCTGGCTTCCTGGGAGCTCATCGCAACCTCCTGCATGGAACGTAGTACACCTTGTTCGCCTGCTGACGAAGGCGAAACCGAAGACATGTCGTCAGACATAACGAACCTCAATAGATGAAAGTGTATACCCTGTGCACATCACGACGCCCAAAGGCGGCCGCGCGAAAATGCATACGGATAAAATAGTTGACTACTATCGCAGTGACACATAGCGATAACAACCCATAAACAGCCTGACTTTTCAGCGCAATATGCTGAAGCACCGACTGTGCGACCGGTTTCTTATTCATATCATTGTAAAACACGTATCGGGACTCGAGTATGACAGCCCGGCGAAACCACGAGAAAACCCCTGATCTAACAGGAGAGCCCTTGTTCAGTTATCACAATGCCTTACCGGCTCTGGAGTCCTGAGAAGCGCCGAAATGGGTATAACATCGGCAGGTTTGCAGATTTGAAATGCAGGTTGCGGGGAATAAACGCACGTCAGAACGACGCGACAGGTCCTGTAGAAAACAGCGCTTCATTATCTCTTATCACCTCCACGCAAGCCGTTAAGACCCGCGACAAGCCAAAGCCATTAAATTCACTGCTTAACCCGGCTGGAAGTGGCGACACAGCGTTTCTGCCGTGCGCTTTTTTAATGAGCCGCGCGCGGCGTTTTATACCGAGAACGGGGTGAAAATGCAAAATAAAAAAGCTGTGTTTGCCGCATTGCCAGGAAAATTTTCCGTCACTATTTGTGACAGGATGTGGCGAACATCAAAAAACGCTGGCAATAAGGTCAAGAGTTAACCTAGAATAGCCATCCAGATGTTAATCCGTCCATACGTGAAGAATGTATGCGCAGACCGATTAACACGCAGACTTCATGTGTCACCTTCTGCAGTCCGCGTCCGCCAGACGCGAAGACCTCCGGACACAGAATTCGAGCTAACCGTATTACTCCAGGGTGAAAACTTACTATGGCAAAACACCTTTTTACGTCCGAGTCCGTCTCTGAAGGGCATCCTGACAAAATCGCTGACCAAATTTCCGATGCCGTGCTGGACGCTATCCTTGAGCAGGATCCGAAAGCACGCGTTGCTTGTGAAACCTACGTCAAAACCGGCATGGTACTGGTAGGTGGCGAAATCACCACCAGCGCGTGGGTAGATATCGAAGAGATCACCCGTAACACCGTCCGTGAAATCGGCTATGTGCATTCTGACATGGGCTTTGACGCGAACTCCTGCGCCGTACTGAGCGCAATTGGTAAACAGTCTCCGGATATCAACCAGGGTGTTGACCGTGCAGACCCGCTGGAACAGGGCGCTGGCGACCAGGGCCTGATGTTTGGCTATGCGACCAATGAAACCGACGTGCTGATGCCAGCACCGATCACCTATGCTCACCGTCTGGTTCAGCGCCAGGCTGAAGTGCGTAAAAACGGCACGCTGCCGTGGCTGCGTCCGGACGCGAAAAGCCAGGTGACGTTCCAGTATGACGACGGCAAAATCGTCGGCATCGACGCGGTAGTTCTGTCTACTCAGCACGCAGAAGAGATCGATCAGAAATCCCTGCAAGAAGCGGTGATGGAAGAGATCATCAAACCGATCCTGCCGACCGAATGGCTGAACGCCTCAACCAAATTCTTCATCAACCCGACTGGCCGTTTCGTTATCGGTGGTCCAATGGGCGACTGCGGTCTGACCGGGCGTAAAATCATCGTTGATACCTACGGCGGCATGGCTCGTCACGGCGGCGGTGCATTCTCCGGTAAAGATCCATCAAAAGTTGACCGTTCTGCGGCATATGCTGCGCGTTACGTGGCGAAAAACATCGTTGCGGCAGGCCTTGCCGATCGTTGTGAAATCCAGGTTTCTTACGCTATCGGCGTGGCTGAACCGACCTCCATCATGGTGGAAACGTTCGGTACGGAGAAAATTGCCATCGAACAGCTGACGCTGCTGGTGCGCGAGTTCTTCGATCTGCGTCCGTACGGCCTGATCCAGATGCTGGATCTGCTGCACCCGATCTACAAACAAACCGCCGCATACGGTCACTTTGGTCGTGAAACTTTCCCATGGGAAAAAACCGACAAAGCGGCGCTGCTGCGAGAAGCTGCCGGTCTGGAATAATTCTCTGACCGCGTTGCCGTTCAGGCCAGCCTTGTGCTGGCCTTTTTATTTTTGACACCTGTTCATTCCGCCGCGATTTTTTCCAGCGCCTATACTCACTTATCCCGCACCGCACTTATCTGAAAGCGATTACACCGCTGCGCTTCGCTGATTTTTCAGACTTTTCCTTTTGAAAAACGAACATAACATGACTGTTACATTCCGTTTCGGTTTAGTCTGAAACTCACCGCGCCCCCTCTCCTTTACCGCCCAACAATTCTATAATAATTAACACTTTTATTTACATTGACGGCCTTATTGCAATGTAACCGATTACACTCATGTGATGTAAATCACGTATTTTTAGAGATGAGTGGCCTACCTTTTACATCGAAAAAACCAATGACATGAATGGAGGGCATAATGCCTGACAATAAAAAACAGGGGTATTCAAACAAGGCAATGACCTTCTTTGTTTGTTTCCTCGCTGCACTGGCAGGACTGCTTTTTGGCCTGGATATTGGGGTAATCGCTGGTGCGTTGCCCTTTATTACCAAAGATTTTCAGATTAGCGCACACACGCAGGAGTGGGTGGTCAGCTCAATGATGTTCGGTGCCGCCGTCGGCGCCGTCGGCAGCGGCTGGCTCTCCTGGCGCCTCGGGCGTAAAAAAAGCCTGATGATTGGCGCGATCTTGTTTGTCATCGGTTCGCTCTGTTCTGCGGCCGCACCAAACGTGGAAGTGCTGATTATTTCCCGCGTACTGCTTGGTCTGGCGGTTGGTATTGCCTCTTATACCGCGCCGCTGTATCTCTCCGAAATCGCGCCGGAAAAAATTCGCGGCAGCATGATTTCCATGTATCAGTTGATGATCACTATCGGGATTCTGGGCGCTTATCTCTCTGACACCGCGTTCAGCTATAGCGGCGCATGGCGCTGGATGCTGGGCGTTATCATCATTCCGGCGATTTTACTGCTGATTGGCGTGTTCTTCCTGCCGGACAGTCCGCGCTGGTTTGCCGCCAAGCGCCGCTTCCATGACGCCGAACGCGTGTTGTTGCGCCTGCGCGATACCAGCGCCGAAGCGAAAAACGAGCTGGAAGAGATCCGCGAAAGCCTGCAGGTAAAACAGACCGGCTGGGCGTTGTTCAAAGAGAACAGCAACTTCCGCCGCGCGGTGTTCCTTGGCGTGTTGTTGCAGGTGATGCAGCAGTTCACCGGGATGAACGTCATCATGTATTACGCGCCGAAGATCTTTGAACTGGCGGGCTACACCAATACCACTGAGCAGATGTGGGGCACGGTGATCGTCGGTCTGACTAACGTACTGGCGACCTTTATTGCCATCGGTCTTGTCGATCGCTGGGGACGCAAACCCACGCTGGTGCTGGGCTTCATGGTGATGGCGGCTGGTATGGGCATTTTGGGTACCATGCTGCATCTGGGTATCCATTCGCCATCGGCACAATACTTTGCTGTCGCCATGTTGCTGATGTTTATTGTTGGCTTTGCCATGAGTGCCGGTCCGTTGATTTGGGTACTGTGTTCCGAAATTCAGCCGCTGAAAGGCCGCGACTTCGGTATCACCTGCTCCACCGCGACCAACTGGATTGCCAACATGATTGTCGGCGCAACCTTCCTGACCATGCTGAACACGCTGGGCAACGCCAACACCTTCTGGGTCTACGGCGGTCTGAACGTGTTGTTCATCGTGCTGACGCTGTGGCTGGTGCCGGAAACAAAACATGTTTCGCTGGAGCACATCGAGCGTAACCTGATGCGTGGCCGCCCGCTGCGCGAAATTGGTTCCCATAACTAACCTTAAAGGCTTCCTCTGCGGAGGAAGCCTTTGCTTTTTGCCTGTTGCACTCCTGCCCCGCCCCACCTATTCTCTGCACTTATGAAAACTCCCCGTCTTCCAATCGCTCTTCAGCAAGCCGTGATGCGCAGCCTGCGGGATAAACTCGCGCAGGCGAACCTGAAACTGGGGCGCAACTACCCGGAACCGAAACTGGTATATCAACAGCGCGGCACGGCGGCAGGCACTGCCTGGCTGGCTGATTACGAGATCCGACTTAACCCCGTATTGCTACTCGAAAACCAGCAGGCGTTTATTGAAGAGGTGGTTCCTCACGAACTGGCCCACTTGCTGGTGTGGAAGCACTTTGGTCGCGTCGCGCCGCACGGTAAAGAGTGGAAGTGGATGATGGAGAGCGTACTCGGTGTGCCCGCTCGCCGCACACATCAGTTCGAACTGGAATCTGTGCGGCCCAATACTTTCCCATACCATTGCAAATGCCAGCAGCACCAGTTAACGGTACGGCGACACAATCGCGTGCTGCGCGGCGAGGCGGTTTACCGCTGCGTACACTGCGGCGAGCCGCTGGCTGCTGGCGCGAGTAACTGAATCCATTAAGAAGTTTTCCGCGCGAACTGATTGCATCAGGCAACAGCTTCCGCTACGTTGCGAACTCGTTTTGACAGGGAGTTCGCCATGTTTCGTTTTATCTCACTCTTCTTCGCGCTGATAGCAGTTCCCGCCTTCGCAGCGGACGGCATCAACAGTTTTGCCCAGGCTAAAGCGGCGGGCGTCAAAGTTAACGCCGATGTGCCGGGAGATTTTTACTGCGGCTGTAAAATTAACTGGCAGGGTAAAAAAGGGGTTATCGACCTCGCGTCTTGCGGCTATCAGGTGCGTAAAAACGAAAACCGCGCCAGCCGGGTAGAATGGGAACATGTCATGCCCGCCTGGCAGTTCGGCCATCTGCGCCAGTGCTGGCAGGATGGCGGGCGTAAAAACTGCGCCAACGATCCGGTGTACCGTAAAATCGAAAGCGATATGCACAACCTGCAACCCGCCGTCGGCGAGGTAAACGGCGATCGCGGCAACTTTATGTACGGTCAATGGAACGGCGGTGAAAGCCAGTATGGCCAGTGCGGCATGAAAATCGATTTCAAAGAAAAACTCGCCGAGCCGCCGGAACGCGCTCGCGGTGCGATTGCCCGTACCTATTTCTATATGCGTGACCAGTACCAACTCAGCCTTTCACGCCAGCAAACGCAGCTTTTCACCGCCTGGGACAAGCTTTATCCGGTAACCGACTGGGAGTGCAAACGTGACGAGCGCATCGCCAACGTGCAGGGCAACCATAACCCTTACGTGCAGCGCGCTTGCATGGCGCGAAAGAGCTAACCTACACTAGCGGCATTTGTTACAGTCCGCCCCGCCCGTTAATCCCGGCCGGGGCTGCAACCTAAGCGGATTCGAAATACCATGCGCATTCCCCGCATCCACCACCCAGAACTTATCCAGCCAGGCCATGATATCGCCCTCAGCGAAGATGCCGCCAACCATGTCGGCCGCGTGCTGCGTATGGGGCAAGGCCAGGCCATTCAGCTTTTCGACGGCTCCAATCAGGTGTTTGAGGCCGAAATTATCCGCGCCGATAAAAAAAGCGTGGTGGTGAAAATTCTTGGCAGTGAAGTGGACGATCGTGAATCGCCGCTGCATATTCACCTCGGCCAGGTGATGTCGCGTGGTGAAAAAATGGAATTCACTATCCAGAAATCGATTGAGCTTGGGGTAAGCCTCATTACGCCACTTTTTTCTGAGCGCTGCGGGGTTAAACTGGATGCTGAACGCCTGAACAAGAAGCTTCAGCAGTGGCAAAAAATTGCCATTGCCGCTTGTGAACAGTGCGGCCGCAACCGGGTGCCGGAAATACGTCCGGCCATGGATCTCGAAGCCTGGTGCGCCGAAGAGGAAACAGGCTTAAAGCTGAACCTGCATCCGCGCGCCAGCCAGAGCATTAACACGCTGCCGCTGCCCGTTGAACGCGTGCGCTTACTGATTGGCCCGGAGGGCGGGTTATCCGCCGACGAGATTGCGATGACCGCGCGTTATCAGTTCACAGATATTTTGTTAGGCCCCCGTGTGCTACGCACAGAGACTACGGCGCTTACCGCCATCACCGCGCTTCAGGTGCGCTTCGGCGACCTGGGTTGAAAGGAGAAGCAGAATGATCAAGCTCGGTATCGTGATGGATCCCATCGCGGACATCAATATCAAAAAAGACTCCAGCTTCGCCATGCTGCTGGAAGCTCAGCGCCGCGGCTACGAGCTGCACTATATGGAGATGGCAGATCTTTATCTGATTAACGGTGAAGCCCGCGCCCGTACCCGCACGTTGTCCGTCGAACACAATTACGACAAATGGTATGAATTCGGCAGCGAACAGGATCTTGCTCTCGCTGAGCTGGATACCATCCTGATGCGTAAAGATCCGCCGTTCGATACCGAATATATTTATGCGACGTACATCCTTGAACGCGCGGAAGAAAAAGGCACGCTGATCGTTAACAAGCCGCAGAGCCTGCGCGACTGCAACGAAAAGCTGTTCACCGCCTGGTTCCCGGAGTTAACCCCGGAAACGCTGGTTACGCGCAACAAAGCACAGCTAAAAGCCTTCTGGCAGAAGCACACCGACATCATTCTTAAGCCGCTGGACGGCATGGGCGGTACCTCAATTTTCCGCGTTAAAGAGGGCGATCCAAACCTCTCGGTTATCGCCGAAACGCTCACAGAGCTGAGCAGCCGCTACTGCATGGCGCAAAACTACCTGCCCGCCATCAAAGATGGCGACAAACGTGTGCTGGTCGTTGATGGCGAACCGGTGCCTTACTGTCTGGCACGCATTCCGCAGGGCGGTGAAACTCGCGGTAACCTCGCCGCAGGCGGACGCGGCGAACCGCGTCCGTTAAGCGAAAGCGACTGGGCTATCGCGCGTAAAGTCGCGCCGGTGCTGAAAGCCAAAGGCTTGATCTTTGTCGGACTGGATATTATCGGCGATCGCCTGACCGAAATTAACGTCACCAGCCCAACCTGCATTCGCGAAATCGAAGCGGAATTCCCGATCTCCATTACCGGTATGTTGATGGACGCTATCGAGAAACGCCTCGGAAAATAACTGTCATAGAAAGGTGCGGGACGGATCCCGCCCCTCGCCAGCTTTGGCTAGTGACAGCACTCCGCTTTCCCCCCATACTAGGCTGTCGCTTTTTTGAACCAGGAAACAGAACCTCTGACAATGAATTTACAGCATCACTTTCTTATTGCCATGCCTGCTCTTCAGGATCCCCTCTTTCGTCGCTCCGTGGTTTACATTTGCGAGTACAACGATGAAGGTGCGATGGGGCTGATTATTAATAAGCCCCTGGAAAACCTGAAAGTGGAAGGTGTTCTGGAAAAACTCAAAATCCAGCCCACAGAACGCGATCCGGCAATCCGCCTGGATAAACCGGTGCTGCTTGGCGGCCCGTTGGCTGAAGATCGCGGTTTTATTCTGCACACGCCACCAGCGGCATTCTCGTCGAGCATTCGCGTGTCGGATAACACCGTGATCACCACCTCGCGCGATGTGCTGGAGACGCTTGGCACGGCAGAGCAACCGAGCGAAGTGCTGGTAGCGCTGGGTTATGCCTCGTGGGAGAAAGGGCAGCTCGAGGAGGAGATCCTTGATAACGCCTGGCTCACTGCGCCTGCGGATCTCAACATTCTGTTTAAAACGCCGATCGCCGATCGCTGGCGTGAAGCGGCCAAACTTATCGGTATCGATATCTCTACCATGCCTGGCGTGGCAGGGCACGCCTGATGAGCGGAACCCTGTTAGCCTTTGATTTCGGTACCAAAAGCATTGGCGTTGCCATCGGGCAGCGTATCACGGGCACCGCTCGCCCACTCAGCGCGCTGAAAGCGCAGGACGGCACACCGGACTGGAAGCTTATCGAAAAGCTGTTAAAAGAGTGGCAGCCCGAGTCTGTCATTGTGGGTTTGCCGTTGAATATGGACGGCACCGAGCAACCCCTCACCGCCCGTGCCCGTAACTTTGCCAACAAAGTTCATGGCCGTTTTGGCGTGCAGGTGACGCTGCATGATGAGCGTTTAAGCACCGTAGAAGCCCGCGCCGGGCTGTTTGAACGCGGCGGTTTTCGCGCGCTCGACAAAGGAAGTGTCGATTCCGCTTCCGCAGTCATCATCCTTGAGAGCTACTTCGAACAACATTTCTGAACCTGCCCCGACCAGCCGTTCTCCCTGTTCCTGACCCGACGAAAGCCGCGACCTGTTCGCGGCTTTCTGCCGATCGTTCTCACAGTTTCTGGCTATGCTTTTTGCATTTCATCGAGTGTTTCTATAAAAGAAACATAGTGGCGTTAGCCAGCGTCAGGATTTTTCCGTCAGGCGTTCGACCAGCGCGTGAAGTGCCTGCAGCCGTGTGTCCACGACCGTGTCGTCAACGTGCCACATTCCGGCAAAGGCAAGTGCGGCAGAGTGCGCACCAAGCGGTTTTGCCATCGAGACTTCACCGTCATCATGGTGCCAGACCACATGGCCGCGCTCGCGTTGCTCGGCAACATGCGGACCAAGCAGTTGCCACTGCTCTTCGCTAAAGCGCTGTTGCAGGGTTTCATCACTTTCTGCCGCCAGTAACGCCATGCCGATGACGGACTGCCAGGCCGGAAGCATATGAAAACCAGCCAGCGCCTGGCTGACCTGGCTACCGGGCTCGGAGTGATAGATATAGATCACCTGATCCTCCCAGAGCACGCCCATTGCCACCACGATATCTTTCGGGGCATGGCTTTCCAGTAGTGGCAGCGCCTGGGAAAACAGTGCCGAACCACGAATAGCCTGTGCTGCCAGCGCATGGATACCGGGACCGGGCAGATAGCGGCGCTGTGCGTCCTGCATCGTCAGGCCAATAGAAGCCATGGTCATCAACAACCGGTTTACACGGGTTGTGTTAATGCCCATCAGGCGAGCCAGTTCGCGACAGCCAATGGCGCGATCGCTGGAAACCAGATACTGCAGGCAGCGAATGCCGTCGATCAGGCTTTGATTGGGTTGTGAAGACATTGCAGGTTCACTTTTCAGGTTGCTCGAAAAACCGATTTTACCGCCAGTAAAGAAGGAAACAAGGTTATGAAAATCTTTCCTCAAACCGATGCCAGAACATTTCCAACGCAGCAACTGCACGCAGACCTGTTAGTTGCGGGTGGCGGGCTGGCGGGGCTTTGCGCCGCGCTGGCGGCAGCGCGAGACGGCTTGCAAGTGGTGCTAGTTCAGGACAGGCCGGTGCTTGGCGGAAATGCCTCCAGCGAAGTGCGTCTGTGGGCCAACGGCGCAACCTCCCATATGGGGAATAATAACCGTTGGGCACGCGAAGGCGGCATCATGGGCGAAATCATGGAAGAGAACCTCTGGCGGAACAAAGAGGGAAACCCGGTGATGTTCGACCTCGTGTTGCTGGATCTTGCCAAAAGCCAGCCGGGGCTGACATTGCTGCTCAATACCGCCGTCTTTGAGGTCGAAAAAACGGAAAATGCCCTCACTGCGGTAAAAGCCTTCAACCCGATTAACGAGACCTTTTACAGCGTAAGCGCCGCGCAGTTCTGCGATGCTACCGGCGACGGCGTGCTCGGTTTTCTGGCGGGCGCAGAATACCGTGAAGGCGCGGAAGAAGAGGAAGAACTGGGTGAAAAAATGGCGCCCGGTGACAATTTTGGCCATAAGCTGGGCCACTCCATCTATTTCTACACGAAGCAAACCGCCGGGCCGGTCAACTTTGTTCCCCCCTCTTTCGCCCTGAGAGATATCACCGCAATCCCGCGCTACAAGCGCCTGACGTCAACGCTGAACGGCTGCGATTTATGGTGGCTGGAGTGGGGAGGCCGCCTCGATACCGTGCACGAAAGTGAAGAGATCAAATGGGAACTGTGGAAGATTGTCTGGGGCGTCTGGGATCATATTAAAAACTCTGGCGAATTCCCAGAAGCTGCCAGTATGACTATCGAATGGGTCGGCGCGATCCCCGGCAAACGCGAAAGCCGCCGTTTCCTTGGCGACCATTTGCTGTGCCAGCAGGACATTATTGAGCAACGCGATCACTATGATGCCGTGGGTTATGGCGGTTGGTCGATAGATTTGCACCCGGCTGATGGCGTGTACAGCACCCACGACGGCTGTCGGCAGTTTCACAGCAAAGGAACCTACACCATTCCGTTTCGCAGCCTCTACAGCCGCTCGCTCGATAACTTATTGCTTACCGGGCGGCTCATCTCCGCCTCACATGTCGCCTTCGGCAGCGCCCGCGTAATGTGTACCTGCGGTCTGCTGGGCGAAGTGGTCGGACGCGCCGCTGCGCAGTGTAAGGCACTTAACCTGCTGCCGCGTGAACTGGCGCAGCGGGAGCATATCAGCGCTTTGCAGCAACATTTACAGGCCACTGGCTGTTATATCCCACGCCAGTGGCTGAACGACCCGGCGCAAGGCGCCACCGTCAGCGCCAGCAGCGAATACCAACTGAGCGAGCTGGAACCCAACGGCAACTGGCAGTCACTTTCGGAGCGCATGGCGATACTGTTACCCGTACGCGCAGGCGCGCAACTGCCCGAGATGACGCTGCGTTTACGGGCATCAACACCGCAGCCACTGGCGGTTTCGCTGCTTGGCAGTGCACGCGCCGGGAACTTCACCCCGGACTATCAATACGACGAAAACGTGCTTCAGGTCTCCGGCGAAGCAGAGCACACCCTGGCCTTCCAGTGGCAAAGCGATCGCGATCAGTACGTATTTGTCGCTTTCGAAGCGCAGGAAAATATCGAAATTGCGCTCACGAATACCCACCTGCCAGGTCTTATGACGGTCTTTAACAGCCTTAACGCCCGTGTGGCAAAACACACCCGGCAGGTCGCAGATGGCGATTATGGCGTCGACGAGTTCGATTTCTGGCTGCCACGCCGCCATCCGCAGCAGATCTTCCCCGCCCTGCGCTTCAGCCAGCCATTGAATGGCTGGTGTGCGCAGAATGTCTTAAATGGCCGCTTGCGTCCGGAGCAGCAAATCAACGCATGGACACCGGCCGCAGATGATGTCGCCCCGGAGATCATCTGGCGCTGGGCGGAGCCGCAAACGCTGCGGCATCTGACGCTGGTGCAGGACAACGACTTCGATAACGCGATGGAGTCGGTCCAGATGGGCCACCACTATGCCGTAACGCCACATTGCATCACGCACTACCGTTTGTGGGCCGATGACCAGCTCCTGGCCGAGGTGGAAAATAACCACCACTCGGTGTGCCAGCACAGGCTTGAAGTGCCGCTGGTGGTGCGCAGCGTCAGGCTGGAGATCCTGAAAACGGCGGGCGCGCTGCCCGCGGTTTACTCGCTAAACATCCGCTAAAGCCAGCCTTGCAGCACTCGCTGTTGGTGGCTTTGTGCAAAGGTTTGCATCCCCGCCTGTTGCCCGGTTTGCATTACGCCGGGCAACTGGTGGGTTTTGCCTTCGCGGATCAGGCTCGCCACCGCCGGAGAGGTGATCAGCAACTCGAATAATGCCACTCGCCCTCCCCGCTTGTCCGCCTCAAGTTTTTGCGCCAGCACCGCCTGCAGGCTTCCTGCCAGCTGGCTGCGCACAGGATCTTTTTCTTGCGCCGGAAAGGTATCGACCAACCTCTCTACCGCTTGTGCCGCACCGCGCGTATGCAGCGTCGCCAACACCAGATGCCCGGTTTCTGCGGCTGTCAGGGCCAGACGGATGGTCTCGCTGTCGCGCAACTCACCGAGCAGGATCACATCCGGATCCTCACGCAGCGCCGCGCGCAGGCCGTCGGCAAATGACATGCAATGTAGACCCACTTCCCGCTGCTGAATCAGGCAGCGGTTGCTGGTGTGAACAAACTCGATCGGATCTTCCAGCGTCAGAATATGCGCATCGTTATGCTGATTCAGATAATCCACCATGGCTGCCAGAGTGGTGGATTTGCCGCTGCCGGTCGCGCCCGTCACCAGAATCAGGCCGTTTTCCCGCCCAAGTAATTCGCTCAGCGGCGCAGGGGCGTCCAGCTCGCTGAGCAGTGGGCAGCTTTGCGGCAGCAAGCGTAACGCCAGCGAAACACCACCGTGACGCGTAAAGGCTCCTGCCCGCAGCCGATGCCCCGCGGCTGTCGTCAGGGCAAAATCGACCTGCCCCCGCTCTCGCCACAGACGCTGCTGAGCCGTATTGAGGTGCAAATCAATCAGCCCGGCGAGATCCGCTATTTCAAACGGCGCAGGTTCAAGGCGGCCTTGCTGCCGCCAGCGCGGCACAGAGCCACTGCACAGGTGTAGATCCGAGACATTATGCTTTACACTAAGCGCCACTATTTCTTCTATATCCATATAGCCATCCTGGAATCATGAACGATATTGCGCATAACCTGGCACAGGTCCGGGACAAAATCTCAGCCGCCGCAGCGCGCTGCGGCCGTGCTTCAGAAGAAGTGACATTGCTTGCAGTGAGCAAAACCAAACCTGCGAGCGCTGTCGCAGAAGCGATCGACGCCGGGCAACGTGCTTTTGGCGAAAACTATGTTCAGGAAGGGGTGGATAAAATTAACCACTTCAGGCAACTGGGCGTTCAGGGTCTGCAATGGCACTTTATTGGCCCGCTACAGTCCAACAAAAGCCGTCTGGTGGCGGAGAACTTCGACTGGTGCCACACGGTAGACAGGTTGCGTATTGCCAGTCGTTTAAGCGAGCAGCGCCCGGCAACGTTAGCGCCGCTGAATGTGCTTATCCAAATCAACATCAGTGATGAGCAGAGCAAATCCGGCATTGCGCTCAGCGAGCTGGATATGCTGGCCGCTCAAGTAGCCGAGCTACCCGGCGTTTGCCTGCGCGGGTTGATGGCGATACCTGCGCCGGAAACAGATTACGAACGCCAGTTTGCCGTGGCACGGCAAATGGCTGTAGCATTTGAAGCGTTGAAAACACGCTATCCGACGGTGGATACCCTGTCGTTGGGCATGTCCGACGATATGACCGCCGCCATTGCGGCGGGAAGCACGATGGTGCGCATTGGTACGGCCATTTTTGGTGCGCGCGATTACACGAAAAATTAAGGAAAACTGAGGAACGCCATGAAGACGTTGACTTTCCTGCTCTCGACAGTGATTGAACTCTACACAATGGTTCTGCTGTTACGTGTCTGGATGCAGTGGGCACGCTGCGATTTTTACAACCCGTTTTCGCAGTTCGTGGTCAAGGCCACGCAGCCGATTGTCGGGCCGCTGCGCCGCGTGCTGCCCGCGATGGGGCCGCTGGATAGCGCCTCGCTGCTGATTGCTTTTGTTCTGTCGTTTATTAAAGCGATACTGATCTTTATGGTCATCACCTTCCAGCCGATTATCTGGGCCTCCGCCCTGCTGATTTTACTCAAAACCATCGGCTTGATGATTTTCTGGGTGCTGCTGGTAATGGCCATCATGAGTTGGGTCAGTCAGGGACGCAGCCCGGTGGAATATGTGCTCATGCAGTTGACCGAGCCGCTGCTGCGCCCAATCCGCAGTCTGCTGCCGGCCATGGGCGGCATCGATTTTTCACCGATGATTCTGGTGCTGCTGCTGTATGTTCTGAATATGGGGATTGCGGAATTGCTGCAATCTACCGGCGATATTCTGCTGCCGGGGCTGTGGATGGCACTATGAGTGCCGTTGTTACCTGTGAAGACGGGCTGGTGTTGCGGCTGTATATTCAGCCTAAAGCCAGTCGTGACGCCATTATCGGGCTGCATGGCGACGAGTTAAAAGTCGCCATCACCGCCCCGCCAGTGGACGGCCAGGCCAATGCGCACCTGGTAAAATTCCTCGCTAAGCAGTTCCGCGTGGCAAAAAACCAGGTCGTGATTGAAAAAGGCGAACTGGGCCGCCACAAACAGATTAAAATCTCACATCCGCAACAGATCCCGACGGAAGTCGCGGCGCTGATACATTAGGATCCGCTATGCAAAAAGTTGTCCTCGCTACCGGTAATGCCGGTAAGGTGCGCGAGCTGGCCTCGCTGCTGAATGATTTTGGCTTTGATGTTGTCGCACAAACTGAGTTGGGCGTCGAGTCCGCCGAAGAGACCGGCCTGACGTTTATTGAAAACGCGATCCTCAAAGCGCGCCACGCAGCGCAAGTTACTGGCCTGCCTGCGATTGCCGACGATTCCGGCCTGGCTGTCGATGCCCTCGGCGGTGCGCCGGGCATTTATTCCGCCCGTTATTCCGGCGTTGATGCCAGCGACCAGCAGAACCTGGAAAAACTGCTCGACGCGCTAAAAGATGTGCCGGACGCAGAGCGCAAAGCGCAATTCCATTGCGTACTGGTCTATATGCGTCATGCGGATGACCCGACCCCGCTGGTGTGCCACGGCCGCTGGCCTGGCGTGATTACGCGGCAGCCTGCCGGTAACGGCGGCTTTGGCTACGATCCGATTTTCTTTGTCCCTGCTGAGGGCAAAACCGCAGCGGAGCTCACCCGCGAAGAAAAAAGCGCGATCTCCCACCGTGGACAAGCGTTGAAACTGTTACTGGAAGCACTGCGTAATGGCTGATTTGCCGCCTCTGAGCCTTTATATACATATTCCGTGGTGCGTGCAGAAATGCCCGTACTGCGATTTCAATTCCCACGCATTAAAGGGCGAAGTACCGCACGACGACTACGTTCAGCATTTGCTTAACGATCTCGATGCCGATGTCGCCTACGCGCAGGGACGTGAAATAAAGACCATTTTTATTGGTGGCGGTACGCCGAGCCTGCTCTCTGGTCCGGCAATGCAAACATTGCTGGACGGCATACGTGCGCGTTTGCCGCTCGCACTGGATGCAGAAATAACCATGGAAGCCAACCCCGGAACCGTGGAAGCCGACCGCTTTGTCGATTACCAGCGTGCCGGCGTGAACCGCATTTCCATTGGCGTACAAAGTTTTAGCGAAACGAAGTTACAGCGCCTGGGGCGTATTCACGGCCCGCAGGAAGCCAAACGCGCCGCGCACCTGGCGAGCGGGCTGGGGCTACGCAGCTTTAACCTTGATTTAATGCACGGCCTGCCGGATCAGTCGCTGGAAGAAGCGCTGGACGACTTGCGCCAGGCGATTGCGCTCAACCCGCCGCATCTGTCGTGGTATCAGCTCACCATTGAACCTAATACGCTGTTTGGCTCACGCCCTCCGGTGCTGCCAGATGACGATGCGCTCTGGGACATTTTCGAACAGGGCCACCAGATCCTGACCACCGCCGGGTATCAACAATATGAAACCTCGGCTTACGCGAAACCTGGCTACCAGTGTCAGCACAATCTCAACTACTGGCGTTTTGGCGACTATCTGGGGATTGGTTGCGGTGCGCACGGTAAAGTGACGTTGCCAGATGGACGTATCCTGCGCACGGCAAAAACCCGTCATCCACGCGGTTATATGCAGGGCAATTACCTGGATAAGCAGCACGATGTGGAGACGCAAGATAAACCGTTTGAATTCTTTATGAACCGTTTCCGCCTGCTGGAACCCGCACCGCGTGCAGATTTCTCACGCTATACCGGCCTGGATGAGCGCGTTATTCGCCCGCAAATTGAGGAAGCACTGAAACTGAATTATTTGACGGAAAGTGAAGAGAACTGGCAGATAACAGAACACGGTAAATTATTTCTTAATTCCCTACTGGAACTATTTCTTGCCGAATAATTCCGGTGCTGGCCGTTCGGTTATTTGAACAGCCAGCCAGATAATTATCAGGCAATTCCAAAGAATACCCTGTCACCACAGAACATAATCCCGCCGCTCAACGCCGTCAGGATGAAGGCACAGCGAGAAAGAGTGGCGCGGAAGGTAAAAAATCACAGCCTTCGTACAAGGAAGGCTGCTGATTGCAGTTACTTAAGTCCTGAGGTTAACGCCTTCCGGCTCTCTTCCAGCGTCACTACACGCTTACAAACATCTTTCCCGAACTGCTGGAAATCCGCTTCCTGGTTTTTCCACTCGTTCTGGATAGCGGTCTGTAAACCGCCGAGGCTGCCTAAGACGTTTTGTAATGGGTTACCGCCGCTTTTCAGCACCGCTTTCGCGCCCATTTCATTAATGCTGTCCTGCAGAATGCCGCCCATCGCCTGGTTCACCAGTTGCTGGCCGTCCGCACGCACTTGCTCAATCGCTTTATAGTGGAAGGTCAGGCCATCGCTACGATGCTCAATAATGCGATTCATCTGCTCTTTTAATTGCGCATCTAGCTTGGTCAGGCGATTACGCATGCTGCTGCTTTCACCGACCTCTTTGACGATGATTTTATCCAGCGCAATGCGGTTTTTCTCCACCCGGCTACGCGCACCATTGTCAATCCACGGCAGCGCGCTGCGCAGTTCTGCCTGGTAATCTTTAGCCTGCTCGCGCTGAGCGGCGCTAAGGGTCGGTTGTTTGCCGTTGAACATCACGTTGCCATCCGGTGTGATAACCAGATTGCCGTTCTCGCCTTTCACCTGCACGGTTTGCGGATTGATGATCACATCGTCACGCGGCGTGACGCTACATTGATAGTCGGCCTGAGCCGCGAATGCTGTAAGCGTTAGAGCCGCCGCCAGTAGCGTTTTGCGCATCATAAAAACTCCTGTAGAGACAAAACGGGCCAGCAAATGCTGGCCCCTTATGTTTTAGTTAGTCCCACCAAACGTCGAAAAGTTCGCTCACGCGTACCTCAGTCAACTGGTGTTCTTCAAGCCATTTACGCACGATGGCCTGATGCTCTTCAGTACATTTGCCAATCTCTTGCAGGCAAATCAGACCATCCCACGCCAGATAACCGCTACCGTCAAACGCCAGCTTGTTCGGCTCAATCACTTCCTGAATAAAGTCATCAACCGTTTTATCAATCTGCTCTTCGCTGGTGCCTTCCGGGAAGCGCCATGCAACAGAAAAACCCAGTTCCTGAAATTCATCGATATGCATTTTTTTACGCAAACGACGGCTGCGGTTTGTTGCCATTATTTCACCCTCTCGAACATTAAGTCCCATACGCCGTGACCAAGACGATGGCCACGCTGTTCAAATTTGGTTACCGGGCGCGACTCTGGACGCGGCACAAAGTCGTTTGTCGCCGACAGGTTTTTGTAACCGTCGATGGAAGTCATCACTTCCAGCATATGCTGCGCGTAGGCTTCCCAGTCAGTCGCCATATGAAACACGCCGCCCAGCTTGAGCTTGCTTTTCACCAGTTCAGCAAAGGGTACCTGAACGATGCGGCGTTTATTATGACGCGCTTTGTGCCACGGGTCAGGGAAAAAGAGCTGCACCATATTCAAAGAATTGTCAGGGATCATCTTGTGCAACACTTCTACAGCGTCGTGGCACATGACGCGCAGGTTTTCCACGCCCTCTTCATGTGCAGAGGAGAGGCAAGCGCCAACGCCCGGCGAATGTACTTCAATGCCGAGGAAATCCTGCTCCGGTCGCGTTTTCGCCATTTCAACCAGAGACGCGCCCATACCAAAACCGATCTCCAGCGTGACAGGAGCTGTGCGGCCAAACAGCGTGGCGAAATCCAGCGGCTGCTCAGTGAACTCAACGCCCATCACCGGCCAGTAATTATCCAGCGCGTGTTGCTGCCCTTTCGTCAGGCGGCCCTGGCGACGGACAAAGCTGCGAATGCGGCGCAACGGGCGGCCGTTTTCATCAAATTCCGGTGAAATGACGTCGTTATTCATAAAGTGATCTGCTTGTGAGAGTGTTCAGGAAACGGGCATTATCCAAAGTTCATCGCCCGATGCAAGCACCGGAAAGTTCCGGTTTACAGCTCAGCGCCTCTGTGCTGCAATCTTCGCCCCTGATTACGTGATTCTGGTGACCATGCAAGCGTCTCAATTTTCAGCCCAGGTGCTGGGCTGGTACGACAAATACGGGCGAAAAACGCTGCCCTGGCAAATTGAAAAAACGCCTTACAAAGTATGGCTATCGGAAGTGATGTTGCAACAAACGCAAGTGACAACCGTAATCCCCTACTTCCAGCGCTTTATGGCGCGTTTCCCAACCGTGAGCGATCTGGCGAATGCACCGCTGGATGAAGTGCTGCATTTGTGGACTGGTCTGGGTTATTACGCGCGAGCGCGCAACTTACATAAAGCCGCGCAGCAGGTGGCTAACCAGCACGGCGGGCGCTTCCCGGAGACCTTCGAAGAAGTCGCCGCGCTTCCGGGCGTTGGCCGCTCGACCGCGGGCGCTATCCTCTCTTTGTCGCTGGGTAAACACTTTCCCATTCTCGATGGCAACGTGAAGCGCGTGCTGGCGCGCTGTTACGCTGTCGGCGGCTGGCCCGGAAAGAAAGAAGTGGAAAAACGGTTGTGGGAGATCAGCACAGATGTCACACCGGCTCAGGGCGTCGAGCGCTTTAACCAGGCGATGATGGACCTGGGCGCGATGGTTTGCACCCGTTCGAAACCGAAATGCGAGCTCTGCCCGCTGCAAACGGGCTGTGAAGCTTATGCTTCCGGCACCTGGGCGCAATATCCGGGTAAAAAACCGAAACAGACGCTGCCCGAGCGCACCGGATATTTCCTGCTGATGCAGCATGAAGGCGAAGTATATCTTGAGCAGCGCCCACCGAGCGGGCTGTGGGGCGGGTTATTCTGCTTCCCGCAGTTCAGCGATGAGGCCAGTCTGCGGGCCTGGCTGGCGCAGAGGAAGATTAGCGCCGATAATCTCAGCCAACTTGTGGCGTTTCGCCATACCTTTAGCCATTTCCATCTGGATATTGTGCCTATGTGGCTTGGCGTGTCCTCGTTCTCGTCTTGCATGGATGAGGGCGCAGGTCTTTGGTATAACTTAGCGCAACCGCCATCCGTCGGTCTGGCGGCTCCCGTGGAACGCCTGATACAGCAATTACGCGCCGAAGTCCGTTAGGCGCGCAAGCAAAGAGGATTATTTTATGAGCAGAACTATTTTTTGTACCTTCCTGCAACGTGAAGCGGAAGGGCAAGACTTCCAGCTCTATCCGGGCGATCTCGGAAAACGCATTTATAACGAGATCTCGAAAGAGGCCTGGAAGCAGTGGCAGCAGAAGCAAACCATGCTTATCAACGAGAAAAAACTCAACATGATGAACGTCGAGCACCGCAAACTGCTGGAAGAGGAGATGGTGAATTTCCTGTTTGAAGGTAAAGACGTGCATATTGAAGGCTATACGCCGCAAGAAAAAAAATAAGCCGCTGTTCACGCGCAATCACTGGTAATGCTGCGAAAACATGGGAAGGCATTGCCAGTGCGCAGAGACACCGGCGCTAACACACCAACACAATTGCATCCCGGAATGATGAAAAAATATTTAGCGCTAGCGATTATTGCGCCGTTGCTGATTTCTTGTTCCAGTTCGAATAAAACGGGCGACGACTACAACGAAGCCTGGATTAAAGACACCAACGGTTTTGACATCCTGATGGGTCAATTTGCCCATAATATTGAGAATTTATGGGGATTTAACGAGGTTCTGATCGCAGGCCCGAAAGACTACGTTAAATACACCGACCAGTACCAAACCCGCAGCCACATCAACTTCGATGAGGGGACAATCACCGTCGAGACTATCTCCGGCACCGAACCTGCGGCGCATTTGCGCCAGGCGATTATCAAAACCCTGCTGATGGGCGACGATCCGGGTTCAATCGATCTTTACTCCGATGTCGATGATATTCAGATCTCGAAAGAGCCGTTCCTCTACGGCCAGGTGGTGGATAACAACGGCGAAGCCATTCGCTGGCAATGGCGTGCAGCGCAGTTTGCGGACTATTTACTGCAAACACGTCTGAAAAGCCGCAGCAACGGCTTACGGATGATCTACAGCGTGACCATTAACCTGGTGCCAAACCACCTGGATAAACGCGCGCATAAATACGTCGGTATGGTGCGCAAAGCGTCGCATAAATATGGCGTCGACGAATCGCTGATTCTGGCGATTATGCAAACCGAATCCTCCTTTAACCCATACGCCGTCAGCCGCTCCGATGCGCTCGGTTTAATGCAGGTTGTGCAGCACAGCGCCGGTAAAGATGTGTTCCGCGCGCAGGGGAAATCTGGTACGCCCGATCGCAGTTATCTGTTTGATCCGCAAAGCAACATCGATACCGGCACCGCCTACCTGGCGATGCTGAACAATATTTATCTATCCGGTATTACTAACCCTACATCGCGTCGCTATGCGGTTATTACCGCTTATAACGGCGGTGCCGGCAGCGTGTTACGCGTCTTTTCCGCCGATAAAGTGCAGGCGGCAAATATCATCAACACCATGACGCCGGGAGATGTGTACCAAACCCTGACCACACGTCACCCCTCGGCGGAATCCCGCCGCTATCTCTACAAAGTTAACGCTGCGCAGAAAACTTACCGTCGCAACTAATCTGCTGCCTCTTTCGTCTGTACCAATGAAAGAGGCATAAGGTATTCATGTGAGTGATGCAAACGGTTGCGCTAAAGTGTGAGATACGTCACCATATGAAAATGCAATCAGAGGAAGTTTGCATTTTTATGTAGGGCATAACAAATTCGCCACCCCGTAGATGGTAGAATCCTGACACATAACAAACGCAATTGTGCCCATTCCAACATCTATCACTCTCCTTTGTGAGGAAATTAGCATGAATCTTAAGCTGCAGCTGAAAGTCATTATCTTTCTGCAGTTCTGCCTGTGGGGAAGCTGGCTGACTACGCTTGGCTCTTATATGTTCGTTACCCTGAAATTCCAGGGCGCGGAAATTGGCGCGGTATATAGCTCGCTGGGTATTGCATCACTGCTGATGCCAACGCTGCTCGGTATCGTTGCGGACAAGTGGCTGAGCGCAAAATGGGTGTACGCTCTGTGCCACCTGGTTGGCGCGATTACATTATTTATCGCCGCAGGCGTCACCACACCAGGCGCAATGTTCGCCATCATCCTGCTTAACTCGCTGGCCTATATGCCAACGCTGGGCCTGGTGAACACCATTTCTTACTTCCGCCTGAAATCCGCAGGCCACGATATCGTGACCGATTTCCCACCGATTCGTATCTGGGGCACCATCGGCTTTATTCTGGCGATGTGGGCGGTGAGCTTCTCCGGTTTCGAACTGAGTCATATGCAGCTCTACATTGGCGCGGCGCTGTCGCTGGTGCTGAGCCTGTTCTCTCTGACGCTGCCGCATATGCCGGTTGCTAAAAGCAAAGAGAAACAGACCTGGGTGGAAATGCTGGGCCTGAACGCTTTCGCGCTGTTTAAAAACAAGCGCATGGCGATCTTCTTTATCTTCTCGATGCTGTTAGGCGCCGAGCTGCAGATCACCAACATGTTCGGCAACACCTTCCTGCACAGCTTTGACGCGAACCCGCTGTTCGCCAACAGCTTCATCGTGACACATGCGTCGGTGATGATGTCGATTTCGCAGATTTCCGAAACCGCATTTATCCTGGCGATCCCGTTCTTTATGAGCCGTTATGGCATCAAGAACGTCATGCTGATCAGTATCATCGCCTGGGTGCTGCGTTTTGGTCTGTTTGCTTATGGCGACCCGACGCCGTTCGGTACCGTGCTGCTGGTTCTGTCGATGATCGTTTACGGTTGTGCATTCGACTTCTTCAACATCTCCGGTTCGGTATTCGTGGAGAAAGAGGTGAACCCGGCTATCCGCGCCAGCGCGCAGGGTATGTTGCTGATGATGACCAACGGCTTCGGCTGTATCCTCGGCGGGATGGTGAGCGGCAAAGTGGTGGAGATTTACACCACTGCGGGCATCACCGACTGGAAAACCGTGTGGCTGATTTTCGCCGGTTACTCGCTGGTGCTGGCCTTCGCCTTCGTGATGCTGTTTAAGTATAAACACGTGCGTGAGCCAGAAGGTGTGGCGCAGAAAGCCTGAAACTGATAACCATCTCCTGAAGGTGGTTAACGATGCAAAGACAAAACCCGGCCTGAGCGCCGGGTTTTTTGTGACCATTTGACCATCTCTTTTTGCGAAGGTGGTCAGCAACAGGCGTTGGCTTATTATCTTTTGCTTTAAATCGTACAGAGCAGGCAGAGGCTTTTAATAATGCCTTTAGCGCTCGCCTCCTGGGCGCGATCAATACCATCTGCTATACAGATGATTTTTTATAACCTACTTACAGCCCGGCAAGAACCCAGGCCACCGCCAACAGATCGGCACTCCCGCCGGGGCTTAACCGACGAGCCATTAACGCCCGATCCATTTCGCGCAGCGCATCGCTATCCCAGCCAGTTACCAGCAACCTCGCCGCATAATCCTGTACGTAGTGCAGCCCTTCAATACCACCGCGAGATACCAGATTGCTGTCGCGGTTCGCGGCCATCAGGCGCAGCAGCGCATTGTGTAACCGCCGCTCCCCTTGCTCCTGATGCCAGAACGGCAACACCGCGCGGCGCACAGTGATAAACCCCTGCTCGGCTTCACCGCGTGCCCCCGTCAGCCCATACTGGCGAAACTGTTTTTCACCCGCCGTGATAGCCTGTGGGCGACCATCAAGCTCACGCGCCACTAATCCACAGCAGATTTCACTGACCTGCTGGCAAAGCGCGTCAGCGCTAACCCTGCGCCCTTGTCCCTGCAAACGCCCGGCGGCGAAACAGAGCAGACCAAGCGAAAAAATGCCGCCCTTATGTGTGTTCACGCCCCCTGTCGCCGTGAACATCGCTTGCTCGCAGGCGATACCCATCGGGCGCAGCAGCCGTAGCTGCTCGCTGGCCGATTTCTGCGCATGGGTTTTTCCTGCTTCGGCAAAGACCCTGAACCACGGCGTAATCGCCGCAATACTCTTTAAAAACAGCGCATGATCCATATCCTGGTGCGAGCCGTTATTGGCTCTGTCCACCAGCCCCGGTTTGGGGGTTAAATCCAGCTCAAGACGCAACGCCTGCGCCGCAAGCTCAGGCACATCAGCAATGGCGGATTTAGTCGCGAGCAAACCAGCCATCAATTAATTTCTCCACGCGAGCCACTACATCTTCTAACGAATGGCGACGCGAACGGGCGCAGCCGTGTGCAGGTTCATCACATACCAGACAGCGGCGAGTATTTAGATCCAGCGAATGCCGCCCCACCTGCCCTGCTTTCGGGCAAAACACATCGAAATCCCACAATCTGCCAAGCGGATGGGTCTGTTCCATCTCCACGCACTGCGCTTTGATTTCCACCGCCGGGTGCTCCACGCACCACAACGCTTCTGCGCCGGTTGGCAGCCACAATACCTGCCTGTCCAGCACGCGCCAGCGGTTTTGCCACAACAACTGGTCGCAGGCCTGGAGTGCCACGCCCATGGTATTGCGGTAACGAATACTGTCTTTTACCGCTCCGGGGGTAACCAGCGTCAGCGAAATAATGGGTTGTTGATAATGAGTGAGCCAGTCAGCCTGACGCGCCGCGCGGCTATCTTTCGCCGCCAGCAGCGCTTCGAGGCTGACGCCCGCTCTCACGGGCGTCAGTGTGGTCATAGATTGTCCTCTTTAACCTGACGAACCACATCGATCACGCTGCCGTCGCGATAGCGGATCACACCAACAATGCGGTCAGTAAAAGCGATCGGTTTCGGTTCGCCGGTCAGTGAAATCGCACGCTGATAAAGCGCTTCGATGTCGACGATTTTCAGGCCCGCCGCCAGCAAACGCTCGCGGATATCCGGACGCGCCGGGTTAACAGCAATACCATGATCGGTGACCAGCACGTCGATGCTTTCCCCTGGTGTCAGCAACGTGGTCACGCGTTTTACAACGGTAGGAATGCGGCTGCGTAGCAAAGGAGCCACGACAATGGTGAGGTTGGCAGCTGCCGCGACATCGCAGTGACCGCCGGATGCGCCACGCATCACGCCATCAGAACCGGTGATGACGTTAACGTTGAAGTCGACGTCGATCTCCAGCGCGCTGAGGATCACCACATCCAGTTGATCGCAGCTGGCAGCCTTACCGCCCGGGTTGGCATAGACGTTAGTGGAGATCTCGACATGATTAGGGTTACGGCGCAGCGAAGCCGCCGCTTCGCCATCGAAACACTGCGTATCCAGCAGTTTTTCAATAAGCCCTTTCTCATGCAGATCCACCAGGCTACCGGTGATGCCGCCAAGCGCGAAGCGGGCTTTCACCCCGTGGCGCTCCATTTTTTCTTCCATGAAGCGCGTCGCTGCGGTCGCTGCTGCGCCGGAGCCGGTCTGCATGGAGAAACCGTCTTTGAAATACCCCGAGTGTTCAATGACATCTGCCGCGTAGCGGGCAATCATCAGCTCGCGCGGATTGCTGGTGACACGGGCCGCACCGACGCTGATTTTCGCCGGATCGCCCACGCTTTCTACCTGCACGATCAGATCAACCTGATCCTGACCAAGGCTCGCAGGCATGTTCGGGAACGGCACCAGCTCTTCGGTCAGTAACACCACTTTTTTGGCGAACTGCGCGTCCACCATCGCGTAACCCAGCGAGCCACAGCAGGATTTCCCCTGAGTGCCGTTGGCGTTACCGAACTCATCGCTGCACGGTACGCCGAGGAAAGCGACATCAATGTTCAGCTCGCCATCCTGCAACAGCTTCACGCGGCCGCCGTGTGAGTGGATCTGAACCGGTTCCGCCATCAGGCCGTGAGAGATCGCATCCGCCAGTTTGCCGCGCATCCCGGAGGTGTAAATGCGTGAGATCACACCATTCTGAATATGCTCGATCAGCGCATCGTTGCAGGTCATCAGCGAGCTGGAAGCCAGCGTCAGGTTTTTAAATCCCAGACGCGCCAGCGTTGCCACGACGTTGTTGATCACACGATCGCCTTCGCGAAATGCGTGGTGGAAAGAGATGGTCATGCCGTCTTTCAGACCACTGCGGGCAATCGCGTCTTCCAGCGTCGCGCACAGTTTGCGCGTGTGTTTGGTGTTGATATCCGCCAGCCACGGTGTTGCCGCATGCGCGCTTTCAAAGGGTTTTAAATCACGCAGATGGGGAAAATTAACGTGAAGAAGCTCTGTTTGATTCATTGTTCTGTCCTTAACGACGCACGCCGGACGCAGCTGCACGTTCCAGCACCATCTGCGCGTGATTAATAATCGGGGCGTCAATCATTTTGCCGTTCAGCGAAACCACGCCGAGGCCATTGCGTTCGCCCTCTTCCGCCGCTTCGATAACCACTTTCGCGTGGTCGACTTCCTGCTGGGTTGGCGCATAGGCGTTATGCAGCAGATCGATTTGGCGTGGGTTGATCAGCGATTTGCCGTTGAAACCCATTTTGCGCACCAGATCGACTTCACGCAGGAAACCGGCTTCATCATTGACGTCTGACCACACCACGTCGAACGCGTCAATTCCGGCGGCACGCGCGGCGTGCAGCACAGCGCAGCGCGCGTAGAACAGCTCGGTGCCGTCGCCACGTTCGGTTTGCATATCCATCACGTAGTCAAACGCGGCCAGCGCGATACCAATTAAGCGCTGCGAACTGCGCGCAATCGCAACGGCGTTAATGACGCCAACCGCCGACTCAATCGCCGCCATTACACGGGTCGATCCCACTTCACGCCCGCAAGCCAGTTCAATACGCTCCAGGTGACGTTCCAGCTCGTAGATATCTTCCGGGGTATCGGTTTTCGGCAGGCGTACCACATCAACACCGGCGCGCACTACCGCTTCCAGATCAGGCAGGCCAAACGGCGTGTTCAGTGGGTTAATACGCACCACGGTTTCCATATCCTGATACATCGGGTGTTGCAGCGCGTGGAACACCAGCAGGCGCGCGGTGTCTTTTTCACGCAGCGCTACCGCGTCTTCCAGGTCGAACATGATCGAATCAGGGCGGTAGATAAAAGCGGTGGAGAGCATGGCGGCGTTGGCGCCTGGCAGGAACAGCATGCTACGACGTAGTTTTTTCACAGCAGTTTCCCCCAGTCGATTTCGGTGCCTTCGGCGGCGCGCAGAATGGCGCTTTGCAGACGGGCTCGGATTACGCAGTCCAGTGCGCCTTTGTCTTCAATGATGATTAAGCCCTGGCGGATCTCCATCGCGCGCAGCGTGGCATCCACCACCTTGCGGATTTGATCGCCGAACTGCTTCATCACCTCGCTATGGATAACAATATCCAGCTCGCCTTCTGCGGGGGCTATTTTCACCATCAGGTCGCTGGACTCCATCGTCCCGGCCAGCGCCTCCCTTACAATTTTCATAGTTATTTTCCTGATTTTTAAGCGACTTCCGCGCTGTAATGAGACTCAAGGTGCGCAAAAGTGGTATCCGGTACAATTTCCCGAATACGGGAAAACTGGTGTGTTTTAAGTAAACGGCGTACTTCCGAAGCAGAGATGGCGGTGCCGGTCGCTTTAATGCGCGGAACTTCCACCACCTCGACTGAACCTGCCAGCAACTGATGCATAGTCTGGTTGTACTGGCGGGTGATATCGCAAAACGGCTCGCTGCCGATAAAGCGGTGGGTAACACCGAGCGCCGGGGCAATATGGTTACGGAAGATGAGCAGGTCGATTTCGCTCCACGCCTGCTGCACTTTGCCGGTCTCTTTGAGGAAATAGGCCGGAAAGGTAGCGCGGGAAATAATGTACTGAGAGCCTTCGTGAACCGTGACATTAGGCAGATGCGCCACGCCCGCCTTCACCATTTTCAGCCGTGCGGAGAAAGGAAAGAACGAGGCATCTTCCCGCACCACAAACAGGTGCAGCCAGTCGCAGGCCTGTGCGGCCTGCTCCACCAGATGCCGATGGCCAAGCGTGAAGGGATTGGCGTTCATCACAATAGAGCCGATGCGCTTTCCGGCAACGCGGCGCGCCTGCAACGTGCGGCAGTAACGCTGAATGCCAGACGGTGTATTTTCCATCAATATCGCATTGTTGCCGCTCTGGGCAACCGGCCAAAAGCCGCTGTGCTGGAAACGCTCACGATTGCAAGGGCGCGTGCACAGGAACAGATGAAAATGTCCACGCGCCAGCGCCAGATGCTCAACTTCTGCCAGCAGCCGCGCACTGAGGTTTTCCCCACGCAACTGCTCTTCAACCGCTACACACTTGATGACGTTGGCGGCGAGACCTGCACAACCCACCAGCCGGTTTCCCGACCAGGCTTCAACGAAGGTGGTGATATCGCTGTCCATACCTAAACCACTGTCGGCGAGCAACGCGCGGATAGAGGCCAGCCGTTGAGTATTGCCGTTGACTTCCGCAACGCGGAAGTCGATGGAGGGTCGTGCTTGCATCGTATTGCCTTCGTCCTTAGTGCGCTGCTGTCAGCGCATGGGCTGGCGCATCAATGATCACATTGCTGAGGTGACCGATATTTTCGATCTCCACTTCGATGCGATCGCCTGCTTTCATAAACAGCGGTGGATTGCGTTTTTTACCAACGCCGCCCGGTGAGCCGGTGATGATGACGTCGCCCGGCGTCAGGCTGGTAAAGGTACTGATGTACTCGATAAGCTCGGCGACCTTGTGGATCATGCTGGCGGTGTTGTCGTCCTGCACCATGCGGCCATTCAACCACGTGCGGATCGTGAGCTGATGCGGATCGGGGATCTCATCAGCCGTGGTCATCCAAGGGCCGAACGCGCCGGTTTGCCGCCAGTTTTTCCCGGCGGTGAACCAGGTGTGCTGCCAGTCACGCGCAGAGCCATCCATATAGCAGCTGTAACCTGCGACATGGCTTAACGCCACGTCACGAGAGATGTTTTCGCCACCTTTACCGATGATCACCGCCAGCTCACCTTCGTAGTCGAATTCGCTGGAGTGGCGCGGTTTCAGCACCGGCGCGTTATGCCCGGTTTGCGAGTCGGCGAAGCGCACAAACAGCGTCGGTGCCGGGTTATGTTGATCGAACTCTTTGCGTTTTTCGGCGTAGTTCATGCCGACGCAAAGAATTTTCCCCGGGTTTTCAATAACCGGCAGGAAGTTGAGATCGTCAAAGCGCAGATCCGTCGCTTCACCACTCAGCTGTTGTGCCTCACTCAGCGCGTCGGCCGCGAGCAACGATTTCAAATCACCGTAGCGGTCTCCCAGACGCTGACCCAGATTGATGACGCCATCAGCCTTGACGATGCCGTAGCTACGGATCCCCTGATGGACAAAGCTTGCGAGTTTCATATCAGTTCCTGTAGTGCTTAATCAGACGAGGAAATTGCCAAGAACCAGCAGCGATACCGACACGTTGATCGCACCGCCAATACGGGTGGCAATCTGTGCAAACGGCATCAGGCTCATACGGTTACCGGCAGTCAGGATGGCAACATCCCCTGTACCACCCTGGCCGCTCTGGCAGCAGGAAACGATGGCGACATCAATCGGATGCATGCCAATCTTTTTACCTACGAAGAAACCAGTGGCAACCAGTGCGGAAACGGTACTCACGATCACCAGCAAGTTATCGAGAGTGAAAGCGTGAACCAGCTCTTCCCACGGCGTAATGGCAACGCCCACGGCGAAGAGGATTGGGTAAGTCACAGAGGTCTGGAAGAATTTGTACACCACCTGAGAACCTTCCAGCAGGCGCGGAGAAACACCGTGCGCCAGCTTAACCAGCACGGCGGCAAACAGCATGCCGACCGGTGCAGGCAGGCCAATCAGTTTGTGGCCGAGCATGCCGATCATGTACAGCAATACTGCCAGCAGTGCGCCCGCCGCGATGGTAGTAACATCAGTTTTACCGGAAAACGCAGGGGCAGCCGCCGCTTGTTCATCACCATTGCTGCGGTTTGGCATCAGCTGGCCTTCGCCGGTCAGATGCGGGAAGCGTTTACCCAACTGGTTCAGGCAGCCGGAAATAATGATTGCGGTCAGACCGCCCAGCATCACCATCGGCAGTACACGGCCCAGCGCAACGCCCTGATCCATGTGCAGCAGCGTGGCGTAACCAATGGAGAGCGGAATCGCACCTTCACCTACACCACCCGCCATGATTGGCAGAATGATAAAGAAGAAGATCTGGAACGGTTCCATACCCAGCGCCAGGCCTACGCCCATCCCCACCAGCATGCCAACCACTTCGCCGCAAACCATCGGGAAGAAGATACGCAGGAAACCCTGAATCAGGGTTGTGCGGTTCATGCTCATGATACTGCCGACAATGATGCAGCAGATGTAGAGATAGAGGATGTTGGTTGATTTGTAGAATTTCGTTGTGGACTCGACCACCACGTCCGGCAGCAAACCGTAATAAACCATTGCTGAAGGAATAAAGGTGGCGCAAATCGCCGCTGCGCCCAGTTTGCCGACGATCGGCAGACGTTTACCGAACTCGCCGCAGGCAAAGCCGAAGAACGCCAGCGTCGCCACCATCACGACGATATCGCTCGGCAACTTGCCGCCAAGACAATCGATAGCAATTAACGCACCGGCTAGCAGGAATAATGGCAGTGGAATAATCCCAACTTTCCACGTATCCATAATGTGCCACCACTTATCCTTCAGTGATGTTTTTTGAATCGCCAGCGATTCAGAGGTAACAGAGAATGAATCGTCAGTTGTGCTCATAATTAAGCCCCTTGGTTATTTTGTGCCTGTAGAGTAAAGGGCTAAATGCGTACTTTATGTGAGGAATAGCATATTAAAACCGGAGTTTTAATGGCTCCTATGGTTTTTATGGTTTCTTTTATTTTGTGTGATTTACGCCTTAATTATTGGCGTGGTTTTTATGGTTTTTTTAAATAGAAACACAAGTTAATAACATTTCCAAAAAAGAATATTTAACAGACCATTTTTCCGCTTCAGCGCTGGCTGTGCAAGGGATCACAAGTTTCCAGTAAACTGCGTACGCCTGCGCAAAAAGATGCTACATTGGCGCTTTGCTGGCTGCTGTGCGAACCGTCATGAAAGTCTCTTTCCAAATCAAACTTTTTATTTCGCTGGTGCTTTTTTTCTCCGGTTTGTTCGTTCTGCTTGGCGTTTATTATTATAAGGATGTCGGCCGTCAGCTATATCAGGAAATGAGTGCCCGGGCAAAAATACAGGCTGAGGAAATAGCGATTATTCCGAATTTACGCCAATCGGTTGCCAATAAAGATATTCGAGCCATCGCGCAATTTATGCATAAAGTGGTGGCGCATAGCGATGCAAGCTTTATTGTTATTGGCGATGACAAAGGCCTGCATTTATTTCATTCAGTCCATTCTGATGTGGTCGGAAAAACATTAGTGGGTGACGATAATACCGAGGTGTTGCACGGGAAAAGCATCACCACTATCCGCAAAGGCGGGCTGGGTATTTCGTTACGTAGTAAAGCGCCGATTTTTGATGATGCCGGGCGCGTTATCGGGATTGTGTCAGTGGGGTATCTGACCAGTTATCTCGATACCATCACGCTCGGTAAAGTGATCAACATTTTTATTGCCGCTGTATTGCTGCTGGCAGCGCTGTTTATTTTTTCCTGGTTCTTTACCCGCAGCATTAAAAAACAGATCTTCTCCCTTGAGCCGCGGGAGATTGGCCTGCTGGTGCGCCAACAAAAAGCGATGATGGAATCGATCTACGAAGGGGTGATTGCGATTGACAGCGAACTGCACATTGAAGTGATCAATCAGGCCGCACGCAAACTTCTGGGGTTAAGCCAGCCGACGCGAGAGCTGCGCGGGCAAACTATCGATGAAGTCATTGCCCCGGTGCCGTTTTTTGACCGTTCGATGATGCTGGAAAACGACACGCATGATGAGATTTGCCGTTTTAATCAGTTAACGGTGATTGCCAGCCGGGTACGCATCATGCTGGAGAATAAATTGCAGGGTTGGGTGATTACCTTTCGCGATCGCAACGAGATAGACACGCTGAGCGCGCAACTCAGCCAGGTGAAGCGCTACGTTGATAACCTGCGCATTATGCGCCACGAGCAACTCAACCGCATGAACACGCTCTCTGGCCTGCTGCATATGGAGCGCTACGATGAAGCCGTGCGCTACATTCAGGCGCAGTCAGAGCACGCGCAGGAGTTGCTGGATTTTATCTCTTCGCGCTTTAGCTCACCCACGCTGTGCGGTTTGCTGCTGGGGAAAGCGGCGCGCGCCCGTGAAAAAGGTGTCGAGCTGGCCTTTGATCCGCTGTGTCAGATGGACAGAGCCTGCCGGTTGTTGGGTGAAGCGGAGCTTATCTCCATTATCGGTAATCTGTTGGATAATGCGATTGAAGCAACCCAGCGCGCCACGCTGCCTCACGAACCGGTTGAAGTGCTGATTTTGCTGAACGAACGGGAGTTGATTATTGAAGTGGCAGATCGCGGTATCGGCATTGATCCGGCGATTCGCGATCATATTTTTGAACGCGGGATGACCACCAAGCGCAGTGGCGATCATGGCATTGGTCTGTACCTGATCGCCAGCTATGTCACGCAGGTGGGCGGATCGATTGAAGTCTCCGCTAACACGCCTCGCGGCACAATTTTCTCTTTGTTTATTCCTGAAACGGGTAACGTACCGCGTCCCGTGCCGACCCTGGAAGATCAGAATTATGCAACATGAACTGATAGACGTGCTGATAGTAGAAGATGAAAACACGCTTGCGCAGCTTAATGCGGAACTGGTCAGCAAACACCCGCGCCTGCGCCTGGTTGGTATTGCCTCGTCGCTTGCCGAAGCGCGCGAGTTATTGAGCAACATGCAGCCGCAGTTAGTGTTACTGGATAACTATTTGCCGGATGGCAAAGGCATTACCCTTATTAACGATCCGCAGATTATTCGCGCGAACTGCTCGGTGATTTTTATTACCGCCGCCAGCGATATGGACACCTGTAGCCAGGCGATCCGCAATGGCGCGTTCGACTATATCCTCAAACCCGTGTCGTGGAAGCGGCTGAGCCAGTCGCTGGAGCGCTTTGTGCAATTCGCCGAGCAGCAACGCGTGTGGAAAATTGTCGACCAGCAGAACGTGGACTCACTTTACCAGTTACAGGCAAAAAATTTCCGCCAGGATAACGGCAGTAAAGGCATTGAAGAGAGTACGCTGGCGCTGATTCAGAAACTGTTTGCCGACGAGATGGCGCGCTGTTTTTCCGTCGATGAAGTGGTGAGCGAAACGGGGTTGAGCAAAACTACCACCCGGCGCTATCTGGAACACTGCGTGGAAGCCGGGTTTCTGGCGGTGGAGATGCAGTACGGGAAAATTGGCCACCCGAGGCGCATGTACCGCCGGGTGGCTGCGTGAGATGGCCCCTCACCGTGCGGTTGAGGGGCTAAAGTCTACTTCAGTACATAGCCGTACAGGCGTTTGATGCCGTCGGTGTCGGTCTCGGAATAAACGCCCTGTAGCTCCGGTGAAAAGCCCGGCAGCAGATTGACGCCCTCTTCCAGCGCGAGGAAATAGCGCTGCACCGCCCCGCCCCACACTTCTCCCGGCACCACGCAGAGCACGCCCGGCGGATAGGGCAGCGCACCTTCGGCGGCGATGCGCCCTTCCGCCATACTGATGCGCACCAGCTCAACATTGCCGCGAATAAACTCACTGTTTGCATCCTGCGGGTTCATCACGACCGCTGGCAGGCTGGCTTTGCGGAACATTGCTTTTTGCAGATCTTTTACGTCAAAACTCACGTACAGATCGTGCATCTCCTGGCACAGCTCACGCAGCGTATAGTCGCGATAACGCACCGGATATTTATTAAAGATGGTTGGCAGCACATCGGCCAGCGGCGTGTCATCTTCAATATGTTGTTCGAACTGGGCGAGCATCGCTACCAGCTGCGCCATCTTCTCGGCGCTTTCGGCTGGCGTCAGCAGGAACAGGATCGAGTTGAGATCGCACTTCTCCGGCACAATGCCATTTTCACGCAGGTAATGCGCCAGAATGGTGGCCGGAATACCAAACTCGGTATATTCGCCCGTTTCCACATCGATGCCTGGCGTGGTCAACAGCAGCTTGCAGGGATCAACAAAATATTGCTCGTGCGCATAACCTTCAAAACCGTGCCATTTATCACCCGGCTCAAAGCTGAAGAAGCGCCGCTCGCGGGCGATCACTTCTGTCGGGTGATCCTGCCACGGCCGCCCGGCGATCTCCGGCGGCACAAAGGGTTTGATCATCTTACAGTTCGCGATGATCGCTTTGCGCGCTTCAATGCCCAGCGCCACACATTCTGCCCACAGCCGGCGTCCGCTCTCGCCCTGATGGATCTTGGCGTTCACGTCCAGCGCGGCAAACAGCGGATAAAACGGGCTGGTTGATGCATGTAGCATAAAGGCATTGTTCAGCCGCTTATGCGGGCAAAAACGTGTCTGTCCGCGCAGATGGTTATCTTTTTTGTGGATCTGCGAGGTTTGTGAGAACCCGGCCTGCTGCTTATGCACCGACTGGGTGACAAAAATGCCCGGATCATTCTCGTTTAGCTCCAGCAGCAGCGGCGAGCAGTCGGCCATCATCGGGATAAATTGCTCATACCCTACCCACGCCGAATCAAACAAAATGTAATCGCACAGACTGCCGATCTTGTCGATCACCTGCCGTGCGTTGTAGATCGTGCCGTCGTAAGTCCCAAGCTGGATCACCGCCAGACGGAACGGGCGCGGCTGGTCTGCCTTTTCCGGCGCGACTTCGCGGATCAGCTCGCGCAGATAACCCTCATCAAAGCAGTGATCGTCAATGCCACCAATAAAACCAAACGGGTTACGCGCCGCTTCCAGATAGACCGGCGTTGCACCGGCCTGGATCAACGCACCATGATGGTTGGATTTATGGTTATTACGATCGAACAGCACCAGATCGCCCCGCGTTAGCAGCGCATTGGTCACCACTTTGTTGGCGGCAGAAGTGCCGTTCAATACAAAATAGGTTTTGTCGGCATTGAATACCTTCGCGGCAAACTTCTGCGCGTGCTTGGCCGAACCTTCGTGGATCAGTAAATCGCCAAGCTTGACGTCGGCGTTGCACATGTCGGCGCGAAAAACGTTCTCGCCGAAGAATTCGTAAAACTGGCGGCCCGCCGGGTGCTTTTTAAAGAACTCGCCGTGCTGATGACCGGGGCAGGCAAACGTGCTGTTGTCCATTTCGACATACTGGCGCAGCGTATCGAAAAATGGCGGCAACAGATTGTCTTCATAGTCACAGGCGGCGGTTTCCAGCTCCAGCCAGTCCTGATCTTTACCGCCGATCACCGCTGTCACGCCCTGCGGCGCACTCTCCGGCTCTTGAGTGAACAAAAAAACCGGCAGGTTAAACCCCGTCCGTTTGAGTAACGCAAGAATGCCGCTGCGACTCTCCGCTAATGTCATGACGACTGCCGCCACATCCGTAAAATCGGTACTGTCCAGCGTCACCACTTCGCGGTGGGTGGAAAGCGCAGATATCAGCTCGCGGCTGACGGCAATTTTCATTGATTTCATAAGCACGAATACCCGTTTCAGGGGAGTAAAAGACCCCGGACAAAGCAGTTGCTTCGCCCAACGAACGTGTCTGACTGGAACCAGCTCCGACCGCCAGACATCAGTAAAAGCAGACAGCTTCTGATCTTACTGTTGTCCTACAGTGAGCGTGCGTTAACCTCACCGCATGGTGAGTGAAGTATGGGGGAAAATGATACGGGTGCGCGAAGGCATGCAGGTGCAAAATGCGTGACAAACAGCAGTCATGTGCGTCATCTGGCGGCTCCCGTAAGGCGGAATAAAATTCGCGCAATCATGTCACCTTTCCTAAAGAGGCGCAACCAGGCTGGGCGTGGTCGCGCATAAAAATGCTATTCTACGCGGCATATTATTCAGTTATGTGAAACACAGGAGTGACTCGTGATTACCGGTCCTTTTATTAACGCCGCCGCGGTATTAATTGGCGGCACCCTTGGCGCGTTGCTCAGCCACCGCCTGCCCGAGCGTATCCGTTCCTCCATGCCTTCGATTTTCGGCCTTGCATCGCTGGGTATCGGTATCTTGCTGGTGATCAAATGCGTGAATTTGCCGGTAATGGTGCTCGCCACGCTTGTCGGTACGCTGATTGGCGAGCTTTGTTATGTCGAGCGCGGTATCAGCGGTGGTGTTAACGCGCTACGTAACCTGCTGCAAAAACGCAAAGATGGTGATGCCAACAGTGCTCACGAGTCGTTTATTCAGAGCCTGGTGGCAATCATTATTCTGTTCTGTGCCAGCGGCACCGGGATTTTTGGCGCCATGCGAGAAGGGATGACCGGCGATCCAAGTATTCTTATCGCCAAAGCTTTTCTCGATTTCTTTACCGCCGTGATTTTCGCTACTTCACTCGGTTTTGCTGTCGCGATGATTTCCGTGCCGATGCTGATTATCCAGCTTACCCTCGCCACCTGCGCAACGCTGATCCTGCCGCTGACCACGCCCGCAATGATGGGCGATTTCACCGCCGTAGGCGGCATTCTGCTGCTGGCGACCGGGTTGCGCATCTGCGGCATTAAGATGTTTGCCGTGGCGAATATGCTGCCCGCGCTGGTGATCGCGATGCCGATTTCTGCCCTATGGACAGCATTTTTTGCCTGAGCGAACGTGCATTATGCGCAAAGTGGTGATAGATTGTGCAGTCCGCAACGAATTGAAGAAATTTCGTTGACGGAGCGCGGCGAATCAGGTTTAATGCGCCCCGTTGCCCGGATAGCTCAGTCGGTAGAGCAGGGGATTGAAAATCCCCGTGTCCTTGGTTCGATTCCGAGTCCGGGCACCACTAATTTAAAGAACCCGCCCAAAAGGCGGGTTTTTGCTTTTCAGGGTTCCCGTAGATTTCTGGTCGTGCTGAACCCAGACGCCACAACCCAACTCTTCCATCCTGTCTTAGCATTGCCCCTTAGTGATTTCCTGCCCCTCCGGTCTCGCTACCATCGTTTGACAGGAGGTAAACTGGCGGTGCTCATTATTTGTCCCCCCGATGTATTTCATCACCACGAGGCGTTATCCGATCATTGTCTGGTCCGCCCGCCACTGGTAAAGACTGATATCCACACCATTTTGCGACAATATTCTGATTTTCATGGTGTTTATCAAAAAATCACTGGCTGAAATATTCGTACATTAGACAATAGCCCTGCTTATTACGTGTATTAACTGGCTATGGCCTGCACTTCACCATGGAAGGTGTCCCGTTGAGGGATTTTACTACGCACGCTCTGAATAAATTGCTATCGCTCTACAGGCTGGACATTAATGACAGCGCGCTTATCCCTGACGTGCTTAGTTCAGAGGCAGGGAAGCACAGAGTCAGCCGTTCGCATGGCGTGTTGAGTTCACCACACCGCAGACCGTTCAGGATAAAGATGTTCTGATGAAGTATGCTAGTCGCCGGTAGGCTTCTACTACGAAAGAGCCTGAATAAGCTTCACAATGAATATTACCGCCGCGCTGATGAGCGAGAATGTGCGGAGTGTTATGAATCTATCGTTCGCCTTTACAACTCCAGAGATCCCTGTGATTTAGAATCAGCATATCCGGAAGCCATTTCCTGCACTAAGGCCGCTTGAGCGGCCTTTTTTACGCCCCTCGTTTAATTCCCCGTACCGTTAGACATTCAGGTAATTCTGTCTAGCAATGCTAGGATTGCTGGCATCAAGCCAGCTGCAGCTACGTGGCCACATCCAAAATGTTGGCTAAATTTCTCCCCGGATGTGCGGTCGGCAGCAGAACTGAACAGTCAGGTTAAAATGTCAGGGTGGATGCTCCCTGAAGAAAAACCGCAGTGATCAGTGTGAATTTGATATTTCGCTGCAACCAGTCGCAATGATCAACGCTCATGTTCCCTGATGGCTATCAACGTCCTTTATTACCAGACATGAAGCCTTATCTTCAACGGGGCGTGTCTGCGTTCTGATAAAGGGCTTTATTTTGTGTGTAGTTTCCGATGTTAAAAAAGTGCGCTTGGCGGCAATAAATACATGAAAATATAAAGAATCGCTAATTAATTCACTGATTAGCGGAGAGGATTTTAACCATGTGTCAATTGCGTCAAACGAATTCAGGACCCGTTCAGAAACCATCAATACTAGTCCCAGTCCGTGCTCGTGGTGATCGACTTCAACCAGCTGCAGGTCAGTGTCAGAAACGAGACGACCAGAGCCCTCTGACAATACCAGGGCAAACTCATGGATTGAAATCGTCGTGCCAAGAATGTTCCTTGATGTGGGTATCCGTCCCTGAAGATGCAGAACATCACCTGTCTGACCACAAGGACACCTGAAATTGCGTTCGAGGATGCCAACATCCCCCATCGTGTGATTCAGCAGATGTTTTTTTTCAGGATACCTCACCGTAACACTGAATTCACCGCCATGGGATGAGCGAATCAGCTCAATGTGATCATAAATATGATAATGGCTGCCACTCAGATGTGAGCACTGAAAGCCTACTGGCCCGGTTTCCTGCGACGTATATGCCAAAGGCTTGATGATCACTCCCGGAAGCAGTGCCTGCGCCTTGTCGACCAGTGTGTCTGGGAACATTTCCCCGAGATAAAAAATGTTCCTGACGGAAGCAAGCTGAATTTTTCGCGTCGGCGTCAGCAAGCGTTCAGCAAAGCTTGGCAGGCATATTATCGTGTCGATGTTACCGACAGACACGGCCTCGCAGAGGGCATCATGCTCGACAACCGAGGCGAAGGGATAATATTTCACACCGAGATGGCGGCAAATCTCATGAGCAAACAAAAACCCGCCCCACAGATTGCCTGCCGTGAGGCAATTCGCGACGGCACGAACCTTCAAATCGTTGAACAACGGCCCAAGCGCCTGCGCTGCTGCCGACGTTACAAACTGGTAATTTTCCCAGGGATGCTCAACGGTTCTGGCATCCGCTGTAGTTCCGCCTGTGGCGAAAACTATGGCTGACATGGCGCCTCCTTTCTGGCCGTGGTTTTCAGGCAGATAAACGAAATCAAGGCCGCACTAAACACCGTAATGAAGATAAACAGCGGTACATAATCAGGTATATGTGTGATCGCAAACCCAGTAAGCCAGGAGCCGAATGCCTCACCAGCATTGGATACAATTAGTATGTAACTGAACAGAACGCTTGCTGAGATGCTGGAAGAAATGTGCGTGGCCTTAAAATACAATTCCGGAATAATCACGGACTCATAAATACTGTAAGCAATCAGGGCCGCAATCGCGATATGCACTGATCCCAACAAGTAGGCAGAGGATAATACTCCACCGACCAAAATTATTTGCAAGCTGTACCGCTCACCGAAAGAGGTCAGTTTCACCACACCTCCCTGCCATAAGCAGATGGTCACGCCGACAATTGAGAAAAAGGCCCCGGAATACTTGCCGAGATCCGGATTGATTTTATCCAGCAGCGTCGTGGCGGTGATGAACACACCCATGATGAGGAAGCAGAAAAACGACGACAGCAGAAGGCGCTGTATGTCTACACTGGCCATGACGCCCTGAAAGCCCGTCCGCATGCCCATCAGGATGGAGCCGGTGGACGGTTTAAAGTTAGCAGGAAGACAATAGATGAGTCGCAGTGCCATCAAAGCCATCACGACGCCGGAGAAGGTCAAGATCAGCAGCATGGTGTCAATAAACGCAAATTTCATCGTCGCCACCGCCAGCATCGGCGCCACAAAGACCGCTGAGTTCTGGCACAGGGAAAATGTGTTAAGCGCTTTTTTCAGTTGGGGCCCACCAAGAGTTTCCGCGAGGACCTCCCTTAAAAAAGGCTTGGAAATAGATTTTGAAACCGCAATAAGCAGGAAGAAGAGCAACCAGCCAGATAGCGATAAAGTCAGATAAATAGTTATAAAAGCGGCGCTTCTCAGCAGCAAGGAAGTGAATATTAATTTTCTTCTGGAGAAACGTTCAAGATAGCCGGTTGAAGTCAGCATCAGCAGACTTTCAAGCACAACAGCCCCCGCAAGGCAGGCTGCCACACCGGACGCACTCAGCTCCGGGGAATTACCCAGCAGCGGGAGAGCGAAGAAGAAGGAAAACTCCGCAAGAAATACCGTCAAAAAAATAAAGAGGGTCGTTTTATTCGCATGCATGATTATCGTGAATTATCCTTGCGAGCTGATCGAATACAAATGCCCTAATCTCTTCAGGGAGTTTCGTCAGACCGGTTTCAGCGGTGGCCATTTCATTAAAGTAAAAACCATCATTATTCATTAGCCAATCGACGGACAATACTGCACTGCCTGCCTGAGCCATGATGTCGCGGGAGAGCTGCAGCATTTTTGAGAAATAAGGTAAATGGCCATAGTCAGCCAGAAACGCCTGCTCCGTCAGAATCATCTGCTCACCGCCCAGGGCAACATTTCCGATGTAGCCTTTACCGCGCGGTTTGCGAAACTTCACAAAAGCCAGTCTCTGCGCGATAAAGAAAAATCGGACGTCACAGGCATCGGTCAGGAAAGACATCATGAAATATTCGACAGATGAGGCGGAAATTAGGTTTCCGGTGCTTACTGCGTGCTGAGAGCTTCCTGACTTGATTACACCAAACCCCATGCCAGTACCGGTGGGTTTAAAAATGTATTCGCCGGGATGACTGCCGATGAAACGCTCAATGGCAGGAATGACCTGACGGTGATATCCGAGCATGGTGAAAGGGAGTACCGGCGCGCCCGCTTTTGCGGCCAGAGTCATCTGGCCAATCTTGTCCCATTCCAGGGTTTCGATCCCGGCTATCCTGTCATTCAGCAGGCATGCTCTTCTGACACGAAGAAAATAGCGCAGTGTTGAGGCGACAGCCCGGGCCTGGGGATTGAGGTTGGCGGGAGAAATAATAAAAGCAGCGGTAGACTCATCCAGCAGTTGGTTTTGATGTTGTAATGCTAACCTCCCGTCCGGACATGATGAAACAATGCACTCTTCCAGAGCAATAAATCTGAAGGCAATATCCCGTTTAGCGAACTCGCGGGTATACTCCGCGTATGCCTGCTCAATTTCGGCAACATTACTGTATTCTTCCTTTGCTACGAGCCAGTATAGATTCATACATTTTCCTTACGCCAGACCATAACAGACTGAGACAGAGAGGTGGCAAATGTTCCCTCAATGACGAAACCAGCAGTCTGCGCCAGCGCGGCATATTCATCATAAAACCGCTCTTTCCCAAGAAATAGCGCGTCCATAAGCAGGTCCAGCGTTTTTCCCTTACTACTGTCAGATTTTTTGATTATTTCAACCACATAAAGTTTCGAGTCCGCTCTCATGGCCCGATGGCAGTTTTGCAATATATTTAGGGCATCGGCATCATCCCAGTCGTGAAGGATGTTTTTCAGTATGTAGATATCCTTATCTTCGGTAACCCTTGCAAAGAAATCACCATCCAGATAGTCAATTCCTGCTTCCGTCCTGCTGTTCCCGGAATATACATCGAGTACAGTGGCAGATTTCAGGTCGTATCTCTGGTGTAACTTTTTCATGAGCACACCCCGGCCACCGCCGACATCTACAACCTCCGCCTGCGCATCACACTCAATATAACGAACAAGTTCGGTTGAAAGTTCTTCGGTTATCTTTGCCATTAATCTGTCAAAGGTATCTTTCAGCGCAGGCCGGGAACGGAGGAGTGAAAAAAAAGGCTCACCATGCCGGTTTTCAAAAGCAGAAGCGGAGTTGTCTGAGTGCAGGGAAGAAGGATAATCTGGCCAAATGCTCCAGTACTCTTCACCCAGTTCACATAATATCCATAGCGACTCAAGGCTGTTCTCATCAGCAAGTGGTTCGGCTTCTTCAGACAAAGAGTACCCCGCCTCGCTAATGCACACGACGTGGCGTTCTGTCATTACATCAAGCAGACGTGAGAGACGGGAGGCATCTACTTTGCAGATGGAAGACAGTTCAGCGAGTCTCAGAGGGCCCATACGGCCCAAACATACCGGAATTCCCAGTTTGACGAACGCATGCAGGGCAGTTGAATACCGATAGGCAGTAATCATCTCAGTCAGCATGGTTTATCCCAGTCAGAACATTTACTGACGCTGCGAAGCGTTCAAGATCGGCAGTAGAATGCGCGGCTGAGAGCGCAACCCGAATAATGCTCTCAGATTTAGGTACCGTCGGATACATAGCTGCCGTAGCCAGAAATCCCTGGCTACGGAGTGTACTTGAGGCGTTAACGGCTTCAGTTTCGCATCCAATATGTATCGTGCGGATGGGACTTATTACATCCTTTATTTCAACATTACGAACAAGACTGTCAAAAAGCTGTACATTTCGCTTCAGTTTTGTTTGGAGTTGAGTAATTTCATCGGAAAGGTGAATATCTGCTGAGGCTACACATGCCGCAATACCCGGTAAGGATGGCGGTCCACTAAAAATATAATTCAGCGCATATTTTTTGATAAATGAAGCGGCCTGAGGATGTCTGAATGAGGCTGAACCACCGTGGGAACCGAATGCTTTTGAGAGAGAAGATAGAAGAATAAGATTGTCACGAAATTCTCCCAACTGATAAAGAGCATAGCCACATCCATTTTTTCCTATAATAGAGGTGCCGTGGGCATCATCGACATAGTAGTAACCATTATATTCTGCTGCTACTTCCGTGAGAAAACGAATATCATTACTCCCCCCCATGGACCCCAGGGAATCAGATATAAGCACAGGTGTTTTTCCGTTTTCCCGGCATAGGCTTAACACCGTATATAAATTTTCATAGTCCGAGAAGTCAACCCTGTCATAGCTACCAAATTGTTCAAGGATTCCCCGTAATATCTGTACGGAGGCGTGTGTCGTTTTATCCACGATCCACTGTATCCCCTTTGGACTAATGTCATATCCGGGTAATTCTCCAGAGCCCAAGACTGGTAATACTGCTAAATGAGCCGCTCCTACAGAGTTGAAAATAACAGTATTCGAATTGAGAAATATGGTGTTTAGATTTGCTTCCAGCTCATCAAATATATCACATTTTGCACGCGTTCTCGCTGCTGCATACTGTACGCCAAATTTATCAACAGACTCTTTGATTGCTTGTACAAGAGCAGGATGCCTCTCAAGGCCGAGATAAGAACAGGACATGAAATCGATATATTCATTGCCTGAACTGCACACAATACCTCTGCCATGAGTCCGGGATGAAATGGTTAAATCATTTATACCCCGCATCCATATTTGCTCTTGATGGGGTTTACTTGAATTGATGCGTTCTGACAGCCAGTTTTGCTTTGCGGTCATTACTGCTCCTCAGTCCATTGCATTACGGGTGATACATTCCATATCAAGGATAGAACCACAATGTTAACAATTCGTCAAATATACATATAAATTATGTGATCCGTCACCATTGGTAACATCACTAATCCCTGTCAGTACAAGAAATCATTTCAACAGTTCTAATTCCATTGCGAATAAATTAAATAAGACATAAGTTTTATAATTATTTCCACAGTGATTAAATTAAAGCATGCAAAAAAAGCCGATTTCGCGGCTCTGTTGTCTTATTTTTTTCGTCAACTCGATGCTCCGCTTTATCAAGTTCAAACATTCACCTGCTCCCCAGCCCCAAAATAAGTGCAGCATCCCATCAGATCCAACTCATTATCAACCCCGGGTAAAAGGTCGCTCTTGTTACACCGCACTTAAACGTTGCCAAATATGGCGCAACCTTCTGCATGGAGAGCCGGTCATCATACTCCTTACCAAAAGTCGTTGCCTTAATCGTTCAGGGGGCTGGGATTTACCGCTTGTTCGCGCAGCAACTTCGTTACAGGTGCGCTGTTTTTCATCTGCCCCAGTGTATAAATCTGTGCCCGGAGATGCTGTTCCAGTTGCCGGATAAGTTGCTGACGCAGAGGAGAAGCGACGGGCAATAAATTAATCTGACGAAGCTGTTCCTCCGTCGGTTCAGTCTGCTGAAAGCTGGTCATCATGCCAAAGACGGATGACTTCAGCTCACTGACCGTCATGTATTTACCCTTGTGCCCATCCAGCCCACTAAGCCGATTACTCAGTTGCTGTAACTTCGTCATCCCCTGATGCCAGCCACTCAGATTTTCTGTCGGTACGCTGGCTGCGTTCAACTGCCGAAACCACCGTTGTGCCAGTGGTTTCGCCTGTTCAGGCCAGAGCGACTGCGCCTGCTCGACTAGTTGACGGCTGTAGTTAATATTCCAGTCCGGTGGCAACTGACCTAAGCGCACGAGCTGCTGCTGCGTAGCTGTGAACATGGTTTGCGGTATGGGAGCGTGCTGACGCAGCGTATCAAGTTGCGCGGGCGTGAGTATTGCGGGTAAAGGTGCCAGCGATGCAGCAAGCTGAGTCTGTAACGGGTCAAGTCGATGCAAGGCATGCCAGCCCCACACCGTCGCCGCACTTATTATCAGCATGGTGCACATCCCGGCAGCAAAAGGTTTCCACTTTTTTACCTGCACCGGCATCGCCGTCAGTACATCCACGTTCGGCTGATGTTCGGGATGGGCAACATAAACCCAATTTACTGTATTGGCCGGTTCGCGCTTTTCGGTAACAGGAATACCCGGCAGAGCATCACTTAATATTCCGGCGCTATTCATTACTGGTGCAGGCAGCACGATACCAGCCTGAATAGTTGCACCAGAGTCGGATGCGCCGTCACTATTTTCCAGCCGAACAGCACTGTTATGTATCATCGATCGCAACGTATCGAGCTGGCTCAGATGTTTTAACTCCAGGCGCTGTAGCACCGCGCCGAGACTCGTTAGCAGTTGTTCCGCCCGGTATAGCTGGCTGAGATCGCTGTAGTTCAGCGGTAGCGTACGCATCCGTTGCTGCAGGCGTTGACTCAGGTTACTGAGGATTTCCATGCGGGCGTGTACAGGCTGCGGCCAGAGCACTCCCCACTGATGGCTTATCAGGGCCTCCAGTATCGCCAGCCCTTCATTCAGACCGAATAATCCGGCCAGTTGAGTCCGGGCAAGCGTATACCAGGCGGCCGTTTGCAATTCCACGCCATTTTGCTCAAACAGTGAGAGACAGAGTTTTTCTACATACCGCCAGTTCACGTCCGGGCGCGCCGGGTGGGTCAGTTTGCTCAACTCATCGCGCAGGATGGCATAATCCGCAAGAGTACGCGGGTCGCAACCGGTTTTGATTTTACGGGGGGAAATGTCATTCATGACCAGGTATCCATCTGATGGGTCTACAACGGTGGAAGATTATTGTTTATACAGCTTCATTTTCTGCATATTCGAAAGATTGCGGATACTGCTGTGCTGCCAGATCAGCACTATAAAACCCAGGATGCAGTAACACCTTTATAGACGGTGTCAGCCAGTTTAATTAACGAAGTAATATGCGCCTGCGGACTGGAGGCGATGGGTCTCTTTTATAAAAGAAATTGAATGATGAGTATTATCTCAGGCGCACCATTAAAATAATCATTACGCTAACAAGCCTTACCCTTGCATATTATTGTGGCTTTATTGAATAAAAGATAATGATGCAGTGTCGGCACATAGGTTCTGAGTAAATATATCCACAACCCTAAATCCTTATAATTTATCTGTCTCATCAAGATACTGCTGTTGTTTAAGATGACGAAGCAAAACACGCCCCTCAGGCATAAACACTGTGCCATAGCGTACCAGGCCAATACCATTAAGTTCAGCATCAATGGCGTAGCGCAGTTCACCGGGGATTTCCTGTTCGAGAAGAACAACGGTTATTTTTTTCAGGCGCGGCTCGTATTTGAGCAGCACGTCAGAAAATACCTGCAACAACTGGTGAGCGGTACCCGGCATACCCTGAAGAATTTTTGTCATATCCGGTAATCCATAATCCGGCAGATGCTTCAGCGTCCCGGCGCGACAATTGAGGATACGTTGCATATTGTCGAGTACAGACAAAATTGCCTGGTTTTGTTCATTGACCTGATGGAGATCAAGCCCGCCGGTGAAATTGCCGTAAAGCGTTTCATATAATGAAGGTGAACTATTTTCCATGTTTATTATTAATTACCGATGACATTTAATAAATTGAATTTTATCTTCAGAAACTTTTTTCATTTGAGATAGTGAATTTCTTCATCCCCCGTTAAACTATTCGAAAAAGGTCTCCAGCATATATCTAACCAAAACGCCATATCGCCTTGCAAACTACCATAACAACCCCAATTCCTATCTGGAAATATATTTTCTGGTGCTGGTAGCTCTAAGCCTTTTTCACAAAGGCAGGCGATAAAGTTATTATCATTGGTGTTAAATATTATAATGACCTGTGCAAATTATTTAAATTTATAGAAAATGATGGTTTTATCATGATCGGCAAAGATATTTGTCTCTTTCTTTAAATCTCCGCAAAAATAACCCAATCACTTGCTCAACGGCTGATAGTTCTTATGGCTTTATCATAAATCAAGTCGAATAAGTATATACATTATCTTTCTGCAGAGATAAAAATGAATGGGTATAAGGATGCTTTTTTTGAAATGGCATTAAATTTTGCAACAGGAATTCATTCCGCAACACAATATTTTTTCCAAAAAAAAAATCACTATATTACTTTTAATTAATGTAACCCGCCGCACTGGCTGCACAAAATGCCCTGCAGCTCTCAATATTCTCCTGTCAGTGGCCCCTGTAAACCCCGCTCCAGGCCAGTTCTCACTTCCGGGTTGATTTACAGTTGTAGCCGCTTGATGGCGCCACATTGCTAAGGCGTTGCTCTGATGCATCCTGATCAATATTGCGGTGAATCCCATCAAAAAAGAAACCAACATGCCAGGTACGTGAACAATTTCCCAGCCCGGCATCCTCTGCCTGTTGCGCCCGGTTCGCAGCTGCAATAATGCTTTCGCTATCCATCAGTTGTGCTCCTGCTTTACAGTTTTTCCGGGAATATCGGGACGTTTTTCATAAGGTGACCAGGCATTATCACTCCAGCCCAGCAGAACTTTATCTCCGGGTAAAAAGTGAACATGCAGATCATTCTCCCCCCACTTTCGTTCCGGTAATGGCATCACGACACGACGCTTTTCCAGGCGCATCCCTTTGAGATACTGTTCATGGGTGATGTCCAGCGTCCAGATAACTTCGGCCGTCTTCCCGCTGATACTGCCACAACATGTCGCTGCACCACCACCGCCAGAATAAGGATTTCTTTTATATGAAGAAGCATTGCCCCCTCCCACACCATTAACACTAAATCCCAGAATTGGCCGGTCAATTTCACTGTGAATAATTAGCGTGACCGGCCCGACTGGCGGCCCCCAGATTGAAGCCCAGACAATACAGGCACCGTAAATAATAAAAGGCGTAATCAGCGCTGCCCAAATCCATTTTCCCCAACGGGCATAGCCGCGATTTACAGCGTTATCAACCTTGCTGAACAGTTTAAATAATCCCATTCTTTATATTCCTTTTTTTATCAAACACCCTGCGCTTTCCGGTTTTATATATATGCGTGGGTATTCAGGACTATTAATCCTTACAGCAAGTCAACACATCTGCCAGCGACCACGCTCCACTTCCGGCAGGTAACGGAAAAGTCCCTTCGATTTCACTCATAGAACTCCTGCAATATCCCGCCCCATCAAATTTATTTCTGTGCCTGGAGCTGCACCGGACCTTCGCTGGCGTTCAGCGTCAGTGAACCTGTTCGTGCGAACAGACCGACACCTTCTCCGCCCAGAATTGCCATATTCCCCATCGCACCGCTGCTGAAATATCCACACACATTCACTGCCACATTATGACCGGCAGCCAGTTGTATATATTCGCTGCTGGTGAAGGCCACGCCTTGTGGGTCATGGAAATGAATCATCCCGTTCAGCGGTTTCAGGCGATGGTCGAACAGCGCTTTCTGGCTGGCAATATCGGCTTCAAGTGCCTGCGTCTGCTCTGCGGCGGTGGCCAGCCGTAAGTATCGCAGGTATGGGGTCTGGCGTATCTACAGGTATTTATAGCCGGGCATCAACTCGGTAGCGTAGCTGAATAGCAGGCTTATTAAGCCGAACAACATGGGATTGATTTAATCAAGTCACCATTGCGTCTATATACTTCGTTAAAAATTCTTTTGCCTTGTAAATTAAAAACTGATCGTCGCCACCCGTTTCTTCAGAGAAAAAGCCTTCATACAAATGAAAGCAATCCGATTGAAATTTATATCCCACAACAAACATTACAAGAACAAACACGGCACGAGAACCTAAATTAAGATAGTATGTATCCGGATTCTCAAGCCCAAGACATATGAGCTCTTTTACTTTATCACAACCCAAATATCTACACTTTTGTGGATAAAGATCATTTAACAAGTCAAATATTTGATCACTGAAATTAATGTTACTAAAGCCATCAAATTTTTCATTCGCAAGCTTATTTTTAAAACCTAAAATATGTAAATTATTCTCTCCCATAACATCTTTTAAATATCCATTAAACTTATCATATATCTGTAGAGATCTTTCTAATTCTGTGCCTGATGAATATTGCTCATTTACAGAGCTAAAACAAGAATACATTGGATCGGTGTCAAACCCATAACCAAGCACTATCGCCATGTCAATATATAATTGCAGAGGGCCACGTTGCGTTATGTTTAATTCCTTAGCTTTGTTAATTAATTTTGCAAGACTAATCTTTAATTTTTTCGCACCTAATTCATTATAAATAAAAGGGAATATCTCTTTGTAATGTTCCGACAACTCATTGGCGAAAGCATTTTTAGAATAAAAATCCAGTAAAACTAATTGATCAGTGCTTATCTTCATCCAAATTTTCACCAGTAATAATTAATTTTGTTGATGAGATGAATTCACCCACATTTGTCCTTTCTGAATCATACACATTGGTTAGAACGGAAAAAACCGCGACAACATCAACAGAGCCAGCAACAATAAAGGAAGATATTTCCGCATCTAAAATAGCCCATTTAAATGATACACTTCCATTAACTGGAATATATGTCATTTCTTTCTTTAAATCCCAATTAGCAATATTTGGTCTCAAGGGCATGCTTTTTTTTTGTTCGACGATCAATGAGTTCAACACCAGGTCCAGTTTTTTCTATGAACTTCAGGGGGATATAAAATCCTTTTGAACTAATATTTTTGATAGTAACAACAACAGGGATCTCTCTTTCATTATTGTAAACACATTCCTCTTGTCTTTCACAATTTGTACTGATAATGAAGTAGTTATTTTCAATCATTTTAAACCCTTTTGAGTATAAGGCTGGAGAAAAAATACAAATAAAAAACACCAGTACTATATTATGTCGCATTCAATTTTTCTTCCTAAACCAGGCTCATTAAGTAAATCTCTTGCTTCAATAGCAATGAGCCAACCATGCCTTTTCAATATAGTAGTATTTCCGTACGCAGCCATAATTGTCGACGACGGTTCTGCCGGATTCCCGCCATTATAGGGAACCGAAAATGGCGCATCAAGCTTGCCATCAGGCTTGTAGTAAACAACCTGGTCTTTTTTCTGTACGCCTGCTTTATAACCATACTCATCTGGTAACCCAAAACAATGTCCAAACTCATGAGCATAAACCCAAGACCCTGTATCTGTAGACACGTCAAGAAACTTCCCAGTAACCCCCTCACGATTATATTGTTTATGAATTCTAAAAACATAATGTTCATTTGACGCTACAAACTCCACTTTGAATTCTATTGGGAATATTTTAACTCCACATTTAGGATCTGTCGTTTTTAAAGAAAACTTATTATCCCAATTTTCTTTAATACCTTTTATTAAGGATTTTTTTGATTTCTCAATAACAGTTTCGTCTACACCTTTATCTGGCTCAATCTTCAATCGTATTTCCACACTAACTTTTTTTAAAGTTTTACAGTAAATTGTTAATTTATATTGTCTCGCACCAAAATTATATTCATACGATTTACCTTCAGCGTTTAACTGATCTGAATACCTTTTTACAGGATTCACCTTAATTTCTTTGGCATAGTCTTTACTCCAGCAAGATGCACAAGGTAAAGTCGCACTGATGGCTGGGTCCTCGCACCGTGCTACTTCTGAGGGGCTTTGAACCCTCACTTTCACTCCCATAAACAATCCTCTATTGCGAAACCAACGAAAAATTATTTTATAAAATAATCCTCACCGTTATATTTGCAGCCCCAGCTTATGATTGACATTAAAAATACATCTAATTGTTTGTCTGTTAAAACCTCTGGCAGAAAGATAAGAACCCGAGGATCATAATACCGCAGCATTGCCACCTGATTATTTGGCATAATTACTTCCAGCCTATTTTTCAAATGGAAAAAGAGATCATCAAAAGATGACGAACTTAAAATCCAGGAAACAGAAGGGTATTTCAACTCTAAATTATTTAATATGGAAAAAAGATCATTATCAATACTCTCCAAAGCCAATAGCCAAGGTCCTGCAAATGCGAGACATCTATCCTCCCAACTATCAAATAAAGGCATGACACCATTGCGTTTAAATAATTCTATTGTGCAGAAACGATCATACTGAGCACCATCCACAAGAGCATATATTTTTCTTTTATCGCTTTCATTTTGTATTTCTTTCAGACGGTCTACTATTGAATGCTTCATTATTATTCTCCCTTAATTAGTATCGGCGCACCATTTTCTGCTGCTTCAAGAAGACAACTCAAACATATGCCACTTTGGCTAAACGAAGGCATCATTCCGCTCAAGGATGCTGGTGCTGTCAGATACGTCCGCTTTATCCTCCGCGTATAGGTCATATCCGTGCCGTACTCTACCTTCCCGTTGTCGATGACGAGATAGCTGCCGCCGCCGATCAGCGTCACCTTCTTCTTACCGGCGAACAGTATGTCGCTCGCTGATATCAGGCTCAGCTTTTGTTCTGCGGATAAGTGCATTGCGCCGTTCTGTGCCTGGATCTGCACCGGACCTTCGCTGGCGTTCAGCGTCAGTGAACCCGTTCGTGCGAACAGACCGACACCTTCTCCGGCCAGAATTGCCGCATTCCCCATCGCTCCGCTGCTGAAATCTCCCCCCGCGTTCACTGCCACATTCTGACCAGCAGCCAGTTGCAGATGTTCGCCGCTGGTGAAGGCCACGCCTTGCGGGCCATGGGAATGAATCATCCCGTTCAGCGGTTTCAGGCGCTGGTCGAACATCGCTTTCTGGCTGGCAATATCGGCTTCAAGTGCCTGCGCCTGCTCTGCGGCAGCAGCCAGAGCTTTCAGTTGCTGTTGGCAGACGTCGATTTCTTTCAGCGCCGTTTCCATGTCCAGCACCTCCCCTACCGCCTTCTGCTGACCGTCAGCGGTGATAAACAGTCCTTTCGCCACGCGGATGACGCCGTATTCATCCGTTCTGAGTTCAAAACCGGAGCCCCGCTGTTTGCTCTGCTCATCAGAGATATGGCCCTGGTTGAGCTGTGTACCGCCGAATGGCGTAGTGAGTGCAATATGTTCCTGCCCACGCAGGTCTTCCATTCGTAGCTCGTTGCCTGCTGCCGTGCGCAGGATGTTCTGGCTGCGGTTATCGCGGGTGACGATGTCCTGATGTTCTGAATCGTGGAAGGCGTGGGCAATATACGGGCGGTCGATATCACCGTCTTCATAGGCGATTCCAACTTCCGTGCCGTCAGTCAGCGGCGTGTGCCAGCCGTAAGTGTCGCCGGAACAGGGCTTCGCCTGGCGTATCCACAGGTAGTTGTAGCCCGGCTCCGCATCTTCGCGGCTGAAGTCCATCTTCACCCGGTAACGGCCCTGATTGTCCAGCCAGGCATAGATATCGCCCTGCTCCCGGCTTTCAATGCGCGCCGGCAACGTGCCGTGGATGTGTGGCCGGGGTTCCTCCTGTGGCCGGAAGCAGAACTGTTCGCTGTACGGCATTCCCCATACCGACATATGCAAGCGCGTGTCGCGGGCGGCGCGATAGGTGATAAGCGTCATCAGCATGCCGTCTTTCAGGTCATTAAGGTTGCTGCCGTCTGCTTCCAGCACCATGCCCGGCATCAACCCGGCGGCGTTGCTGAACAGGTGCAGCCTGGCGGATTTATTCAGTTCGCGTTCGTGGTGAAGTCGGGCATAAAACGCCCCGCTTTCGTACCAGTCCAAAATAAAAAAGACAGCACACAGCCTACAATCAGCAGAAACACCAATAACCCTAACCATTTACGTGTATCAGGGCGATGAACTTTGGGGATTGCCGCAGGGACTTCATCGAGAAACACCGGCATAGTTATGCTACCTTCCCCGCCGAAAATGAACTGATCAGCGTGCAACCACATCCACATTTATGGCCATGGAACGCAACAGGAACCCCCTGATCAAGATAGTCTGGATTTCCCTCAACAATTGTCGTAGGCCCATGCCCCTCTTTTGGGCATGAAACCTTATCGCCTTTACGTGCCACGCCAATGCCGCCAAACTTCATTGTGCAGGATCCTGTTAACACAGCGCCACCATGCGTGGTTTTATCACCAATACGAACGATTGCTAACATAGATATATATCCCTAAATTACATCTGTGGTTTCACTTAACAAATAAGGACTATGAACCCACTGATTTATCCTGTAATTGAATGCATAACTCTTGTATTGATATAATCGACATTATACTTTTTTAGTCGTCAACTCGTACTATTTCGCACTATCAAGATTATTATCCCTATATTTTAAATTAAAATTTATTACTTAAGTATATTTAGAGTTAAAAATAATTAGTAAATTAAACCACTTAATAAAAAACAATCATCACAATAACTAATCTAAATTACCGAATAAACCATCATAAAATTAATAATACTGATACAAAACAACAGCCATGGACATGTTAATACTGCGCCTCAACTAACACATGTAAGTTTGTCCCTGTGTTATTCTTATAAAAATAGTAACTAGTGGTTTCGGAATCCATTGCAACCAATATCTTTAATCTGTCGTTATCAACCCATTTATAATCAACAGAAAAACCATTAGCTTTATAGCTATTGTTATCGTTAGGTAAAATTTTACTTAGTTTACCAGATGCGCTCTCATCAAATGAAATAACTTCCTGATAAGACTCTTTTATGCCCATATTGTCAAATATACAAATATACTCAGATGTACCATCAAATTGGCTTTCAACATTTCTATTATGACAATATTTACCCCAATTATTATTTAAATACAAAGCATTATCTTGAGGTGTAATGACATTGCTCTGTTTATAAAAAACAACATAATCCTGATCGGTAACAAACAAATTACTCCCAGCTTTTACAATTGCATCATAAGGAACTGGACACTCTTTACCAGGAAACAATGATGTAATTTCATAAACATCTTCTGGGAATTGAATGTTTTCATATTTGAACAACATGCTATACATATTTACGATATTAGTCGACATGAAGTATGAAAGAGCGCTTTTCTTCAACTTAACATATTCCATAGAACATATATTTTTATTTTCCAGGAAATCATTGGTTATTATTAATCTCTTATTTCCAATATTCAAAATGGATTTATTGTAAATCATATTAAGATAATTGACGGTGTAAGTATTATGCTTACCAAAAAGATTACGCTCTGATATTTTATCAAACACCCAACGAGTTTCTTTTATATCATCATCTGAGTGCGCAATACCTGATAGCAATGATATCAATAACAAATAGACTAAATAAATTCGATTACACATATTTACCCTCATAAAATTAATGTGATGAATCATAAATATTGTGCAAAAAAGGCCACCATTTGTGGTATCAAGAAATTCGGCTGGAGCCCCTTCATAAGCTGCTTGATTGAGTTTAAAAATAGATATCGGCCTTTCCGTAATACCATTCGCTGGGGTGCATGACGATAATGCGGTGGAGATGATCGCGGTAAGACGGGTTATGCACGGCCTGCAAATACTCTTGCTCAGAATAAATGCCGTCATTACTGGAGTCGATCTGCTTGAGAAGACGATTGTAATTATACTGGTTCATCGCCCGGCTACTGTCTGTTTCATTCTGCGCGGCTTCCAGGTTTGCTCGTCCAGGCGGGTCATATTCACGGCAACCACGCGCGACGGCAGACTGGCTTCCAATAGCTCACTGATAAGTTCAAATAACGGCGGGAAGGTGTTTTCCGGAGCGTGATGGTCATAGCTCGGGATTGCATCCAGATCGCGATCCAGCGAAAACGTCAGCAGGCTGCCGGCAAGTCGCGCCAGCTCTGCCCATACCTGTTCAGGGTGACGAGCCGGGAAGCGTTCGAACTCAGTCAAAACACGGGCATGCGTATTTAGCGCATTCAGCAACCAGAACAGCGAGACATCGGCAACCGCAAAGTCTGCCATGCGGTCATTGCTCTCGCGACGCATCGCCATCAGACGCTGGCGTCGGGAACGCAACTGGCGGTTCAGCAGCACCAGACGTTCACGTAACAGGCTGCTTGCAGAGAACATTGCCATCGGTGGCACAAAGTCCGGATCCTGACGCCAGCCGCCCTGCCCATCACGCAACAGACGAGCTACGGCACAGGTCTGCCAGGCATCGTTACTTTCGTGATCAAAGCGGAACGCAAGATTGAAACGGGCCACGGCCATTGGCTCTTCTTCCTGACCGAATAGATCCTGAACGGCCACCCACTCTTCGCGATAGCGCAGCGGACGTTCGGCAGACACGGTTTCCATCTGGACATTAACAATGCCGGGTTGCATCACTGGCAGCGCAATCAGCACGGTCACACTCTCCACCTGACCGGAGTCCGGCAGCGCCACTTCTCTCGGCTCAGGCGGTAAATCACTGTTTTGTGTGTCAACCAGTGTGCCATCCGGCAGCCACAGACGCAGGGTCTGCACCTGCACCCGATCAGACGCGAGAAGGGCCTCATTGAACTCGACTCGCTCAACCCCCCACGGAAAGGGGCTGTAAAGCCGGGATAATCCGGCACGGGAAAAAGATTCCCACCCGGACTGCTGCTGGAACTGCTGAGGGGCCAGCAAGGCCCCTTCATTCCATAACGGACGATAGATCTTCATCCCTGGTATTCCTTCGCCTTATGACTTGGCCTTCGGCATCTGGGAAACCAGTGACAGGTTGACGTCCATGCCTTCGACCTGAAAATGCGGGATGGCATAGAGTTTGACGCGGAAGAACCCCGGGTTATCGTCAATATCTTCCACCACGACTTTGGCATCACGCAGCGGGTGGGAAGCCTGCAGCTCGTCGCCCGGATCGGTCATTTCAGTGACCAGACTGCGCACCCAGGTGTTCAGCTCCAGTTCCAGTAATCGGCGATCTTTGGTCGTACCGATGTTTTCACGCTGAATAAGCTTCAGATAATGCGCAATACGCGAGAGCAGGAAGATATACGGCAGGCGCGCATTGATACGGCTATTGGCGGTTGCGTCAGCGGTATCGTACAGCGCCGGTTTCTGCGTGGAGTTAGCGGAGAAGAAGCAGGCGTAATCACGATTTTTGTAATACGACAGTGGAATAAAGCCGAGATTTGCGAACTCGAACTCACGCGTTTCCGGGATCATCACTTCAGAGGGGATTTTTACCTGATTTCCCGTGCCGAGGTCGTAAAGGTGAATAGGCAGATCCTGAACTGCACCGCCCGCCTGCGGGCCACGAATTTGTACACACCAACCGTTATTGATAAAGCTGCGTACCATATTGGCGGCAAAGGCGAACGAGGCGTTGGTCCACAGATATTTATCGTGATCCGGCCCTTTCACTTCTTCCACATAATTGAAACTGCGTACCGGCACGGTGTCAGGGCCATATGGCAGGCGGCCAAGCACACGCGGCATCACCAGACCGATATAGCGGGAGTCGTCCGTCTCGCGAAAGGATTTCCACTTGATGTACTCAGCGCGGTCAAAGTAGTTGCCGATATCTTTTATCGCCGCCACGTCCGCCATCGCGTCCTTGAGGAAAAATTTCGGCCCCGCAGAGCCGATAAACGGCATGTGGGCAGCGGCAGACACTTTCGAAATATTGCGCAGCAAAGCGACATCCTGCGCAGAAGCATCAAACTCGTAAGCAGAAATCAGCGCGGCAATGGGCTCGCCACCCGGCGTGTCATATTCATCGATATAAGTGTGTTTGTATAAACCACTCTGGATAATTTCGGGGCTATCTTCAAAATCCTGGCGCAGATCGTCTTTGGAGAGATCGAGCAGTTCGATTTTGACGTTCTGGCGAAAATCGGTTTTATCCACCAGAGATTTCAGCCCACACCACAGACTTTCTACTGCCTGAAACGCCTCATGGTGCATCACCGCATCCAGTTGACGGCTAATCTGGTAATCCAGCTCTGCGATATGGTGATCAATCAAATTGCGGTCAAGTTTTTCAACTTTCGAATCGGATTTTGTCAGGCATTCCAGGAACACCTGCATCCCTGCGGTCAGACGCTCATCGGCTGTTGCATCCGACATCGCCTGCGCATCCTGCCAGATATCCAGCGCGCTTAGCGTTGTTACCGGGTTCAGATTGATTTTTTCAAATAAAGAGGCATACACACCTCCCGCTTGCGTGCCTTGTAAAACCACGCTTTCGCCTGTGGCGACACTTTCATTTTGTACAGACATCAACATTCCTTATTCATCTGTTAAAACTTCGCCAGCATTTATGGCTGTTTGGGCGCAAGAGAGGAGAGCTCATCACGCAGTTCTGCGCTGAGAGAGGGGTTAAGAAGAATTTTTTCTAATTCCTTTCGGAAAGTCTGATTATCGAGTAAGTTCGCTTTCAGATCGCGAAGCAGATTGCGCATTGCCAGCATCGCTTTGAGCTGGGGAATTTGGCGGGCAACCTCTTCTGGCGTGAAATCTTTCATATCGCGGAACGTCAAGCTGATATTCTCTTCGCTGGCATTACCCGCCAGGGTATTTTCAACAATAAGGTTAACTTTTGGGGAATAATCAGAAAGAACACTATTAAAGTTATTTTTATTAACGTTGACTTTAACGCGTTCGCTTAAAGACGCCGTTTCCTGCCCATTACTAAAATCACCCGTCACCAGTAATTTCAACGGTAATTCTGTTTTTTTCTGTGCTCCGCCCGTATGCAGGTCGAGTTTCAGGTTGATACGTGCTTTCGGTATCTCCCGCTGGAAGCTATCGCTCATCGTTCCCTCTCTGTTTATTGCTTTGTGATATTTGCGCGTAACTATCCCTGCGCATAACACGGCAACAATAAACCAAAACGTTTCATTTTTTCACATCGAATTTTAAAGATTAGGAATAAATAAAGAAATTTACTTAATTATTAATATTCGGAGTTATTAATTGATGAACTAATTATCGCACAGCACTTTCCAGATAATATTATTGCCGGTAATAAAGCCGCGCAATATTTTCGGAAAGCATTTCTGAATGTATTTTAATTCATCGCTAAAGTTTCTTTAACGCTGTTCAAGTTGATAATACGGTACCCGCCGCGTTGTGCCCGTCAGGCTATCGAATACATCCGTTTCTGCGGTGCTGATCCTCATCCCTTTCTTTCTGAGTCTCGCCACATCGGCGGCCAGCCGCTGAATGCCAAACCAGAATAACGCATCAAGCGCCGTGACCTGGAGCCCCCTCTCCAGCGCCAGCTTCAGACGTTCGCGCGGGGCTTTAACCTCTTTGGCGATTTGCTGGTACGGCGCAGCCGTAACGTTGGTGGGATCAAGGCGACGAATACGATTGGAAAAGCGGTAGCTAAAGGCATCCGGGATAGCGCTTAAATCGCTTTTCAGACTGTAAGTACATCCCCAGCGGCTGCCGCTGATAACGGCGGGTTTGCGGCTGATTTGCAGCTCGTCGCGCAGGCTGTCAATAAGCTGCGGCGCACGAACCAGCAACAAACGAAAAGGTAGCTCCAGGCTGGTAACGTAATCCACATTCAACAGTGCAATGCGTAAACGTTCCTGCGCCCCGGCCTGCGTCTGGCGGCACTCGTCCATGACATCTGCCCACTGACGCGCCAGACGCGGCGTTTCATCAACTGCGGTGAAACTATATTTTTCAATCTGATAGTCGATGCGCCCGCTCATCTTTGTCTGCCTCTGTTCCCTCGCCTTTTCCCGCGAATCACTTTACCAGCGTGCAAATACAACCGGAAGCAGGAGGCAGCGCGGATCTTTGTTTTTAGACGCATAAATAAAAAAACCACCTCATCCGAGGTGGTTCAGGTTGGTGATGAGAAACGGGCCCGGCTAAGGCTGACTGATCACGGTCGTAATATGATCGGCAAGCGCGCCCGCGTGCGGCATGGTCAGCATAGTCATATGATTTCCTGGGCTCAGCATGGCGGTGAATTGTGTCGCGTATTCACGCCATACCGCTTCGCGCTGTTCCCGCTCTGCCCCATTAGCCTCTTGTGCAGTAATGCTATGCAACCTCCCCTGGTAACGCGCGCGGGGAATATAGGAGGTATTGAGGTTTGCGTACAACACATGGAAAACACCAGCCAGCAACGAAAGTGGCGTGTTGCGGGTGTAAACCCCCGCCTCAATCAAAAGTTGATGTAAACAGATAAGCCGCTGCTGTGGCGCCATTCCCAATAGCGCGTCCTCCGTAATGGGCAGCTCCCGGTTCAGCATCAAATTATAAATGCTGATTAATTTCATCACTGCCCCGAGGTGGCTGACCGGCGGTTTAGCCCCGGGAGAGCGGCTGTCAATGATAATCAGATCGGCAACCGTCTCCCCTTGCGCCTGTAATTGCAGCGCAATTTCAAAGGCTATCCAGCCGCCAAAGGAGTGCCCAATAAGGTGATATGGCCCGGAAGGCTGACGTTCACGCATTGCGCTGATGTAATCACGTGCCGTCTCTTCAATTGTCAGATGCGGCATGGTTTTCACATCGGTGAGCCCGCGCGCCTGCAGCGCATAAACAGGAAGTGTTGCAGGCAAAAGTCCCACCACGTCAAGAAAACTGAATGCGGATGCACCGGCACCCGGGATGCAAAATAGTGGCGTTTCGCAATCGGCCCCCGCCTGCATAACAACCACCGGCTGGTAGGAAGATCGGGGGAGCAGGTCTGCCGACATTGTCTTCGCCAGTTGCGCCAGCAACGGCGGTTGCATAATCGATAAATGCGACCCACCAATAACATGCAGCGACGAATCGCTGCTTACTGTGCCGTGCCAGCCGCGCCAGATGTCGTCGCTTTCCTCCAGATTTGCCGTGTAAAGATTGATGGTGAGATCCGCAGGAATCGGCTGATACCGAAGCCCCAGCGGCCTGATGTACAACACCGTTTCCAGGCGTAACAGCAGATCCTCATAGCCAATATCCTTCGGCAACCAGTTATGTTCGCTGCAAAGATCAAAAACGGCTTGCATATCAAGGGGACTTTGCAGCTGTGCCAGTATCGACCTTTCGCTCTCCGGCACATGCATGGATAAGAAATTGACGATCATTTCGTCACGCACTGCCGGCTCGCTGCTCGCGCTGACATCACGCTTCTGATGCGCAGCCGGATGATAGCTGTCAATCATGCCGATAAAGGCGATCTCTTCCCCGCTTCGTTGCAACTGCAGTGCAATTTCATAACTGATAACACCGCCCAAAGACCAGCCCGCAAGGTGGTAAGGTCCATGCGGCTGTACGCGACGGATGGCTTCAATATGGCAGGCGGCCAGCGCTTCCAGCGATGTCGGCGGATTCTCTGCGTTATGCAGACCAAGTGCCGAAAGTGCATACACGGGGCGATCGACCCGCAACATCGTAGCCAGCGGCGAATAGACCAGCGGATCGCCGGAAGGCTCGTGTACCAGAAAAAGCGGCGGTTGCGTACCTTCCCCCCGCAGCACAACAGGATTATCGGCAAAAGGTGATGCGAGTGATTTTTCCCTGTCCTGAATAAAGCCAGCAAGCTGCGCCAGGGATGGCCTGGCAAAGAGTGTCGCCAGTGAGATAGCCAGCCCAGTTTTTGCCATGCGGTTTAACAGCTGAACCGCCAGTAAAGAGTGACCACCGAGTTCAAAAAAGTTGTCATGCCGCCCGACCTGCGACAGCCCCAGCAGCTCACACCAGATAGCCGCAAGCATGTTTTCCACCTCACCAGCCGGGGGTTCATCCCCGCGGGTGACCAGCGCAGCGCGATCCGGCGCGGGCAGCGCCTGCCTGTCCAGCTTGCCGTTCGGCGTAAGCGGAAAGCTCTCCAGCGTGACGTACGCGGCTGGCAGCATATATTCCGCCAGCGACTGCGCCAGCTGCTGACGCAGCCGGGCAGGCTCCGGCGTGTGGCCGGGTTCTGCCAGCAGGTAAGCGACCAACCGTTTGTCACCCGGCGTCTCTTCCCGTGCAATCACCACCGCGTCACGCACGCCAGCGCACGCCGTCAGGCAGGCCTCGATTTCCCCCGGCTCGATGCGGAATCCGCGCAGTTTGACCTGGAAATCATTACGCCCGAGGAACTCAATATTGCCGTCCGGCAGCCAGCGACCGAGGTCGCCGGTTCTGTACATCCGCTGACCTGGCGTGAACGGGTCCGGCAGGAAACGCTCTGCCGTCAGTTCCGGGCGGTTGAGGTAACCCCGTGCCACGCCGTTGCCAGCGATATAAAGCTCGCCGCAGATCCCCAGCGGTACTGGCTGACCGTGATCATCGAGGAAATAGATCTGCGTGTTGTCGAGCGGTTTGCCAATGCACGGCGTCGCCAGCGTTTTATCAACCACGCACATACTGGCATTGACGGTACACTCCGTCGGCCCATAGGCGTTAACAAAACGGATCTGCTCAATGTTTTGCATGGCCGACCAGGCTGATAACGGGATCGCATCGCCACCGATAATGACAGTACAGGGATAGCCCTCATACGCTTTCTGTAACCCTGCGGCAATCAGCCCCTGCAACTGAAGGGGCGTGCAATCGATCACATCAACGCGTTGACGGCGCAAGAATGCTAACAGCGCGCCACCCTCTTTACGAACCGCCTCCGGAACGATGACCATCGTATGCCCCAACAGTAAGTGCACCCAGCTCTGCACCGAGGCATCAAACACAATGCTGGCATTCATGCTCACGCGCGAAGGATGTTGTATACCCAGCCTCACCTGTATGGCGCTTTGCATGCTGACAACATTGCGGTGCTCAACCATCACCCCCTTGGGTTTCCCGGTCGAGCCGGAGGTGTAAATCACATACGCCAGATGCTCCGCCGTCAGTCCCTGCGGCTCCGGGTTGTGTTCCGCCACACCGTCCTCCGGCGCCGCATCCGTCAGCACCACCGGCAGCGCGGTATTCAGTGTCTGCACCAGCGCCCGCTGCGTCACCAGCGCCACCGGGGACGCATCCGCCAGCATATAGTTCAGCCGTCCCACCGGGTACGCCGGGTCCAGCGGCACATACGCGCCCCCCGCTTTCAGAATGCCCAGTATCGCCACCAGCACATCCGCGCTGCGGGGCAGACACACCGCCACCCGGTCATCCGGGCGCACACCCAGCGCCATCAGCCGGTGCGCCAGCCGGTTGGCCCGCCGGTTCAGCGCAGCGTAGCTGAGCGTGATATCGTCGCAGACCACCGCCACCGCCTCCGGCGTGCGCGCCACCTGCGCCTCAAACAGCCTGTGAACCAGCCCCTCCGCCGGCACCGCCGCCCGCGTGGCGTTAAACGCCACCAGCACCTGGTTGCGCTCCCCTTCGGGCAGCACGGGCAGGCTCAGCACCGGGCGCTGCGGCTCATGCGCCAGCGCCGCGCTCAGCGCCGCCAGCGTGGTCAGCAGGTAACCCAGCTGGCGCTGCGGGTCGATGCCGGCCACCGTCTGCGCCGTCAGGATGAACCCCTCCCCGGTATCATCCACCGAGAACGCCAGCGGGTAGCTGGTCCGCTCTTCCGCTTCCAGCAGCCGGATACCCTCGCGCACAAGATTGCTGCGCGCCGGGCTGTGGCGGTAATTCAGCAGCGTGCTGAACAGCGGCAGCGGCTGCGGCACCCCGCTGCAGCGCAGCGCCAGCGCCAGCGGCGCCTGTTCATGCTCACACAGCGCCGCCAGCGCATCCCGCGTGGTCAGCACCGCTTCCTGCACTCCCTGGCCGGCCAGCGACACCCGCAGCGGCAGCGTGTTGATGAACATGCCGGGACCGGATTCGCCGCTGTCCCCGGCCTGCAGACGGCCCATCAGCACGGTGCCGAACACCACGTCATCCCGTCCGCACAGCTGCGCCAGCAGGCGCGCCAGCGCCGTGTGGAACAGCACGCCGGGGCTGACGCCCAGCCGGCGCGCCTGCGCGCGGATATGCCCCGCCAGCGCGGTATCCAGCGTCTGCCGCGCTTCCCCGCACACCCCGCCGCTTTCCCGCGTGTCGGCAATGTCATACGGTGCGGTCGGGGTGTCAGTATCCGCCAGCCGGGCGCGGAACCACGCCTCATGCTCACTCTGCGGCACCCGCAGCGTGCGGGCGATAAAGTTGCGGTAGGGCACCGGCGCCGCCAGCGCGGCGGCGTTCCCGTCCAGAATCTGCGTGATTTCATCGCAGACCAGCGCCATGGAGATGTGGTCGCAGACCAGATGATGAAAGTTAAGCGCCAGCAGCCACCGCTGCTGTGCCGGGTCGTACGCCGTCCGGGCGCTGAACAGCGGGGCGCGGCTGACGTCCATGCGCTGGCTGTGCGGGCTGGCCTGTGCCCGCAGCTGTCCGGCGACATCCTGGCCGGTCTGCGGCACAAACGCCGTCACCGGCAGAACGGCCTGACGCCAGACCACCTGCACCGGGCGGGACACGCCCTGCCAGCACACCGCGCTGCGCAGGATGTCGTGGCGGTCTATCACCTGCTGCAGCGCTGCCAGAAACGCCTCCAGCAGCACGCGGGAGTCAAAGGCCAGCAGGCTGCTGAGCAGGTAGGCATCCCCCTGCGCCTGCAGCAGATGGTGGAACAGAATGCCCTCCTGCAGCGGTGACAGCGGGTAGATGTCCTGCACGTTCGCCGCGCCGCCGTCCACCGTCTCCACCACCGCATCAGTCTCCGCCTGCGTCAGGCTGACCAGCGGCAGCATACCGGGCGTGATGGCCCGGCAGTGCGCCGGGATACGCGGCGGCGGAACCGGCGACTCCGCCTCCCGGACGGTGATGCGCTGTGCCATCTCAGCCAGCACCGGGGCGGAGAACGCCCCGCGGATATCCAGCGCCATCCCCTGGCCGCGCAGCCGCTCCAGCAGGCTCACCACCATCAGCGAATGGCCGCCGAGCTCGAAAAAATTGTCCTGCCGCCCGACCTGCGCCAGCCCCAGCAGCTCACACCAGATGGCGGCCAGCGCGGTTTCCACCTCACCGGCCGGAGGTTCATCCCCGCGGGTGACCACCGCCGTGCGATCCGGGGCGGGCAGCGCCTGCCTGTCCAGCTTGCCGGTGGGCGTAAGCGGGAAGCTCTCCAGCGTGACAAACGCGGCGGGCATCATGTGCTCCGCCAGCGACTGCGCCAGCTGCTGACGCAGCCGGGCTGGCTCCGGCGTGTGGCCGGGTTCTGCCAGCAGGTAGGCAACCAGCCGCTTATCGCCCGGCGTGTCTTCCCGCACCATCACCACCGCGTCGCGCACGCCGTCGCACTCTGTCAGGCAGGCGCTGATTTCCCCCGGTTCAATGCGGAACCCGCGCAGTTTGACCTGGAAATCGTTGCGCCCGAGAAACTCAATGTTGCCGTCCGGCAGCCAGCGCCCGAGATCGCCGGTTCTGTACATCCGCTGGCCGGGGGTGAACGGATCCGGCAGAAAACGTTCTGCCGTCAGCTCTGGCCGGTTGAGGTAACCACGCGCCACACCGTTACCAGCAATATAGAGTTCGCCCGTCACGCCAAACGGCACCAGTTGACGGTGACTGTCCAGAATGTAGATCCGCAAATCGGAGAGCGGGCCGCCAATCAAACTGGCACCGTGCGAGGTAATATCTGAAGGCGCTATTTCATACCAGGTGGCATGCACGGTGATTTCCGTGATGCCATACATATTGATAAGCCGCGTATTACGGTTTGAGGCGTTGTTAATCCACGGCACCAGAGAACGCATTTCAAGCGCTTCGCCGCCAAAGATGATGCAACGCAGGGTGTGTGAAGTTGAGTCCTGGGCGGCAATTAACTGGCGGAATGCGCTGGGGGTTTGATTGAGTACCGTAACCTGTTCACGGCATAGCAGTGCATAAAGCGTCTGGGGTGAGCGAGCGCATGCGGTTGATACCACAATCAACCGCCCGCCTGAGCATAACGCGCCGAATAACTCCCAAACGGAAAAATCAAAAGAGAAAGAGTGGCATAGCGACCAGGTATCTTTACTACTAAAGCTAAAAACAGGCTGGCAGACAGTTAAAAGGCGGGTGATATTGCGGTGTTCAACCATCACGCCTTTGGGCTGACCTGTGGAACCGGAAGTATAAATAACGTAGGCCAGATGGTGCGCCGCCAGGCCGAGAGATAATGGCACAGGATTGCTCTCATCATCTTCGTCAGCGACGGCTGGTAACGGCGCATCCATTAACACGGCAGGAGTAGCGCTATTCAGCGTCTGCGCAAGCGCAGAATGGGTGACCAGTGCGGCGGGGGCGGAATCTTCCAGCATGTAATTTAGCCGTTCGCCCGGATAGACCGGATCCAAAGGAACATAGGCTCCGCCCGCCTTGAGGATACCGAGGATGCCGATCACCATGTTGAGGCCGCGCTCCAGGCAAATAGCCACGCGGTCATTCGGATGAACACCCAGTCTGATGAGCTGATGGGCCAGCCTGTTTGCCCTGCGATTCAGAGCGTCATAGGTTAATGAACTCCCCTCGAAAACGGCAGCGATAGCCTGTGGCGAGCGACGGACTTGTGCTTCAAACATTTCGTGGACTAATAGGTTAGAAGCGCCACTTTCTATAACATGAGCAGGCTGCAGCAGTTGCTGGCGCTCATGTGGCGATAAAACCGGCAGGAGAGACACTGGCGTATCAACATTCTGCAACGCGCCTTCCAGTAATACAGCAAGGCGAGATTGCATAACCTGAATATCGGCAGGTGTGAAATAGTCGAGGGAATAATTAAACTCAACGCAGACCGATTTGCTCTGTTTATTATTGCCGGTGATGGCGTACTGATTAATGGTTATCGCTAAAGGATATTGCGCCCGGTGATGAGGTTTGATGGTTTGTATTGTCGCCCCTTCCAGATGAATGTTAACGTCGTAAGGTTCATAGGATAACGACATATCAAATACATTCGCCCTGTCGGTATGTTGCTGTTTTTTTATTCTCCGGTTAATTTCCGTAATCGGCAGCCGCTGGTGTTTATAGCAAATACGTAATTCATCGGCCGCTTTTTGCATTACATCAGAAAAGGAATCCTTCTCCGTTAATCTAATGCGAACCGGGATAACAGAGGCATACATTCCCACCGCCGCTTTTTGTCGGGCATTTTTTCGATTATGGAGTGGGATACCAAAAACAATATCATCAACGTTTTTTACTCTTTTAAAATAACAGGCAAAAAGGGCATACATGAAATGCAATACGGACAACCCATATAAAGAAGCCGCCTGTTCAATGCGCTGAAAAAGGCTTTCCTCAAGCATCCAGCTTACAGGCTCAGGCAGATATGATGCCGGAGTCCGCGCCGTCACCAAAGGCTGGAATAATTGCGGCGGCAATGCCGTATATCGCTCAAGCCAAAAAGCCTGGTCTTTGATGCACTGCTTCGCCCCCAGATAAGCCGCGTCACTGGCAACAAAATCGGTATAAGATAACGATGCGCTTTCAGATAAATGCTCCCCGCGAATTAGACGACTATAATTTTCGCTCAACTCTGCATTAAGCAGGCTCAGGCTCGTTCCATCGGCAATAATATGGTGACAGCACAGTTGCCAATACCAGCGGTTATTGCCGGCAAAGATTAATGCGCTGCGCCATAACCTTTCAGCCAAATTAAATGGCTGCGTAAAGTTTAAATTCACATACTGTTCAGCTTCATTTATTGGATTATCCGTTGTCGAAAAATCCTTAAATTCCATTAATGGCAAAGCGGAAGAGTCAAAATATTGTGCTGGCGACGTACCGGCAACCATACGCAGACGAAATACATCATGCCGCTTAATGACGGAATCAAACGCTTTAACTATGATATCGGGAACGATATTGCCATCAATGATCATCACGCTCCCTATATTGTAATTTGTTAATTCAGGATTCAGCGTCTGAGCGAACCAAATCGCTTGCTGATCTGAACTCAATGGAAATGGCGACGCTGGAAACGCTGTACACTCTTTCGCCACCCATGCACTGTCTAAAAATCTATTATTGGTAGATATGTCCATATATTCCAACCTAATTAATGAAAGCCAAATCGTCGTAATTAATTGACAGCACACTTATTTCCGCAAAGCAGGGCACCATCAAATAATATTCCTGATGAATGTTTTATCCTTAAATGAACGGCTAATTATCCACTGACCCCCTGGATGCTTTGTCGTCAACGCCGTGAACCGTATGAGGTAAAACTGAATGTGTCTTAACGACAATCCTATCAATTAGTGTAACCGTCCACTCTTAACACCAGATATAGCCATTTTAAAAAAGTACGTAATAATACCGGGGGAAATCATTACGTAAGATTGACATCATATAAAATACACCATAAATCAGTCCCATCCGCTCACTCATGGCGTTATTCCCTTGAGATTAAACGATCTGTAGCGAGTAATAACCCTTGCAGTTAACAATAATAAATACCTTTTGCGTCTTTATGGCAAGAAAATATATCACCTTGACAGCACTTCATTGATATATACAGCACCATACGCTTGATAATAAAGATGTTATTATTTTTAATTTGACAAAAAAACCGTTTCACATTTACGTTTATCACTGCAACGAAAAATTCCGAGAAGAGTTTATTTTATTATTCCGCACAATTATTCATGTAATGGATAGATAAACCACAATATAAAAGAAAGCCTTGATGTTGATGAATGGTAATAGTGTGATTTCCTCAAGATGATTCCCCACCATCGCACTCTTGTTACGAAAGAAATAGGTGACGACGACACCACCTGCGGTACACTGATTGCGTTTGCTGACAACATGTTTACCGATGTACTTACTCGTTAACTTAATGATAGATAAATATGTTTACCCCACAACTACGTCATTCCTCTTCTGCTTTCGTGATGCAGTCAGAAACTGGGTGCATCACGCAATTCCCTGCAATAGCTTACTGTAAGGTCACATTCGACGCGGCCTCTTACCGGGATGCCCTTTTTAGCGAATATGGCATCCCTTTTCCTTCGGTGCTTGATAAAGCGGTAGTAAAACGGCGCGCGGAGTACCTTGCGGCTCGCTATGCCGCCGGACAATTATTACAAAATGCTGGCTGTGATGGTCATGTGGGTACGTCTTCAGGCCGGGAGCCCGTCTGGCCTGCGGGCTGGTGCGGCAGCCTTTCTCATACCAGTGGTCACGCTATTGCGATTATTGCGCCCCGTAACGCAGGCTTAACGCCAGGCATTGATATTGAAATGTTCGACGCAAAGACCATGAGGGAGACGGCGGAGATGTTCACCAGCCCTGAGGAACGGCGATTACTTGCCGCCTGTGGCTTAGCGTATGAAACGGCGTTGCTGATACTGTTTTCCGCCAAAGAGAGTCTGTTTAAGGCGCTCTATCCTGAGGTGAAATTTTTTTTCGGTTTTGAAGCGGCGCGAATCTATCGTATCGATACTTCGGCACATAGCATTACCCTTGAGCTAACGCAGCCGCTGACGCCTGAGCGCAGACAAGGATGCCAGTTTACTGGTCTGTATCTTATCGGGGAAAATCGTGTGATTACGCTGATCGCGTAAGGCAGTGGCCGGGTATCAAATCAGGAAAGGCAGCAGCGATTGCCGCTGCCTTTTGTTGCGACTTACAGACCCACAATGGTGCCGGTATTGGTGAGCGTATTCGGTTCGAGATCAAGGCCGTAAAAACCGCCCAGAACCGCGTCTTTACCGCTGTTGGTGACTTTACTTGCGGTCACTTTCGCGGTGCCATAACTCAGCATATTGAGATAGTTATAAACGTTACCGTCTGTTTTCACGGTTAATGCATAATCGCTGACAATATTGCCTCGGTTATTAATATCGTTTACCGCATTAATCCCAATGCTTTGCCCAAGCATATTACTGTTGCTGTTGTTGGTAACATGCCGTTGGGTAGTGAGGGTAAGGCTGGTTCCCGCCAGGATATCTTTGAAGTTCTCGATACCGTTCAGGGCATTAATCGCCAGCGCGTGATCAGCGGCGATGGTGTTGCGGTTATACAGCACACCTTTCAGCACGCTGAAATTCACATCGCCTTTACCGCTGATCCAGCCATAGTTGGTGGTGCTGTTATCCACGCTCAGGTTCAGGTTCTTATCCGAAGCGATAACGCCTGTCGCTGTTCCATCTTCCAGCTTACCGTTGCTGTAGTTTTGCAGCGAAGCGGCGCTGATATCAAGATTGCCTGCACTGTAGGTCATCGCATAGTTATTGTAGAAAGTACCGGCGACCTTAATCAGGGCATTGGCGCCACTCATTAGCATCGCTCGGGTATTATCAAACGTTCCTCTGGACAACAGACTCAACGGACCATTTTCGGCAATCATGCTGCTGTTGTTGTTGTAGATGTTCTGCCCGGAAAGCGACATTCCAGCTTTACCAACCATACCGCCCACATCACTCGCTACGCCGAAATACTCACTGTTGCTACGGCCAAAGTTATTGCCATCACGGTTTTCGATACTGCCGGCCGCATTGATGGTGAGTGACTTATTTGCCGCAATCAGCGCCGTGTTGTTATAGACACTTGATCGGGAATCAATGGAGATGTTTTCACCTGCGATTAACCCGTTGTTATTATCCACCGAGTTAGCAACCAGCTTGATATCCCCCACCAACGAGGTTACCGAACCCCGGTAGTTATCGAAATTGCCCGCCATGATAAGGTCAATATCTGTACCGCCAGCAATCTGTCCATAATCATTACGTAACCAGTTCCCGCTAATTCCGACATCGCCAGCAGAGATAATCTTACCGCTATAGTTATCAACCGTTCCTTTTGCCGTCACATTTACATCGCCCGTCAGGGAACGCAGCGTACCGCGGTTATTACCTACATTACTATTCGAGGTAATTGTCAGATCACCTCCTGCCTCAATAAGAGAATTATTGTTGGTGACGTTGTTTGCGGTAATAGAAATATCACCAGCACCCAGCATATAGAGATAGTTATACAGATTACCTTTGGTCACAACGCTAATATCGCCATCGCTAACAATATTACCGCGGTTATTAATATCGTTTACCGCGTTAATCGTTATCCCGTTACCGACCATATTGCTGTTGTTGTTATTTGTCACATGACGCTGCGAATCCAGCGTCAGGCTGCCACCTGCGGAGATATCTTTAACGTTCTCGATACCGTTCAGGGCCTTGATCGCGAGTGACTTATCAGCGGCAATGGTATTGCGGTTATAAAACGCCCCTTTCACAACATTCAGCGCCACTGCGCCTTTACCACTGATCCAGCCGTAGTTAGTGAAATTGTTGTCGACATTAAGCGTAATATCTTTATCTGAGGTGATAAAACCTGTGGCGTTATTATCGATAAGCGTACCGTTGCTGTAGTTTTCCAGGGAAACGGTATCGAGTGTGAGGTTGCCTCCACTGTAAATCGTTGCGTAGTTATTGTAGAAAGCCCCGCCAGTTTTAATGGCGGTATCAGCCCCGCTGACCATCAGCGCACGCGTGTTATCAATGTTCCCTTTCGCCTGCAGGCTCATTGCCCCATTTTCTGCAATGATGCGGCTGTTGTTGTTGTAAATATTCTGCCCGGAAATCTCAACGCCGCCTTTACCGATCAAGCCACCGATCTGTTGCGGCATGCCGAAATAGACGCCAAAGTCATTGCCAAAGCTATTACCATCGCGGTTATCAACATTCCCGCCTGCATGGATGGTCAGTTTTTTACTGGCTAATACCAGTGAGCGGGTGGCGTTTACTCCGGATTTTGCGTCGATGGCGATATTTTGCCCCAACATGAAACCGCCGTGAGTATCTACCGCGTTCGCACTCAGTGAGATATCACCTTCTTCCGCACTCACAACGCCAACATAGTTGCTCAGGTTACCGTTGACCGAGACCTCCACGCCTTTCTTGCCGCCGATGCCACCGTAGTCATTACGATAGGAGTCGCCCTTCACAATCACTTTGCTATTGGAAAGAAGATTGCCGGAATCGTTATTGACCAGCCCCTTGCTGTTTAGCGAAACATCGCCATTTGATGCGATCTGACCACCGCTGTTATTGATGCTATTAGCATTGATCTCCACACTGGTATCGCCCGCGATGCCTAAGGAGTCGGAACTGACGGTATCCGCTGTTTTGGTGCTACTGTTGTTAACCGCGCCACCAGCAGCGATTTTGATATGGCCGCCAGCAGAGCGGATTAAACCTTTGTTGTTATCGATGTTGCCAAGGCTGGCAATATCCATGTCGCCTGATGTTTCCAGAATACCGCTATTGTTGTTAATCGCGCCGGTATCCAGCCCCAGATAGCCACCATGTATCTGGCCGTTACTGTTATTTAACGTACCCGTTTTTAAGGTGACAATCCCCGCTTCAATGCCGACATTGTTCCCTTTACCGGCATTGGTAAAGGTATTGTTATTGGTATCGACGGCCAGCATACCGCTGGCGGCAATTTTGCCGTTGGTGTTATCAAATGCGCCGCTATTAACGTAGATATCTGCCGTAGTGGAAATCGTACCTGAACGGGCATTAACAATTGCGTTCTTATTGGTATCGAGATAAATAGCACCAGCAGAAGTAATAACGCCCGTAGTGTTATCCAACTTGCCGTTGGTATTAATCTTTGTTGAACCGATCGATTGAATCTGCGCATTACTGTTCAGTAGCTGGCCATTGGCATCAATGCTGATGCCGCCAGTACCACCGGCAATAACCCCCTGATTACGCACACCGACGCCGCTTTCGGTACTGATAAGATTAATTTTGTTCGCGTACATACCGCCAACTTGCGCAACGTCAACGCTATAGCTGTTACGTGAACCTGACGCAGTGACAGTGCCGGTCACCTGGCCGTCTGTATTAACGTAGTTATTACCCGCAACAATATTCAGTTCGTCAGCGGTAACTTTCCCGCTTAGCACTACATTGCGTGACAGAATTTCAGTTGGACTGGCGTTATCCAGTTTACTGATAGTAACGGTGCCGCCGTTTACGGAATAACCCGCAAGTTTGTCGTTCTGAATATCTGGCGTGCCGGTGGTCAGTGTGAGTTTATCGGTATTGATCGTACCGCCACCATTAACCGTAATGCCATTAGGGTTGGCGATAATCAACGCGGCTTTATCGCCCGCCACTTCCATCATGCCGTTGATCGTCGATGCATTTTTAGAGGTGACTTCATTGAGAATAACTTTTGCCGACCCGGATGTCAGATTGCTGTTACCCTGGATGGTGCCGCCCAATACTGTATTGGATGCTGAACCGCTGTTATTAAAAATAACACCGTTTTTATCGACGTTCAGGTTGTCCCAGACATTATGTGACAGGCCATTGCTGTTAGGCTTATTAATATCCACGACCGGCACGCCATTCGCATTATATAGCGTGCCATTTTTCATATTTAAACCAGCGGAATGCGCAGCAGCAGGTAATGCCAATATCATTACTACCGTCAACGGGGCCAACTGAGTTCTCACAAGGCGTTGAACTTTCTTTTCCGTATTAATCACGCTTTTGCTTCCCTTTAATTAACTTTCAGAACCAATTTGAAATAAAACGTTCTCGACCTTGCTTCATGAACCAGGATTGTATTTTATTTATTCGAACAAATTCACCGGTAAACAACACTATGGATACCAGTTCGGAATAAAAGTGGAAACCTGGCACCTCGCAAGAAATCTGAATTTCTATAAAGCCTGTGAAAGCAAAAGCATCAGGATTGAATAGAACAGTACCCGCAAGCAGGGGAATAAAACAAGGCCGCGTGAGAAAATAACAGGGGTTGAGAACCAGAACAATACACGACACTTCAAAATCAGAGGATTCAGCTAGCGTGTCGGGTGATAAATAAACATTCAACGCGCATCATTTAGAATATTTTTAAAAGCATTAAGAGAATGGAAATATCGATACAGAACTGTCTTTTAAGCCAATATAAGAAACGTCAATATTAATAACCTCCTTAATACAACTCTTCATCGATTAACTTAATAAAATAAACAACGTTACGTAAGAAAATAGCTGCGGGCTAATAAAAAAAACCCGGTAGCGTACCGGGTTTATTTTTAAGAGATAGTGAGATTAGAACAGCGGTTTACCAGAAGCGTCCTGTACATTGGCTTTCCATGCAGCGCGAACCTGAGCGGTAACGGAATCCGGCAGCGGCGCGTAATCCAGATCGCTGGCGATGGTGTTGCCATTTTTGTAAGACCAGTCGAAGAATTTCAGCACTTCGGCGCCTTTCGCTGCATCATCCTGTTTTTTATACACCAGGATAAAGGTAGTGGACGAAATCGGCCATGCATCTTTGCCTTTCTGGAAAGTGAGATCCTGAGCGAACGATTTGCTCCAGTCTGCCCCTTTGGCACTGTTGCTGAAACTCTGCTGCGACGGCTCAACCACTTTGCCATCGGCGTCAAACAGCTTTGTCCAGGTCAGGTTGTTCTGCTTAGCGTAGGCGTATTCAACATAGCCAATGGAGCCCGGCAGACGCTGCACAAACGCGGCAACACCATCGTTACCTTTGCCGCCTAAGCCAACCGGCCAGTTCACCGTTGAGCCTTTACCCACTTTGCTTGCCCAGTCAGCATTCACTTTTGATAAATAGCTGGTGAAAACAAAAGAGGTGCCGGAACCATCTGCGCGGCGCACCACGTTAATATTCGTATCCGGCAGTTTGACTTTCGGGTTCAGTTTGGTGATTTCCGGGTCGTTCCACTTTTTAACGTTGCCCAGATAGATATCGCCCAGCGTTTTACCGTCCAGCGTCAGTTCGCCGGATTTTACGCCAGGGATATTAACCGCCAGCACCACGCCGCCAATGACGGTCGGGAACTGAAACAGGCCATTTTTCGCCAGATCATCATCACTCATCGGGGCATCGGAAGCGCCGAAATCCACGGTTTTCGCAATAATCTGTTTGATGCCACCGGAAGAACCGATCCCCTGGTAGTTCACCTGAGATCCTGTCTGTTTCTGGTATTCAGCTGCCCATTTTGCATACACAGGCGCCGGGAAAGTACCACCAGCACCCGTCACATTCGTTGCCGCGAAAACAGTAGTCGTAGAAAGTGCAAGAGCAGCAGCCATCAGGCGAACTGACGCATTAAGCATTGCCATAGTCTCTCCGAATCGAAATAGTGATTAAATTTTTGAATAATATTAAGAGCCACGGCAGCATAGAGCGAATTTGTGACAATTTTGTGTCAACGGTGAAAAATAAAAAAAGGCGGCACAACAAGCAAAAAAAGACCTCCGGATCGCAATCGGGAGGTCTAAGCAAACCTTATAAAGATGAATTAACCTAACGGTTAAAATTTGCAACTCTGCGCGCTCTGAAGGAACGCACTGAGTTACAGTAGCCACGGCTATTAAACACGAAAACCGCAGCCCTCATATGACAGATATGCAACATTATGTAAGTTATTTTTTCTACCCACTAAATTACCCGCACCGAGAATTTTCCGCTGACTCAAAACGATATTGCTTCATCAATGAATGACTTTGAAAAATAGCCAATCCGTTTTTAAAGACATCAGCACAATATATAGCGAAAAATTAATCTTATTTCGGCATATAACTTTTACTTAATCCGGCAGTGGATATCACCTCACCGTCTACTGTTGCATCAGTCCAAAGCGTGTCGTAACGGTAACCTGTCAAATCTTCGACAACTTTACGTGCTTCAGGCGTCACACTCTGTTTATTTCCGTTAGCTTTCAGGCGGTCAAGTTCATCGACAAAAATACGGTGCGTGCGCTTATTGAGATGGAAGGTCAGCGCTTGCCACATTGCCACCAGCAGAAGCCCGGCGGTGCCGATAAACAGCAGCATCACAATGGTAGTGATTGCTTCCTGAGGCTGTTGCAGACTGCCTTTCACAAAACCGCCGCTCTGCAATAGTAACCCCACGGCAAAGGTTGCAATTGCTACCGTAGTTTTACGTGAAAACGTCATCACGGCAGCAAACAGCCCTTCGCGGCGTTGACGCGTAACCATTTCGTCAATGTCCGGAATAAACGGGAACACGTTCCACGGCGTGAATTCCAGAACGCAGCGCCCAACCTGGTAAAGCCCGGCAAGGATCACCAGCAGCACCACTTTGTTTTCCGGGGGGAATTGATACACCAGGAAGAAACCGCCCAGGCACAGCAACATCATGCTGTAGGCAAAAACATAAAGCCGGGATGGGCCATATTTAATAATGGCGAAGCCCGCGGCGAGCGTTACCGGCAGCCCGACGATGCTCATTGACAGCAAGGTTCCTGCCAGAGAAGACGAGACATGCAAACAATAGACACAGAAAAAGACAAACACCGTGTTATAAATGTCTTTCGCCGTGAAAGAGAAAAGATAAATAGCCAGATGCTTGCGGAACGCACGAATTTTCAGCGTCGAGGCATAATCCTTAAATAACTTAATCACGCCGGTAAGTGTTTGCGCCGCATTGCCAGTTTGACGTTTTTTCTCCATCTCCTGCATCATTTCTGGTATTATTTCGCGCTCCCAGCTTACTTTCCAGGAAATAAATACACAGACCATAAACAACACAGCAAAGACCACACCGTTAATCAAATAAGCATCGGCGTTTTTTTCGCCCAGCCAGCCGATTAGCACACCGGGAATAAAGGTCGCGAGAAACGTGCCGGACGCAGAAAGAAACATGCGGCAAGTGGAAAGCTTGGTGCGATCGTTAAAATCTTTGGTCATTTCCGAGGGCAATGTTTCCCACGGGATTAAGACCATGGCAGCAATAATTTCAAACGCCAGGTAAACGGCGAGATAAAACCAAAAATTCATGCCATTAAGCCATAACAAAATATAAACCAGCATCAGCGGCGCGCCGATAAGCAAAAAGAAACGGCGGCGGCCAAATTTCTTGCCTAAAAAGTTCTTATAAAAATGATCGGTAAAACTGCCCATAAACAGGCTCACGATAGCATCAACAATCCTTGCAATCGCGACAATGGACGCTGCCTGAATCGGTGATAAACCGACAAAGGTGGTGTAATAAAATAGCAGCCAGGCACCAATTACCGTAAAAGCGCCACCGCCCATTATGTCTGTCATGCCATAACCAATGCTGACAGGAATCGTCACTTTTCTGTTTTTACGGGTCATAGCCACCCCCCGCAACTGCTCAGCTTTATAAGCCTCTCAGGCTGTAAATGTTCTTTATTTATCATGGACATAAAAACTCCACAGAGAATTATTTGTGCCAGAACGGCTCCGCTAATAACGGCCGCCTGTTGCCACCGGAAAACATCGCAGTCTTCACGTTATATCCCTTGGGGAATTTATGTCTACTACCATACAAGTTGAATTGTCGAAAATGTGACCTCAGGCATAAGCCAGAAAAAATCGCCTTCGCAAATTCTAAAAAAGTGAGAAATGGGATCGAAAGAACAGTTAAAAAAATACACTTGTGAAGTGACGAAAATCCTGCGCAGCGCAAACAAAAAACCCGTCTGATATCAGGCGGGTTTTACGCTTCAGCGCACAGTTCATTCCAGTAGCTATAGCGCATCACCAGGTGAAAGCGCTCATTTTTCATCGTAAATCCATACAGAAGGATGATAATCAAGACCATAAAGCAGGCCGAACGGGATCAGCAGCGCAACATGGCGCCCCGAGTCATATTCCCCCTCTTCTGTCTGTAATGGCAGCGTCGGGGTAAGGCGATTAAGCCACTGTTGCAGCAATGTCTTCATCAGCGCGTTCTCCAGCAAAGGTTGACGAGCTCAGTTAAACGCAAAGCGCGCCATAACCAAAACGATCATTTTTGCACTGGTTTGCCGAAAAACGCATTTGGCTTGCGCAATCCCATTTCATGTAATATTTTAAGTTACATGATAGACAGCTATCCCGGAGATAACGTGGCGCAGAATACGAACGACATTTTTAACAGCGAATTCTCGCGCCAGTACGATGCTTACAACGAGCGGCTGGGCGAAATTGCCAATAATCTGCACCTGCTTATCTCTTTGTTGCTGAAAAAAATGCCGCATCAAGCGCGAATTCTCTGTGTTGGTGTCGGCACCGGCAGCGAAATCATCCGCCTTGCGCAGCACCATCCACAATGGCGCTTTACCGGCATTGATCCCTCACCGGATATGCTCGCAGTCTGCCAGCAAAAGCTCGACCAGGCGGGCATTGCCGACCGCTGCACATTACATGAAGGTTATCTTAATGAGCTTCCCGCCAGCGGCGATTATGATGCGGTACTCTGTCTGCTGGTGACTCACTTTATTCAACATCCGCAGCGCGATGGCATCTATTCACAAATGGCGAGCCAGTTAAAACACGGTGGACGTGTGATCACGGCAGAAATCGCCGGAGACATGCACAGCCCGGCGTTTGATGAACAGCTCGAAGTGTGGACATCCATGCACGAAACCGCCAGCCAGGCACCACGCGATATGGCGGAAATCAAAGCGCAACTGTCGCAGCGCCTGCTGCTGTTGCCCGCAGAAACCACGGAAGCACTGATTGAACAGGCTGGTTTTACCCCGCCACAGCGCTTTTTCCAGTCGCTGCTGATCCATGGCTGGACGGCACGCAAAAGCTGAGGTGTTACGCCTTGCGCGAACAGCAGGCAATGTAGTTTAACTGGCGGCGATTTGCGCGGAAAAAGCGGAACATGCCGAGAAAACGCATCCGGTTATCACGTGTCCGTAAGCCATTAAAAACTATGCGCAGCGTACGCGCGAAACCTTCATCACGGATCAGCCCAACGGGCGACATCAACGACATTGCCCCGTGGCGCGTATCTACCGCGGCAAAACCATTGTCGATAAACAATGTTTTCCATGCCGCTTCTGTCAGCGGGCTGACATTCGATTTCACGACCTGCTCCAGTTGTGACTGGTTATCTGTCGCCAGCCCGCTGCGCATAAACATAATGTCGTGCGTCAATAAACGGCCGCCGGGTTTCAGCACGCGATAATATTCGCTGATGAGTTTTGCTTTCGCTTTGTCCACATACATGGTCAGCATTGCTTCGTTAATCACCACATCAAAGGTGTTATCGTCGAACGGCAGCTTATTCGCATTGGCTTCGCTAAGATGTATAGAGTTGTCGAGACCGGCAGAAATCACATTTTGCCGCGCCTGTGCGAGCGCGTTTTTATCCATGTCGATGGCGTCGACCATACAGCCAAAACGCTGTACCAGTTCAATCGAGGTGGTGCCCATATTGCAGGCGACTTCCAGCACCCGGCTCTGCTCATTTAGCGGTACCTGGTTAAACAACCATTCGGTTGCTTCCACCCCGCCGGGGCGCAAACGCGTTTTCCCGAGGCTCGCCAAAAAGGTATGCCCTGCTTTATCACTGTCGGCCATCGGACTCTCCTCACCATAACATGCATTTTACATGCAACTTATCACAACAGTGTGGAGATGAGAATGGCTTTCATCAACAAAAAAGCCCCTGCGTTTTCGCAAGGGCAAGGCTGTGTCCGAGCCATAAAAATTAGTTAAAGACCATACCGCCATCGATCAGCAAAGATTGACCGGTCATATAGTCGGAATCCGGCCCGGCGAGGTACGAGACGCAGGCGGCAACGTCTTCTGGTTCCGAAAGACGCCCAAGCGTAATGCGTTTGGCAAACTCCTCCGTGCCATACCCCAACGGTTTACCGGCCGCTTCCGAGACCTGGCGGTCAATCTCCGCCCACATCGGTGTTTTCACGATGCCCGGGCAGTAGCCATTAACGGTAATGCCAAGCGGCGCGAGATCCCGCGCGGCGGTTTGCGTGAGCCCCCGTACGGCGAACTTGCTGGAACTGTACACGGCCAGTTCCGGGTTGCCGACATGCCCGGCTTGTGAACAGGCGTTGATAATTTTGCCGCCGTGTTTTTCCGCTTTGAAGGCTTTTACCGCTGCCTGGATACCCCAAATCACGCCTTTTACGTTGATGTTATAAACCTTATCCACCACTTCTGGCGTGATGGACTCAATCGGTGTCGAAGGCGCAACACCGGCGTTATTCACAATCACGTCAAACCCGTTCAGTTTGGTTCTGGCCTCCTCTACCGCCGCAAACACTTTGTCGCGGTCAGAGACATCCACCGTCACCGCAATCGCGCTGCCATTGCTGCTATTAATTTCGTCAGCCACCGCTTTTGCCGTTGCGGCGTTGTAATCGGCAACAGCGACGGCAAAGCCATCTTTCGCCAGACGCAACGCAATGGCTTTACCAATTCCCTGACCCGCTCCGGTCACGAATGCAACTTTTTTCATCATATCTCCTTGGTTTTCAAAGAATCTGGCTAAGATTGAGCTGGCCCATCAGCAGAGGGTTATCGCTGTAATCAACCGGGATGGCGACCACCGCCGGGCCGTCCGTATCCATTGCCGCACGTAGCGTGGGTTCCAGTTCTGCCGTGCTTTCGACCGCGAACCCTTTAGCGCCAAACGCTTCGGCATAGGCTTTAAAATCGACCGGACCAAAATTAACGCCAGAAAGGCGCTGGTATTTTTTCTCTTCCTGAATGGCCACCATGTTGTAGGCGTTATCGACCCAGATGATATGCAGCACATTCGCCCCGAGGCGCACAGCGGTTTCCAGCTCCATGCTCGATTGTAAAAAGCCACCATCGCCGGAAACCGACACCACTTTGCGCCCCGGGTTGACCAGCCAGGCGCCAATCGCCCATGGCAGCGCAACGCCCATGGTTTGCTGACCGTTGGAAATCATCACCTGACGGGCGCGGAAGCTATAGAGATAGCGCGCAATCCAGATATGGAAACTGCCCATATCGACGGTCAGCGTGACGTCGTTATTCACGATGTCCTGCATCGCCCGCACAATACGCAGCGGGTGAATAGCGAACTGGCAGAGCTGTGCGCCCTTACGGCTGAGTAGTTCCCGCTGGTTGCGGCGCTCAATCAGGATTTCTGAGGCGCGCGGCGTGAGGATCAGCGGTTTTTCGATTTTCGCGGCCAGTTTGTCGAGCGTGCTGGCAATGTCGCCAACCAGTTCGCAATCCGGCACGTAATTGCGTTCTTCATAAGCAGGAAGCACATCGATATGGACCAGTTTCGCGTCACCGGTGTTCCACATTGATGGCTCATATTCCACCGGGCTGTAACCAATACAGATAATCAGATCCGCCAGGTGCAGCAGCCGATCCCCGGCCTGGTTATTAAATAACCCCACGCGTCCGGCAAAACGGGTGAAATGTTGCTGATTAACCGCGCCTGCCGCCTGATACGTGCTGGTAACCGGAATATGGCTTTTTTCCAGCAACTGATGCAGCGCCGAAATATTCTCTTCACGGCTTGCCATCAACCCGAGCAAAAACACCGGGTTTTGCGCCTGCGCGATAAGTTTCGCCACCTCGTCAATCGCCGCATCCGGCGCGGCACCTAACTGCGGCACACCGCTGGCGGGCAAGATAGTGCCGCTCGCCGGTTGGTCGGCAATATCTTGCGGCAGACTGACAAACGCGCTGCCCGGCCGCCCCTGCTCGGCGGCGCGAAATGCATTGGAGACCACTTCGGCAATCGCGTCGGAGGAGGTTATTTCTACCGCATATTTAGTGACGGGGTTAAACATCGCCACCGTGTCCATGCTCTGGTGCACCAGCTTGGCTTTATCCGCGCGTTTCACCGCGCCGCCCAGCGCCACCACCGGGTCGCCTTCGCTGTTGGCGGTCGCCATACCGGTAATCAAATTGGAACAGCCGGGGCCGGAAGTGACCAGCGCGACGCCAGCTTTACCGGTGATACGCCCGACCGCCGCCGCCATAAATGCCGCGTTCGCTTCGTGGCGCACCGGAATAGTTTGAATGGTTGAATCAAGAAGCGAATCAAACACTTTGTCAATTTTGGCACCAGGAATGCCAAACACATGTTTCACTCCCTGCGCTTCCAGTTGTGCCACCACCATATCCGCACCGTGCGACCATTGATGTTTACGGTTTTCTTTGTTCATCATTTACTCCTTTAAATGGCTCTCAGCTCTCAACCGAACGGATGGCAGCATCCAGATTATCCGGGTGTAAATTCGCGCGAAGAAACGCCGCATCTGCAGGCAGGTCGATCATCAAATGGTGGATTTCTCCAAATGTCAGCGTGCCGCTTTCAAGCTGGTAATCCAGCAGGTGTCCGCCGCCGTGACGATCGTCCGTAATAAAGTGCTCGTGATAGCCTGCCACATTAATGCCCTGCATATGCTGGGGTGTGCGGAACCCGACCAGCACGCCATCGCGCCCGTTAAAACGGAACACCGGTTGATCATCAAGCACATCGGTCATAGCGCGATAAGGCGGCGTCTGGCGTGGAACGGTACGGGTATGCGCATGGCGAAAATGGCCATCAATACGCAGCGCGCAGAAAATGTTATCGGAGGGGATCGCTTTATCGATGATGTCGTGCAGTTGCTGGCGGCTGGCTGGTTTGTCGAGCTCAACGCGATGCTGCGGTTTAAACCAGGTCATTACCGCGAACGGCGTTTTTTGCTGTGGGCTAGCCTCACGGGCACTGCCATCAGCACGCAACTGGTAAACCTCACTGTTGAACGCAATTAATTCGCCATCCAGCTCGTTAAAGGTGCCAAGACCAAAATCACCGTGATTAAGTAAATCCTCAATCGTGGTATTTCCTTCGTAAACACCGCTTAATAGCGCACTCATTAGCGATGTTTGATATATCACACATTCTGGGCGAGTTTCTGAAAAGGCACGAAATGTTTCCCGTAGACTTTCCTCGCAAGAACAACCGGTTAGATGACTCATTATCCTTTACCTCGCTGAGCAGTCGTTTAGAAAAGCTGATTAATTATTGACGCGATTCAGCGATAGATTCCAATATACAAAGCATCAGGGTTTGAGATGTTTTTAATATGGAACTCCGTTATCTACGCTATTTTGTTGCCGTTGCGCAGACGCAACATTTCACCCGTGCCGCAGAAATGCTGGGCATGTCGCAACCGCCATTAAGTCAGCAAATTCGTCGTCTTGAGCAGGAAGTGGGCACACCGCTTTTTTACCGGCAAACTCGCGGCGTTGAGCTCACCGAAGCGGGTGAAGCGTTTTATGAAGATGCCTGTCAAATCATCGCATTGAGCGATGCGGCAATGGAAAAAGCGAAAGGAATTGCGCGGGGAATTAATGGAAAATTGTACCTTGGCGTGACCAGCTCCAATGCGTTTCACACGCAGATTTTTTCCGCGCTTCGCCAGTTTCAGCAAAGCTATCCGCAGGTGGCGCTGTATCAAAAAGAGGACAATATGGCGACGCTGATGCAGGAGCTGGAAGAGGGGCTGATTGATGTCGCCTTTGTGCGCCTGCCATGCGAAAACAGCAAAATGTTCAACCTGAAATTGATCGATGAAGAACCGATGGTGCTGGCGTTACACCGCTCGCATCCGCTTGCTGCAAAAGCAGATATCTCGCTTAACGAATTGCAGCAAACACCGTGCATTATCTTCCCTCAGCAGGTCGCACCGGGTCTGTATGAACTGGTGTACAACGCCTGTCTGCGCGCGGGTATTGATATGGAAAATCAGCAACAAGCGTCGCAGTTCTCCTCTTCGCTGAGCATGGTGGCCGCGGGTTTCGGTTTCGCTATCGTTCCGCAATCCATGGCCTGTTTCAGCCACCCGCAAGTGACATTTCACCGGATGGCGGAACAGACATTAAAAACGGATGTGGCGCTGGCGTGGCGCAAATTCGAGCGATCGCCTGCTGTAAAACGGTTTATTGAGAACTTTTAAAAACGCCCGCCGCAAAGCGGGCGTGAACTGTTTAGCTGCGATGGGTATTCACAACCTGGCCAATCCCCTTCCCTTCCAGCGCTTCGTTGGGGTCGGCAAAGAAATCGATATTGAAGTAGGTGTCATCGGTTAACAGTTCAATATGGTGCCAGTATTGCGGCGGGCTAATGCCAAAATGCCCGGCTTCAATCACCACTTCCACTTCCGGCGTGGTGTCATGCTCACTGGCAAAACCAAAATATTTCACGGCCCCCTGCATCACCGACAAACGGCCATAGACCCCTTTTTTGGTGTTGTGATGGGTGAGCAGCGCCTGTGGAACCGTCTCTTTCGTCCAGAAAGGCGTTGAGCGGGTATGACGGAAATGAACAGGAATTTGATGCGCCATAATACCTCCTGAGGCCGCTTCGATTACCAGCCGCACACGTTAGTTTCTTCGTCCGATTCATAGCCGCGAACGATATTAATCAACTCTTTCACCGCGTCTGCGGCATTAAGCGGATCTTTCAGCTCATTAAGCGAGGAAAACTCTTTATCCACTGAAACCCCGTTATTATTGTTAGTCACCGTCAGGATAAATTCACTGGAACTTTCTTTAGCGTCAGTAAGACCCGCAATCAGTTCCGCAACCGCCTGTACAGCAACATCAGGAACATATAACGACATTGGCTTGAGATAGACCTTTTCCTGCGTCTCATTGTTAGCACGGTTAGAAACTGCTAAAGAATAACCTTTGTTTTCAGTCGTCATCAGAATTACCTCAGCCTTCAATCAAAATTTTCGGGTCAACATAGAAATCGACGCTAAATATCGTATCGTCGCTTAATGCTTCAATGTTGTGCCATTTTTCCGGCGGGAAAACGCCAAATTCACCGGCATTAATCGTTAATGTCTCTACCGGTTGCGGGCTGGTTTCATCGGCGTAACCGTAATAGCGGATCGCCCCTTGCAGCACACTCAAACGCGGGTAGACGCCCTGGCGTGTTCCGGCATCGAGATGGCGTTTCCAGATGGACGCCGGGGCGGTTTCTTTGGTCCAGAACGGCGTCGAACGGGTGTGGACATAGTTCGCGGGTATCGCAATTCGTTGCATGTTTCATCCTCTTTGTGTCTCAGCAAAGCAGGTTTGCCGGGAGGGGGAAAAGCATTTGTTGCATATGATATACCTGTTTTATAATTTGTGGACTACTTTTTTTAGGGGTTATTTCCGCTGAATTTTATTACTCAGAAAGGGTTATTGATAAATACACCATGACGGGGGAAAAATGACAGATAATTATTTATAAGCAGGAATCAACGCGCAATGAAAAGCAAATCCAAACTCAATTCTTTTTATTATGGCTTTCCCGTTTTTTTAGTCACCACGCAAGATAAAGATGGCAACACAAATATTTCAGCGGCATCCTCCTCTATTTCTCTGGGCGAGAAACTGATTATTGGCATCAGCAAAGGCGGTAAAACCTACAATAATTTATTGGCCGGTTCAGACGCCGTGATCAATATTCCCGATCACACGCTTTGGGAAAAAGTGGAGCAAATCGGCAAACTTACCGGCGGCGATAGCCTGTCGGAAAACCAGACCAAGTGGGGCGTTGAAATCTGCCACGATAAATTCGCCAAAGCCGGGTTACACACAGAAGCCTCTGTCGATGTCGCGCCGCCGCGCGTTGCCGAGTGCCCAATCCAGGCGGAATGCCGCTTAGTCTCCACCAGCGATAAAGGCCGTTTTATGTTGGCTGAGCTGGATATCGTGAACTTATGGGTTGAAAACGCGCTGTTAAATGAAAATGGCATTGTTAATTCAGGCAAATGGAAACCGCTGATTTTCAATTTCCGTGAATACACTACCGTTGGCGATACGCTCGGGTTTAACGTGAAATACGGCAACTGATCTTCATAAATTGCCCCCGCTCACGGGGGCATAATCCTTTACTCCAGCAGCGCGTTATCCCAGCCGCTGAAAATCGCCGCCAGATTATATTGCGCGGCGTCCGCCTTGCTTAACTGGTATTTTGTACCGCCCTGTCCGGCGCCCGGACCACGGTTATCAAACTCATAAAAACGGCTGTCTTCCGGATAAAACCAGATCTTCTCCCCGGCTTTATCTTTGCCGGACATTTTATCCCAGCCATAAATATGGTCGTCGATTTCGCAGTTGATAAATGCCGCCAGGCCAATGGCGTTCGGATCGGCATAGCGCCCGTCGCTGAATTGTGTTGTCGGATGCCACGGGCGACCCAGCGCGAAACTTTTCGCCGGAACGCCCGCTTCTTTGCTGAGCTTGCTGTTGATGATCAACAAGCCAAACTTCTCATCTGCCTGCGTCGCGGGCGCGGTGATATAGCCATACGGCGGGGCAATATCATTGCGGTTACGGGCGATAATCTCGCAGCGGTCAAACACCGCAATGCCGGGGCCAAAGATAAAGTCAACGTGCCCGCTCACTTCGCAATCGGTGAAATAACTGCGGCTTCCGCTCTTGCTGTAAAAGGTGTCCTGGTAACCTTCGAGCCGGACATGGCGGAAACGCGCTTTATCGACATTTTCCGACACCATCAGCGCCACCGCCTGCGTGTCTTTCAGCTTCTTCGCATCACCATCCGCCAGCGCGGCATTGGCCGGGAAATCAAAGCTATTGCGAATGGTCAGGTTTTCAATGGTCACGCCAGAGGCACGCACTTCCACCGTGCTGGTACGCCCGGTGCCAAGCTTCTGCCCGTCACTGCCTAATGCACCGGCGGGCGTATTCGCTTCAATCTGCGTTTGCTCTCTGGATTGCCCCACCAGCGTGACCGGTTTTTCAATCACCAGCCGTTCGTTCCAGCGCCCCTCTTTGACCAGGATCCGCCACGGCGTACCGCTGTCAGGCGCGGCGGCCAGCGCCTGGCTGATGGTGGCGAACTCACCGGCTTGCGGCGCGGTGGAGACAATGGCGTTCCACTCGCTCGCCTGAGCGGAAACGCTGATACACGCCAGCAACAGCGCGGAATAGTGCAGTGTTTTCATCGGTCTCTCCTTAGGGTTTTAGTTTGTCAGCAAGCGAGGTCAATTCAGGTGTGGTCCGGATTAGATCAGCTACCATCGATGCGACAGCTTCTGCACCTTGTTGCTGGAAATGGGTGGTATCAGGATTGCTGCGAATCCCGGAAGTTTGCGTTTTATACCAGGAGTAGCGCGGGTCGTTCACATCCACAGCCAGCCAGTAATTCATCCAGTTACTGGCGTGCGCATTGGCGAAATCGATGGTCGCTTTTTCCAGATCAATAAGCGGCACGTGGTTGCGTTGGGCGGTCTGTTTGATGGTGTCGATGTAGTTTCCGGCAAAGCGGTAACCCGGCTTTTTCACCGTGTAATGACTGCTGACCACCACATCGTCGGCACCCTGCTGAAAAGCCGTTTTCCCGGCGCGGTTTTTTACCCGCGTGGTTGGTGTCAACAGCACCGGCGTCGCGCCCGCTGCACGCGCCAGCGTGATATAGCGCTCCAGCGAGTGCTGGAACGACAACAATGGTTCCCCCGGCGGAAACTGCGGATTGCCGCTGGCATCATTGGGATAGGTGCAGAGGTTTTTCACGTCGGCCGCGCCGCGCACCGCTTTATCGCCATCGCAATTTTGATCGTTATGACCATGGGCGATAAAGACATAGTCGCCAGGGCGCAAATCACGCGCCATTTGCTGGTACCAGCCTTCGTTGTAGAAATCGCGGCTGGAGCGCCCGGAACGCGCACCGTTAAGCACCACAACGCCGCTGTCGGCGCGAAACGCGTGCTGGAAAACTTGCCCCCAGCCCATGCGCGGTAAACGGGCGACTTCATAGGTGGCGGCGGTGGAGTCACTGACCAGCAAAATACGCGTTTTCGCGCTACTGATAGCCTGCCGGTCGCGTAGCGCACGCGGCAAATCTAACGGTTCCCACGGCCCGCTGTTCTGTAAACCGACAATCGGACGAAAGGCGCTGTCGGTCAGCACTGCCGCGCCCGCCTCGCCGCTGTTGTTGTCATAGTTACGATTGTGGTTAATCACCGACAAAATCCGCGCCATACCGTTGCCGGTGCGAATGGGGGTCTGCACCGGATCGGCGGTTTGCGCACTCAGGCCAGATAAACGCAACGCGTCGGCCATGCCATGCCGAAAGTTAGCCAGCGGCCCGGCCAGCAAACCGGCATTCAGCTTGCGGTTATCACCGCGTTCAACCCACTGCTGTGGGCCGATATAGCCCAACTGACCGGCCACTTCGGAGACTAGTCTGTCGGTAAAGGGGGTGATATTAGCGGTATTACGACGCTCTTTTTGCAGCGTAATCCGTAGCGAGGCCATGCAGCGTGCACGCGGTTCATCGCTTCGCAAACACGACTCAGCGCCGCCCGTGCTCTGAGTCGTGGAAAGGGTTAACGGCGGTGTGAGGGCATCAACCGCCAGCGAATAGCGTCCATCGCTGCGCGTTTTGGTGGTAAGGCGCTTGCCTGAACTGTCGGTCACCGTTACCGGAGCGCCCGCCAGTGGCGCGTCGGCGAAAACCGCGCCTTCAAGTATCGTTGCCGCATTCGCCATCGCTGGCAGGCAACAAAACAGCACACTAAGTCCCAGAGGGTATTGCATGGATCATTCTCCTGAAACAGGTTCTCCCGGCAGGCTGCACCGGTGTAATCGCGCGTTTCTGTTTCTGGAAAATGTGGCCAAGAGTGAACGCCATCAGGCATTACGGGTCAACAAAGGCTTTTATTTTTATGGCGATACAAAACGAAACGAAGTTTTACACATGCGAAAACATCGTTTTGAGATCGGTCTCAAGAATATGACAATTGATAAACAAACCCGGCGTTAACCGGGCATTACATTCAGCGGGGGAATACGCGGGCGCTACCGTTAACCTGCAGATTCACTTTCATGCCAGGTCGCCAGTCCGGGCGGGTGATGGCTTGTAATGTCAGGCGTTCGCCGGTTTGCGAAAACAGCAGCGTCAATGACGAAAGGTATCCGGCAAAATCCATATCGATAATTTGTGCCTGCGGGTAGGTTTGATGCTCATCGCACGGCACCACACTTACCTGCTCCGGGCGCAACATAATGCGATGAGCGCCAGAAAGCGCCGGGTTATCCACCGCCACATCGCCAAGCAGACAGTGCGCACGCCCTTGTGCCACATCGGCAGATAGAATCAGCGCATCACCCAAAAACAGCGCCGTCTCCTCATCAATCGGTTGCGAATAGACCGCGAACGGCGATCCCACCTGCGCAAAGCGGCCGTGGCGGATCACCACAATCTGGCTGGCGAAGGAGAGTGCTTCTTTCTGATCGTGAGTAACCAGAATGGATGCAACGCCGGCTTCAGTCAGCAAATCCGCCGTGGCTTTACGCGTGGCGGCGCGCAGACCAGTGTCCAGCGCCGAAAACGGTTCGTCGAGCAACATCAGCGCCGGTTTCTGCGCCAGCGCTCTGGCCAGCGCCACACGTTGTTGCTGACCACCGGAGATCTCATGCGGCCAGCGCGCCGCCAGCTTGCTGTCCAGCGACACCATCGCCATTAACTCGTCGACACGGCGTTGCTTCTCGTGGCGCGAACCTTTAAGCCCCCAGGCAATGTTTTCTCCGACGCGAAGGTGCGGAAACAGCGCGCCTTCTTGCGGCACAAAGCCAATGTTGCGTTGGTGAGCCGGGACAAACTGGCCATCGCCAAACAAGGTTTTTCCCTGCAACTCGATACGCCCGCTGTCCGGCATTTCAAACCCGGCGATCAAACGCAACAGTGTGGTTTTCCCCGACCCGGACGGGCCGACAATCGCCGTGCGGCTACCCGCAGGAATCACCAGATTGACATCATCCAGCACGCGCGCAGCGGCAAAGCTTTTCGAAATTGTTGCCAGTTCTAACATCTTAAAGACCCGAAAGTTTTTGTGATTGCTTATACAGCAGGCCGGTCAACGGCAAGGAGATCAAAATCATCAGCAACGCATAAGGTGCCGCCGCCACGTAGTCGATCTCGCTGGTCAGCGCCCAGAACCCTGTCGCCAGCGTGCGCGTACCAAGCGGGGAAAGCAGCAGCGTGGCGGTCAGTTCCGTGCTCACACCCAGAAAGACTAATGCCGCCGCGGTGGAAGCACCCGGTGCAGCCAGCCGCAGCGTAACACTCACCAGCGCTCTGCCAGGCGAGGTGCCAAGGCTTTGCGCCACCTGCTCAAGCTCGACCGGCGCTTGCGCAATCCCGGCGCGTAAGTTGATTAATGCTCTGGGCATAAACATCAACAGCCAGGCGAGAAACAGCGTCACTTCGGTCTGGTAAATCGGGCGCGCGTAATGAATGGTCACGGTAACCAGCGCCAGCGCCACCACAATGCCGGGCAATGCGCTGGTGATGTAATTACAGCCTTCGAGAAAGCGAAATACGCGGCGCGGATGGCGCACCGAGAGCCACGCCGTCGGAATGGCGAACGCGGTGGTGATCAGCGCCCCGCAAACGGCCAGAAAAAGAGTCTGGCGCAGTGAAAGCCAGAGATCCGCGCGATACCAGTTATCGAACCCACCGAGCCACAACCAGCGGCCGAGCACGGCAATCGGCGTACCGAATGACAGCGCCACCGTGCATGCCGCCAGCAATAACCCCAGCCCACAGCCCCAGCGCCCAAGTGCGCGGCGTTGTTGCTTGCGCGCTGACCCTGAGCCCACCCGCGCATAGCGCGCTTTGCCGCGCGCCGCCGTCTCCAGCAGCAGCAACGCCAGGCAGCAGAGCGCCAGCACACCGGCGAGCATATTGGCGGCCGGGCCGCTGAACGTTGACTGAAACTGATCGTAAATCGCGGTGGTGAAGGTATCGAAGCGGATCATCACAAACAGGCCATATTCCGCCAGCAAGTGCAGCGCCACCAGCAGCGCACCGCCACAAAGCGCCAGCCGGAGCTGGGGCAAGATCACGCGAAAAAAGATCCGCCACGGCGGAGTGCCAAGCGATGCCGCAACATCCTCAAGGCTGGGATCGAGGCGGCGCAACACCGCCGCGACCGGCATATAAATAAACGGAAAATAGGCCAGCACGGCGATAAACACTGCCGCGGGTAATCCATTAAACCCAGGCAAAACGCTCACCCAGGCATAGCTTTGTACAAACGCCGGGATTGCCAGTGGCGCAACCGCCAGCACGGCCCATATGCGCCGGCCGGGCAGCGACGTCCGTTCGGTGAGCCACGCCAGCGACGTGCCAAGCGCGACGCTGGCGGGTACAGCAAGTGCAATGAGCCAGAAGGTGTTGACGAGCAACTCACCCACACGCGGGCGAAAAATGAGCGCCTGCACCGTCGCCCAGCCGGTATCAATACCGACACCGATGACAAAACCAACGGGCAGTAAGGCCAGTGCCGCGACAAAAAGGGCAAATATCACCAGCACCCACGAAGGGCGGTGCCGGGCGGCATGGCAGGCCGCATTGCTAGCCGCCGGGAGACTTAAACTGGACATCAGGCACTCTTTCCTGCGTGATTACAAAAGACCGGCTTCGGTCATTAACTCGCTGACTTTTTTGCTGTTAAGCGCAGAGGGTTCCACTTTCGGTGCGTCTAATTGCGCCAGCGGAACCAGTTTTGCGTTAGATGCCGCGCCTTCCCCTACTGCGTATTCAAACGCATTGTTGGTACGCAGCATCTCCTGGCCCTGCTTGCCGGTTATCCATTTGATAAACGCCTGCGCCTGTTTCTGATGTTTGCTGGACGCTAAAACGCCGCCGCCAGAGATGCTGACGAACGCGCCCGGATCCTGATGTTTAAAGTAGTGAAGCTGAGTGTTTTTGCTGTTCTCGCCGGTTTTCGCCTGATCGACAAAGTAGTAGTAGTGATAAATCACGCCGCCGTCGATTTGTCCGGCATTGACCGCTTTCATCACCGTGCTGTTGCCTTTGTAAGGCACAAAGTTGGTTTTCATCGCTTTCAGCCAGTCGAGCGTGGCTTTTTCACCTTTCAGGGTCAGCATCGCGCTGACAATGGCCTGGAAATCAGCGCCTGAAGGCGACGCCGCCCAGCGGCCTTTCCATTCCGGTTTGGCTAAATCCATGATCGACGCAGGTAACTGCGAGGCGGAGAGTTTCGCCGGGTTATAGACAAAAACAGTGCTGCGCGCGGCAATACCAGTCCAGCGACCATGCGCCGGACGAAACTGCGCCGGAACTTGTTTCAGCGTATCCGCATTGAGCGGCGCAAAAAGCCCGGCGTTGTCGACCAGCGTCATCGCCGGGGAGTTTTCCGTCAGAAACACATCCGCTGGCGAAACGTTGCCTTCCTGCACCAGTTGATTACCCAGCTCCGTGTCGCCGCCGTTACGCAACGTGACTTTGATGCCGGTTTCTTTGGTGAATTCGTCGACCCAGGATTTTGTCAGGTTTTCGTGCTGCGCGTTATAGACCACGATACCGTCGTCGTTATCGGCGGCGAGCGCCGCGGGAGCAGCAAAAACTGAAGAGATGACCAGTGCAAGTGAACAGAGCGGCAAAAAGCGGTTCTTCATCATCATTCCTTTTAAATTATGTGTAACAGTCAGCACATACGAGCTGGGCTGGATTTTAATCGTAGCGGAAATGAAATGAGAATCAAAACTATTATCAGAAGAATGAGTTTGAAATTAAATATCATCAAAAATTAAAAAATGAATTAATCCACTAATTCACAATTGCAGGATACGCAGAAGATTAAGACAACCTTAACATCAGGTTAAATGTTTCATATATTATCAATCCAGCGAATCAGACAACCGTGGCTATCTTTTCCATGAATAACAAATTAACATCAGATTGAGTGGGTTTAATACCAAACATCGCAAAACAACCTGCACAGGTAAGACAAATTATTATGAAAAATAAAAAGATAGATACAATGGCAAAAGTGGCTATGCGCAGCAGGGGATTGTCTGTAAAAGAAAAGCGCGTGCGTTATCAGGGTAAGATATTTACCTTTAAATATGTTTCAGGCCACTATGAAATCTTTTTCGAAGGCGAAAAAGTGGACGCCATCGAAACAGATAACATCAATCAGGCGATTGCGGATTTTAAAGAAAAGCATAACAAAACGAAGCGCTAACCCCCGCTAAAATACCTTTTCACTTGCCGTAAACGCATCAAGCAATAAATACCAGCAACCTTATTATACCGGGCGGTATCGTTATCGAACCCGGTGCCCTCCCCGCCCTTTGTCTGTTCAGATTCACGGTCAAAAACCCTAAAAATCTCATGGAAATCACCGGGTTATTCCAACATTTTTTTACATAAAGCGTTTACATGGTAACGATAATTCATATCATCTTGATAATCGCTATCAATAAATAGCGATATTGCTTGCGGCCGGGAGGATCAGCGCCGCCGTACTTCTGTTAAATCAGGATCACCATAACAATGAAATCTCGTTATCTTTGGGCATTAAATCCTTGTTTATTGATGATGTTTTCCGCTCACGCCTCGGCGGAAGGTCAAAAAGAAGAGACACTGGTGGTTGCCGCCAGCCGCGCAAACCACAGCGTTACGGATATGGCGCAAACCACCTGGGTCATTGAACAGGCTGAAATTGAGCAGCAGGTTCAGGGCGGAAAAGAGTTAAAAGAGGTGCTGGCGCAGCTAATTCCCGGGATGGACGTCAGCAGCCAGGGACGCACCAATTACGGTATGAATTTGCGCGGCCGTTCAATGATGGTGATGGTCGACGGCGTACGTCTGAACTCGTCCCGCAGCGACAGCCGCCAGCTCGATGCTATCGATCCGTTTAACATTGCGCGCATCGAAGTGATTTCCGGCGCGACATCGCTGTACGGCGGTGGCAGTACCGGCGGTTTAATCAATATCGTCACCAAAAAAGGCCAGCCGGAAACCGAGGTTGAATTCCAGACCGGCACGAAAAGCGGTTTTAACAGCCATAACGATCACGACGAGAACATCGCCGCTGCGGTCAGCGGTGGTAACGATAACGCGTCGGGTCGCCTCTCTGTGGCGTACCAGCGCTATGGCGGTTGGTACGACGGCAAAGGCAATGAAGTGATCATTGATAACACGCAAACCGGTTTGCAGTATTCAGACCGCCTGGATGTAATGGGTACCGGCACGCTGAATATCGACGATCATCAGCAGTTACAGCTCACCACGCAGTATTACAAAAGCCAGTCTGACGGTAAGCACGGCCTTTTCCTTGGCGAAAACTTCTCGGCGGTGCGCGGCTCCGGCAACGCTTACAACAAAAGCAATCTTGATTCCGACCGCATCCCCGGCACCGAACGCCACTTAATTAACCTGCAATACGCCAACAGCGATTTCTGGGGCCAGGATTTACTGGCGCAGATTTACTACCGTGACGAAAGCCTGACCTATTATCCCTTCCCGACGCTTTCCGGCGGCTCGGTGACCAGCATTGGCGCATCACAGCAAAAAACCGATTTCTACGGCGGCAAACTCACTCTCAACAGCAAACCGCTGGAAGATCTGACCTTGACCTGGGGCGTGGACGCCGAACATGAAACGTTCGATGCCAACCAGCAATTTTTCAATCTCAGCAACGCCGCCGCCAGCGGTGGGATGAAACTGGATAACGCTTATAACGTCGGGCGCTATCCCGGCTACAGCATCACGAACCTCGCGCCGTTCCTGCAAAGCAGCTATGACATTGCGGCCATCACCCTGAGCGGTGGCGTGCGCTACCAGTACACGGAAAACAGAGTCGACGACTTTGTGGGCTACGCGCAGCAGCAAGCCATCGCCACCGGCAAGGCGACCTCGGCAGACGCGGTGCCAGGCGGCAAAACGGATTACAACAATCTGCTGTTCAACGCCGGTATCCTCGGTCATCTGAGCGAACGCCAGCAGGTGTGGTTTAACTTCTCGCAAGGCTTTGAAATCCCGGACCTGGCGAAATATTACGGTTCCGGCACCTACAAGCTGGAAAACGGCCACTACCGTCTGGTTAACAGCGTCAACGTGAACGATTCGAAGCTGGACGGCATTAAAGTGAATGCCTACGAGCTGGGCTGGCGCTTCACCGGCGATAGCCTGCGTACGCAGATCGCCGCGTACTACTCGCTTTCGGATAAAACCATCAACATCAACAAAAGCGACATGACCATCAATATTGAAGATGATCAGCGTCGTATTTACGGTGTGGAAGGTCAGGTCGATTACTTCTTTAGCAACAGCGAGTGGAGCACCGGTGCAAACTTTAACGCCATCAAGTCGCAAACCCGCGTCGATGGCAAGTGGCAGAAACTGACCGTGGATAGCGCCAGCCCGTCGAAAATGAGCGCGTGGGTCAACTGGGCGCCAGGCGACTGGACGTTACGCCTGCAAAGCACGCAGACCTTTGATCTTTCTGACGCCGATGGGAAACATATTGACGGGTACAACACCGTTGACCTGCTCGGCAGCTACCTTCTGCCCGTCGGTAAGTTGAGCTTTAGCGTTGAAAACCTGCTGGACGAAGATTACACCACCGCGTGGGGACAACGCGCACCGGGTTTATACAGCCCAACCTACGGCGCAGCGGGTTTATATACCTATAAAGGCCGCGGCCGTACGTTTGGCCTGAATTATTCCGTTCTGTTCTGATGAGATGTGCCGCCTGTATTTCAGGCGGTACATTGCGTTTTATTCATGCCCAATAAAACGCAAACAAGCCGATATCCTCAGCCATTATTTTGCTGAAAATATATCGTGCTATTTTTGCCTTAAGCCAAATAGATGACTGAGGCTATTCTATTTTCCGGTCAGCGAATGCGTAATATAAGATATATTTAATCAACAACCGCTAAATATAAGGTCCAGATATAGATACCGGATTTCTACCGCTAACGTTAATGCCCCTGAAATAAGACAGGTTTTACGGGAGATCTTTATTGCATATCCGTCGGTTCAGATTCGCCCGCCGTTATCTGCTCTTGCTGCACGACCGCTTTCGCGTCCTGTTTGTGCTGTTCAGCCACGCGTTTCTCTTTCTGTAACTGCGCGGTGGCTAACTCTTGTTGCGTTACTTTTTTACCCGAAAACGCATCAACCATTTCCGTTCTGCCGTCCGGATATTTAACAATGGTCACCAGCCGTCCGCCGAATTGCGGAATACCGGTCATCGCCAGTGAATAATCAATTTCATGATTTTCCACCTTTTTCTTTTCCTGAACCTGCTGCTCGGCTTTTATCTCGTTGCTGTGTTTGTGCTTTTCTGCGCGGCTGGAGAGCGTCACTTTGGTGCTCTCATCATGCGAAGCGCTATTTGCCGCGCCGTTATCCGTATGAGCCGCCGATTTATGGTTTGTGTTTTCTTTTGTTGTGGCAAGGTGCGGGCTTGCCTGAATCGCCTGAATCTCCTGCATCATTATCTCCGCTATCAATGACCAGATATTCCGCCAAATGACTCTGCCTGAGCCGAAAAAAAGATCCTCATAACGATTATCGACAGGCAAAAGAAACAGATTAATAACAAATAGCGCTGAAGCTGGATGATTTACATACAAAAATTAAATAAGCACGCGATATTTAATAAAACAATAATTTTACTTAAATCAGTTGGATATTAAAAAATATACGTTAAGTCAGGGCATATAATTAAAAGCAGAAGCGCCGCCCATTTTTATCACTAAATTTTAACAAACGAATGTCCATGTCAGCGCGCAACGTTTTAACACCCGCATCGGCAAAATAACGCAACCGCTTTACTGCTTAACCGCATCGGCGGCAAAGCGACTTTCCCCTGCCTGCGGCATGCTGCTACTCTTTGAAACGCGAAAAAATATAAAATATCAGGAGTGAAAAATGAGCCAACAACCGCTACATGCCGCCCCGCTCAGTTGGGGTCACGGCCCACGCACGTTCGAGGTATTTATCGAACCTACTTGCCCTTTTTCTGTACGCGCGTTTAACAAACTGGACGCGCTGCTTCAACAGGTCGGCGAGGATAACGTCACGGTAAAAATCCGCCTGCAATCACAGCCGTGGCACCTGTTTTCCGGTGTGATTATCCGCTGCATCCTCGCGGCCTCAACGCTTGCGGACGGCAAAAACGCCGCGCGTAAAGTGTTGCAAGCGGTTGCCGATCATCGCGAAGAGTTTGAATTTACCGACCACTGCAGCGGCCCGAATATGCACGCCACGCCCCAGCAAATTATTGAACGCATCGAACAGTACAGCGGGGTGAAGCTGGCAGAGGCTTTTGCCCGCCCGGAACTGCAAACCGAGATCAAATGGCACAGCAAATACGCGCGCCAGAATGGCATTCATGTTTCGCCAACCTTTATGGTCAACGGGCTGGTGCAGGCCGACCTCGGTAGCGGCGACGATATCAACGTCTGGGCGCAGCGTATTCTCGCCTGAGGCGACTGCTACACTGCTTTGCAGGCGCTTAACTTCTTCAACACATCAACGAAAAGGCAGGCCAAAATGTCAGACAACTATCAGCCCCCCAAAGTCTGGACGTGGGATAAATCCGGCGGCGGCGCGTTTGCCAATATCAACCGCCCGGTTTCCGGCCCAACGCATGACAAAACATTGCCGGTCGGCAAACACCCGTTACAGCTCTATTCGCTCGGTACGCCGAACGGCCAGAAAGTGACTATCATGCTGGAAGAGTTACTGGCGAAAGGCGTCAGTGCCGCAGAGTACGACGCGTGGCTGATTCGCATCGGTGAAGGCGATCAATTCTCCAGCGGTTTTGTCGAGGTTAACCCGAACTCCAAAATCCCGGCGCTGCGCGACCACAGCACTACACCGCCGACGCGGGTGTTCGAATCCGGCGCGATCCTGCTCTATCTGGCGGAAAAATTCGGTCACTTCCTGCCAAAAGATCCGGCAAAACGCACTGAAACGCTGAACTGGCTGTTCTGGCTGCAAGGTTCCGCACCTTTCCTCGGCGGCGGTTTTGGCCACTTCTATAACTATGCGCCGGTGAAGATCGAGTACGCGATCAACCGCTTTACCATGGAAGCCAAACGCCAACTGGACGTGCTGGATAAGCAACTGGCACAGCACACATTTGTAGCCGGGGATGAGTACACCATCGCCGATATGGCCATCTGGCCGTGGTACGGCAACGTGGTGCTGGGCAATGTCTATAACGCGGCGGAATTCCTCGACGCGGGCAGCTACCAAAACGTCCAGCGCTGGGCGAAAGCGATTGCAGAGCGCCCGGCGGTGAAACGTGGGCGCATGGTTAACCGCACCTTCGGCGAGCCGAGTGAGCAACTGCACGAGCGCCACGACGCCAGCGATTTCGACACGCAAACTGAAGATAAACGCAACGCCTGATCTTGCCCACCGGGCGGCATTCCGCCCGGTTTCTCCCGCCTTTCTCCACACCTTCTGCTCTTTTTTTCACACCATATTTACATAACAGAAATAACTCGTAAGAATGCCTTTTATTTACCCGTAGCCCGCCAAATGTCTGAAAACGCGCTAAAACAGCAGATCCAGAATCTGAAGAAGCACAACGCCCGGCTGGTGCGGATCGCGCGCGATGCGCGCAATAAACTCAGCGCCGCGCTCGACGGCACCGGACTCTGTTTGTGGCAACTGGATGTGCCAAGCGGCAAGCTCATCATCTTTAACCGCCGCTGGGGAGCGATGCTTGGCTATCAACCCAAAGCACTGAGCGCCCATTTTGATGTCTGGCGTGAACACCTGCATGAAGATGACCGGCAACGGGTGCTGGATGCGTTTTATGACCATTTGCACGGCAAAACCCCGTTTTACGAAGCGTTGCACCGCATGCAGCATAAAAATGGCACCGTGACCTGGGTGCTCGATCGCGGTCGCGTCACCGACCGGGACGCCAGCGGCGCGCCGCTGAAAGTGACCGGCACGCACATTGATATGACCAAAGAGAAGCAGTACGAAGAGCAACTGGCTCTGCTTGCAAACCACGATCCGCTGACCGGCCTCGCGAACCGCCACGCACTGTTGCAACACTTCGCTGAACTCAATCTCGCCGGGCCGCTGTGTGTGGCATTTATCGATCTCGATGATTTCAAAGCGGTAAACGATACGTTTGGTCACCGCAGCGGCGATGAGTTGCTGATCCAGCTCAGCCAGCGCCTGCGTGCTTCCTGTCCGGAGGGAACCGTCATCGGGCGGCTTGGCGGCGATGAATTTGTTCTGTTGCTGCCCTTTGCGCTCAACAGCCTGCTGATTAACAGCACAGCGCATAGCTGTTTGCGTGCCATTCTCAGCCCCTTCGAGCTGGATAATGGCGAGGCGTCGGTAGGCGCATCGATAGGCATTGATGAAGTGCAAGCCGGGGATGATTTTGTTAATGCGCTGATGCGTGCCGATCGCGCGATGTATCACATTAAGCACACCGGTAAAAACGGCGCGGCTATCGGCAAAATCCTGATTTCGCTCTCGCCACGGCATGAGGAAACGCCATGAAGCACGCGCGCCAGCAAGCGATTCTGCAGCTTCTCACCAGCCAGCACAGCATCACAACCCAGGCGCTGGCGGCGCAGCTGAATGTCAGTATTGAAACCATTCGCCGCGATCTCAACGCGCTGCAAACGGCGGGGAAAATTGTGCGTCGCCACGGTCTGGCGCGTACATTGCACGCAGCATCGCATGATGGCGGGGAACCGTTTCGCACCCGGCTAAAAAGCCATTATGCGGATAAAGCCGACATCGCCCGCCACGCACTGAACTGGATAGAAGCCGGGATGACGCTGGCGCTGGATGCCAGCTCTACCTGTTTTCATCTGGCGCGGCAGTTACCGGATATCCCGTTGACGGTGCTGACTAACAGTCTGCCGGTGTGCCAGGAGATGGCGCGCCGCGAACAGATTGAACTTATCTGCTCGGGTGGCCGTCTGGCGCGCACGGAGCGCTGCTATGTGAACCCGGCTCTCGCAAGCCTTCTGAAATCGCTGGAGATTGATCTGTTTATCTTCTCCTGCGAAGGCGTGGATGCGCGCGGCGATATGTGGGATTCCACCCGCCACAATGCGGCGTTCAAAGCCCAGCTGTTACGCCGGGCGCAGCAATCATTGCTGTTGATTGATAAGAGTAAATTCTATCGCGCCAGCGAAGCGAAGATCGGCAATCTGGCGCAGGTCACGCAGATGGTGACCGACGCGAACATCGACGCGCTTCAGCGCTGAGGGGCAAACGCTTCGATCTCCATGTTGCGCAACGCTTCCAGCGTCGCCAGCGCTTCGTGTTCATCAATCACGCTCATCGCGAAACCGACATGCACCAGCACCCATTGTCCCAGCAATTCACGCGGTGAATCCTCGCACACCAGCGCGATATTGACGTCGCGGCGCACGCCGCACACATCCACCTGCGCCAGTTGATGAAAATCGTCGCCAACGGCCACCACCTGCCCCGGTACGCCTATACACATCGTTGCTTTACTCCACTTCGATACTTTTGATCTGCACGCCGTCGCTGCGCTCAATATGCAGCGTCGGGCAGTGGCAGAGCGGGCATTCATCGTGCCGCTCGGCTTCCACTGTCTGGCTGCAATTCCAGCACCAGGCCTGCGCCGGTTTATGGAGGATATGCAATGTGCAACCCTGCGCCAGCGTTTCGCGGCAGGCGATATCAAAACCAAACCGCAGCGCGCTCTCTTCCACACAAGCCAGCGCGCCCACTTCCAGCCATACGCCCGTCACGCGCCGCGCGCCGTTTTGCCGCGCCTGCTGTTCAATGATCTCCACCGCGTTCTGGCACAGGGATAACTCATGCATGCGCTTTGTCCCGTAGCCCTTGCAGTAACGCGCGACGGCTTAGCGCGGCATCGGTGACCGGCAACGAAAGCGCCATTTTCAGGCAGTTATCGGCAAGCGTGATGCCAGCATCAACAGACAATCCCCGATCGAGCGGCGACATCAGCGAGCAGCTCAGGTATTGCCCCAATGCGGGTAATTCGCCGACGGTAAAGGTCATTTCGCCATAGGGCAATCGCAGCCCCAGCCGCTGGCTCACCGGGCGGCGAGGCCAGCACTGCTGCGGGCCGGGGTAGATTTGCAGACTCAGCATCCACGGTGTCAGCACACAGCCCAGCCACTGCTCTTCAAAGCGGGTAAACGGCGTGACATACACCGGCATGGTTGCATGGACAAACGGCAGACCCTGCATCTCCTGCTCGGCTATCGCCATAAAAGCCGCCTGCACTTCGCAGTGCGGCGAAACGTCGAACCCCATCACCTCATCCTGCATGTTCAGTCTCCCGTAAAACAGGCTCCACGCCGGATTCACGCAGCGCCGCCAGCACCGCCTGTAGCGCGGTGTCCAGGCTCGCCGCCACCACCGGTGTCATGCCGATATGTGGCTCCAGCGAGGATGGAATAACGCCAATCAGCGTCAGTTTTTTCGGAAACTCGTCGGTGAAACGCAGCGCCGACAGCACATCCGATAGCCCCAACTGGTGCGGCGAAATTTTATTGCTGAACAGCGTTGGCACGTCGTCATCGCGCAGGCAAATTACTGTACCCGGCTCGCTTTTGCGGCTGACCACCGCATCGGCGATGATCAGATGATCGCGGTTAGCCATCGCCTCAAGCAGCTCCATACCCGCAGTGCCGCCGTCCAGCACCTCGACATGCGCGGGCAGGTGGTAACGCTGCTCAAGCGCTTCCACCACCCGCACGCCTATCGCTTCATCGGTGAGCAAAATGTTGCCCACGCCTAACACTAAAATCGACATCACAGCACCTTCACCGCGACAACATCGTTGCCGTCGGCATCCACCACGTGGACCGCGCACGACATACACGGATCGAACGAGTGAACGGTGCGCACCACTTCCAGCGGTTTTTGCGGATCGGCAATTGGCGTTCCCACCAGTGACAGCTCGTATGGTCCGGCGTCGTCGTTGAAGTTGCGCGGACCGGCGTTCCAGGTTGACGGCACTACCGCCTGGTAGTTATCGATTTTGCCGTCTTTGATAACGATCCAGTGGGAGAGCATGCCGCGCGGCGCTTCAAGGAAGCCGACGCCTTTAAACTCGCCGCTGGTCGGGATTTCCGTATGGGCGATAGTTTGCACATCGCCTTTGCCGATATTGTCTATCAATGCCTGATACTGCTGCTGCAAGACCTGATGTAACTCGCAGGCATGAACCGTGCGGCCGATAATGCGCCCCAGCGTGGAGTGCAGTTGCTCCACCGCCACCGTTTTACCGGTGAGTTTCTGGTAAATGGCGGTGATATCGTGCAATTTCTCCGTCGTTGCCGGGTGTTTCGCTGCCAGCTTGCAGAGCATATTGGCGAGCGGCCCCACTTCGACCGTTTTGCCGTAAAAGGTGGGCGATTTAACCCAGGAGTATTTGCCCTCTTCCTGCCAGCCGGTGTACTGCGGCAGCGTGGTGCCCTGCCACGGCTCCTGTGGCGCCTCGTCTTTATACCAGGCATGTTTCGCGCTCTCCTGAATGCCTTTAATCAGGAAAGGATCGGTGTGGGTGTTGATTTCACGGTAGGTCGCAAGATCGGCATTTTCAATGTAGCCACCAGCAAACAGGAAGCTGCCGTTGTTGGCATCGGTGGGGAATTCCGGCGTGCTCAGGTAGTTCACCGCGCCTTTACCGAGCGTGAGCCATTCCGGGTAAAACGCCGCAATCACCGCCGTGTCGACTTTATAAACCTGCTCGATAAACCCTTCCAGCTTGTCGATAAACGACTTGAGATACATCAGGCGTTCAAGGTTCAGCACTTCGATGCCATCAAGATTGATCGGGTTGGCAACCCCGCCCACCGCCAGGTTCTGAATGTGCGGCGATTTACCGCCGAGCAGCGCGACAATGCGGTTAGCGTCGCGCTGACACTCCAGCGCTTGCAGGTAGTGCGCGACGGCAATCAGGTTCACTTCCGGCGGCAACTTCATTGCCGGGTGGCCCCAGTAGCCGTTGGCAAAAATGCCCAGTTGGCCGCTGGCGACCAGCGCTTTGATCTTCTCCTGCACCGCTTTGAAGTCGTTTTCACTGTTAAGCGGCCAGTCGGAAAGCCCCTGTAACAGCGCGGCGGCTTTCGCCGGATCGGCATTCAGCGCGCTGGTGATATCGACCCAATCGAGCGCCGAAAGCTGATAGAAATGGACGATATGATCGTGAATCGAGTGGGCGGCCAGAATGATGTTGCGGATGTACTGGGCGTTGCGCGGCACCTTCACCTCCAGCGCGCTTTCTACCGCCCGCACCGAGGCAATGGCGTGGATCGTCGTACAAACGCCGCAAATGCGCTGCATGATGATCCATGCGTCGCGCGGGTCGCGGTTTTTGACAATCTCTTCCATCCCGCGCCACATGGTTCCTGACGACCAGGCCTTTGATACAACGCCGTTTTCAATTTCGCAATCAATGCGTAAATGACCCTCAATACGGGTAACCGGATCAATGGTGATACGTTGACTCATGCTTTACTCGCCTCATGTCGCGCAGATGTTTTTAACGGAGGAATAATCGGCAACAGACGTATCAGTAAGATGTACGCACAGACTTCAATTGCCACAAAACCGATGGAAATCAATAACTCTTCCGCTGTCGGGAAGTAGTGGTAGCCGTTGCCAGGATTAAAGGCCAACAGCGAATAAGAGAGCCGCCACAGCGCACAGCCGAGCAGCATGCTCAACGCGCCAAGGAACAAAAAGCGGGAATCACGGCGCAAACGCGGCGCGCGCAGGATCAGCAGCGGCAAGGCCAGCAGCGCCATTTCCAGCCAGAACATCAGGCTGTAAAAATCACCGGCAAAGGCGTAATGCCATTTGTCACGCCACGTGATCTCTCCCAACCGCAGCACCAGGAACAGCGCTAACAGCACGCTCAGGATGTTAATCAGTTTGCTAAACAGGCGTTTTTCATCCGGCCCGTTGCCGCGCAGGCTGGCCTGCATTAATGAGCCTTCGAAAATGACAATCGAAAAACCCATAATAAACGCGGTCAGCAGCGAGAAAACCGGCAACATTTCATAGCTCTGCCACAGCGGGTAAACCTTATATCCGGCGGCAATCATTAACGAGCCCATCGACGACTGGTGCATGGTCGGCAGCAGCGCGCCAAGTGCGATAATGAAAAACATCACTTTATTGAGACGGCGCAGCGAAACCTTCCAGCCAAGCCTTTCCAGCAGCGCCGGGGCGAACTCCAGCGCCATCACGCCGATGTAAATCGTCATACAGACCGCGGTTTCAAACAGCACTGAATTGACGTTGAAATGGCCGGGAATATAGAAGTAAGGCAGATTCCAGTAACGTCCGACATCGATGGTAATGGACAAGCCGCCCAGCGAATAACCGAACAGGCTGCACAACAGCGCCGGGCGCACCAGCGGGTGATAATCGCCCCGGTTAAAGACATACACCGCCCACGCCAACGCCCAGCCGCCACAGGCAAAGCCAGTGCCGATCAGCAAATCAAACGCGATCCAGATCCCCCACGGATAACCACCGTTCAGATCCGAGACCGATCCGAGCCCGAAGATCAAACGCTTGAGGATAAAGATCGCGCACAGCACGATCAGCGGGGCGAACAGCAGCACCGGTTTACTCAGCAGTTTGCCGCCCATCGCTTGTGGATCATGACTCATGATCGCCTCCGTCATGGTTGTCCCGCGTATTGCGGCGTACCAGTGCAGTCAGCCCAACCAGCACGGCGAGCGGCAACATCATGCCTTTGTAGACCGTATGTTGAACATGCTCAGAGCGTGCGCCGGTTGCCAGGTCGTCCAGCTCCGGCAACCCCAGCTCCTGATAAGGAACCCCGGTCAACACCAGCACCTGCGTGCCGCCGCCCTCTTTCTCGCCGTACAGATGCGGGTAGTAGCTGGGCACGTTATGCACGTAGGTGTCGTTGGTGTTCAATGTCTGGCGCGGGTAGCGGTACTCAGAGCCGGGTTTCATCGCGAGACGTTTTTTGGCTTCGGCGAGCAGTTCTTCGCGCGTGCCGAAAATCACCGCGCCCGCCGGGCACACTTCCACACACCCGGGCAGCTCGCCGTTATCCAGCCGCGCCACGTCTTTCTGGTTGCAGAGCTCGCACTTATGCAGCGCGCCGAAGGGGTTGTTGTAGTCATACTTCGGCACATCGAACGGACAGGCGACCATGCAGTAGCGGCAGCCGGTACAGACGCTGGCGTCGTAGTGAACGATGCCGGTTTTGGCGTCTTTTTTCAGCGCCTGCACCGGGCAGACGGAAACACAGTTGGCATCCACGCAGTGCATGCACTGCTTTTTGATATAGGCATAACCGTCGCGCAGCTGGTCTTTGTTCTCGCCGCTGCCGCTGTGCCAGACCTGAATAATGTTATTGGTATAAGGCGAAAGTTTGTCGTTATTCGACCAGGTTTGCTCGCCCTGAGGGTTACGCTGCGGCGTGTTAATTTCCTGGCAACGCGTCACACAGGCCTGACAACCGACACAGAGCGTGGAGTCGTACAACATCCCCAGCGCGCCGGGGATCGGCGGGCGGTTTTGCGCGGCGGCAAAACTCGCGGACGATCCCCCCACCAGCAGCGCCCCGCCGGACGCCACTTTGAGAAAATCACGTCTGTTCACGGCTAGCCTCCCTGTGAATCCGTGTCGTTTTTCTTCTGCTGGCGACCCAGTTCACGCACGGTCATCACACCGACGCCCGCCACCAGGCCGACGACGCCACCCAGCAAACCGACTGCGCTTGCCGACACGGTGCCGCCCTCTTTCAGGTTGACGTCTGGTTTCGCGGCGCGCGGCGTAGGGTTATCCACATGCGCAAGCTGGGAGATGCCTTTGTGAAAGCCAACCCCTTCTTCGTTACAGCCGTAGCACGGGTGACCAATGGCAACGGGCCAGACACCGCCCACATCGCAAAACTGCAACGTTGAGCAGTTGCCCCAGGTTTCCGGGCCTTTGCAACCTAAGTGGTACAAGCACCAGCCTTCGCGATGCCCCTGATCGCCGTACGCTTTCGCAAAGCGCCCGGCGTCAAAATGCGGTCGACGTTCGCAGTGCTCGTGAATTAAGCGTCCGTAGGCAAAGCGGGGACGGTTTTTGGCGTCAAGCGCCGGAGGTTTGCCGAAGGTGATGATATGCGCCACCGTGGCAAGGAAGTTTTGTGGGTTCGGCGGACAGCCGGGAATGTTGATCACCGTTTTGCCAGGCAGCACCTCTTGCAGGCTGACGGCACCGGTCGGGTTAACGCCCGCCGCCGCCACGCCGCCCCAGGCGGCGCAGGAGCCAATAGCGATAATCGCCGCCGCGTTTTCTGCCGCTTTACGTATATGATCGACAATCGGTTCGCCGGCGACCATGCAGTAAACCCCGCCGTCTTTCATCGGAATCGAGCCATCGACCACCAACACGTACTGGCCTTTATACTGCTCCAGCGCCCGGTGTTTATTCTCTTCAACCTGGTGACCAAACGCGGCAGAAAGCACTTCGTGGTATTCCAGCGAAATGGTTTCCAGCACAAGGTTTTCTACGGTGGGGTGCGTCGCGCGAAGCAGTGATTCAGTACAGCCTGTGCACTCCTGCGCGCCAATCCAGATAACGGGTGGACGCTGAGGGTGACTGACAGCTTCGGCCATTTCGGCAGCGGCTTTACCGCTTAACCCCATGGTCGCCGCCAGTGCAGCACACAGTTTCATAAAATCACGACGGCTCACGCCATGAGACGCAAATTGTTGGTTCTCTCCTGCCATTTATTGTTATCCCTTAGCCTGGACTAGGATTATTCTCCACCCATTTGGCAGATGAATGCTGCGATCGCCCCGACAAATAATCACATAAAAAACAAGGGTATTATGCAAAAAGGCGGAGAGTGTTGCAGTAGTCACAGAAAAATGAGGGGCTTAGGAGCACAAAACGGCAAAAAAATGAAAGTCACCCTCGACAAAAGTGACCTTCACAAAAGAGAACTACATTTTGAGCAAAGCTTATTTTTAGATTTCGAGACGGTAACCCGCCATAAAAAATCGGATCACAGTGCTGGAGTGGCTCTCGCGAAAGAAATCCATCACCATGTCCTTATCCAGCCCGTAGCGACGCGTAAGAATGCCTGCTTCCCACGCGCTGAGTTGACGATCGCCGGTTTTTTCAAACATACGATGCGAAAACCCGAGTACAAAACCACGCTTATAGTCCGGGCAGAAATGCGCCACGTTACTGGCGCTGTCCGCCTGCGCCGCATTCAGCCCGGCCATCAAGCCTTTACCAAAATGGTTGTCCATCGTTATCACCTCCACAATCGCTATATAAAAAATTATATATCGATCTTCCGTGGCGGCGATAGCGCTGATTAAAACGCGACCCACTCATCCGAAGAGGTTGATGCTTTACGCGATCCTCCGCGTGATAAATCCGGTTTTACCAGCGCGGTGGCCGCAGGTTTCTGCTGCTCTTCACTGGAAAGGCGGAACTGCTGAACGGAACGCTGCAACTCTTCGGTCTGGCGCTCCAGCGCGGCGGCGGCGGCGGAAATCTCTTCCACCAGCGCGGCGTTCTGCTGCGTTACGCTGTCCATCTGGGTAATCGCCACGCCCACCTGAGAGATACCTTTGCTCTGTTCATCCGTCGCAGAAGCGATCTCTTTCATAATGGTGGTCACCTCTCTCACCGAACGCAGAATGCTTTCCATGGTGGTGCCGGTGTCATTGACCAGTTTCGCGCCTTTCTCCACGCGGGAAACGGAATCCGCGATCAGCGTTTCGATCTCTTTCGCTGCGCCGGCACTGCGGCTGGCGAGATTACGCACCTCACCCGCAACCACTGCGAAACCACGACCTTGCTCACCCGCACGCGCGGCTTCCACGGCGGCGTTAAGCGCAAGAATGTTGGTCTGGAAGGCGATGCTGTTAATCACGTTGGTGATTTCGGCGATTTTCTTCGAGCTGTCGGAGATGCCGTCCATCGTGCTGATCACTTCTTTTACCAGCGCGCCGCCTTTGCTGGCGGTGGTCGACGCCACTTCAGCCAGTTCGCTTGCCTGGTTGGCGTTATCCGCGTTCAGTTTTACCGTTGAGGTCAGCTCTTCCATGCTGGCAGCGGTTTGTTCCAGTGCGGCGGCCTGCTCTTCCGTGCGGGAAGAGAGATCGTTATTACCGGTAGAGATCTCGGACGCGCCACGCCAGATATTCTCGCTGCCGTGGCGGATGCTGCTCACCGCTTCGCGCAGGCTATCCTGCATTGCTAACAGCAGCGGGATCACCTGCCCCACGCAGTTGCGCCCCATATCTTCCAGCGGCTGGCTGAGATCGCCCTGCGCCATCAAACGGAAGTGCGCGCGAATGCGGTTCAGCGGTTTCACCAGCATGGCGACCAGATAGCGGTCGGTGAACAGCAGGATCAGCAAGCCAATCACCATCGCAGTAATAATCGCGACGCGCGTGGTGCTGGTGCGCGCATCGACCATCACGCGTGTTTCATCGAGGCTGCTGCTGGCCGCTTTATTAAAACTTTCTGTCGCCGTACCAAAGCTGCGGCTCAAACCCGGCGTAACATTATTAGCCTGCTGGCGGTATGCGTCTGGCGTACCTTGCTGCGCCAGCTGCATCTGCGGAGTTACCCCTTGATCCAGCAGCGCCTGCCAGGCGGCAATCACTTGTTCAGATACTTTGGGATCCATCGGGCCTGGCGATACGGCTTTAAACTCCGTCAATTTACGCGACATGGTATCCAGCGCCTGTTTCACCGGTGCCATATCTGGCGAGCCACCCGCAGCTTTGGCTTCCATCACACGGCTAAGACGAGTAACAAATCGGAAGTACTGATCATTACCCTGGCTAAGAAGGGTCATTTGCGTCACCAGCTGGCGATCAACGTCATTGCCATCAGCGACTTTTGACAGAGAAAAAACACTATATAAGCCGACGCCAGACCACAGCACGCCGAAGATCCCGAGGATCACCAGCATCACGGCTCGTATAGTAAAGTTACGAAGCATATTCATAATATTGTCCTTGCGGTAATGGTGCTTTCTCGCCTGCGGGCGAGAGTTATCTCCATTTATCGGCAAGGTGCGGAAAATATTAAATGTCTGGCTAAAAATTTTTGTATGAGAACAGCGTTGACCTTTTCTCCTTCTTCTGCCGCTTGAGTCGCCGCTAAAACGCTTATTCTGCTAACTTTACTTCAGCATGAATTTTGTTAACAGCATTGCAATGCCGCTTATAAAAAAGCGCATAACCAGCTAATAATAAAAGACATTTCTTTTGATAAATCTATTATCAAAAGAACCACAAATATCACAAATGCGGAAACATTCAATTATTAAAACGCCGTGCCAAAAAATTAAAAACCACAATTATCAAATAATTTCATCAGCGGATGACGATATTAAAAAAGCGATTGAACAGAGCGATAATAGTTATTATCACCGTTTGAAAAACACCGATAAATATCACTAATCATTGGGCAGAAAAGTCAAAAAAATAAGAGTTAAGTAACCTTTAAACACCTGTGAAGTGATGTTAAAAAAGATGTTTTTTTACGCAACACAACCCGATAGTCAGGCAGCTAACGGTGCAGGGTGAAAGGGTAAAACCCAGTCATATAGCGCTCTGTAAAGGTACGGCACCTTACGCACTTTGCCATGCCCTGCGTTAGCCGTTGGGACAAAACCTCTACAGAAGGTTATTTTTGTATACATTGATAAATATTATGAATAGCCCGCAACGATTTATGTCATGCCGATTTTTTAGCCGCTTTCCCAGGAATTTTCGCAGAAAGAACGGAAGCCTAACGTAAATTAAAGACGCGATTTTGCCTGCCAGTAAAAGCCAGAAAACCAAAGGCATTGCGTTAATTATCGGTTCTTCTGCATTTACGACGTAAAAACCTGGTAAGTATGGCTTATGCCGTTAACTCACACAGATAAATAAACCCAATACGACATATTCATCTTTTTTATGTTTTCCGGCATCCCTGCCAGTGCAGTAGCCGCTAGGTGAGATACTTTTTGAACCAATCGAGGGTGCGTTGCCAGGCCAATTCGGCAGCGGTTTTATCGTATCGGGGCGTCGAATCGTTGTGAAAACCGTGGTTAACGCCGGGATAAATCCACGCTTCGTAAACTTTTTGCCTGGCCTTTAACGCCTGTTCATAGGCCGGCCAGCCGTCGTTGATGTTCTTGTCCAGCGCCGCGTAATGCAGCAACAGCGGCGCGTTGATTTTCGCCACATCCGCCGCTGGAGGCTGTCGGCCATAAAAAGGCACCGCGCACGCCAGTTCGGGGTAAGCCACCGCCGCTGCGTTTGACACGCCGCCGCCATAGCAAAAACCGGTGATCCCCACTTTGCCCGTCGCCTGCGGATGCTTTTGCATAAACTCAATGGCGGCAAAAAAATCATTCATCAGCTTTGTCGGGTCAACTTTCTGCTGCAATGCGCGACCTTCATCATCGTTACCGGGATAGCCGCCCACAGAACTTAAACCATCCGGTGCCAGCGCTATATAGCCTGCTTTGGCGACGCGGCGAGCCACATCTTCGATATACGGGTTCAGCCCGCGATTTTCATGCACCACCACCACTGCCGGCACGTTGCCCTGCGTTTTTGTCGGTTTGACCAGGTAGCCACGCACATCGCCATGCCCGTTTGGCGACGGATAAGTGATGTATTCAGGATGAATGTCCGGATCGGTAAATTCTACTTGCGTTGCCAGCGCGTAGTTCGGTTTCAAGAGATTGAACAGCGCCAGCGCCGTCATGCCGCCCACCGCATATTTGCCCGCCAGTTGTAAAAACTCTCGCTTATTGATCTTGCCGTGTGCGTAGTAGTCGTAGTAATCGAGCAACTCCTGCGGAAAATCTTTCGCCGTTAAACGCGTCATCGGTTATCTCCCCCTTTTTATGCCTCTCTAAGCAAAGCATAGCGCTCCGCTTTTCGCTCAAAAAACATCCAGACACAACCTCATCTTTTGATGTGCAGAAAACAGACGTAAGATAGAAACGTTGTTTCGAATTTTCATCGATAAGATTAAAAAGAAAGGAGACATCATGCCTGGCTTCGCCAACCCGAATCGCTACGAACAGATGCAGTACCGATATTGCGGCAAAAGCGGCCTACAACTGCCCGCGCTTTCGCTCGGTTTGTGGCACAGTTTTGGTCACGGGCACGCCCTGGACTCACAGCGCGCCTTACTGCGAAAAGCATTTTCCCTCGGCATTACCCACTTTGATTTAGCCAATAACTACGGGCCGCCAGCCGGCAGCGCGGAGGAAAATTTTGGCCGCTTGCTGCGTGAGGATTTTGCCGCATACCGCGACGAAATCATTATCTCCACCAAAGCCGGTTACGATATGTGGCCAGGTCCGTACGGTTCCGGCGGTTCACGTAAGTACCTGCTCGCCAGCCTCGACCAGAGCCTGAAGCGGATGGGCGTTGAGTACGTTGATATCTTTTATTCGCATCGGGTTGATGAAAAAACGCCAATGGAAGAGACGGCATCTGCGCTGGCGCAGGCGGTACAGAGCGGTAAAGCGCTGTATGTCGGCATCTCTTCCTATTCCACTGAGCGTACACAACAAATGGCAGCCCTGCTGCGCGAGTGGAAAATCCCGCTGCTTATCCATCAGCCCTCTTACAACCTGCTGAACCGCTGGGTGGATAAAACCGGCCTGCTGGATACGCTGGAAGATAATGGCGTGGGTTGCATCGCCTTTACCCCGCTGGCACAAGGGCTGCTGACCGGCAAATACCTGAACGGCATTCCGGAAGGGTCACGTATGCAGCGTGAAGGCAAAAAAGTGCGTGGTCTGACGGAGAAAATGCTGACAGAGAGCAACCTCAACAGCTTGCGCTTACTCAATGACATGGCGCAGCGCCGTGGTCAGTCGATGGCGCAAATGGCGCTGAGCTGGCTGTTAAAAGATGCGCGGGTCACGTCGGTGCTGATTGGCGCAAGCCGTCCGGAACAGCTGGAAGAGAACGTTCAGGCGTTGAACAACCTGAGTTTTAGTCGCGAGGAGTTAGCGCAAATCGACAAGCACGTTGCCGATGGCGAGCTGAATCTGTGGCAGGCTTCTTCAGATAAGTAAAACGGTAATGCCGGGCGGCAGAACGCGGCCCGGCAATGAACTCAGTGTTGGTGGCGGGTTAATCGGTCCAGGTAGCCCATCACAAAAGCGGAAAGTACAAACGTCAGGTGGATAATCACATACCACATCAGTTTGTTATCCGGGACATTTTTAGCATCCATAAACACGCGCAGCAGATGAATCGACGAAATGGCAACAATCGACGCCGCCACTTTGTTTTTCAGCGATGTGGCGTCCATTTTGCCAAGCCAGTTCAACTTCTCTTTATGCTCGGCGATATCGAGCTGCGAAACGAAATTTTCATAGCCGGAAAACATCACCATCACCAGCAAACCACCCACCAGCGTCATATCCACCAGCGACAGCAGTGTCAGGATCAAATCCGCTTCCGCCAGATTGAAGATATTGGGCAGGACGTGAAAAATCTCCTGGAAGAATTTTACCGTCAGCGCAAGCAGGGCGAGGGAGAGGCCGAAATAAACCGGGGCGAGCAACCAGCGCGAAGCGTACATTGCGTTTTCCAGAAAGCGTTCCATGTTGCGTAAAGTCTCTTCAGATTGCTAAACCGGCGTTCAGTATATCCCAGCCAGGCAAACAATTTGCAACACTAAAGCAACACGGCGCTACACCTCTTCGGGATTGACCCAGGGACGTTGGTTCTCTGGCCATACCAGCACGACCAGCGCGGGATACGCTTCCATACTGAATTCACGAAAACACTGGCGCAGGTTGAGCACATCCAGATCCGAATGCGGTACTTTTTCACCATTTACGCAGCGCTTTTTTATATTGTCGTAATACTTATACACCGCTGAATTGAGATCGCTGCAGCGACGCTGCGCTTCAAATAACCCAGGCGTACTATTTAATTCCGCCATATTCATGCGCTTAATTGTCGCATGAAGAAAATCTATATATTCATGATTAACGCGCCAGTACCACACTGGAGTAATCGCATTCATTAACGCGGAGAAATGATCTTCCCCCTCCTCTTTTGACAACGGTTGCGGTGGTAAAGGCGGATTGTCAATTTCACTAAGGGGAGCTTTTTTATTGTACTCACGCATCAATAAAAGAACGCCGCCCGTCAGCAGCAATAAAGCAATAACAGAATAAAAAATACTGTTCATGAGCAGGCTCCTTTTTTTTGATTTTAAAAGTGCGCCATGATATTGTCAACGAACCTCACGCCTGAACACCCTCTTCCCTGTTGATATTAAAGGACATTGGAAATGCTTCCCGAGAATCTTGTCCCGGCACGATTTCACATTTCTGCCGTTGAAACCAAGCCTGGAGAAGAAGGAAAAGAGCCTAATTTAACTCAGGGTAAAAGAACACTCGCTGAACATGCTAACGATATATTAGCGAATGCCAACCGTACCGGGCAGTCGAGAAATATGCTGCTGGAAGAACGCGACCGCCATATAAAAGAGCGGCTATTGCGTGTGGTAAAAATCGAGACCTTCGCGCGTTTACTTAATGATTTACAAGCGGAAGGCGAGATAGATGCCCAAACATTAAGCCAAATAATTGCGGATAAAACTCAGCAAATAAATGAAGCAGGTAATGAGATTTGGCTTAACCTCATTACCCGAGAAAAAGATACGCCAATGTTTTATAAGTTCGGGGATGAATAACGTGAACGAGGTCGATAATAATAACGTTTATTTAGCTTTGGAAGAGAAAAAAAGCGATGAATTTATCTTAAAGCAAAATAAAGAAGCCCTGATATTAAGTAAAAACGAGACTATTCAGCGAATCGCGCATGAACTGGTTTCTATTCCTGCGGCGCTGGTGCGCCTGAAATGGCAGAACCGTCGCGACATTTATCCGCTGCAGGTGAAAGAAGAGATTTATGGTGCGGTGATCGACGCCATCATCGCGCAAAAACCAGAGTTACGGGACAAAATCATGGGTCGCCTGGAGGCGAACTATCAGTACATTCTGAGCCGCGAAACCGCGACGTTACGCCTGAGTCGCAAACTAAGCGATGGCGAATTCCGCACCTCGAATGTAACGACCGTGGCACTGGAAGAAGAAGCGGCGGCAAAGCGATCCGCTAACACAAAATAGCCCTTTACCTTTCCCTCGCTTGTACACCTTTGCCTCAAGATAATCCTGAATTAGTCTGCATTTTCAGCTCAGGCTTCTAACCTTAAGTACTCAACAACCGATATGGAGGGTACGTAATGGCGAATAACCAGACGAAAATGCAGGATCCCACCACGCAGTATTACACTGGCGAATACCCGAAACAGCGGCAACCAACGCCAGGCGTACAGTCGAAGATGGATCCCGTTCCCGACTGCGGCGAGAACAGCTACGTCGGTAGCGGGCGGCTAAAAGATCGCAAAGCGCTGGTGACCGGCGGCGATTCGGGCATTGGTCGCGCGGCGGCTATTGCCTATGCGCGAGAAGGCGCAGATGTCGCCATCAACTATTTGCCTGCGGAAGAGGAAGACGCGCAGCAGGTGAAGGCGCAAATCGAAGCCGCCGGGCGCAAAGCGGTGTTAATTCCCGGTGACCTGACCGATGAGTCTTTTGCCCGCTCTTTGCCGCACAAGGCAAAAGAGCAGCTTGGCGGGCTGGATATCCTGGCGCTGGTGGCAGGTAAACAGACTGCTGTGGAAGAGATTGCCAACCTGACAACGGAGCAATTTACCCAAACCTACACCGTTAACGTTTTTGCACTGTTCTGGATCACCCAGGAAGCCGTGCCGCTGCTGCCACCGGGCGGGAGCATCATCACCACCTCGTCTATTCAGGCGTATCAACCGAGCACGCATTTGCTGGATTACGCCTCAACCAAGGCGGCAATCCTCAATTACAGCCGGGGACTGGCGAAGCAGGTCGCGGAAAAAGGGATTCGGGTTAACATCGTAGCCCCGGGGCCAATCTGGACAGCGCTGCAAATTGCCGGGGGTCAGCCGCAGGAGAAACTGCCGCAGTTTGGCCAACAAACGCCAATGAAGCGTGCCGGCCAGCCTGCGGAACTGGCACCGATTTATGTCTATCTGGCGAGCCAGGAATCAAGCTACGTTACCGCCGAAGTGCATGGCGTGACGGGCGGCGAGCACCTTGGATAACAGGCATAAAAAAAGCTGGCATCCGCCAGCTTTTTTGTTGTGTTAGGCATTACTTCGCTTTCGCAACTTCCTCACCCACCAGACCGATCTTCAGATATCCCGCCTGATGCAGCGTATCCATCACCTTCATCATTGTTTCGTAATCCACGGTTTTATCCGCGCGGAAGAAGATGGTGGTGTCTTTTTTACCTTCGGTTAGCGTATTCAGCGCGTTAACCATCGTTTCATCGGTAACCTGATTGTTACCAATAAACATGGTGTTATCTGCTTTTACCGACAGGTAAACAGATTTTTCCGGGCGCGGTTGCGGCTGGCTGGTCGATGCCGGCAGGTTAACTTTTACATCAACCGTGGCAAGCGGCGCGGCCACCATAAAGATAATCAGCAGCACTAACATCACGTCGATAAACGGCGTGACGTTGATTTCGTGCATTTCGCCGTTATCGTCCAGGTTTTCATTAAGACGCATTGCCATGACGAATCAACCTACTCGTAATTTTTGCGCGGTGCGAACCGGCTGAGCGTTGCTGGCGGCCAGATCCAGATCGCGGCTTTGCAGCAGCAGAACCTGCGCGGCAACATCGCCAAGGATCGCTTTATAGCTGCCGATCATACGGGCGAAGATGTTGTAAATCACCACCGCCGGGATAGCTGCAACCAGGCCGATAGCCGTTGCCAGCAGCGCTTCCGCGATGCCCGGCGCGACAACCGCCAGGTTGGTGGTTTGCGTCTGCGCAATGCCGATGAAGCTGTTCATGATGCCCCAGACGGTACCAAACAGACCAATAAACGGCGAGATCGCGCCAATCGTTGCCAGATAGCCATTCCCGCGCCCCATATGGCGACCGGTGGCGGCAACGCGACGTTCCAGACGAAAACCGGTGCGCTCTTTAATGCCTTCGTTATCTTCGCTGCCAGCAGATAACTCCAGTTCGTTCTGGGCTTCGTTGATTAACATTGTGCTCAGGCTGCGGGCGTGGAAAGCGGAAGCAATTTCACTCGCCTGATCCAGAGAGCGGGCTTCAGCCAACTGCTGCTGCTCACGCTTGAGGCGGCGCTTGTGCGAAATCATCTCAACACTTTTGCTGAAGAAAAGCGCCCACGTGACGACCGACGCCAGAATCAGGCCGATCATCACCACCTTCACAACGATGTCGGCATGCTGGTACATGCCCCACACGGATAGATCCGTCTGCATCAAATTATTACCCACAGTGTATCTCCGAGACGCAAATCACAAAATCTGTGCGCCATGATATCAAAAAGTCGTCGAATTGATAGTAGTTCTCATTAGTATTTGCAGAGTGCCTGAATTAAAAGTCATTTTCTTTGCGCTTACGCAGTAAACAGACACCATTGAACATTTTCTGGAAAAAATTCACTCACCGGCATAACACTGCGAGGCATCCGCCAACAATCATGGTAGTCTGGACATCCAGACGTATAAAAACAGGTTGAGCGAGAATGACAGCAAAGCATCTTGATACCGCTCTGATTAACGCAGGGCGCAGCAAAAAATACACGCAAGGGTCGGTGAATAGCGTCATCCAGCGCGCCTCTTCACTGGTATTCGACACCGTTGAAGCCAAAAAACACGCGACGCGTAACCGAGCCAACGGCGAGCTGTTTTACGGGCGTCGCGGCACGCTCACGCACTTTTCGCTGCAAGACGCGATGTGCGAACTGGAAGGCGGCGCGGGCTGCGCGCTTTTCCCCTGCGGCGCGGCGGCGGTGGCAAACACCATTCTGGCGTTTGTTGAACAAGGTGATCATGTGTTGATGACCAATACCGCTTATGAACCCAGCCAGGATTTTTGCACCAAAATTCTCACCAAACTGGGTGTCACCACCAGTTGGTTCGACCCGATGATCGGCTCCAGCATCGTGCGGCTGATTCAGCCGAACACCAAAGTGGTGTTCCTGGAATCTCCCGGCTCAATCACCATGGAAGTCCACGATATTCCGGCGATTGTGCAGGCGGTGCGAAGCGTTGCGCCAGACGCCATCATTATGATCGACAATACCTGGGCGGCGGGCGTGCTGTTCAAGGCGCTGGAATTCGATATTGATATCTCCATTCAGGCAGCGACCAAATACCTGATTGGCCACTCCGACGGCATGATTGGTACGGCGGTGTCCAACGCCCGTTGTTGGGAACAACTGCGCGAAAACGCCTATTTGATGGGGCAAATGGTGGATGCCGACACGGCGTATATGACCAGCCGTGGCCTGCGTACGCTGGGCGTTCGTCTGCGTCAGCACCACGAAAGCAGCCTGAAAATTGCCGAATGGCTGGCGGCACATCCGCAGGTGGCGCGCGTGAATCACCCGGCGCTTCCCGGCAGTAAAGGCTACGAGTACTGGAAGCGGGATTTTAGCGGCAGCAGCGGCTTGTTTTCGTTTGTGCTCAATAAACGTCTGAACAATGAAGAGTTAGCGAACTACCTCGACCACTTCTCGCTGTTCAGCATGGCGTATTCGTGGGGCGGTTACGAGTCGTTGATACTCGCCAATCAGCCGGAGCAACTGGCAGCGATTCGCCCGGACGGCGAAGTGGATTTCACCGGCACATTAATCCGAGTGCACATTGGTTTAGAGAATGTTGACGATCTGATTGAGGATTTAGTGGCGGGCTTCCAGCGCATCGTGTAAACCTGGCTTACGGGCGTAAGTATTCAGAAAATTCTCGTTTCTTGCGCCCCCGATCAAGGTGTTTCAGGCGAACTGGAGTACAATAGCCTCCTCTACGCGGTTCCACGGGAAAGTCCATGGCTGTTATTCAAGATATTATTGCTGCGCTCTGGCATCACGACTTTGCTGCGCTGGCAAATCCACATGTTGTGGGTGTTGTTTATTTAGTAATGTTTGCCACCCTCTTTTTAGAAAACGGCCTGCTTCCTGCTTCGTTTTTACCCGGTGACAGTTTGCTGCTGCTGGCTGGTGCGCTGATTGCGCGCGGCTGCATGGATTTCGTCGCGACGTTAGCCATCCTCACTTCCGCCGCCAGTCTCGGCTGTTGGCTGAGCTATATCCAGGGTAAGTGGCTCGGGAATACGCGCGTGGTGAAAAGCTGGCTATCGCAGTTACCGGTGAAATATCACGAGCGGGCGACCTATATGTTTGACCGTCACGGTCTGCTGGCACTGCTGGCGGGGCGTTTCCTGGCCTTTATCCGCACTCTGCTGCCGACGATGGCGGGCATCTCCGGCCTCTCTAACCGCCGTTTCCAGTTATTTAACTGGCTCAGCGGGCTGCTGTGGGTCGGCGCGGTGACCTCGCTGGGCTACGCCATCAGCATGATCCCGTTTGTGAAGCGTCATGAAGATCAGGTCATGACGTTCCTGATGCTGCTGCCGGTGTTCCTGCTGGTGGTCGGCCTGGTTGGCGCCGTCACGGTAGTGCTGAAGAAAAAGTACTGCAACGCGTAACGCGTTTCCCCTCTTCGCCATGAAGAGGGGACGTTTTACATTCCCTGCATCATGCGAATTCTCGCCACATCTTCTCCCGGCGTCAGGCCAAAATAACGCTTAAACTCACGGCTGAATTGCGACGGGCTTTCATAGCCAACGCGCATGGCCGCCGCCCCGGCTTTCATACCATCATGCACCATTAACATGCGCGCTTTGTGCAGGCGGTAGGTTTTCAGGTATTGCAGCGGCGACGTGCTGGTCACCGATTTAAAGTTATGGTGAAACGCCGAGACGCTCATATTGGCTTCCGCCGCCAGTTGGTCAACGCTGAGGTTTTCCGTGTACTGGCTTTCAATGCGTTTGAGCACACGACTTATCAGGCTGAAATGGGTCTGGCGGCTAACTAACGCCAGCAGCGCCCCGCCGCGCGGCCCGGTTAGCACGTGGTAGAGCATTTCGCGGATAATCTGTTTGCCAAGGATACGCGCATCCAGCGGACGCTCCATCACATCCAGCAAACGCTCAGCGGCACAGAGGATCTCTTCTGAAAGCACTGCCGAGTTAATACCGCTTGCCGCCACATCCGGGCGAAAATGTTCATCTTCGCCGATATCCATCAACAGCTCCTGCAGTTGCAGGATATCGACATTCAAACGGATCCCCGCCAGCGGCACTTCCGGCGTGGCGAAGGTTTCACACTCAAACGGCAACGGCACGGTCAGCAGTAAATATTCATTGGTGTCATAACGAAAGACCCTTTCATTGATATAACCAATTTTGTGACCAGAAAAGAGAAAAACGATGCCCGGCTGATACATCACCGGCGTACGGGTTCCCGGTTGAGTACCGTACAGCAAGCGGATATCCGGCAGCAGTGCATTGAGCCTATTTTCATTCACTTTCAATCGTTTAATCTTTTCAGTGAGCTGCAGGCAAATCTCTTCACGCTTCATTTTTCGCCACTCCGGTAGACTATTTCGACCCGTACAGTGTGCAAATTTTTGGGCTTTTTCTCCAGCCACAAGGAGAAACAGGCAAGACATCGGCAGGAATGTGCATTGAGAGCGCGCGTGCCCGCGCCCACAATAATCGCCATTGGGCAAAACACCGCCGCACTTTTTTTCACCTCAATAAGAAGGGAACGAGCAATGAACAATTTTAATCTGCATACCCCGACCCGCATCCTGTTCGGCAAAGGTGCCATTGCCAATCTGCGTGAGCAAATCCCGACTGGCGCACGCGTGCTGATCACCTACGGTGGCGGCAGCGTGAAGAAAAACGGCGTGCTCGACCAGGTTTACAGCGCGCTGCAAGGGCTGGATGTGCGCGAATTCAGCGGCATCGAACCGAACCCGACTTACGAAACGCTGATTAAAGCGGTACAGGTCGTTAAAGACGAAAACATCACCTTTCTGCTGGCGGTAGGCGGTGGTTCCGTGCTGGACGGCACCAAATTTATCGCCGCAGCGGCTCACTATGCCGAGGGCGTTGATCCATGGCATATCCTGCAAACGCGGGGCGGCGAAATTAAAAGCGCCATCCCGATGGGTTCCGTGCTGACACTGCCGGCAACCGGCTCCGAGTCCAACGCCGGCGCAGTGGTGTCACGTAAAGCGACCGGCGACAAACAGGCGTTCCACTCCCCGTTCGTTCAGCCGGTCTTCGCGGTACTGGATCCGGTCTACACCTATACCCTGCCGCCGCGTCAGGTGGCGAACGGCGTGGTCGACGCCTTTGTTCATACCGTTGAGCAGTACGTCACTTATCCGGTTGATGGCAAAATTCAGGATCGCTTTGCCGAAGGTATCCTGCTGACGCTGATTGAAGAAGGCCCGAAAGCGCTGCAGGAGCCGGAAAACTACGACGTGCGTGCCAACGTGATGTGGGCGGCGACACAAGCGCTGAACGGCCTGATTGGCGCTGGCGTGCCACAGGATTGGGCTACGCATATGCTGGGTCATGAACTGACCGCGATGCATGGTCTTGACCACGCCCAGACGCTGGCGGTGGTTCTGCCTGCGCTGTGGAATGAGAAGCGCGATACCAAACGCGAAAAACTGCTGCAATACGCAGAGCGCGTCTGGAACATCAAAGAAGGTTCCGATAACGAGCGCATTGACGCAGCTATCGAAGCCACGCGCAACTTCTTCGAGCAGATGGGCGTTCCGACCCGCCTTTCCGGTTATGGTCTGGACGGCAGTTCCATTCCGGCGCTGCTGGCGAAACTGGAAGAGCACGGCATGACGAAACTGGGCGAACGCCAGGATATCACGCTGGATGTGAGCCGTCGTATTTACGAAGCGGCAAGTTAAGGTCTCATTGCCCCGCCTTCCGTTTTTGGTTTTTTCGACCACACTTAATGCACATCACCTTACCGGGCGCGTCCCGGTAAGCTTATTCAAAGGAGAAATGCATGACACATCCAACCGTGATTAAGCTTTCTGACGGCAACCTGATGCCGCAACTGGGTCTTGGCGTGTGGAAAGCGAGCAACGAGGAAGTGATAACCGCCATCCAAAAGGCGCTGGAGGTGGGATATCGCTCCATTGATACCGCCGCCGCCTATAAGAACGAAGAGGGCGTTGGCAAAGCCTTAGCCAATGCAGGGGTGCCGCGTGAGGAATTGTTTATTACCACCAAGCTGTGGAATGACGATCAAAAACATCCCGCCGAAGCGCTGAAAACCAGCCTGAAAAAGCTGCAACTGGATTACGTCGATCTGTATCTGATGCACTGGCCTGTTCCGGCTATCGATCATTACGTTGAGGCCTGGCAAGGCATGATCGAGCTGCAAAAACAGGGGCTGGTAAAAAGTATCGGCGTGTGTAATTTCGAGATCCACCATCTGCAAAAGATCATTGATGAAACCAGCGTGATCCCGGTTATCAACCAGATCGAACTGCACCCGTTAATGCAGCAGCGGCAACTGCATGCCTGGAACGCGACGCATAAAATCCAGACCGAGTCCTGGAGCCCGCTGGCGCAGGGCGGCGAAGGGGTATTTGATCAGAAAATTATTCGCGATCTGGCGGATAAATACGGCAAAACGCCTGCTCAGGTGGTGATCCGCTGGCATCTTGATAACGGCCTGGTGGTGATCCCGAAATCGGTTACACCTGCACGTATCGCCGAGAACTTTAACGTCTGGGATTTCCGCCTGGATAAAGACGAGCTGGCGGAGATCGCCAAACTGGATGCCGGTAAACGGCTGGGGCCGGACCCGGATCAGTTTGGGGGTTAAGTTTTTCTAAAAGGCCATAACGCTGTCGTTGTGGTCTTTTTGTTTCAAGAAAATAAAAATCCCGGCATCTCGCCGGGATTTTTATATGCTTAGCGCACGCGGGAGGCTTTTTTCTTCGCTGGCGCAGCGCCAGTGTTTTTGCCGTTGCTGCGCTGATGCACAATCGGTGTGTGCTTGGTTAGTGCCGGGCGCGACTGGCGATTCTGGCGACGCGCTTCGCGCATTTCATCAAGCGTAGGCGCCGGCACCAGGCATTCACGGCGCGAACCAATCAGGTGCTTTTTACCCATCGCTTCCAGTGCCTGGCGCAGCAGCGGCCAGTTGGCCGGATCGTGATAACGCAGCAGCGCTTTATGCAGACGGCGCTGTTTATCCCCTTTCGGCACCACCACTTCTTCGCTCTTGTAATCGATCTTCGACAGCGGGTTTTTACCGGTGTAATACATGGTCGTCGAGTTAGCCAGCGGCGACGGATAGAAGTTCTGCACCTGATCCAGACGGAAGCGGTGACGCTTGAGCCACAGCGCCAGGTTCACCATATCTTCATCGCGCGTGCCGGGGTGCGCAGAGATAAAGTACGGGATCAGATACTGCTCTTTACCCGCCTCTTTAGAATAGGTGTCGAACAGCTGTTTAAAGCGATCGTAGCTGCCCATCCCCGGTTTCATCATCTTCGACAGCGGCCCCTCTTCGGTATGCTCCGGGGCAATCTTCAGATAACCACCAACGTGATGCGTCGCCAGCTCTTTCACATAGCGCGGATCTTCCACCGCCAGATCGTAACGCACACCGGAAGCGATGAGGATCTTCTTGATACCTTTCAGATCGCGGGCACGACGATAGAGATCGATTGTCGGCTGGTGGTTCGTGTCCATGTGCGGGCAGATATCCGGGTAAACGCAGGAGAGACGACGGCACGTCTGCTCGGCGCGCGGTGATTTGCAGCGCAGCATATACATGTTGGCGGTTGGCCCGCCAAGATCGGAGATAACGCCGGTAAAACCGGGCACCGTGTCGCGAATCGCTTCGATTTCGTTGATGATCGAATCTTCGGAACGGCTCTGGATAATGCGCCCTTCATGCTCGGTGATCGAACAGAAAGAACACCCCCCAAAGCAGCCGCGCATGATGTTAATCGAGAAGCGGATCATCTCGTAAGCCGGGATACGGCTGTTACCGTATGCCGGATGCGGCACGCGCTTATAAGGCAGCGCAAAAACGCTGTCCATCTCTTCGGTTGAGAGCGGAATCGCTGGCGGGTTGATCCAGATGTAACGGTCGCCGTGCTTTTGCATCAGCGCACGGGCGCAACCAGGGTTCGTTTCGTGGTGCAGAATGCGTGACGCGTGCGCGTAGAGCACTTTATCGGCTTTCACCTTCTCAAAAGAAGGCAGCAGCACGTAGGTTTTTTCCCACGGTTTCGGGCGCGGCGGCTGAACGGTAACACGTTTTGCTTCCTGCGCTTTCGGTTCAACCGGTTTGTTATCGGCACACGGCAGATCGTCGCCGTACGGATGTGGGATCGGATCGATTTTGCCCGGCGTATCAAGGCGCGTGGAATCAACGCCGCTCCAGCCCGGCAGCGCTTCTTTGACGATGATCGCGGTGTTACGCACGTCGCGGATTTCACCGATCGGTTCACCGGCAGCGAGGCGATGCGCCACTTCCACCAGCGGGCGCTCGCCGTTGCCAAACATCAGCATGTCAGCTTTGGCATCGATCAGCACCGATCGACGCACGGTATCGGACCAGTAATCGTAATGCGCGGTACGGCGCAGGCTGGCCTCGATGCCGCCGAGGATCACCGGCACATCTTTCCACGCTTCTTTACAGCGCTGGGTATAAACCAGCGTCGCGCGATCCGGGCGTTTACCGGCTACGTTATCCGGCGTGTAAGCGTCGTCATGGCGCAGCTTACGATCGGCGGTGTAGCGGTTGATCATCGAGTCCATGTTGCCAGCGGTCACGCCGAAGAACAGGTTCGGTTTACCGAGGCGCATAAAGTCGTCTTTGCTGTTCCAGTCCGGCTGGGCGATGATGCCAACGCGAAAGCCCTGCGCTTCCAGCATACGGCCGCAAATCGCCATGCCGAAACTCGGGTGGTCGACGTAAGCATCACCCGTCACCAGAATGATGTCGCAGCTATCCCAGCCAAGTTGATCCATCTCTTCGCGCGACATTGGCAAAAACGGCGCGGGGCCGAAGCAGGCCGCCCAGTACTGGGGCCATGAGAAAAGGTCACGATCCGGTTGGATCAGGGATATTGCGCTCATCTTGCTTCCAAAGGTGGTAAAAAAATCATCAAAGGGCGGCGATTATACGCCGTAAACTTGCATGAAATGAAGGAGGATTTTGTCAAGGCCTGATAAGCGCGCAGCCACCAGGCCTGCTCAGTTATGGCGCGGGGTTCACCAGCAGTTGCCCCATCGAACCACGATCGGCCATTTCCAGCGTCTGGCTGTGATACTGGAACGGGAAGTGCGGCCACGAAGGCTGACCAAACCACACCAGCAACTCAACCTGCCCGTCAATCCAGACCGTATCTTTCCAGCCCCGATCTTCCGGGAAAGGCATCGCGCCATTCACGTTACGCACCAGGAACATGACGCCTTCAATATGGAACGACTGCGGCATCTCCGCTCGCACCGTCCAGCGCTCCCAGGTGCCCTGCTGGGCGGTAATATCGATACGCTGCGTATCCCACAACTGGCCGTTAATGCCCGGATCGCTGCCCAGGGTAATGTCGCGGTTGCGGGTTGGCGTACCGGCCTGAATGTCGGACGGCAACAGGCGCATCGGCAGCGTGTCGGTGACCAGCGGCAGCAGGCCGGTCGGTCGCAGCGTCAATACCAGCGTGGAGATCAAAATGCTCGACGGCTCAAAGAAGCCGCGCAGGCGGTCCATAATGCTCGCCGCTTCACCGCAGGTGATCGACACTTCATCGCCGTTGGTCATATCCACCAGCACTTCGCGCCGCTCACCCGGAGCCAGCGAAAGCTGTTTAACCGAAACAGGCGCGGGTAAAAAACCCTGATCGCCGGCGATCACATGCAGCGCACGACCATCGCTCATTTGCAATTGATAACGGCGGGAGTTTGAGGCATTTAACAGACGCAGACGCACCCAGCCGCGAGAGACTTCGACATACGGGCTTTGCGCACCGTTGACCATCAGCGTATCACCGACAAATCCACCGCTGCCCGGCTCGCTGTATTCCGGCGTGCCGAAATTATCCAGCCGTTTGTCCTGAATAATGACCGGGAAATCATCCACGCCGTAGTGCTTAGGAATCGGTAGCGATTTGCTGATCTCATCCTCGACCAGCCACATTCCGGCCAGGCCGTTATACACCTGCAGCGCGGTACGGTTCGGCGTATTGGCGTGATACCACAGCGTCCCCGCGCTCTGGCGGATCGGCAGTACTGGCGCCCAGTCGTTATTGGCGGTCATCATGCGCGCCGCGCCGCCGATAAGCGGGCCTGGCACCTGCAAACCGCTCACGGTCATTGCCACGTTTTCCGCCAGCCGGTTGCTGTAAATCAGCTTAACGTCATCGCCGTTCCAGACGCGGATCGTCGGCCCGAGATAACGCCCGTTAATGCCGGAAACCTGCGCCCGCGTGCCGGTGGCAAACGACCAGTGCGCGCGTTGTAAGGTCATAAACAGCGGCTGACCGCGCCGGGATTCCAGCAGCGGAGGAATGGGTAACGGCGGTTGCGGCCCGGCAGCATTTGCCCTCAGCGGCACCGCGCCTGCACAAAGCGCAACCCCGGATGCCTGAAGAAACTGACGCCGACTGAGTGACATATTTGCTCCGTGTAAAACTGACTCAATGCGCCGGAGGTTTTCGCTCCTCCGGTGTTGCGAAATAAAACAGATTAAACCCGGCCGGTTGCTTCGCGTTCTGCAACTTCTTTATCGAGCTCTGCAATTTTTGCCGCCATCAGTTCGCGACAGTGCGTCGCCAGCTGGCGTACCTGATCTTTACCAAATTGCGAAACATCAACCGGCGGCAGCATCTCGACAATCACCAGCCCGTTGCGCAGGCGGTTAAGGTTAACTTTGTTTGCGTTGTTGGAAACACACACCGGAATGATTGGAACACCGGCGGCAATCGCCGCATGAAACGCGCCGGTTTTAAACGGCAGTAAACCGCGACCGCGGCTGCGGGTGCCTTCCGGGAACATCCAGATGGAAATATTGCGTTTCTGGATCTGTTTCACCACTTCGGCAATGGTGCCGTGCGCTTTTGCGCGGTTATCGCGATCGATGAGCAGGTTGCCAGTCAGCCAGTAAAGCTGACCGAAGAACGGCACCCAGAGCAGGCTTTTCTTACCGACAGTGACCGTTGGCGGCAGCACAATGCTGGAGGCGGTCACCATATCGTAGTTGCTCTGGTGGTTAGCAATATAGATAGCGTTGCCAAACTTTTCCGCGCCTGCCGGCAGACGGGTTTCGACTTTCAGACCAAAGACCGGCGCAAGGCGACCGAACATATGGCCGAAGGTAGCAACGTGTTTAGGATTACGCGGACTGAATAAACAATAGAGAGAGCCGAATACGCACACCAGAATGGAGTAGATGACGACAATAATGACGCGAAAAATGAATAGCATAACAAACCTCTGAAGCCCATACCTTTGAGCATTATATACACGCCAGCGCCATCACGCTGAAACTGGCTGTGTCGCCGTCGACCCGCAACGGGCCTGGGCTATTTTTTTAAAGGCCGCAGTAGGGTGTGCGGCCTTTAAAAAAACGTATTGTTAATCGCAATGCACGAATTAACAACGCTTTTACGGGAAATTTTCTCAGAAAGATCTCCCCACCGGGAAGGTGGGGAGCCTGGCGGCGAAGATTACTCTTCGCTGTCGCCCGCACCCGGGCGGGAAGGCGCGTCAATCTCAACGCGATCAATTTTTTGCAGGCCGCGCATCAGCGTACCGCGACGTCCGCGCTCGCCCTGCACTTTTTGCAGCTCTTCCGGACGCAGTTTGATTTTGCGTTTGCCCACGTGGATGGTCAGCGTGCTTTGTGGCGGCAGCAAATAGAGATGCGCAAGATTATCTGCCCCTGTCGCCGCATCAGCGGAAGGGATACCGATAATCTTGTTGCCTTTACCTTTCGACAACTGCGGCAGCTCGTTGACCGGGAACATCAACATGCGGCCCGCCGCAGTAATCGCCAACAGCATGTCGCTGTCGTTCTCGATCTCCAGCGGCGGCATCACTTTGGCGTTTTCCGGCAGGCTGATCAGCGTCTTACCGGCACGGTTACGCGCCACTAAGTCGTTGAAGGTACAAACGAAGCCATAACCCGCATCGGACGCCATCAGCAGTTTTTGGTCCTCGTTGCTCATCATCATATGCTCAACGGTCGCCCCCGGCGGCAGCGTCAGCTTACCGGTTAACGGCTCGCCCTGGCCGCGTGCGGAAGGCAGCGTAATCGGGTCGATGGCGTAGCTGCGCCCGGTGGTATCAATAAACACCACCGGCTGGTTGCTCTTGCCTTTCACGGAAGACTTCCAGCTATCGCCCGCTTTGTAGCTCAGCCCCTGCGCGTCAATGTCGTGGCCTTTGGCGCTGCGCACCCAGCCCATTTGCGACAGCACAATGGTCACCGGTTCAGACGGTTGCATATCGTGCTCGTTCATCGCTTTCGCTTCTTCGCGCTCATGCAGCGGTGAACGACGATCGTCGCCAAATGCGTCGGCATCGGCTTGCAGCTCTTTTTTCAGCAGGTTGTTCATCTTGCGCTCAGAGGCCAGGATCGCCTGCAATTGATCGCGCTCTTTTGCAAGATCGTCCTGCTCGCCGCGGATCTTCATCTCTTCCAGTTTGGCGAGGTGGCGCAGTTTTAACTCAAGGATCGCTTCCGCCTGCGTTTCGCTGAGACCGAAACGCGACATCAGCGCGGGTTTCGGCTCATCTTCCGTACGGATGATTTCGATCACTTCGTCGATATTGAGAAACGCCACCAGCAAACCTTCGAGGATATGCAGGCGCTTGAGCACTTTATCCAGCCGGTGATTCAGGCGGCGGCGCACGGTATCACGGCGAAACGCCAGCCACTCGGTGAGGATCTCCAGCAGGTTTTTCACCGCCGGGCGGCCATCCAGGCCGATCATGTTCAGGTTGATACGGTAGCTTTTTTCCAGATCGGTGGTGGCGAACAGGTGGTTCATCACCTGTTCCATATCCACGCGGTTGGAGCGCGGCACAATCACCAGACGCGTCGGGTTTTCATGATCCGATTCGTCACGCAAATCATCGACCATCGGCAGCTTTTTATTGCGCATCTGGCTGGCGATCTGCTCCAGTACGCGCGCGCCGGAAACCTGGTGCGGCAGCGCAGTAATGACCACTGCGCCATCCTCTTTTTTCCACACCGCGCGCATACGCACCGAACCGCGACCGTTCTGGTAGATTTTGCGTATCTCAGCGCGGGAGGTGATGATTTCCGCTTCGGTTGGGTAGTCTGGCCCCTGCACGATATCCAGCAGCTCATCGAGCGTGGTTTTCGGCTGCTCAATCAGGGTAATCGCCGCGTTGGCTACTTCGCGCAGGTTATGCGGCGGAATATCCGTCGCCATCCCCACGGCAATACCGGTGGTACCGTTGAGCAGGATATTCGGCAGGCGCGCAGGCAGCATTTTCGGCTCCTGCATCGTGCCGTCGAAGTTCGGCACCCAGTCAACGGTACCTTGTCCCAGTTCGCTCAGCAGCAGCTCGGCGTATTTGGAGAGACGGGATTCGGTGTAACGCATCGCCGCGAAGGACTTCGGATCGTCCGGCGCCCCCCAGTTGCCCTGGCCATCGACCAGCGGGTAACGGTAGGAGAACGGCTGCGCCATCAGCACCATCGCTTCATAGCAGGCGCTGTCGCCGTGCGGATGGTATTTACCCAGCACGTCGCCCACGGTACGGGCGGATTTTTTGAACTTCGCGCTGGCGTTCAGCCCCAGTTCTGACATTGCGTAAACGATGCGACGCTGAACGGGTTTCAGGCCATCACCGATAAACGGCAACGCACGATCCATGATGACGTACATGGAGTAGTTCAGGTATGCGTTTTCCGTAAATTCATGCAGCGCAAGGCGCTCTGCCATATCGCTCATTAATCGTGATTCCTCAACGTATGCGCCCGCCTGTGCGGCGGCAATATTGCCGCAGATACTACCTTATCTGCGGCGAGGAGTCATAGCGATGAGCGATTTTTTCACGCGCGTTTAGCGCTTACTGAGTGACTTTGCGGATCTCTTTGACATCTATTTCTACCGAATTCCAGTCTTTATCGACTTCGCCCTGGATCTCTACCGTATCTTGTGGCCCAACGGTCACGCCGTTCCAGCGCTTGTGGTTGATATCGATATTGATGGTGCCAGTCGAATCTTTAAACAGGTAGGTATCATCAGAGATGCGCTCGACAATATTACCGCGCAGCGTCACCCAGGCGTCGTCGCGCAGTGATTTCGCGCTTTCAACAGTGGCTTTGCTGCCGTTCGGCCCGGTAAAACCGCCGCTCTGCGAGGTTGCGCCCGGCCCGGTGAAACCGCCCGTATTCGCCGCGAAAACGGGTGCGGAACAGAGTGTGAGAACAGCGACAAGTGCAGCAATCTTTTTCATGTTTTATCTCCCTTACGATGGTTAACGTCCATTTAACCCGTCACTCCTTAACGACTTCTTAACGGGAAAAAAGATTATTTTCCGCTGTACATTGTCGACCAGCAGCGGTTTTACTGCCAATAACACGGAGTGAAAGGAGGCAAAATGCGCATTTTACTGGTGGAAGATGACACGCTCATCGGTGACGGTTTAAAAGCCGGGCTGGGCAAAAAAGGCTTCAGCGTCGACTGGTTTACCGATGGCAAACAAGGCAAGGCCGCCCTGTTTAGCGCGCCTTATGATGCAGTGATCCTCGACTTAACGCTGCCCGGCATCGACGGGCTGGATATTCTGCGCGACTGGCGCGAGCAAAAGCGCGTGGAACCAGTGTTAATCCTCACCGCACGCGATGCCATCGACCAGCGCGTTGAGGGACTGCGGCTGGGCGCAGATGATTATCTGTGCAAACCGTTCGCGCTGGTTGAAGTGGCGGCAAGGCTCGAAGTGCTTATTCGCCGCCGCCACGGGCAGACGCAAAGCGTGCTGCGCCACGGCAATGTCACGCTCGATCCCGGTAATCTGGTCGCCACACTTGACGGCGAAACGCTGGCGCTAAAACCGAAAGAGTTCGCCCTGCTGGAGCTGCTGCTGCGTAATGCCGGGCGCGTGCTGCCGCGTAAATTAATCGAAGAGAAGCTCTATACCTGGGACGACGAGGTCACCAGCAACGCGGTGGAAGTGCATGTACACCATTTACGCCGCAAGCTCGGTACGACGTTTATCCGCACCGTTCATGGCATCGGTTATACCCTGGGAGACGCATGAAACTGACCCGCCCGCTGAGTTTACGCCTGCGCCTGACGATGCTCTTTTTACTGCTGTCGATGATCGCCTGGCTCAGCGCCAGTCTGGTTGCTTGGCAGCAAACCCGCGATAAACTCGACAAACTGTTTGATACCCAGCAAACGCTGTTCGCCAAACGGCTGAGCGTGATGGAGTTTGAGCCGCTGAAAAACGCCGCGCCGTCGCTCGGTAAAAAGAAGATCAAACACGGCCATCTGGATGATGACGCGCTGGCTTTCGCTATCTACTCAACCGACGGCAACATGCTGCTGCACGATGGCGAAAACGGCAAAGCGATCCCCTATAACTACCGGCGGGAAGGGTTTGAGAACGGACAGCTACGTGATGACGACAACCAATGGCGTTTTCTGTGGCTTACTGCGCCGAACGGGAAATTCCGTGTGGTGGTCGGCCAGGAGTGGGATTATCGCCACGAGATGGCGCTGGAGATCATCACCTCGCAGCTCACACCGTGGCTTATCGCCCTGCCTCTGATGCTGGTGCTGTTAATCGTATTGCTGAGCCTTGAATTGCGTCCGCTGAAAAAACTGGCGCAGGCGCTGCGCTCACGGGCGCCGGATCGTGCCGATCCGCTCAGTAACGAGGGCGTTCCCAATGAAGTGCGCCCGTTAGTGGATGCGCTGAACCAACTCTTTGACCGCACGCACAGAATGATGCAGCGTGAACGGCGCTTTACGTCTGATGCCGCGCATGAGTTACGCAGCCCGCTGGCGGCGCTGAAAGTGCAAACCGAGGTCGCACAGCTTTCCGATGACGATCCCGCCGCACAGCAAAAAGCCCTTGCCCAGTTGCACGTGGGTATCGATCGCGCCACGCGTCTGGTGGATCAATTACTCACCCTTTCGCGGCTCGACTCGCTTGATGATCTCGACGATCTGCAAACGGTTTCTCTGGCGGAGCTACTGCAATCGGCGGTAATGGAGATTTACCCGACAGCGCAGCAAGCAGGTATTGATATACGCCTGCATCTCAATGCCCCTGCTGTCAGCCGCCAGGCGCAACCGCTTTTGCTTAGCCTGCTGGTGCGTAATCTGCTGGATAATGCTCTTCGCTACAGCCCGCCAGGCAGCGTGGTCGATGTAACGCTGGACGACACCGCCTTTAGCGTTCGCGATAATGGCCCCGGTATTGACGATGAAGCGCTGGCGCGCATTGGCGAGCGTTTTTATCGGCCGCCGGGACAAACGCAAACCGGCAGTGGGCTGGGGTTATCAATTGTGCAACGCATTGCCCGCCTGCATCACCTGCGCGTCACATTTGGCAATCATCCGCCAGGCGGTTTTATAGCGCACGTGAGCTGGTAGCGGCGTTTATTGCGGCTCAAGCAAAAGTCTTTGCACGTTTTGCCAATTTTTCCGCACCGTTGATACGGTTAAAATCGCGGTCAAACGCATTTAACCAAGGATTACTAATGAGCAATATCTTAATTATCAACGGTGCGAAGAGATTCGCGCACTCTAACGGTCAACTCAATGACACCCTGACCGAGGTCGCGGAAAGTTTTCTGCGCGACGCCGGGCATGATGTTAAAACCGTACGTACCGACGGCGATTACGACATCAAAGCGGAAGTGGAAAACTTCCTGTGGGCCGACACCATTATCTGGCAAATGCCAGGCTGGTGGATGGGCGCGCCGTGGACCGTTAAGAAATATATGGACGATGTGTTTACTGAAGGCCACGGTTCGCTGTACGCCAGCGACGGTCGCACGCGTTCTGACGCTTCGAAAAAATACGGTTCCGGCGGTTTGATTCAGGGCAAAACCTATATGCTGTCGCTGACCTGGAACGCGCCAATGGAAGCATTTACGGATAAAGAGCAGTTCTTCCACGGCGTCGGGGTTGACGGGGTTTATCTGCCATTCCATAAAGCGAACCAGTTCCTTGGCATGGAAGCGCTGCCGACTTTTATCGTTAACGACGTGATTAAAATGCCGGATGTGCCGCGCTATATCGCAGAATATCGCAAGCATCTCGGTGAGATTTTTGCTTAACTGTGAAGCTGGACTTATAGGGAGTAGGTTAATCATGTTGACAGTTATTGCAGAAATCCGTACCCGTCCAGGACAGCATCACCGCCAGGCGGTACTCGATGAGTTCGCGAAGATTGTGCCGGTCGTGTTGCAGGAAGCGGGTTGCCACGGCTACGCGCCGCTGGTCGATCACGTCGCGAATGTGAGTTTCCAGGCGACCGCGCCGGACTCGATCATGATGGTGGAACAGTGGGAAAGCGTGGCGCACCTTGAAGCGCACCTGCAAACACCGCATATGAAAGCGTGGAGCGAAGCGGTAAAAGGCGACGTGCTTGAGACGCATATCCGCATCCTGGAAGCGGGTCTCTAAGCGTTTGTCCCTCTCCGTTTAAAGAGAGGGACACTGCTTTTACCAGTAGAGTTTCCAGCTCTGCGAAAAGCGCATCAGCGCTTCCACATAGAAGTAATCCCCCCAGCTACTACACTCATCAACGCCTTTATTGCTCGCCAGATGATATACGGAATGTTTCAGCAGCCCGTTGGTCGGTTCGTTTTTCCCCGCCAGATAGTGCTTATTAAGCGATGACATTATGCGCATTGCCCATTGCTGGTAGCGTTCTCTGTCCGGATCGGTAACGGGCAGATGCTTAACCAGCTCCAGTAGCCCGCAGACAGCAATCGCCGCCGATGACGAATCGCGCAGCGCATCGGTGCCGACCAGCGCCAGATCCCAGTGGCACACCGCATCTTCCGGCAAACGGTTGAGAAAGTAGTTCGTCAGCCGTTTCGACAGCGCTACCATCGTTTGATCGCCGGTGTAGATAAAGCTCAGCAGAAAACCGTAAATCCCCCACGCCTGCCCGCGCGACCAGCAGGAATCATCCGCGTAGCCCTGCTGCGTATTGCCGTAACGCGGCGCACCGGTGTTGATATCCATATAGTACGTATGAAACGTGGAGGCATCTTCGCGAATCAGGTATTTCGCCGCCTGCCGCACATGGGCTTGCGCCGCATCGGCAAAGCGCCGATCCCCGGTCTGTTCAGTTGCCCAGTAGAGCAACGGCAGGTTCATATTGCAGTCGATGATCATCCGTCCGGCTTGTTCGGGATCGCGCAGATCGCCCCATGCCTGGATGATCTGCGCTTTGTGGTGGAAGCGTTCCAGCAGCGCTTCTGCCGCCAGCAGGGCGAAACCGCGCGCATCACGATTGCCGGTCAGCCGCCAGCTTGCCACGCACGAAAGCGTATATAAGAAGCCGAGATCGTGGGTGTTGGTGTCGCTGCGCCCGGCAATGCGCAGGCCGAACGAGCGCACATGGCGCTCTGCCAGCGCGCGGAACTGCTCATCACCGCTCATTTCCCACGCCAGCCAAAGCTGCCCGGTCCAGAAACTGGTAGTCCACTCAACATTGTCGGTTAACGGGTAATAACCCTGCACGCAGGTTTCGGCGGGAAAGCGTTCACCGAATTCCGTTAAATGACGGCGAATCAGTTCAAGGGTATGGCTACGCGCCGAATCAAGTTCATCTTTAAAGACCTGCGCATCCACAGGTGCGCCGGGATAATCGCGTAACGTTTCCTCAACGATTTTACTTAACATATTTCGGTTCCTTTTTGGTGCGTAATTTAAAATAGCCGTTAACGCGCTAGTTATTTCCCGCGATATCCAGTGCGCGATGCTGACGCCATTTACTTTGGCAGGCCGATAACGTAAACAGCGAAATCAATGTGAAGGTCAGTGCCACGCAGCCCATAATAATATAGGTATTTTCAAAACCGATGCGGTCATACAAAATACCGGCCGGGGAAGAGACCACGACATTACCGACATATAACATTGCCTGGTAGCCTAATAAATACATGGTGGCATTAACGCGTTTATCGAAATGCTCAGCAATATATTTAAAGACTGACACCAGCAGCAGACAAATCTCAAGACCGTATAACGGTTTTAATACTGAAATAAGCAGATGCGATTCGCACAGTCCGGAAATAATCAACCGCGCACCCACCACCAGCCCAACAATCAATAATCCGCGTTTCGCGCCGATGAAATTCACAAACAGCGGGATCACCATATACATGACGAATTCCATGCCGGATTGCACCGTGCCCAGGTAACCAAACACGGCGTTGCCCTGATGAACATCATCAAAGAAGGTGACGAAATAGCGGGAGAACTGCTGCTCGGCGATAAACATCATCCACGCCACACCGGCGACATAGAGACAGAATGCCCAGAATTTGCGGTTACGCAGCAGGGCGTAGACATCCGCCGGGGCGATTTTCTCTTTGGTCAGCACCTCGCTGGCGTTGGCGGCGTTAACGTTGACTTTCAGGCTCAGCAGCACCGCCAGCATGATAAGCGACGCGACCGATCCCATGATGAAGTTATACGCCGGTGAGAGGTTAAACAGCAGGCCGGAGAACGAGGATGCCACCGCCCAACCGAGCGAGCCCCACATCCTGATTTGACCAAACTCCATGCCGTTTAAGCGGCTGTAGCGGTCGGTATAAGATTCACAGGCGGCGACGCCCGCATACCAGGCAAAACTTAAATAGATAGCGCCAACAATAATGCCCAGCAGGGTATTTGAAATTAATAACGGCTGGTAAACGTAGATAAAAAAGGGTGCCATTAATGCCGACATCAGCACTACAAAATAGAGCAAATATTTGCTCATGCCGATTTTATCCAGAATGTAACCGTAAATGGGTTTTAAAATAACGGAAAAGATCCCATTAATAGCAAACACCGTACCAATAACCGTACCGCTAAGATTGGCTTTTTGCCCTAGCCAGATAGCCAGTAAGCCGATACTTGCCGACCAGGTAAAAAAATAGAGAAAGATAAAGCTACTGATTTTGTAATATTCGGCTTTATTATTTATCGCGATCTTTTCCATACTATCCTCGACGAAAGCATGTAGGGTTCAGAGTTTATAGCCCGGCCGTAGCCGGGAATTAAAAGGCAATAACAATATTATTTTTCTGCCCCGGTTTTTTAATCACCAGCGCCTGTTCTTCGATATTCAACTGCGGTAAGACAAAATCAAAAGCCTGCTCGGTAATCGCCGCCTGAACTGCACAGGCCAGCCACTGCCTGCCCGGCGCAATATTTCCACGCAGCAGCGGAATTGACGCGCAAGGAGAAAACATAATGCTACTGTTGGGCGGTGTGACTACGCTGTCGGCTTCACGCGGCGCGGTGGGAAGTAATTCAAAGATGCCGCTGACACCATTTTCCGCGCACACCAGGCTACCGCCCTGCTCGTTGCGATGCGGCGCTTTCAGCACCGCAAACCCACCCTCCACGCTTTGCAAATGACGGGCGGAATCAATGCGATGTACGCGCAAATGCCAGTCGCCGCACGGTATAAGCCAGCTTGCGATATGCACGTCTGACCATGGCGACCAGCGCGAGAAAATCGCCTGTTCTGTCACAACGACGTCGTCACACTCGCGGCGGCCACGAAAATAGTTATCCCCGTCGCTGAGCAAAAGCATTGAGTCGCAAGCGGCGTGTTTAATTCCGTAGCGCCCGCGTTCAATGGTGAAACCAAAACGGCTTGAGTAGGCAAACTTAGTGTATTTCGCCTCGGTATTGACGTAATTGTTCAGCTCCAGTTGGCCGGCGGTGAGCATCCAGACATGCCGCGAGCGATCGCTGTGGACAATAATCTGTCCGGCAGGCGCAATCGTGCGCTGCGTGTTTAGCGCAGGCAACGGCAGTTCTGGTGCTTGCCAGAAATCGTCTGATTGCGGCAGCGCCAGAATCAGGAAAACTTTCAGCGCCCAGTATGGTGAGCCCGGCGAATTGTAGTCTTCACACATCACAAGGTTCGGGTAGGCGAAACCGAGCGTTAAAATACCGTCGCGATCGAAAATCGGCTGCTGTAACCACCAGCGCAAATGGCGCAGGATAATCCCTTTCACCACGCCAGGAGAAAACACCGCCAGCCCGGAAAAGGCAACCGCGCTCCAGAAAGCGACCATTGCGAAACGGTACGTCAGGCTGCGGCCAAAAGGCACGGATTCGCCCCCCGCCGCTGACATATAGATAAAATCTTCGGCAAAAAGCGTTGCCCGCTCGTGGAGCGTCGCCGCGCGCGCTGCATCGTCTTCCGCGTTCAGCGTGGCGTAAATCAGCCCGTAAAAATGGAATGCCATCGAGATGTAGTAATCTTTTGGTCGGCCCGGGCCATCGGAATACCAGCCGTCACCCAGGTAGTAGGCATCCATCATGCGAAAACGGCGTTCGATGGCTGCGGCATCCCAGGGTAATCCGGCGCGTTTAAAACCGAGCTGCACCATGATGGCGAAAAAATTCCAGTTGCTGTCGGGCATCTGCGCGTCGGTGATTTGGTTCAGCCACTGGTGCAGATTGCGGATATCAGCTTCGCTCATTAACGTAGTGAATTTATCGCCCAACAGCGCCAGCCCCAGACCATAAGCCGCCATCTCCACCAGCCGCTGATCGTAGGGTTCCGTTGCGCCCCAGTAGCCCGCGCTGTGTGGATCGACACCGCGTTTGATCGCTGCCAGATATTTGTGGCTGAACGGTTCTGCGTCGCCGTTGACCATTAACGGAAACAGCCCCCACAACGCACGGGACAGCCCTTCCATTTCAGCAATCGCATCGCTGTAATGCGCGCTGGTGGCTCCCAGCGAGAAATGCGACGCCCCTTCAGGAAACTGTTTATCCAGCGCCGCCAGCATCTGCTTCAGCGCGCCGACCACATCGTCGCGGGATGACAATGGATTTGATGTTTTCACTTCCGCCACCTGCATAGCGTTCTCTCCTTCATGGTGTGGCTGAAGGATAGTGAATGAACAACCGCCGGAAATGTTAGCTTTGTCACATCGGCACGCTTTGCCTGAACCCGTTGTTGAAAAAATTTAAAACCGTGGTTTATAAATGGACCCTGCGGGTTAAAAATTGAGATGGGTTGCACTATGACGACACCATTGCAGAACGAACGGCTTGAATTGATCACGTTAAACGATGCGGTGGTGTCGTTTAGCCGCCTGTTCGCCAATACCGTGCGTTATCACCACTGGCACCAGTGTCTGGAGGTGCTGTACGTTGAAGAGGGTTTTGGCGTGGTGATGGTTGATAACCGCCAGTACACCATGCGCCCTGGGCGGCTCTTTTTCTTTCCGCCTTTCACCATCCATAAAGTGATGGTGGATGAGCAAGCGCAGGCCATTTATCGGCGCACCATTATTCACGTTGATCACCATGCCGTGCTGCAAAACCTGCGCGCGTTCCCGCACAATCACCAGCGTTTGCAGCATCTCGCTTTACGCGGTGGCGCGGCGGTGGTGATGGATGTCGCGGCTATTCACCCGCATATCGACCACCTGTTTAGCAGCTACGCGAGGCTTGCCGAAAACCACAGTCTGAATGGCGAGCAGGTCGCCTGTTTGTTGCTTAATCTGTTGAGTATGTTGCCGGAAGATAAGCAGAAATTGCCGGATGAACGCAACGGCATTGCCACGCCGGTGATGTTCTGGCTGGAGGAGAATTACCGGCAGAAATTCAGTCTTGCGCAGCTGGCGCAGGAGTTAGGAAAATCCCGCAGCTATGTCTCGCGCCGTTTCCATTTTGAGACCGGCGAACCTATCCACCAGTATCTGAACACCTTGCGCTTGCGCAAAGCCTGCGACTTGCTACTGCATAGCGCGCTGGCCATTCATCATATCGCCAGCGAAGTGGGGTTTTCCGATGTGACTTACTTTATCAGCGCGTTTAAGAAAGGCATTGGCGAAACGCCGCTGCAATACCGGAAAAATCGGGCTGACTGTCGGCGTAACGAGGGGGGTTAACGAAGCGGTAAATCAGTTCAACGACTTTTTGCCTCAACGTATTCAGCAAGCGTTAATGAAACTGTCGCAGTTGAAAACTGCATTGTCAGATGGGTTGCTCCACGCCAGCCCGGACGGCGGTCATGCGTTGGTGAATATCTATCGCTACGAGAAGAGCAACTATCCCAAACTGAACTGATGTTGAAAGTGGCTTCGTTGCAAACTTAACTGACTTACCCGACCCGCGCATTCGCGAGCCGGGCAAGCCTTCCAGACGGGATCAGGCTTCAATGTCCGCCATATCGCCTTTTTCCTGCAGCCAGTTGCGGCGATCTTCTGAACGCTTCTTCGCCAGCAACATATCCATCATCGCGTTGGTCTGCTGCTCGTCTTCGTCGTTAATGACCAATTGCACCAGGCGACGGGTATTCGGATCAAGCGTAGTTTCGCGCAACTGCATCGGGTTCATTTCGCCCAGCCCTTTAAAGCGCTGCACGTTCGGTTTGCCCTTTTTGCGTTTTAACTGCTCCAGCACACCGGTTTTTTCTTCTTCCGTGAGCGCGTAATAAACCTCTTTGCCAAGGTCGATACGGTACAACGGCGGCAACGCCACGTAGACGTGGCCGTTTTTCACCACGGAGCGGAAGTGCTTCACGAACAATGCGCACAGCAAAGTAGCGATGTGCAGACCATCGGAGTCCGCATCCGCGAGAATACAGATCTTGCCGTAACGCAACTGGCTCAGATCGTCGCTGTCCGGATCGATGCCGATCGCCACCGAAATGTCGTGCACCTCCTGCGAGGCCAGCACTTCATCCGAAGAGACTTCCCAGGTGTTCAGGATCTTACCTTTCAGCGGCATGATCGCCTGGTATTCACGATCGCGCGCCTGTTTCGCGGAGCCGCCCGCCGAGTCACCTTCCACGAGGAACAGTTCGGTGCGGTTCAGATCCTGCGCGGTGCAATCCGCCAGCTTGCCAGGCAACGCCGGGCCGCTGGTCAGCTTTTTACGCACCACTTTTTTGGCGGCGCGCATACGACGCTGGGCGCTGGAGATCGCCATCTCCGCCAGCAGTTCCGCCGTTTGAATATTCTGGTTCAACCACAGGCTGAATGCGTCTTTCACCACGCCAGAAACAAACGCGGCGCACTGACGGGAAGATAATCGCTCTTTGGTCTGCCCGGCGAATTGCGGATCCTGCATCTTCACTGACAGCACATAAGCGCAGCGATCCCAGATATCTTCCGCCGACAACTTCACGCCACGCGGCAGAATATTGCGGTATTCGCAAAACTCGCGCATCGCGTCCAGCAATCCCTGACGCAGACCGTTAACGTGCGTGCCGCCCTGCATGGTGGGGATCAGGTTGACGTAGCTTTCCGTCAGCAGCTCGCCGCCTTCCGGCAGCCACAGCAGCGCCCAATCCACCGCTTCCGTTTCCGCAGAGAAATTGCCGATAAACGGTTTCTCCGGCAGCGTCGGCAGGCCATTTACCGCTTCGCACAGATAATCGTTCAGGCCATCCTGGTAGCACCAGCGCTGCTCGGCGTTGTTCACCTCATCTTTAAAGGTGATCTCGACGCCCGGGCAAAGCACGGCTTTGGCTTTCAGCAAATGCGTCAAACGGGAAACGGAAAAACGCGGGCTATCAAAGAAGGATTCGTCCGGCCAGAAATGCACGCTGGTGCCGGTATTGCGTTTACCGCAGGTGCCGATCACTTGCAGATCCTGCACTTTTTCACCGTTTTCAAACGCGATGCTGTAGACCTGGCCGTCACGCTTGACGGTCACTTCCACGCGGCGGGACAAGGCGTTAACCACCGAGATGCCGACGCCGTGCAAGCCACCAGAGAACTGGTAGTTTTTATTGGAAAATTTACCGCCCGCGTGCAGACGACAGAGGATCAGCTCAACGGCCGGAACGCCCTCTTCCGGGTGGATATCCACCGGCATACCGCGCCCGTCATCGATAACTTCCAGCGACTGATCGGCGTGCAGGATCACGTCCACGCGCTTAGCGTGGCCCGCCAGCGCTTCATCGACGCTGTTATCAATAACTTCCTGGCCCAGATGGTTAGGGCGCGTGGTATCGGTGTACATCCCCGGACGGCGGCGAACCGGCTCAAGCCCGGTGAGTACCTCTATGGCATCAGCGTTGTAGGATTGCGTCATGGTTTGTTCGTAGATAGTGACCGCATCGTTTCCCTGATGGCTCAATGCAGCCCAAGGAAATCGATAATCTGTGTGAAATGATTCTCAAAGCCCACAAAGGCATGGTTTCCGCCCTCTTCCACTGTCTGACGGCAGGCATCGTAATATGCCACCGCCTGGCGGTAATCCAGCACTTCGTCCCCGGTTTGTTGTAGCAGCCAGATTAAATCCGGCGCTTCGAGCGGGTCAACTTGCATCACTTTGAGCTCGTAAATATGGCGAGACTCTAGCACATATTGCTGCCCTGTGTAGGGGTTCTCGTTATTGCCAAGATAATCTGCCAGCAATTCAAATGGTCGTACCGCGGGATTCACCACCACCGCAGGCAACATGAAACATTGCGAAAGCCAGGTGGCGTAATAGCCGCCGAGCGAAGAGCCGACGATACCGAGCTGTTTTCCGCCCTGCGCCAGCACCAGTGATTCCAGCAATTCTGCCGCCGCAGCGGGATAAGGTGGCAGTTGCGGCACAATCACGTTGATCTCCGGGTGATGCTGCGCCAGCCATTGCGAAAGCAGCGTCGCCTTGGCGGAACGCGGCGAGCTGTTAAACCCGTGCAGATAAAGGAGCGTGGACATCAGTAACCTTCTGAAGCGGTATCCGGCCTGAACTGGGTGCTTTCCAGACGGCAAACTTCTGTGTGCAACGTTCCGTCCGGGTAGAGATCCAGCCAGCGCCAGCCGGGCGCGATGGTATCAAGCGTAAAGTTGGCGCAGTGCGGTTTAAACTGGACGCAGGTCGATGGCGTCGCCAGCAGACGGCGGCCGTTCCAGTCGAGATCCAGCTCCTGGTGAATATGCCCGCACAACAGATACCGCACCTGCGGAAAACGCTGTAGCACGTTATCCAGCTCACCCGCGTTACGCAGGCTGTGTTGATCGAGCCAACTGCAGCCGGAAGGGAGTGGATGATGATGGAGCAGCAATAAGGTGTGGCGCTGCGGGCTGTCGGTGAGTTTCTTTTCCAGCCAGTCAAGCTGGAACTCGCTCAATTCACCGTGCGGTACGCCAAACACCTGGCTGTCCAGCAACAGAATTTGCCAGTGCTCGCCGACAAAAACGCGTTTCGCTGGCGAGATCCCCGCATCCTGCAGCGTGCTGTACATGGCGGGCTGGAAATCGTGGTTACCCGGCAGCCAAACACAAGGCGCGTCAAAGCTTGCGATGCCATCAGCGAAAAGCTGATAAGCCGCAGCGGTATGGTCCTGTGCCAGGTCGCCAGTGGCGACAATAAGATCGCATTCACGCTGCTGAGAGCGGATAGCCTCCAGTACCGCCTGATAGCTTTCCCAGGTATTCACCCCTAACAACGTTTCATGCTTTTCGGCAAACAGGTGAGAATCAGTTATTTGTAATACCCTCACTCTGGGCTCACCCGCCAGAGAGAGGTTTAACAGGCTTTCCAAATGGTGTCCTTAGGTTTCACGACGCTAACAAACCGGAATCGCCATTGCTCCATGTGCTAAACAGTAACGCAGCCAATCGGCCAAAAACTGGTTAATTTGATGCTTTTCGTCGCGTTGATGCAACTTTTTATTCGGATAATCATAACGCGCTTTGAAACGAAAGATCTGCTGACTCGAACACACTTCAGCCACCATCGCATCGTGATAAAGGCGCACCGTCATTGACGGCAAGCTCCAGTAACTAATTGATGGCGCGGTCTGTTCAATTTCCACAAGCGTAGTGTAGCGGGTGGACTCGACTATCGTTAACCGGTACTGCGCGTTGGTCACCTGATAGCTCACCGTTTCGCCCGCTGCGTCATTACGCGGCAGCAAGCGGCGCAGCTGGGCGAAATTGGTTTCGCACAGGCGCATCATTTCTGGGAAGTCAGGTGTATAACGCTTCATTTTTTCCACTCGTTTCGTAAGCTCTCATGATGCAGTTGCAGCCATTGCAGGGCAATGACAGACGCTGCGTTGTCGATTTTCCCCTCTTCTACCCACTGGTAAGCCTGTTCCCGGCTCACCACATGAACACGAATATCTTCGTTTTCATCCACCAGACCATGAATACCCGAGGCCTGCGTGGCATCCACTTCGCCCACCAACACGGCGGAACGCTCACTGGTGCCGCCAGGGCTTGCCAAATAACTCAACATTCTTTTCACACGACCAACGTGCAGACCGGCCTCTTCGATGGCTTCGCGACGCACAACATCTTCATCGCTTTCGCCCTCTTCAATCATGCCGGCCACCATTTCGAGTAACCATGGGGTTTCGCTGGTATCAAACGCCGCAATGCGGATCTGTTCGATCAGCACAACTTCGTCGCGCACTGGGTCAAAGGGTAGCAAGACTGCGGCATGACCGCGTTCAAAAATTTCACGGCGGACTTCACCGCTCATTTCGCCATTGAATAAACGGTGGCGAAAGCGGTATAGATCGAGCGAAAAAAAACCGCTATAGAGTGTTTCCCGTGCAATAATTTCTACATCGTTTTTTGTGAAAGTCACTGCGGATGTTACTGGCTTACTCATGGGCGGCGTCTCTTTTGAAATAATGACAAAACAGTTGATTTCAAGCCTGTATAGCTATCGTTTCAAGTGCTATGTGATAGATTGATGCATATTTACGCCGATGGCACGTTACGCCAAGCTGAAGCGGTGCCACTATCTGGTAGAATCGGCGATTATTTTTTCTAATTTAGACCAGCGCTAATACTGCTTCACAACAAGGAATGCAAATGAAGAAATTGCTCCCCCTCCTTATCGGCCTGAGCCTGACCGGCTTCAGCGCCATGAGCCAGGCAGAAAACCTGTTACAGGTTTATCAGCAGGCGCGTTTGAGCAACCCGGATCTGCGTAAATCCGCCGCTGACCGCGATGCTGCTTTTGAAAAGATTAACGAAGCGCGTAGCCCGTTACTGCCTCAGCTTGGTTTGGGTGCAGATTATGACTATTCCAATGGCTACCGTGACAGCAAAGGTGTCAATTCGAATGTCACCAGCGCTTCCCTGCAGTTAACGCAAACCATTTTTGATATGTCAAAATGGCGCGCCCTGACGCTGCAGGAAAAAACCGCGGGTATTCAGGACGTCACCTGGCAGACCGATCAGCAAACGTTGATTTTGAATACGGCCACCGCCTATTTCAACGTATTGAGCGCCATTGATACGCTTTCCTACACTGAAGCACAGAAACAGTCTATCTACCGCCAGTTGGATCAAACGACCCAACGCTTTAACGTTGGCCTGGTCGCCATCACCGACGTGCAAAACGCCCGCTCGCAGTACGATACCGTTCTGGCGAACGAAGTGACCGCGCGCAACAACCTCGACAACATGGTGGAAGCGCTGCGTCAGGTCACCGGGAATTACTACCCGCAACTGGCCTCGCTGAACGTCGACAACTTCAAGACCGATAAACCGCAAGCCGTTAATGCGCTGCTGAAGGAAGCGGAAAACCGTAACCTGACGCTGTTGCAGGCGCGTCTGAGCCAGGATCTGGCGCGCGAGCAAATTCGCCAGGCGCAGGATGGTCATTTGCCAACGCTGAATTTAACCGCCTCTACAGGTGTTTCTAACACCTCTTACAGCGGCTCCAAAAGTGCGCAAAACCCGGATGTTGACGCCGGCCAGAATAAAGTGGGTCTGAGCTTCTCCCTGCCGCTGTATCAGGGTGGCCAGGTGAGTTCGCAGGTCAAACAGGCGCAGTACAACTTTGTTGGCGCAAGCGAGCAACTGGAAAGCGCGCACCGCAACGTGGTGCAGACCGTGCGCTCCTCCTTTAACAACGTGAATGCCTCCATCAGCAGCATCAACGCCTACAAACAGGCAGTGGTTTCTGCCCAGAGCTCTCTGGATGCGATGGAAGCGGGTTACTCCGTGGGTACGCGTACTATCGTCGATGTGCTGGACGCGACCACCACGCTGTATAACGCCAAGCAGCAGCTCTCCAGCGCACGTTACAATTACCTGATCAACCAGCTGAACATCAAAGCCGCGCTGGGTTCGTTGAACGAGCAGGATCTGCTGGCGCTGAACAGCACGCTGGGTAAACCGGTCGATACCTCGCCGGAAAGCGTCGCGCCTGAAAATGCGCAGCAGGCAGCCAGCGTTGATAACTTCAACGGCAACGCGCAACCTGCCGCCGCACGCACCAGCGTGAAACGTTAAGCAGTACTTTTCGACAACGGGGGCATCCAGCCCCCGTTTTTACGTAAGGCAACGTAAAGGCCTCCCCTCCTTGCTTTAACTTCCCCCCCGCATCCTCTATCCTGAGCGTTTACTCATGCCTTTGGAGTCCAGGAATATTACAATGAAACGGACAAAAAACATCCAACACGCGACGTTCCGCAAAAGCTGGAGCGCGCGCCATCTGACGCCTGTCGCGCTGGCGGTTACCGCCGTTTTTATGCTGGCGGGTTGTGAAAAAAGTGACGAGACAGTTTCCCTGTATCAAAACGCGGATGATTGCTCATCGGCGAACCCGGGGAAAAGCGCGGAATGTACCGCCGCATATAACAACGCGCTGAAAGAAGCCGAGCGTACCGCACCGAAATATGCCACGCGTGAAGATTGCGTTGCCGAGTTCGGTGAAGGCCAGTGCCAGGCTGCACCGGTGCAGGCTGGCGTAGCGCCGGAGAACCAGGCACAGGCGCAGTCCAGCGGCAGCTTCTGGATGCCGCTGATGGCCGGTTACATGATGGGCCGTATGATGGGTGGCGGCGCAGGCTTTGCGCAGCAGCCACTGTTCAGCTCGCGTAACCCGGCCAGCCCGGCTTACGGTCAGTACACCGATGCTTCCGGTAAAGGCTATGGCGCAGCGCAGCCTGGCCGTACCATTAACGTGCCGAAAACGGCGATGGCACCGAAACCGGCGACCACTACCACGGTAACGCGCGGCGGCTTTGGTGAGTCTGTGGCGAAACAGAACACCATGCAGCGTAGCGCCAGCGGTACAACCACCCGTTCAATGGGCGGCTAAGCGCCATGGAAAGAATCAGTATTACCGAGCGCCCGGACTGGCGCGAAAAAGCCACCGAGTACGGCTTCAACTTTCACACCATGTACGGCGAGCCGTACTGGTGTGAAGATGCCTATTACAAGCTGACGCTTGCACAGGTTGAAAAGCTGGAAGAGGTCACCGCAGAATTGCACCAGATGTGCCTGAAGGTGGTGGAGAAAGTCGTTGCCAGTGATGAGCTGATGGCGAAGTTTCGCATTCCTAAGCACACCTGGAGTTTTGTGCGCCAGTCATGGGCCACGCATCAGCCCTCTTTGTATTCGCGCCTCGATCTCGCCTGGGATGGCGTGGGCGAACCTAAGCTGCTGGAAAACAATGCTGATACGCCGACTTCGCTGTATGAAGCAGCGTTTTTTCAGTGGATCTGGCTGGAAGATCAGCTCAACGCCGGCAACCTGCCGCAAGGCAGCGATCAGTTCAATAGCCTGCAAGAGAAGCTGATTGAGCGCTTTGCCGAGCTGCGTGAGCAGCACGGTTTTCAGCTGCTGCATTTCACCTGCTGCCGCGATACGGTCGAAGATCGCGGTACGGTGCAATATTTGCAGGATTGTGCGGCCGAAGCAGAGCTGGCCTCCGAATTCCTTTATATCGAAGATATTGGTCTCGGGGAAAAAGGCCAGTTCACGGACTTGCAAGACCAGGTGATTGGTAACCTGTTTAAGCTCTATCCGTGGGAATATATGCTGCGCGAAATGTTCTCGACCAAGCTGGAAGACGCAGGCGTACGCTGGCTGGAACCCGCCTGGAAAAGCATTATTTCCAACAAGGCCCTGTTGCCGATGTTGTGGGAAATGTTCCCGGATCACCCGAACTTGCTGCCGGCTTATTTTGCCGAAGACGCGCACCCGGAGATGGAAAAATACGTTGTTAAACCTATTTTTTCCCGCGAAGGCGCTAATGTATCGATCATTGAAAATGGCAAAACGGTCGAAGCCGTTGAAGGACCGTATGGCGAAGAAGGCATGATCGTGCAACAGTTCTGCCCGCTACCCAAATTCGGCGACAGCTATACGCTGATTGGCAGCTGGCTTATCAACGATCAACCCGCCGGGATCGGCATTCGCGAAGATCGCGCATTGATAACGCAGGATCTCTCCCGCTTCTATCCGCATATCTTTGTGGAATAAGAGAAAACCCGGCAACGCAGGCCGGGTTTTTTATTGCCTTACAACACGCCAAACAGCTTCGGCAGGAACAGCGAGATCGCCGGAATATAGGTCACCAATAGCAATACAAGGAACAGGATCAGATAGAACGGCAACATCGCTTTTACCACCTGTTCGATCTTCTGCTTACTGACCGCACTGGCGACAAACAGCACCGATCCGACAGGCGGGGTGATCAATCCAATTCCCAGGTTCACCAGCATGATCATGCCAAAATGTACCGGATCGATGCCCAGCGCATTGGTCACCGGCAGCAGCACCGGCGTCAGGATCAAAATCAGCGGTGCCATATCCATCAGCGTGCCAAGCAACAGCAGCATGATGTTAATGCACATCAAAATAACGTATTTGTTATCCGAAATTTGGGTAAAGGCTTCCGTAATGCGAGCGGGCAACTGCATATAGGTCATTACCGCCCCGAACGCGGCCGCAAAGCCAATCAGGATCATCACGATCGTCACCGTTTTAACGGTGCGGTACATCAGTTTAGGCAGTTCCGACCATTTGTAATCGCGGTAAATAAACATGGTGACGAAAAAGGCCCACAGGCAGGCGATCGCCGCTGACTCTGTCGCAGTGAAAACCCCGGACAGAATGCCGCCCATGATGATCACCACAGTCATCAGCCCCCACAGCGTATCCACGAAGATCTTCAACGCCTGGCGAAACGGCACGCGCTCCCCTTTTGGATAGCCGCGTTTATGGGCGAATGCTACGCACATCACCATCAGTGTAAAACTGAGCAACAGCCCCGGCAGGATCCCGGCGATAAACAGCGCGGCAATAGAAACCGTACCGCCCGTCGCCAGCGAGTAGATCACCGAGTTATGGCTCGGCGGCGTTAAGATCGCCTGTACCGAGCCGCTGGCGGTGACCGCGGCGGCAAAATCACGCGGATATCCTTTTTTGTCCATTTCCGGGATCATCACCGAACCGATCGAGGCGGTATCTGCCACGGACGATCCGGAAATTGCGCCGAAAAATGTGGAAGCGACAATATTTACTAACGACAGCCCGCCGCGAATAAAGCCGACAAAGATATAGGCGAAATTTACCAACCGCCGGGCGATCCCCCCTTCGGCCATGATCGCGCCCGCGAGAATAAAAAACGGGATCGCCAGCAGCGAGAACTTATTCACGCCGTTCGTCAACTGGATCATCACCGCTTCCAGCGGAATATCGATATACCACGCGCCCAGCACCGCGCTAATGCCCACGGCGTAAGCCACCGGTACACCCACCGCCAGCATAATAGCCAGCGTAAAGAGCAGAATAAATGCATCCATAAACGTTCCTTACGGGATGTGATCGGGGATTAGCTCGACGAACCCAGCATCACCACCGGGCGGTGATATTGCGCGCCAAAAAGCATTTTTTCGATAATAAACAAGATGGTAATGGCAGAACCGACAGGCAGCGGCAAATAGCTTTCTCCTGCGGTAAAGAGCGGGAATTCGGCGACCGGTTGTTCCCATAATTCCGCGCATAACGCAGTGCTGTACCAGAGAATAAAAATGCTGATCGCCAGCAGCATCACCTCCGCAATCACAAAGCAGATTTTGCGCAGCGGTTCGCTTAAACGATCGGTAACCATACTGACTGCAATATGCGAACCCGCGCGGTAACTCACGGCGGCGCCAATAAAGGTAAAGGTCACCATGCAAATAATGGCGACCGGCTCCGGCCAGGATAAAGCGCTGTTCATGACGTAGCGGGCGAAAATGCCCACCGGAATAATCGCCACCATAATTAACAGCGCCAGACCTGCAATCCACATCGATATCCGGTACAGAATATCCATCAACAACGAATAGCGTTCAGCCATAGCAGTTTTCCCGGTGAAAGTTGCAAGTGGGCAGAACACAAAACGCGCCTGCCCGGCAAAAGTTATTGCACTTGTTGAATACGGGTAATCAGCTCCTGATGCTCTTTGCCGTATTTATCACGAACCGGTTGTGTCGCTTCAAAAAACGCTTTGGTATCGATGTCATGGAATTGCACGCCGCCCGTTTTCATCGCTTCCAGCGATTTTTCGTTATAGGTTTTCCATAATTCTCGCTGCTCAGCTTGGGCCTCTTTCGCCAGTTTCAGAATTAATTCCTGATCCTCTTTTTTCAGCTTGTCCCATTTGGCTTTTGAGAACAAAAACAGCTCGGGAATAATAAAATGCTTACTCCAGGTATAATTTTTGACGACCGGTAAATAGTTATGCGCAACGAAAGTAGGCGGGTTATTTTCCGTGCCATCGATCACGCCGGTTTGCATTCCGCTGAACACTTCACTAACCCCCATCGCCACCGAGTTAGCGCCCATCGCTTTCAGGGTATCGAGCGCAATTGGGCTGCCCTGCACGCGGATCTTCATACCCTTAAGATCTTCCGGCTTAGTGACTGGCGCTTTGGTGATCAGGTTACGCGTCCCGGCGTCCATCCAGCCCAGGAAGATCAGCCGTGATTTGCTGCTCTCCGACAGGCGGTTACCAATTTCCTGGCCAATCATGCCATCCAGCACTTTGTGCATATGGTCTTCATCGCGGAAAATATAGGGCAGCGTAAAGACATTTATCTCCGGTAATATCGCCGCCACTGGCGTCATAGAGACACGAATAATATCAATGGCGCCAATTTGTGCCTGTTCAATCACTTGCTTCTCATCGCCTAATACGCCGCCTGGAAAGGTCTTAATATCCAGCCGACCGTCTGTCGCCTTACTGAGCTTTTCCCCCATATGTTTTACCGCCACCACATTGGGGTAGTCGGCGGGGTGAACATCGGCAGCGCGAAAGGTTTGGGCGACAGAGGCGTGGGAGATAAACAGCAGAGCGGAACTAATACAGACTTTCAGTAAGGTTTTCGCTGAGTTCATATTTCCGTGTCTCCAGAGGGTTTATTTTTTAGGCGCAAAAGACCGACCGCGAACAGAATGTTCGTGGCATTGCACCGGATTGTTTTTATGGGTATGTCTGAAAAACAGACATTCTGAAGCGTAGTCACTCAGGTGGGTTATTGCGACGATGATGTTCACAAAAAGAGCCGAAATTCAGCACGGCGTTTCATTTTTGTAGCGAAGCTCTTTTTATTTTCAAAAAAACCGTATTTCAGGTGCTTTTTTTTGCGATCCTCCTCGAAGTTTTCCATTTTCAGGCAAAAAAAATGGCGCATAACGCGCCATTCATTTAGCCAACCTGCACCGAGAGCATACTGAGCGATCCCATCTCGAGACCATCAACCGGTATCGACACAGGTTCCCTGCCATCCCAGGCGCCAAGCACATACAGCAACGGCAGGAAGTGATCCGGCGTCGGGTTAGAGAGCGAACCACCTTCATGGTCAAGATAATTGACTAACGGATGCTGCTCGGCTGGCCCCTGCCAGGTCAGGTTCTCTTTCACATAATCATTGAACGCAATGGCCCACGGATACGGCGTATTTTCGCCATGCCAGCGCGCAGTACGCAGGTTATGTACCACATTACCGCTGGCCACCAGCATAATACCTTCATCGCGAAGTGCCGCCAGTTTGCGCCCCATTTCGAAGTGCCATGCCGCTGGTTTGGTGCTGTCGATACTGAGCTGCACCATCGGAATATCCGCGTTCGGGTACATTTTAATCAACACGCCCCATGAACCGTGGTCAAAACCCCAGGCTTCTTTATCCAGCGTTACCGGCACTGGCGAGAGTAATTCCACCAGGCGTTGCGCCAGTTCCGGCGAGCCCGGAGCAGGGTAATGCGTATCGTATAACGCCTGCGGGAAACCGCCGAAATCATGGATAGTTTTCGGCGCTTCCATAGCGGTCACGCCGGTTCCGCGAGTAAACCAGTGCGCGGATACCACCACAATCGCTTTCGGGCGTGGCAGCGTCTCGCCCAGAGCGCTCCAGGCGCGGGTATAAACGTTATCTTCCAGCACATTCATTGGGCTGCCGTGGCCCAAAAACAGTGCAGGCATGCGAGGTGCTGACATGGTGATATCCTTACTGAGTGTGTCTATTTTGATAAACGTAGATTACGCTTTTTCGGCGGGTGAAGAACTCAGATAACCATGATGAAGATCATCAGTAATTTTGAATGTAAGGAATGCGTAAAGGTCGCCACTCCGTCTCGCTTTTTTTGCAACAAAATCTTAGATTAATGAGAATGATTATCATAAAGGAGTAACTTATGTCAGTACCTTTGATTCTGACCATCCTGGCAGGCGCGGCGACGTTTATTGGCGCGCTTCTTGGTGTTATCGGCCAGAAGCCCTCAAACCGCGTACTGGCGTTTTCACTCGGCTTTGCCGCCGGGATCATGCTGCTTATTTCACTGATGGAGATGCTGCCCGCCGCGCTGGCAACGGAAAATATGTCGCCCATGCTCGGCTACGGCATGTTTGTGGTCGGGTTGCTGGGCTATTTCGCACTGGATCGCCTGCTGCCGCACGCGCATCCGCAAGATTTAATGCAGGGCACACAGCAAACTTTTCCGCGCGGCATTCGCCGTACCGCCATTTTGCTGACGCTTGGTATCAGCCTGCATAATTTTCCCGAAGGGATCGCCACTTACGTTACCGCCAGTAACGACCTGGAACTCGGCTTTGGCATCGCTTTTGCGGTCGCATTACACAATATTCCTGAAGGACTGGCGGTTGCAGGGCCGGTCTATGCGGCGACCGGGTCAAAACGCAGTGCGGTTTTCTGGGCGGGTATTTCAGGTATGGCGGAAATCCTTGGTGGGGTGCTGGCGTGGCTGATTCTGGGAAGCCTGGTATCACCGGTAGTGATGGCGGCGATTATGGCTGCAGTCGCCGGGATCATGGTAGCGCTGTCGGTCGATGAGCTGATGCCGCTGGCAAAAGAGATCGATCCCAATAACAACCCAAGCTATGGCGTGCTGTGCGGCATGTCGGTGATGGGATTAAGCCTGGTGGCGTTACAGGCGATGGGGTTTGGCGGGTAAGTCAGAGTGATGACGGGCAGCGGTGTATTAATCGCCCTGCCCAACGCGCCGGTGTTTTTTCAACTCCTCCACCACGCGTAAATAACCTTTATATATCGCTTCCCGATCATGACGGCAGGCTTTGCAATTACGTTTAAGCACGTGGATATAACCAAAGACAATCACAACAACAGCCACAATCCAATACCAGGAAATGAACACATTGCCTCCGTCATATATTCGGCAAAAATTGCTTCACAAATTAATTACAAAGCCGCTTAAATTGAACGAGTTAGAAAAATCTCAAATCCCTTTTAATACTCGCCGCAACGCTTACCACTTTATAAGTAGAACAATTCATTTTCAATGCGTGATGACCAGAAGCGCGCCAAACTTTGATGCAGGACAGGCAAAAAAAATCCGCAGCTCTTGGCTGCGGATTTTTACGGAGAAGGTTAACTGTTAGCTGGCTTTGCGCTCATGTTCCTGCCGATAAGCCACCAGGTCTTCAATCGTCACTACCGCCATATTGTGCTGTTTCGCAAACGCGATGCATTCCGGGGCGCGCGCCATTGAACCATCATCATTGGTTAATTCACACAGCACACCCGCCGGTTTGAAGCCTGCCAGCGTCACTAAATCGATAGTCGCTTCTGTGTGACCACCACGGGTCAGCACGCCACCCGGCTGCGCGCGCAGCGGGAACACGTGGCCTGGACGGTTCAAATCGGACGGTTTTGCGCCATCGGCAATCGCCGCACGAACAGTAGTAATACGGTCAGCCGCCGAAACGCCGGTGGTTACGCCATGCGCCGCTTCAATGGTCACAGTAAAACCGGTGCCAAATGCGCTGGTGTTGTTCTCTACCATCATTGGCAGATCGAGTTGTTTACGGCGTTCGTCGGTCAGGCACAGGCAAACAATGCCGCTACCGTGGCGAATGGTCAGTGCCATCTGCTCAACGGTCATGGTTTCGGCGGCGAAAATCATGTCGCCTTCGTTTTCGCGGTTCTCGTCATCGAGCACCATCACACCGCGGCCTTCGCGCAGCGCGGCAAGCGCGTGTTCAATACGTTGGAAAGGCGTGCCAAAAGAAGAAAGCAGCGTCTGATTCATGGTAAAAGACCTCAATAAAGTTATGGTTACCAGAATCAGGGCAGTCTTAGGAGTGTCGCAATGCGGCAAAAAAATAACGCGAGCGGGCGTCATTGCCCGACAGATTCGTTACTCTCTCCCATCCGGACTTTAACCGTCGGCCCCGGAATTACACCGGATCTGCTGACCTTCAGGCGTTAACCTGAAGCGCTCGCGGGCTTTCAGCATGCGCTGATTTACCGCCGGTGGGGAATTTCGCCCCGCCCTGAGAATAAGCGCGATAACTATAACGCCATTGATAATCTTCGGCAATGCATAAGCTTCAAACAATTCTGGTTTATCACCTGGGGTTATCACACTACAATAACCCTATGAGCCTATCCGAACAGGGACCCCAACATGATTGATCCGAAGAAAATTGAACAGATTGCGCGACAGGTTCACGAATCCATGCCGAAAGGGATCCGTGAGTTTGGGGAAGACGTTGAAAAGAAAATCCGTCAGACGCTGCAATCGCAGTTAACCCGCCTCGATCTGGTGAGCCGCGAAGAGTTTGACGTGCAGACGCAGGTTCTGCTGCGCACCCGCGAAAAACTGGCGTTGCTGGAACAGCGCCTCAGCGAGCTGGAAAGCCGCAGCAGCGGCAACGTCACCGAAGTGAAACCGGCCCCCGCCATTCCACCGGTTGATGAACAATAGTAAAAAGCCCTCATAAAGAGGGCTTTTTCTTTTCACCATTCACCAGCAGCGCCGTTATTGGCTGTCTTTCTGGATCTTTTTGATGATGTTGGTGGTTGAGCAGCCGTCTTCAAAGTTGAGCACCAGCACTTCCCCGCCGTTCGCCCACACCTCTTCGCTGCCCGCGATCTGTTCGGGTTTGTAATCACCACCTTTCACCAGCAGATCCGGCAGGATCCCGGCAATCAGGCGCTGCGGCGTATCCTCTTCAAACGATACCACCCAGTCCACCGCTTCCAGCGCGCTCAGTACAATCATGCGCTGCTCCAGCGGGTTCACCGGACGGGTTTCCCCTTTCAGGCGTTTGGTGGACGCATCACTGTTAACCGCAACAATCAGGCGATCGCCCAGTTTGCGCGCATTCGCCAGATAAGAGACATGCCCTGCATGCAGAATGTCGAACACGCCGTTGGTCATCACCACTTTCTCGCCGCGCTTACGCGCCGCCGCGACAGCGACTTTCAGTTCGTCTTCCGTCATCACACCGAAGCCGGTTTCCGCACGGCCACGCACGGCATTTTCAAGCTCGATTGGCGACACGGTTGAGGTACCGAGTTTACCGACCACCACGCCTGCGGCCGCGTTGGCGAAGTAGCACGCCTCTTCCAGCGAATTCCCGGCCGCCAGCGTCGCCGCCAGCACGCCAATCACCGTATCGCCCGCACCGGTGACGTCATACACTTCCTGCGCCTGAGTCGGCATATGCAGCGGCGCTTTGCCCGGCTGCAGTAGCGTCATCCCCTGCTCGGAACGGGTAACCAGCAGCGCAGAGAGCTCGTAATCGGCAATCAATTTCATGCCGCGTTCCACGATCTCATCTTCGCTTTTGCACTTCCCGGCCACCGCTTCAAACTCGGACAGGTTCGGAGTCAGCAGCGTGGCCCCGCGATAGCGTTCAAAATCCGTGCCTTTCGGATCGATAAGCACCGGCACACCGGCTTTGCGGGCCAGCGCGATCATCTGCTGAACACTTGCCAGCGCCCCTTTGGCGTAATCGGACAGCACCAGCGCGCCAATGTTGCCAAGCGCCTGGCTGATGCGTTCATGCAGCGGTTGCGGATCAACCCCTTCAAAACCCTCTTCAAAATCCAGGCGAATCAGCTGCTGGTTGCGCGACAGCACGCGCAACTTAGTGATGGTTGGATGCGTCGGAACAGAAACGAAGTCACATTTAACGTTAACATCCGCCAGCGCTTTGCTCAGCGCGCGCGCCGCATCGTCAATGCCAGTCAGACCAACCAGACGCGCCGTTGCGCCCAGCGAGGCAATGTTCATCGCCACGTTTGCCGCACCGCCCGGTCGCTCTTCAATGGTATCGACTTTCACAACCGGGACTGGCGCTTCCGGAGAGATACGGCTGGTTGGACCGTACCAGTAACGATCCAGCATCACATCACCCACCACCATTACACCGGCTTGCTTAAACTCTGGCAGCGTCACTTTCATTCCTGTCTCCTGAGAGATACAAAATTTGCGCGCGATGATATCACACTTACGCCGGGGCGCACGGTTCCACCAGCCACTTGTTCCAGCTGGTTTTGATAAGCGCACGCTCAGCGACAAAACAGGAGCGCGCCACATGTCCCGGCAACTCTTGCAGCGCCAGGTGGTGCAGCTCATCACGCAATGTGGTGTACGCCAGCGTCAATGCCTGCGCTTCCTGCTCATCCATGATGCCGTTTTGCGCCAGCCCTTCAAGGATGCGCACGTTATCCGACCAGCGCGTCAGTTTCGGCTTGTCATGGGCAAAACGCAGCACCAGATATTGGGCGATAAACTCAATGTCGGTGATACCGCCTTCATCGGCTTTCAGATCGAAGCGATCTTTGTGTTTGTTGCCAAGATGGGCACGCATTTTTTCGCGCATTTCGCGCACTTCAGTTTGCAGCGTAGTGGCGTCGCGCGGCGTCATCAGGATATCGCGGCGAATGGCATCAAACTCGGCGGTCAGTTGCGGATCGCCATACACCACGCGCGCGCGGGCCAGCGCCTGATGTTCCCACGTCCATGCTTCGTTTTTCTGATAATCAGCGAACGATTCCGCAGTGGTCACCAGCATTCCCGCAGCGCCAGATGGGCGCAAACGCGCGTCGACTTCATAAAGGATACCGGACGATGTGCGCGTGCTGAACAAGTGCATCACGCGCTGCGCAAGTCGCAGATAGAACTGGCGGCCATCGATTTCACGCTCGCCATCAGTCATCACATCCATCGGGCAGTCGTGCAGGAACACCAGATCCAGATCGGAACTGTAACCCAGCTCCCAGCCGCCCAGTTTGCCATAACCGACGACCGCGAAACCGCGCCCTTCGCGATCGTGCAGATGCGTCGGCTGGCCGTAACGCGCCACCATCTGCCCCCAGGCTTGCTGCACCACCGCATCAATAATCGCTTCCGCAAGCCAGGTTAAGTGATCGCTCACTTTCATTACTGGTAACGTACCGGCGATATCCGCCGCCGCCACGCGCAGCAACTGCGCCTGCTTAAACTGCCGCAGCGCCTCAAGCTGTTGCTCTTCATCCTCTTCCGGCACGCGCAGCAGGTATTGGCGCAGCTCATCGCGATAGGCGTTCATCGCCGTCGGTTGATAGAGCGTGTTCGGGTCGAGCAGTTCATCGAGCAGGATCGGGTAGCGCGCCAGTTGGCTGGCAACCATCGGCGACGCGGCGCACAGGGAAATGAGGTGTTTCAGTGCGCCGGGGAATTCACTCAGCAGCTCAAGGTATGTGGTGCGGGTAATAATCCCGGTAAGCAGCGGGGTCAGGCGCGACAGCGGCACTGGCGCATCGTCACGCGAGCATACATCGCTGAGCAGATGCGGCATTAAGTGATCGAGCACCTGCCGCCCGCGCGGGCCGATAGTGCGTTTATCCATCTCTTTGCGAAAATCGGCAATCAGCGCCACTACGCGGCGGCGATCGTCCTCTGCGAGATGCGCCAGCACAGGCGTAGAATCCTCTTCCTGCAACGCATCCTGCCACAGTTCGCGCCAGCTCTCAGAGAGGGCATCTTCCGGCGAATCCGTTTCATCATCGCCAATCAGTTCGTTAAAGATCCGGCGCACCGCCGACATATGCGCTTCCAGCGTTTCGTTCAGCGCTTCCCAGCTCTCTTTACCCATTCCCCAGGCGAGGCGCGCGCGATTCAGTTCATCGCCCGGCAGCGTCTGTGTCTGTTCGTCATTGATGCTCTGCAGCAGGTTTTCCAGCCGTCGCAGCCACAAATACGCCTCGCGCAGTCGGGTTGCATCACCATCCGGCAACAGATGCAGTTGATCAATGGCCGCAAGCGTCGGCAACAGCGAACGCGATTGCAGCGCAGGCTCGCGACCGCCGCGAATCAGCTGGAAAACCTGGACGATAAATTCAATTTCGCGGATCCCGCCCGCGCCAAGTTTTATGTTGTCCTTCAGGCCACGGCGACGCACTTCGCGGGCAATCATGCCTTTCATGTTGCGCAGGGACTGGATCACGCTGAAGTCGATATAGCGGCGGAAAACAAACGGGCGCAGCATTGCACGCAACTCTCGCGCATGGTCGCCGTCGTTGTCGCCCATAATGCGCGCTTTCACCATCGCGTAGCGCTCCCAGTCGCGCCCCTGCTCCTGGTAGTAATCTTCCAGCGCGGCAAAGCTCAGCACCAGCGGGCCGCTGTCGCCAAACGGGCGCAAGCGCATATCGACGCGGTAGACAAAGCCATCCTGCGTTGGCTGGTCGAGGACTTTAATCAGCCGTTGACCAAGGCGGGTAAAAAACTGTGCGTTATCCAGTTCACGGCGTCCGCCGCGCGTTGCGCCATTTTCCGGCCAGGCAAAAATCAAATCGATATCGGATGAGAAATTGAGTTCGCCGCCGCCCAGTTTGCCCATACCGAGCACCAGCATCGGCTGCGGCACGCCTTGCGGATTGCACGGCGTTCCCCACTCACGGCAGCAGGCGTCATAGAGCCAGTCGCGCGCGGCGACAATCAGGGTTTCCGCCAGCACGCTAAGCTGTTGCAGGATATCCTCTTCCGCCACCAACTGGAGCGCCTGGCTCCAGGCGATGCGCACCATGATGCGACGGCGAAACAACCGCAGCGCGCGCATCAGCGAGGCTTCATCGGTGATACCCTCCAGCGCCGTCTGCAGCCATTGCGCATAGTGTTGCCACTCATTCGCCGGCGGCGGCGCGCTTTCAAGCTCTGCCAGCCACTCAGGATGCGCGATGATGCTATCCTGAACAAAATCACTAAAAGTGAGCACTGACTGCGCCTGCGCGCTCAGTGGCTGCGCGGTGAGCGCTTCCGGCAGACGAGAAAAAACCGTTTGCCAGTGTTGCGACAATCCTGCGTGGTGCGGCATGCGAAATATCCTTTCGTTAACGTTTTCCGCTGTGCAACCAGAACGGCTCCTGGGTAATCGCGGTATTACGGAAATGTTCGATTTCGACTCTCTGGCGCGTTTCAATGGCGTGCTGAAGCCCCTGCCAGTTTTCCAGCCACTCCACGGCGCGTGCGCGATCGTAATGCCCGGCCATCAGTAACACGCTGTCGATATCACGTGCCAGGCGCGGCAACTGGTCGCGATAGCTGTCGCCCAGCGGTTGGGCAAAGGCTTTTTTCAGCTCGGCGGCGCAGCGTGACAGATGGACATCGGCAAAGCGTTTAAAGGAGTCGGCGAATTTGGCCTGCGCTTTTTCATCAAGGAAGGTTCGCCAGCCCTGCGTCACTAACCACTCGGTGAGCACCAGTTTCGCCAGGGCTGACTGCGCGCTCCACACCGCCGTATTCGCTGAAACGGCAGACGTAATGGTCGCTTCAGACTGGGTCAGCAGATCACGTAAGTGAGCGCTCGCTTTGCGTGGGACAATACCGCCAAACAGCGCCAGCGTGTGGCGCAGCAAGGCAATGGCGCTCAGAACATCGGCTTTCGCTTTCTCATTTCCTCGCACCCACAGCTCTTCATGGTATTGCCATTGCGACAACGCCAGTTCCAGCGCGGCGGCAAAAGCCTGCTCAACGCTGGCCTTGGCGGGGGTTTGCAGAATCGCTGTTGGGCGGCGTTCACGCACGGCATTGCCCTGCGCCAGGTGGTAACCGCGCGCCGCTTTGCTCAGGCTACCCTGACGCAGCCCGGAGACATTCACCAGCTGGCGCGCCAGCTTGAGGATATCCGCCGGAGAACCGCTCAGCAGTTCCAGCTCCAGTTCGCAAATCGGCTCAACAAATTCACCCGCTTTGACTTCGCCTAAATCAAGGCCAATCTCAATGCGGCTCTCGCCAACGTTAACCAGCCATTTTTCACGGTAAAAATCGGTGCTAAACAGCGGCTGCACTCGCGCCTGTAAATCTTGCGGAAGTACGCCATCAGGCCATACTTCCGCCGGGAAGCGCGCCAGATCGAGTTCCGGTTGGGTAAGCGGAATATTGTATTCAGGCCGCTGATGCAAACCGCCAATTACCCGCCCGGCGATTTTCATCGTCATCTCGTACTGACCGTCAAAACCGCGGATGCGCAGCCCCATATCGTGGCCGCGCAGCCAGTTATCCGGCGTCTCGTAATAGATGTTGAGTAACTGGCTGGACGCGATATGTTCTTCGGTCAGCGTGTGCAGATGTTGACGAAGCGTTTCCACGCTATCGCTCTTCACGATAAACTTTAATTCGATTTCCTGAGCCATGGCCTTGCACTTATGGTTATGTCACATCAGTGAAAATTTCGGCGAACTAACGCGCCCGATGTTTGTCAGTAGATAGTATTTTGCGTCAAATTGCCATGCAATGCGCAATCTGACGGGTGCAAAAGTTCGCGTAAGTGCGCAGTTTGACCTGGAAGATTCCGATTGATGCCAGCAGCCGGGTGTCGTCAGACTGTTGCCACTGTTTATCACTCACGTTTAATGAAAATAATGACTGCCTGATGCCAAAATTACGCCTGATTGGATTAACCCTTTTTGCACTTAGCGTGTCTGTTGGTACCCACGCCGAAGAAAAACGTTATGTTTCCGATGAACTGAATACCTGGGTACGTAGCGGCCCGGGCGATAATTATCGCCTTGTCGGCACGGTAAATGCCGGCGAGGAAGTCACGCTGTTGCAGGAAAACAGTGATTACGGCCAGGTGCGCGATAGCACCGGGCGTACCGCGTGGATCCCACTGAAAGAGCTGAACAGCCAGCCAAGTCTGCGCACCCGCGTGCCAGAGCTGGAAAACCAGGTGAAAACGCTGACCGATAAACTGAGCAATATCGACAATACCTGGAACCAGAAAACCGCTGAGATGCAGCAGAAAGTCGCCCAGAGCGATGGCGTGATTAGCGGTCTGAAAGATGAAAATCAAAAGCTCAAAAACGAGTTAATCGTGGCGCAGAAGAAGGTGAATGCCGCGAACCTGCAACTCGATGACAAACAGCGCACCATCATTATGCAGTGGTTTATGTATGGCGGCGGCGTGCTGGGCGCGGGCCTGATCCTCGGCCTGTTGTTACCGCATATGATCCCCACCCGTAAACGCAAAGATCGCTGGATGAACTAAGCAGATTCGCCATCTTCTCTACACTTACGTATTATCTGTCGGCAAATGTGTAGAGGAGAGTGGCGGCGTGAAGAGTTATCTGGTCGGTGGTGCAGTTCGTGATACGTTGTTGGGCCTGCCGGTCAAAGACAAAGATTGGGTTGTTGTCGGCACGACGCCGCAAGAGATGCTCGACGCGGGCTACCAGCAGGTAGGCCGCGACTTTCCTGTATTCCTCCACCCGCAAAGCCACGAAGAGTATGCGCTGGCGCGTACCGAGCGCAAATCTGGATCCGGCTATACCGGTTTCACCTGTTATGCCGCGCCAGATGTGACGCTGGAGCAGGATCTGCTGCGCCGTGATTTAACCGTGAACGCGCTGGCGCAAGATAGCCAGGGCGAGATTATCGATCCCTATGGCGGCCAGCAGGATCTGCGTAACCGCATTCTGCGCCACGTCTCCCCGGCTTTTGGTGAAGATCCGCTGCGCGTATTACGCGTCGCGCGCTTTGCCGCCCGTTACGCGCACCTTAGCTTCCGTATCGCCGATGAAACGCTGGCTCTGATGCGCGCGATGACCGATGCGGGTGAACTTGAACACCTGACACCCGAACGGGTGTGGAAAGAGACCGAGAGCGCGCTGCAAACCCGCAATCCGCAGGTTTATTTCCAGGTGCTACGCGATTGCGGTGCGCTGAAAGTGCTGTTCCCGGAGATCGACGCCCTGTTTGGCGTCCCGGCACCGGCGAAATGGCATCCGGAGATCGATACAGGTGTGCACACGTTAATGACGCTCTCGATGGCGGCGATGCTCAGCCCGCATGTTGATGTGCGCTTCGCCACATTGTGCCACGATTTAGGCAAAGCGCTGACGCCAAAATCGCTCTGGCCGCGCCATCATGGGCACGGCCCGGCGGGCGTTAAACTGGTCGAGGGGTTGTGCCAGCGGCTGCGCGTACCCAACGAGATCCGCGATTTAGCCAAACTGGTGGCGGAGTTTCACGACCTGATCCATACCTTCCCCATTTTGCAGCCGAAAACCATCGTCAAATTGTTCGATTCCATCGACGCATGGCGCAAACCGCAGCGTGTCGAGCAAATCGCACTGACCAGCGAAGCGGACGTGCGTGGGCGCACCGGTTTTGAAGCCTGCGACTATTCGCAGGGGCGTTTACTGCGTGAAGCCTGGGAAGTGGCGCGCGCCGTGCCAACGAAAGCAGTCATAGAGGCAGGGTTTACGGGAGCAGAAGTGCGGGAAGAGCTGACGCGTCGGCGGATTGCAGCGCTGGCGGTCTGGAAGGAACATCGTTGCCCTCAGCCGAAAGACTGAGGGCGCAAGTCTTAGAAGAAGACCAGATAAACCGCTGCTGCGACCACAAAACGGTAAATCGCAAACGGAATAAAGGAGATGTGTTTAATCAGCTCCAGGAAGGTTTTGATAGCGATCAGCGCAACGATAAATGCGGTGATAAAGCCCACGGCGAACATCGGGATATCACCCACGGTGAGAAAGCCCATGCTCTTGTAGAGATCCAGTACCGTCGCGCCCATCATCATCGGCACCGCCAGCAGGAAAGAGAACTCGGACGCCGCATAGCGGCTAACGCCCATCAACATGCCGCCGGAGATCGTCGCCCCGGAGCGGGAAAAACCCGGCCACAGCGCCAGACACTGGAAACAACCAATCATAAACGCCTGGCGATAGGTCATATCATCCACGCCCTGCGCGCGCGGGACTTTCGGCTTCAGCACTTCGGCGGCAATCAGCAAGAACCCCCCGACTACCAGCGCATAGGTCACATTGAGCGGGTTAAATAGCGATTTGATGGTATCGTGGAATACCAGCCCCAGCACCACCGCCGGGATCATGCCTAACAGGATATGAATCAGCGTCAGGCGGCCGGTGCCAGTCCCTTCATGCGGCTGCCTGCCGAAATGAATGCCAATCAGGCCAAACAAACGCCGCCAGAACATCACCACCACCGCGAGGATCGAACCTAACTGGATCACCACCTCGAACGTTTTTGCCGTATCACCTTCAAAGCCTAATAAATGCCCCACGATGATCATGTGGCCGGTACTGGATACGGGCAGAAATTCTGTGAGACCTTCAACGACACCCAGAATGGCTGCTACCAGCAATGAATGCATATCGCCCATCAAATAAACCCCTAAAAAGATATAAAAAACGGCTTATCCCGTGGAGAAGCCGCGAAAGACCGAGATCTATGACCTGAATACTAGCGCTTGGTTTAACTATTATGAATTTAAATACTTTCTTTCAGATTTAGGCCACGTTCGATAACCACACCCACATTCAGCGCGCGCGCAACCGCGCCTGGTTTACTCAATTTGATACGTACCCAGGGCGAATTAAAACGAGCCAGCAACAGCTCAGCGACTTCCTCCGCAACGCGTTCAACCAGTGCAAAACGCCCGCCTTCGACGTGGCCGATAATCACATCAGCGATATCCGCGTAGCTCAGACAATCATTCACATCGTCGCTTTTCGCCGCCACGCGGTTATCCCAGGCCATTTCGATATCGAACACCAGCTTCTGCTCAATGGTCTGTTCCCAGTCGTAAACACCAATGGTGGTGATAACCGAAAGTTGCTCTATAAATACAATGTCCATTTCACCTCGCCTGCTATATGCCCCGCCATTGCCGCCGCCAGGCCGCATCTTTATTGGCTACCTGTCAGATTTTGCGCAAAACCTGGATACCACTTTCCATCATTTATGCGTATTATCCATGGATGCAGAGAATAAAACGACATTTTCACAACGGAACAGCGTTATGAGTGCAATCGCGCCTGGGATGATTCTCCTTGCATACCTTTGTGGCTCTATTTCCAGCGCCATTCTGGTCTGCCGCATCGCCGGTCTGCCCGATCCGCGCGAGAGTGGCTCCGGTAATCCCGGAGCGACCAACGTATTACGCATTGGTGGCAAAGGTGCCGCGCTAAAGGTACTGATTTTTGACGTCTTAAAAGGCATGCTGCCAGTGTGGGGCGCGTATGCGCTTGGCGTCACACCATTCTGGCTCGGCCTTATCGCGATTGCCGCCTGTCTGGGTCATATCTGGCCGGTTTTCTTTAAGTTTCAAGGCGGTAAAGGCGTGGCGACGGCATTCGGCGCTATCGCACCTATCGGCTGGGATTTAACGGGCGTGATGGCGGGAACCTGGCTGTTAACAGTACTGCTGAGCGGCTATTCATCGTTGGGGGCGATTGTCAGCGCGTTGATCGCGCCATTTTACGTCTGGTGGTTCAAACCGCAGTTCACTTTCCCGGTCGCGATGCTGTCCTGCCTGATCCTGCTACGCCATCACGACAATATTCAGCGCCTGTGGCGACATCAGGAAGGCAAAATCTGGTCGAAGCTGAAGAAGAAAAAAGAAGAGAAAGGAAAAGCGTCATAATATCGCCCGGCGCACAGTGTGCTACCGGGCCATCACGGTTTACGCCGCAGGCAACTCCGCCAGTGGCCAGCGTGGACGCACAGTCACCCCCAGCCCTGCATCATTACCCGCTTTCAGACGCACCATTCCCGCATAGGCGATCATCGCGCCGTTATCGGTGCAAAACTCCGGGCGTGCATAGAATACTTCGCCACGACGCTTGTGCATCATTTCCGCCAGTTTCGCGCGCAGCGTACGGTTGGCGCTCACGCCACCGGCCATAACCAGACGCGTAAAACCGGTTTGATCCAGCGCACGCTTGCATTTGATCATCAGCGTATCGACTACGGCGTCTTCAAACGCACGCGCAATATCGGCGCGGGTTTGATCGTCAGAACCGTTGTTACGAATGGTGTTCGCCGCGAAAGTTTTCAGACCGGAGAAGCTAAAATCCAGCCCCGGACGATCGGTCATCGGACGCGGGAAAACAAAACGGCCTTCCGTGCCCTGAGCCGCCAGTTTTGAGAGCATCGGCCCGCCCGGGTAATCAAGCCCCAGCAGCTTAGCCGTTTTATCAAAAGCTTCCCCGGCGGCATCATCAATCGACTCACCAAGCAGCTCATAATGTCCGATGCCGGTTACGCTGATAAGCTGCGTATGCCCACCGGAAACCAGCAGCGCAACGAATGGAAACGCCGGTGGATTCTCTTCCAGCATTGGCGCCAGCAAGTGCCCTTCCATATGGTGAACCGGGATGGCGGGAACGTCCCAGGCGAAAGCGAGCGAACGACCAACCGTCGCGCCAACCAGCAGTGCACCGACAAGACCAGGCCCTGCGGTGTAAGCCACTGCATCGATATCTTTCGCAGTTAATCCGGACTCTTTCAACGCGGCCTGAATCAGCGGTACGGTTTTACGCACGTGATCGCGCGAAGCCAGCTCTGGCACAACACCGCCGTAATCGGCGTGAAGTTTTACCTGACTATACAGTTGGTTGGCTAACAGCCCTTGTTGATCGTCATAGATTGCGATGCCGGTTTCATCGCAGGATGTTTCAATGCCCAGTATGCGCATGACTCTGTTTACCTCTTTGCAATAGCGCGCAGTGTAGGGCGAATGCGGGTCGAAGTAAAACTTTGCTCACTCCTGCAGCGGAGTTCGTGTATACTCCTCACCCTTACAAAAGTCCCCTTTCAAAAAGGGCGGCGGTGCTTTACAAAGCAGCAGCACTTGCAGTAAAATTCCGCACCATTTTGAAATAAGCTGGCGTGAACGCCAGCGGCAAACCGAATTAATCAAAGGTGAGAGGCACATGCCGGTAATTAAAGTACGTGAAAACGAGCCGTTCGACGTAGCTCTGCGTCGCTTCAAACGTTCCTGCGAGAAAGCAGGTGTTCTGGCGGAAGTTCGTCGTCGTGAGTTCTATGAAAAACCGACTACCGAACGTAAACGCGCTAAAGCATCCGCAGTGAAACGTCACGCGAAGAAACTGGCTCGCGAAAACGCACGCCGTACTCGTCTGTACTAATCTGTCAGGGCAAGCGCCCTTTCGTTTAGACCGAGTTGTAGTTGTAAGGCCGTGCTTCCGAAAGGAATGCGCGGCTTATTTTCGTTTATAACCTGATATAACCTGCGGATTTCGGTCGCATTATGTTGGCCCGGAAAACAACGGCTATAAAAGATCAAAACGGGGCTTATGGCTGGACGAATTCCACGTGTCTTTATTAATGACCTGCTGGCGCGCACCGACATCGTCGATCTCATCGACGCGCGTGTAAAGCTGAAAAAGCAGGGCAAGAACTATCACGCGTGTTGTCCTTTCCATAACGAAAAAACGCCCTCTTTCACCGTGAACGGTGAAAAACAGTTTTACCACTGCTTTGGCTGCGGCGCGCATGGCAACGCCCTCGACTTCCTGATGAACTACGACAAGCTCGAGTTTGTCGAAAGCATCGAAGAACTGGCGGCAATGCACAACCTTGACGTGCCATTTGAAGCAGGCAGTGGACCCAGCCTGATAGAGCGCCATCAACGGCAAACGCTCTATCAATTAATGGATGGGCTAAACGCGTTTTATCAGCAATCGTTGACACAACCTGCCGCAGAGCCTGCACGCCAGTATCTGTCCAGACGCGGTTTGAGCAGCGAAATCATTGAGCGGTTCGCCATTGGTTACGCGCCACCCGGCTGGGACAACGTATTAAAGCGTTTTGGCGGCAACAGCGAAAACCGTAAATCATTGATTGATGCGGGCATGCTGGTCACAAACGATCAGGGACGCAGTTACGATCGTTTCCGCGAACGGGTCATGTTTCCCATTCGTGACAAACGTGGCCGGGTGATTGGTTTTGGTGGGCGCGTTCTGGGTAACGATACGCCTAAGTACCTGAACTCCCCGGAAACAGATATTTTCCATAAGGGCCGTCAGCTGTATGGCCTTTATGAAGCGCAGCAGGACAATGACGAGCCTCAGCGACTGCTAGTCGTCGAAGGCTATATGGACGTGGTGGCGCTGGCGCAATACGGCATCAACTACGCGGTGGCGTCGCTTGGAACGTCAACAACGGCGGATCATATTCAGTTACTTTTTCGCGTAACTAAAAATGTTATCTGTTGTTACGACGGTGACCGTGCTGGCCGTGATGCCGCATGGCGAGCGCTGGAAACCGCGCTGCCTTATATGAGCGATGGCCGTCAGCTGCGTTTTATGTTTTTACCGGATGGCGAAGATCCGGACACGCTGGTGCGTAAAGAGGGCAAAGAGGCGTTCGAAGCGCGGATGGAGCAGGCACTGCCGCTCTCCACGTTTCTGTTCAACAGCCTGTTGCCGCAGGCGGATTTAACCACACCGGATGGTACAACGCAGCTTGCCGCATTAGCGCTGCCGTTAATCAACCAGGTGCCGGGTGAAACGCTACGCATCCAGCTGCGCCAGCTGTTGGGGAATAAAATTGGCATATTCGACGATGCGCAACTTGATCGATTAATGCCAAAACAGGTGGAAAGCGCAACGCCGCGCCCCGCTCCGCAGCTAAAACGCACAACCATGCGTATACTGATAGGGTTATTGATCCAGAACCCGGAACTGGCTCCGAAGGTGCCGCCGTTAGAGGGTTTGGATCACTCAAGGCTTGCCGGGCTTGGCTTATTTACAGAACTGGTCAACACTTGTTTGTCACAGCCAGGCCTGACTACGGGCCAGTTGCTTGAGCACTATCGCGGCACAAAAGAGGCCGCAACCCTTGAAAAACTGTCGATGTGGGACGATATAGCAGATAAAGACATCGCTGAAAAAACGTTCACCGACGCGCTCAATCATATGTTTGATTCGATGCTTGAACGGCGGCAAGAAGAGTTAATAGCTCGTGACCGCACACATGGTTTAAGCAGCGAAGAACGCCGGGAACTCTGGCAATTGAACCAGGAACTGGCAAAAAAGTGAATTCAACGGCTTAAGTGCCGATAACCGATCGGGAAGATCCCGACAGCCGCGATGAGGGCCAGCGGCAAAAATATAAATACACCCTCGCGTTAAATGTTGGCGGTTTATTTCGCCGACCGACACCAACCCTCATGAATTAAGTGTGGATACCGTCTTATGGAGCAAAACCCGCAGTCACAGCTGAAGCTTCTTGTCACCCGTGGTAAGGAGCAAGGCTATCTGACCTATGCCGAGGTCAATGACCATCTGCCGGAAGATATCGTCGACTCCGATCAGATCGAAGACATCATCCAAATGATCAACGACATGGGCATCCAGGTGATGGAAGAAGCACCGGACGCCGATGATCTGTTGCTGGCCGAAAACTCCAACAACACTGACGAAGATGCGGAAGAAGCCGCCGCACAAGTGCTTTCCAGCGTTGAATCTGAAATCGGGCGAACCACTGACCCGGTGCGCATGTACATGCGCGAAATGGGCACCGTTGAGCTGCTGACCCGCGAAGGCGAAATCGACATCGCTAAACGCATCGAAGACGGCATCAACCAGGTTCAGTGCTCCGTTGCCGAATACCCGGAAGCGATCACCTATCTGCTGGAGCAGTATGATCGCGTTGAAGCTGAACAGGCTCGCCTCTCAGATTTGATCACCGGCTTTGTCGATCCAAACGCTGAAGAAGACATGGCGCCAACTGCGACCCACGTCGGTTCTGAACTCTCCAGCGAAGAGATGGATGATGATGAAGACGAAGAAGATGAAGAAGACGACGACAGCGATGATGACAACAGCATCGATCCTGAACTGGCGCGTGAAAAATTCGCTGAGCTACGTACCCAGTACGAACTGACTCGCGACACTATCAAAGCCAAAGGACGCAGCCACGTTGCCGCACAGGAAGAGATCCTGAAGCTGTCTGAAGTTTTCAAACAGTTCCGTCTGGTGCCAAAACAGTTCGATTACCTGGTCAACAGCATGCGAGTCATGATGGATCGCGTACGTACCCAGGAACGCATCATTATGAAACTGTGTGTTGAACAGTGCAAAATGCCGAAGAAAAACTTCATTACGCTGTTCACCGGCAACGAAACCAACGAAACCTGGTTCAACGCTGCGCTGGCCATGAACAAACCGTGGTCGGAAAAACTGCATGAAGTGGCAGAAGAAGTTCAACGCAGCCTGATGAAACTGCAACAGATTGAAGAAGAAACCGGCCTGACCATTGAGCAGGTAAAAGACATCAACCGTCGTATGTCTATCGGCGAAGCGAAAGCGCGTCGTGCGAAGAAAGAGATGGTGGAAGCGAACTTGCGTCTGGTTATTTCTATCGCCAAGAAATACACCAACCGCGGTCTGCAGTTCCTCGATCTGATTCAGGAAGGCAACATCGGTCTGATGAAAGCGGTTGATAAGTTCGAATACCGCCGTGGTTACAAATTCTCCACCTATGCAACCTGGTGGATCCGTCAGGCGATCACCCGTTCCATCGCGGATCAGGCGCGCACCATTCGTATTCCGGTACATATGATTGAGACTATCAACAAGCTCAACCGTATCTCCCGCCAGATGTTGCAGGAAATGGGCCGTGAACCCACGCCGGAAGAGCTGGCTGAGCGTATGCTGATGCCGGAAGATAAGATCCGTAAGGTGCTGAAAATCGCGAAAGAGCCTATCTCCATGGAAACACCAATCGGTGATGATGAAGATTCGCATCTGGGTGATTTCATCGAGGATACCACCCTCGAGCTGCCGCTGGACTCTGCAACCACTGAAAGTCTGCGCGCCGCAACGCACGACGTTCTGGCTGGCCTGACCGCTCGTGAAGCGAAAGTTCTGCGTATGCGTTTCGGTATCGATATGAACACCGACCACACGCTGGAAGAAGTGGGTAAACAGTTTGACGTGACCCGCGAACGTATCCGTCAGATCGAAGCGAAAGCGCTGCGTAAACTGCGCCATCCGAGCCGTTCTGAAGTGCTGCGTAGCTTCCTCGACGATTAATTCGTCAGGCGATAAAAAAGCTCCCGCACGGGAGCTTTTTTTTGCCCGCTAGTTGCCGTTACAGGCCGCGCGTCACCAGTGCCTCGTCCAGTTCACGATACGCTTCCACCAGCTTATCCAGCGTTGCACGATTAAGCCCACTGGGATTTGGCAGCACCCAGACCTGCGTCACGCCGATCGTCATATTTTGCTTACCCCAGTTAGCACCGCGTACACTAAACGCCTGCTCAAAGGCTTGCTTTCCTAACACCGCCAGCGCAGCGGGCTGATAATCCTCAATTTTCTTGACCAGTTCCCTGCCGCCGTTCCGCAGCTCATGCAACCCGACTTCCGTGGCCTGCACTGTTGGGCGCTCAACCAGCATAGTGATACCACAGCGGGTATCCAGCAGATGCCGCTCATCTTCGGGGCGCAGTTGCTGGTCGGTAAAACCGGCCTGATGGATAACTTTCCAGAAACGATTCCCCGGATGGGCAAAATGGAAACCGGTATGGGCAGATGATTTACCCGGATTGATGCCACAAAACACCACCCGCAGTCCCGGCGCCAGAATATCGTGGATCATGCTTAACTCCCGAACAAAAGCGATAAACTCCAGTATAAGAGATTGAAAATGCGTTGTTTATAAAAACATCAGCCAGGTGATTCCTGCTGGATTGCAGGGGTAAGTTACTTTATAATTCCCCGCCACGGCCCCTTAGCTCAGTGGTTAGAGCAGGCGACTCATAATCGCTTGGTCGTTGGTTCAAACCCAACAGGGGCCACCAAATTTTAGCCTTAAAATCATGTAATTAGGCCACTTTCGCGAGTGGCTTTTTTGTTTTCAGATCACTGAGTGTCGCAAAAGTGTCGCACCAGTTTTTTGGCAATCCCGCGATAGGTACGATTTCGAGGTTTTTTGCGATATAAAAAAACCCGCGCGAGGCGGGTAATTTTAGAGCCATAACTGGCGTTGTCCGGTTTGATTTGGATGGGGTGGCGCAGGATCAATTTTGCCAGGCGTCACAATGTAGCGCTCTATTGATTCCATTGTCACAAAGGTACAACTGCAATTGATATTGGTGCATTGGTGATAGCGTTCTTTTGTGTTCTCGCTTAGATAGCGGCTTGTACGTGCATGTGCAGCATGCTTGCATTGTGGACAATGGAACATGATCGCCTCTAATTTCTCTAAAAGAGAATTTATTATATCTATAAATTCGCATAATGAGAATTACAAAAATTCACTTAGTGCGAGACATCATCTATCACTCCATCGTCGTCGGACTCCGCATCATACTCAACATCAGAAAGTTTAACCTCCAGTTCTAACGCTGTCGTATAGCCGCTGCTGCTGAGCGCGTGGGTCACTTTGGTAATTATCCATGCCTGCTCATCGATAATGCTCTTAAACCCTGAGACTTTCACCGGCGTTTCCGGGTAGAGATCGGCGCGCCCGACGGCCAGATTTATCGAGAACTCCGCCACCCCGCGCTGTAACTTGTCCCACTTTGCTTTTGCTGCCCGCATCGCCTGGGCTTTTGTTGAATAGACCGTGGTTAGGGCGAATACGTTATCAGCCTCACCGGCCATGTATTCCCCTTCGCGTGCTTCCGGCTCTTTGGCCTCTTTCTTTTTCGCTGCCTTGGCTTTCGGGTGTTGCAGTGCGCGCAGGTGCTGCTCTTTCGGCTTGCGCTTCACTTTCACTTTTTTAGGCTTCGGCTCTTTGGTATGCAGCCATTGCGCCGTTACGCCGGTATAAGCGCCCCGGTCGGCAATCGCAAACTGATGCCGGTCGCCGTCGCTGCGGATAATGGTCACCTGCGGGATGGGTTTACCGCTGGCGCTGACCGCATTGCCCGGTTTGAGAAACAGCAGTTTCCCCGCTTTGACAGACACCTCGCCGCCGTTCCGGTCGGCCAGCCGGGTCAGGAATTTGGCGTCGGATTCCTGCGACTGGTCGATGTGCGGGATCACGATTTTTGCCAGCTCCGGCGCAACGGCCGCCGTCAGTTTGTTGCGCGTCGCGATGGTCTCGACAATCATACCGAGCGTTTTGGCGTGCCATGACTCCTCGCGTCGGGAATTCAGGGAGCCACGAAAATCGGCGCTCCGTGCCCGGATGGTCACGGTATCCGGTGCGCCCCGGTGTTCAACCTCATCCACGGTGAAACTGCCCTTGCCGATAAGCGCCGAACCTTTCCACCCCAGAAACAGCGTCAGCACCGCCCCGCGCACCGGCAGGACGACACGCCCGTCGGCGTCGTTGAGCTCGATATCGAGCTGGTCGGCTTCAAACCCCCTGTTATCGGTCATGGTCAGGCTAATCAGGCGGTCGCTGATATTGCCGGTAATATCTTTGCTGTCAATTTTCAGCATAAACGCGGGGGTGAGCGTGCTCCCCGCTTCGCTATACAGTATTTCTGACATCAGAACCCCAGGCTTGACGTTAATTTTGTAGCGGCTTCTTTTGCCTTACCGACGAGACTGTCGGCCTGTTTATTCAGGTCGCCATACACCGCCGCGAGCGACTCATCGACGCGGGTCAGTGTCATGGTGAAGGTGATTTTCCGGGGCGAGCCGTCCGCAAAAAACTCGGTGCCGGTCTCGCTGATGCTGTTGATAACGTACATCCCGTAAATTAGGCCAGTTCCTGCCAGTAACGGCCAGGCACGCCCCTCCTCCGCCATCAGGCGCAGCGCGGTCAGCGTCAGATGCCCGCCGGTGAGCTCCGGGAACAGCTCGCCGCTGAGCGTGATTTTCTCCTCACCGACACCGAGAAACTGAAAGGCATCGCGCTTGCCGACGCGGTTGTTTGACGGCCAGCGGTATTCCGCGTCGCGCTGCATATTCTGAAACGGCAGCGTCTGACGCATAAAAACGAAAAAGCCAAGTGCAAGCATCATTTCAGTGTTTCCTTATCCGTCGGTTCGCATACTGGCGCGTTCGCGGGCGCGCTTCTCCCGGTCGGCTTTCTCAACGGCATCCTGCAACTGACGTCCGAGGTCGCCGCCCGGTGCGCCGCCGTTTTGTACCGTGATGTTGTAATGGCTCTGCCGGTTGTCGGTGTACGCTTTCCCGGCACCGGGAGCGGTAACAGGCTGATACGCCTGATAACCGCCGTACGTGCTGGTTGCAGGGATATACCCGCCATTACTGATGGCCGGGTTTTGCGTTGCACCGGCTTTCGCAGCACCGGCTTTTTCCGCCGTTTTATCGAGGTCGCCCGATTCCTTGTTAATGACGCCGAGCTTTTCCAGTACCCACTCGATCCCCGCGCGCAGCTTGTTGAACGCCTTAAGCGGAAACATCAGCGCATCAGCCAGCCCCTGGCCGAATCGCATCCCGGCATCCTTACAGGCGTTGAGTTGCTCCTGAGACGATTTCACCGGCTCAAGCAGGTTGGTAAACCAGTCCCACGCGGCTTTGAGTTTTTCCCCCAGCCAGTCAAACATCGGTTTCAGCGGTGAGAACAGTTCCCCGACCGGCGCAAACGCCGCCTTAAGCCCTTCGATCACCCCTTCAAAAAATGCCGAAATCGGCTCCCAGTATTTGCGAATCAGCAATGCCCCGGCGACGATGGCGACGCCAATCGCGACAATCGGCCAGGTGAGCGCGCCGAGTACCGTCATGATCGCGCCACCCACGACGCTGAAGACAGTGCCGAGCACCCCGGCAATCGCAATGATGGCGTTGATGCCGCTGATAACCGGGAACGCCACCAGGCCGATTGCACCAACGACACCAATAACCCCGACGGCCACCGCCGCAATGGTGCTGATGGTCTGTGCCAGTCCCTTGTTTTTCTGGATCCAGCCGTCGAGCTTGAGCACGTACCCGGTCGCGGTTTGTACCAGTTTGCGAAGAGAGGATTCCTGCTGGTCAAAAAGGTCGGTGCCGACCGCCTCATAAGCCGACTGGAATTCTTTGAAGTCGCCGCCGAGGTTGTCCTGCATGACTTTGACCAGTTCCTCGGTTTTGCCATCGGACGCCTTTAATGCCGCTGTCAGCGCGTCGAGTCTGCCGGATGCCGCGCCCTGCAACAGGGCGTTGGCGGATTTCAGCGCCTCCTCGCCAAAAATGGTTTTCAGGTATTCACCCTGCTGGGCGTTACCCAGCTTGTGCTTAGCAAAGCTGGCGCTGATTTCTTTCAGAATGGTAAAGACAGGCCGCATATTGCCTTTGCTGTCTGACGTCTTGATGCCAAGCTCTTTCAGGGCGGTGAAAGCCTGCCCGGTGGGAGCCTGTAAACGACTGACAACCGCCGAGCTGCCCGTCCCCGCCATTGACCCGGTGATGTTGTTATCGTGCAGAACACCGGTCATCGCTGCCGCTTCTTCGAGGCTTACGCCCGCCGCGCGGGCAACGGGCGCCAGATACGTCATGGCGTCACTGAGACCCTGAAAATCGGCGGCTGATTTATTCATCGTCGCTGACAGGACATCCCCGATGTGACCCACTTTGTCATTGGATAGCTGAAAGGCGCTTTTCGTCCCCAGGAGTAATTTTGCGTTCTCCTCCATCGTCTGCCGGTTGGCGAGCGACATATTCAGCGTGACGGGGGTCGCTGCCTGAATGGCTGCCGCATCGCCGCCCGCTTTGGCGATGATGATTTGCGCCCCGGCGGCATCGTCAGCCGAGGCGGCAGTATTGTCGCCGAGCTGACGCGCCTGTTTGCGCAGGGCGGTCATTTCTGCCGAATCTTTCGTTACACCTAACGTCGCCTGAAGCTCAGAGTTTTTCTGCGCAAAATCAAATCCCGGTTTTAACAGCGCCGTACCGGCCAGCGTGGCGGTCGTCGCAATCCCGACACCGGCAGCGCCGACCGCCGCCGATTTACCGGCGAGCTCTTTTCCCGCCTGATAACGCTGCTTGACCGCGCTCAGTTTGGCCTGTTGCGCACTGACGCGCGCCAGCGCCCCGCGCTGCCGGTGCAACTGCGAGGTCGTTTCACCAATACTGGTTTTCAGGCGGCGCTCATCAGCGGCCAGCGTGCGCGTGTTGATGCCCGCCCGGCTGAGTTCCTGCCGTGTCCGCTGTACCGCTTCACGCAGGCTGTTATGTTTAAGCTGGAGCGCGGCAGCATTTTTGCGCGCGGCTTCCATTGCGGCGGCCTGTGCGCGGGTCGGGCTTTCGGTCTGTTTAAACGCCACGGCCAGCGCAGCGGCTTCCTGTTTCGCTTTCGCCAGCGACTGGCTGGTCACGGCAAGCTGTGCGCTGGTCTTGCGAAACCCCTCGATTCTGGATGCCTGGCTGTTGAGCTCACGTAATGTGGTTTGCGTCGCCCGGATATCGCCGGCCAGCGTTTTGCTGGCCTTTTCGATGGATTTTAACGGGCGGGTCGCCTGGTCAACAGCCCTGAGCAATACCTGTAATTTCACATCACTCATTCGTGTTTCCGCTTCGCTGGAGCGCTTTTTCGCGCCATGTAACGAGCTCGGTCAGGCTCAGGGGAAATAACTCCGATGGCGGCCAGTGAAAAATCACCGCGATATCCGCCATCAGGTCATCGACTGAAAGATTTGGCGGGAAGGTTACTGCGCCGAATTCGGCGACAAAAAACCAATCACCTTACCGGCCAGCGCCACAAGGTCAGGCAGCTCCAGCGCGGCGACTTCCTGCTCGGTCAGTGACGGCGCAGTCACGCGCGGCAGCACTTTAATCAGCGCGTCGACGTCGGAGTTTGCCACCGAGGCCAGGCTGACGCCGCGCAGCGTACCGGCGTTAGGTTTCATCAGCGTAATCTGGTCGATGACCTGCTCGCCGCGTTTGACGGGGTTTTCCAGGGTGATCACATTTTCGTTTTTCATGGTGTTCTCGTCTTAATCGGGAATGGGGTTAACCGGCCAGCCTCGCTGACCGTGTGAAAATTACAGACCGATATTGCGGCGGTGCTGTTCGAGGCGGTCGGTGCCGTTCACTTTCTCAATCATGTTGAGCGTATCGATTTCAACCAGCTCTTTACCGTCCATCGTCAGTTTGAAGTACGTGCAGATAACCGAGATTTTTGACTCGCTGTCTTCGCCCTGCTTACCTTCGCCGGTGTCGATCTCTTTCTGACGTCCACGCATGACCACTTCGACGGCGACCGTTTCGCCGGTGTCGTCGCGCTGGTAGGATCCCGCAAAACGAATTGGCACAGCATCGACGCTGGTTGCGCCGTACAGCTCCCAGATAGCGGAATCCGGGAAACCGCCGAGCGACCATTCCATCGACAGGGCATCATCATCGAGCCCCATATCAATCGGCGCGACGCCGTTCATTCCCGCGCCGCGATAGTTCTCCAGCTTACGGGTCAGCTTCGGCAGGGTGATGGATTTGGCGATCCCCTGATAGCTGTAGCCATTCAGGAACACATTCATGTATTTGAGCTTGCGCGGCATTGCCATTTAATCAGGCTCCTTATTTGCTGTTGACCGAGGAAACCAGCGTCGCCAGATATTTATCGGTGATGCGCTGGCGTAAGGTCAGGTTTTCCAGTGGGGGAACCGGCGTGTAGTCGTAATCGATATACAGTTTTCCGGCTTTCAGGGTCTCTTTGTCGTTGGCTTCTTCGTCAAACCAGCAGGTCGCATCGACGATGTAACCATTCGTTTTGAGTTCGCGGAATTTGGCGTTGATGCCGTCGACGATATCGCGGATAAGCGTCGCGGTGATGGGCTTGTCGACCGCCCACATGTGCGCGGCGGCCATCGTGTCGGCAATCACCTGCGCGGTGCGGGTGTAGTTCTCAAACAGGAAAAGCGGGTCATCCGAACAGGTGCGGTTACCCCAGAAACGAAAACCATCCTTGCGAATCAGCGTCGTGATGCCCGCCTCGTTAAGTAAATCCGCATCGGTGCCGGGCTCCTGCAAATCCCAGAACACCGACGCGCTGATGCCGGTCACGCCATTAACGCCGACGTTAGACAGGGTTTTGTGCCAGCCGACCGACTGGTCGATGTACGCACGCAGACCGAGCGCGCGGGCGGTGGCGTATGCCGTGGAGGTTGCATTTTTCACGGTGTCCCAGGCGAGAAAATCCGGCCAGATAATCATCAGCTCGCGCTGGCTGAAATTGTCGCGGTATTTGATGGCATCAGATACCGTCTTGCAGCCCCACGCGCTGACATAACCGAACGCACGCAGCTTCTGACAAACCGGCGCAAGGGCGGTCGCCACCTCCAGCGTGTCGAAACCCGGCACACCGAGAATGCGCGGTTTCACGCCAGTGACGGCTTCGGCGGTGAGCAGTGCCTTTAGGCCGGTGTATTTGCCGTTCTCGTCCGTGGTGCCGATGATATTGGAAATGGTCTGCGCGAGCGCCTCCTCTTCATCATCGCCGGTTCCCTCCGCGACACGCACAACGACAATCACCGGTTTTGCCTGGTCGGCGATGGCCTGGAGGGACGCGGCCAGCGTGCCTTTTTTACCGGCCTTTGCGATGGCGCTTTGCACGCTGGTAATCAGTACCGGCTCGTTAAGAGGAAAGGTCGCGGCATCGGCATCGCTGGCGGTGCATACCATGCCGACAATGGCGGTCGAGACGGTGGAAATGACGCGCGTGCCGTCGTTAATTTCGACGACCTGCACGCCATGATGAAAATCACTCATCCGTTTAACTCCGTGGTGTTGGGGTGAGTGTTATTTTCCAGGGTGCGCGGGCGCGGGGCTATTTATTGGGGTTGGGATGGATCTGCAACAACGAGTTGTGGAAACCTGTAAAAGCAGAACCTCCCCCTCGCTGCACACTTTACCCGTGAAAGAATGCATTTTGCATCTTCCGGGACATTCCCACTGCCATATATTTTTATACCCAACGCAGCAAGGAAGCATATAATGCTTTCAATAACAACGATGCACTAAATTATCCTTTGAGGTGATAAATGGATGCAGGTAAACGCCTTGCGTTAAAATGTAAGAAAATCATCAGTACCATACGGGATAGCGAGATAGTTTCATCTTTAGAATGGGAATTCTCTCTACTCACAGACGCAATAACAGAAAACAAAGTAGTGCTATCGTTAGTTTTATTATATACAACCCTCACTGCCTTTTTAATTTATATTGGACACCTGGCATGGCAGGCCTTATTTATAACAAAAGAAGCCACTGTGCAGGGCAGCAAAGGATTAACAGAACTTGGGCCATTTGGTGATTTTTTTGGCGGGGTGACAAACCCGGTTATTGGTGCAATTGGTTTCATTGCATTAACCATCACCATTATAATGCAAACAAAGCAAAATAATGAAACAGCCAAACAAAACTTTGAGTCATCATTCTACAACCTACTCAACTTACAAAACAACATCATTGAAAACCTGGAATTTAACGAATCAAGAGCCCGACTGAGCTTTACGAAATTCCTCACAGAGAATAGCAAGGTGTTATACCCCTGCGCCACCTACAGCAAGAGCGTAAAAATAAAAAAGAGTTCCGCATACATATTTTATAAAAACTTCAATTCTGAGAGCAATGATCGATTTGGTCATTACTTCAGAAATCTCTACCGCATATTAAAAATGATTGACGATTCAAAATACGCTTATGAAACCAAAAAAAATCTCGCTCGCGTACTACGTGCGCAATTGTCAATGGATGAGTTAACAGTCCTTTTTTTAAATTGTCTTCCCGGAATTTGTGATGAAGGTGAGTTTGCAAGTCTTTTAATTGAATATCAGATGCTGGAGCATTTAAGCATACAGAGGCATGGTGCAGAAAGCATCACCAGAAAAAACTTCCGGAACACAGAGTTTATAATGGGAGGAAAGATTAGAGTAAGCTGCCAGGAAATTTCACGTTATTTGAGCATGGATACTAAAAGATATTCTTATAAAACTACATCAGGCGCTTTCGGCAGGAATACATCAAATGACCTGAAGCTTTTAAAACTCTGTCTTTGGGCAAATGATGAGGCTACCAAATGATGTTGTCCCGCCAGCGCCGATAGTATGTCTGATGTCTCATCACCGCTGGCTGAAGAGTTGTCGAACCTGTTGCGCAGATGGGGTCAACTCCCACCCGCGCATGACTGCGAAACAGGTTATCAGTGGCAGGTATGGCGCGCAGTCTGAAGTGGTAATAACTCCTGGCGGCACAAGAAACCGGCCAGCAAATTTACAGGCATTTACTAACCCCACGTTCAGGCAGGAATTTCAGGCCAGACAATCACCGGTGCTGTCGTAGTATCTACCCGCATCAACAGCACCCGGTATTTTTTCCACTCAGTCAGCACGGCGCTTTCCTCCTCCGTCGCTATTTCCGCATCAAGCGCATCCTGTCGCCATGAGATTTCAGCATCAGCGATTGCACGTAGTGACGTTTTTTTTTGCTCAGCCAGGGCGATCATCTGCTCTTTAGTCAGCTCTGGCGCAGGACGGTCAACCCAGTAAAGCGCGCCGTTCTGGTAGTCAACCATTTTTCCAGTAGGCTCATTGCGACCATTAAACGTAACGGCATCCTCGTCGCTCACTTCAATCCCATCCGCTGGCCATGTCCCGGCGCGCTGATAATCGGCATAAAAGGCGGCGTTATAAATTATGTGCTCTGAAGGTGAGTAAACAGATTTCATATCAGTATCCTATTGCAATATAACCGACGGGAATACCAGGAATACCGTTCCCGTTCTGGTCTACAAAATTCATGTTTGCAGCAGTACGGTCTGATGTATTTGTTGAGACAGAAACGCGATAGCCTAGCGTGCCATACGCAACACCAACCAGTACCAGACACGCGTGAGGAAATGGTGTCGGGTACGATTTCGTAAAACCTCCGCCTGTGCCTGTGCCTGTTGTCGTTGTGCCGCTATCAAACTGCACAATATGCCCGGCGGGTAACCTGAAGGCGTTGACCGTTCCGGTGATGAAACTCGACATGTCCGGGATTTGATTAACGCCTGTTCCGACATCCCGTTTTGCGGCTTCTCCTAAACCGAGGTTTTTGAGAACGTCACCAACGAGACTGGCCGAGACCAGCTCTTTTAATGCGTTACTGGTCATGAGGTATTGATCGTGAGGATTGGCTGATGAAAGGTGCTTTTTCATCACCGCGTCGGCATACCCTTTAACCTCAATGGCAGTGTTGTCCACATACTGACGTGTTGCCAGCACGACCGACGGGTCAATTTTCAGCGTGACGGCGGCGGTCGAGGAGACTATCAGCACCATACGGATGGTCTGCGTTCGCCCGCTTCCTTCCTGGAGCTGCGGCTTGTACGTTTCCGGGCAGTTCGCCACGGCAATTAACACGCCGTTATCGTCATACAGTCCGATTTCGCGGATCCAGAAACCGCCCTCGTTTTCGGGGATAACCTGCTCGGCAATAATCTGACTGGTGTTATTCGCGTCAACGCTCAGCATATTCAGCGGCGCGATGCGTTTCTGGTTAACCAGCTTCGTTTGCGTGGCGTCCGGCGTCGGCAGTGTGCCGTTGCCATCCCCTACGGCCATTTGCGTGATGTTGAGCTTAGTACCGAGCGCGGTGGCGTTTGCCAGCAGTGCCGCGCCCTGGTTGGTCAGAATGGCAAAGAATTTCGCGGTCATGCGCTTACTCTCACGTTGTCGATAAAATGAATGGCCGAGGCCGGGAAATATTCCCCGCCGCCGGTGATGTCCTCAGGTAAGTACGGATAAACGACCAGCGCGTCACCGGTATAGCTTCCCGCGTCGACGTAACACTCGCCCGATGTGCTCAGGCTGATGGCAAGCCCGGTCAGGTGGCGACTGGCCGGTTTGGCGTCATTGATAAGCCGCTCCAGCTCCTGATACATCTCGTCGGTGATACCGCCGTCGAGCACGCCCACCACCAGGCGAAACGTGCCGGGCTCCTCGTTAAGCTCCCACCACTCGCGCACCTCGATAAGAAAACCGAGCGGCTCTACCACGCGGCGCAGGGCGCTGATGGTGCCTTTGTGCTGATGGACAAAAAACGAGGAGGCAATCACCCGGCGTTTCGTGGCTTCCGGCCAGTCAGCGCCCCACCGGTCGACAGAGAGCGCCCACGCCAGATAGGGCAGCAGGTCAGTCGGGCAGGTCTGCGGGTTCCACAGGGTACGCAGCGGCACCGGGACACGGGCAATCTCAGCCGCTGCGGCTGCGGCGGCCACTTCCAGCGGCGACGAGCCAACGGGTAACAGCCGGTCACTATTCATCGTTACCCCCGGCAGTGATGATGTACCCGGTGCAGTAAGACGCCTGGTGTTTGCCGAGCACGATGTCGCCTTGCGGCGCGCTCAGCTCCACGCGCTGGACACCTTCAACATGCAGCGCGGCATAAATGGCTGACCGGCGAACGTCACGCCCCAGCCGGTGCTGCGCAGTGATATAGGCTTTCAGTTTCTGCTCAGCCGTGGCGCGAATGGGCTCTGCTTCGGGGCCAGGGTAAAACCAGAGTGTGGCGGCCACCTCATACGGCACAATCTCTGCCGCCTGCACCGTCACGCGGTCGCCGACCGGGCGCACGTCATCAGCGTTAAGCGCCTTTTCCACCACCGCCAGCAAATCACCGGTAGCAGTGCCGTCACCCTCGCGGGCAAGCACGGTGATGGTCACACAGGCCGGTGTCGGGCTCTCAACAGAAATATCGGCGACACGCCCGTCGGCGCTGCGTCCGTGGTATTCATAGGCACCGACCGGACCGGCCACGCTCAGCCCCTCAAACGCCTGTTGCGCGCGCAGACGCAAATCAGCATCGGACTCCATCACCGCCGCCACCGGCGGGATGGCGGTATCGTCTGCCGGGGTGACGGTCAGCCGTGCGGTGTTGTTGTTCGCGGCCATCACATCAAGGTCGCGCCCCTCAGCACTTGCCAGCGTGACCGCGCGGGCGGCTTCGTTGACGCGCTGACGCCAGATAACCTCCCGGTAGGCGTTCTCTTCCAGAAACTTGGTCAGCGGCTCGGATTCCAGCGCCAGCGTACGGGCGACGGCGCCCTGTTGCTCCGCCGGAAACAGCGAAACCAGTGTCGCCTTGCGCTCGGCGAGGATGCTCTCGTAATCCAGCGCCTCAACCACATCCGGCGCGGGGAGCTGGCTTAAATCAACAATCGGCATGGTGTTAGCTCACAGGGATGGTTAACGAAAAGGCGTCGCCGGTGCTGGCAATCTCGCCGGTCAGGCTGACCACCATGCGGCCATCAGGCTGACGCTCCGTGGTCACTGCGCTTAAGGTGATGCGCGGCTCCCATTTCAGCACCGCGAAATAACAGGCGACCCTGATTTGCAGCTCCAGCGCCGGGGTCTGCGGCTGGTCAATCATGGAAGACAACAGCGAGCCGTAATCCCGGCGCATGATGCGCGAGCCGACCGGCGTTCGCAGGATATCGCTGAGGCTCTGGCTGATGTGCTCCGCGTCTGTGACTGTCCCGCCGGTGCTGCGGCTCAGTCCGATGTAACTGGCTGTCATAGTGGCGCTCCTGTCGTGCCGCCGCTGTCGCCGGGGTGTTTGTGGGTATGCAGCACTTTGCCGTTAGACGACAGCGCACCGCCGCTGTGCTCGATGTCGCCGCGCATCGTGCCGCCTTTCTGCACTTCCAGCGACCCGGTGATGAGCTTATTCGTGCAAACCACCTCCGGCGTATCGAGAGTGATGCGCGTTGAGGCTTTGACCGTTACCAGAGGCGCGGTGGCGGTGAGTGACCCGGATGCGGTGACGTCGGCGGTTTTAATGCCGCTGACGGTCAGGGCGCTGGTCTCGGGTTCGTACTCAATAACCGCGCCATCGGGGAAAGCAATATGCAGGGCATCCGCCGAAGTCGACGGGGCGGGGTTCTCATCGGAGAAAATACCGGGCAGCACAAACGCGGTATCGAGCTCACCGCCGACGGCCAGGATTAACACCTGTTCGCCGACAGACGGAGCCCACCACGTACGCGAACGACCGGCACGCCGGGTCAGCCAGTTGAGCCACGTCGTGTGCATTTCGCCGGTCTGGACGCGGCAAAGCCCTTCTACGAGGTCAACTTCAATCACAATGCCGGTGCGAATGAGGTTGCGAATCGCGCGAGCGATTTCCTGAAGCGAATTTAAAGTTTTCATGGGGAAAAAGGATGCCGCTGATAATCATCTGTAGCAATCAAAGGGGGTTCTGTTGTGCAGGATACAATCGCATTTCAATAAGTTGATGACGTTTCATATATCAGAGTAAAGATGACCATAGCCAAGAAACGGACTTTGTACGCTATGCAATTTTTAAGCCTAAAATTTTCGCACAATAACTTCCTTTGTCGTCTGATGACTAGTTACATGATTAACGATAGACTCCTAATATGCTTTCAATAGATTTCTATAGTTTTAGAATTAAAAATCAAAAAAGGGGGACAGAATGTTTGATTCAATAGTATTAAATCGTTCTATTGATGGGCCATCTCTTACTGTTGGAGAAATCGCAGAAGCATTGCTCTTCTATCAAAACGTTCACATCGTCATGGACACTTCAACATTGTTAGGGCTTATTCGCTCCATAGGTCATAATAATGTAATCAAACTATTATCATTACCTGATATAAAGACGACTTTCATTGAAGAGTTTTTAGGGGTATATACTCAAGAATCAAAAAATGGCGCGGAACATGCATTACTCAGTGCCTTTATTTCTGGCAGTGACAGTGGTGCTCAGTTGAAAAGCTGGAAGAAAAGATTAAATTATATGATCTCGCGACAAGGACTAACCAAGTCTGAGACCGAAGTCTTCATTGAAAGGTTTAAAAAATTAGTAGTTATAAGAAAATTAGCTAGCGATCATTTTATTAGTGGTGGTGTCATATCAACAGCAAAAGAAGATTTGAACGATGAAGCTTATATTTCCGCAGCAGCGCGTATAATTGTTAGCGATTTGCTCGTTGGTCAAACACCGCCTGAAAACCTCTTTTATAAGATATATAATAACAAGGACAGTTTTCTAATAGATACAAATATCAACTTCACTGAAATCAATCAGCTTAATTTAAACAGAATAAAAACAATTGGCGAGACAACTCCAGCAAGTATTGCCGCGGGTATATTGGGAGCCTCTTATGGACTAATCCTTGCTGCACATTACGGGGGAGATTTTTACACATCCAATACAGTATCTGAGATCATTCAGTACAGAAACAAACAAATCCTAGCCCGAGCAAATATTAATCGCAAAGAGCTCAACTCCTTCCATAATATAGTGCTAGAAGGTAGCCCCAACATCTCCTCAATTATTAATGAGAAAGAACGATCTTTTGAGGAATTTCTTGAACTTTTTAGCCGTGCTAAAAAGTTCAAATCTTGGCTTAAAAACAAGTCACCTGATAAAAACCTTGTTTCAGCTTATCTTGAGGAAATAACAACAACAGGCTGGTTGGGTAGCGGCTATGGAAAAGCCTTACGTTATATTGCAAGCACCGGCGCAGGTTTTATTGGTCCAATTACCGGCATAGCAGTATCGGCAATAGATGCTTTTTTCCTTGATAGATTAAGCCTTGGGTGGAAACCTAATCAATTCATAAACGAAAGGGTGAAGCCTTTCATTGATATCAATGGTCATTTGTAATTTAATTGGGATTTGATATTTTAGAACCTCAATTAAAAATTAATATTTAACCTTTGGTTAAGGCTAGTATTAACCAAGACATTGAACTATTAACATTTCAATATACATCTTTTCATCTTGGCTTATCCCGAGTAATGGGCGCTCTGGATAATGTACATTCTTGCTGTGCGGGTTTGGCCGATCTTTCAGGCCGTACTGATGCACCCGCGCGATGCGCTGCACCTTCCCGGTAAATTCCACCACAGCCGCGCTGTCGTTGCCGCTGGCTTTCAGATAGCGATTAGTGCGCAGCTTCGCGAACATCTCCCGCTTAATCCGGCCTTTCTTTGCACGCAGTGGCTGTCGTTTGCGCGGGGTATATGCCGTCCCGTCAGGGGCTTTTTGCGATTTAATCCGCTGTTGCTGGCGCTGGCGCAGCTTCTTCGCAATATCGACAGTCAGTCGCCGACGGCCAGTAGGCGAAAGGGCAGCAAGCAGTCCCGCAAGCTTATCGTCGAAGGGCTTAAATTCATTCATGCCACTGACTCACCAGCTCGCCATTGATATAAAACTTATCCGGGCGCGTCACCGGCTCCGGTGGTGGCGGTTCCGGGATGCACCGCACATGCATAGCCGCGCCGACTTCCTCAACGAGCGTTCGCTCGGTGAGTAACAGGCTGATACTGATATCGAAACTGCTGTCGTTATTGATATCAGCCTCAAAGACAAAGCCTTTTTTCTGCCCGGTGTCGGTGCTGAGGATATCGGGCTGATGCTCACGCAGCCAGGCCAGCACCGGCACGAGGATCAAATCAAAATCGCCGGTAAAATCGGTCACCACCACATTCAGCGTGTACTGTTTTTCAAACGACAGCGACGTCGCCAGCGTGGCGGCAATATTGCCGCTGTCCACATACAGGCGCAACATGTCGGGGTTAGTCGCCAGCACCGGCGCGGCATTAATCAGGGCTTTTCGCAGACTGTCGGGTTTGAGCATCGATATCATCCTGGCATTGTTTGACGGTTTCAACCTGAAGCGCACAGTTTTCCAGCGCCCGCTCAAGGTTGCGGATATCCGCGCTTAAATCGCCGTTGGTACGCGGATCACTTCCCGGCATCGGGCAAAGGCTCACCTTCGGGCAGCCGTTGTAAACAGTCACCGGCGCTGGCGCAGGCGGCGCGCTTGTGCAACCGGCGCACAGCATCAGGCAAATCAGCGCTGTACCAGCGGCGAAAGGCTTCGTTTTCATTGAGCAACCTCGTTATGGTCTGTTCCCGTCGGGCTTCCCGCTCACCGGCGGCATTCAGCTTCTGGCGTAAATCAACCTGCGCCCGTTCGTTTTTATCCGCCCGGTCACGGGCAACAATGAGCTGGTTTTTCAGCATCCCAATCGTCGTTTTCTGCTCGCTGGCGACGCGGCTGGCTTTATCAAAAGACTCGCGAAGAGTGCCGTTTTCATGGCGCAGCCACAGCAGGCCGACGACGGTCAGAATCAGCAACACGATTAGCGTTTTCATTCCACCCCCTTAAGGCAGTAATCCCGCTCGCGCTTGCGGCGGTTTTCCAGCCCGGTATTTCTGACGCCATCGATATAGACCCAGCGCGGGAGCTGGTCACAGGCCTGTTGCCACTTTTTCTGGTTCAGGAAATAAACCAGCGTCGACTTACACGCCGCGCCGGTGCCGACGTTAAAGGCGAAACTGACCACGGTGTCGTAAACCTGCGGCGGCATGTCGACCGGCGTGCAGACCGCAAGGCGGCGCTCCGTGTTCAGCACGTCAGCGACAAGATTTTTTGCCGCGTCCTGCTCCGTGATATCGCGTTTCGGCGCGACCCCGGCAGTGTGGCCGATTCCTGATGTCCATACCCCCGCGCTGCACTGGTAGGGGCGCAGACGGCACCCCTCAAGGTCTGCCATCAGGGCGAGCCCGTCCGGGGAGGTACGGAGTAAACGAAAATCAGGCAACAGTGCCGCCAGTGCCAGCACCGCGACCACACTGCAACGCTTAACGATTGATGACATTGTTAATCTCCTTACTGCTCAGGGCGTTTTGTCCGAGCTGTAGCGCAAGCAGTGCGTAGCTTTTGCGCCGGTAATACCAGTTCACCCCGACGGTCGCCACGACGCCCAGCGCGCCGAAATACGCGGCAAAATCCTGCGGCGTCATGGCACCAAAGAAGGTCAGCGCGACGCTTATCCAGTAGGCGAGCGAGGAGGTGATTTTTTCCATACTCAGTCCCATAAATTCACCGTTTCCTGTACGGGCGCGGCCTGAATCTCCGGCAGCTCAATCGCCGTGCCGTAAGGCAGCACCGCGCCGAGTTCGGCCAGCCCCGGATTGGCAGCGAGCACCGCCTCGAAGACCCCCTCAGTGCGCCCGTAATGGCGGGCGCAAATGACATCGAGCGTGTCGCCCTGATGCGCGATGACCTTCATCAGATTTGCCCCACGATGCAGCGCGGTTTGTCCTGAATGCGCGCCACTGACCAGCGCATATCCCGCCACAGCTCATCAATCGTGGTATCGATGCTGTCGGCTTTTTTGTCGCCTTTCGCGCTCGCATCCACGCCGCGATAGCGCTCATACAGGGTGGCGGTTGCCATCGCACACACGGCGCGCTGGTAATGAAAAACACGCGTGCTCTCGCCGTCGATATCATCCGAGGGCACATCCGCAAGGCGCGCAAAACCCGCCTTAATCTGGCTCTCGCGGTACTCGAACAGCTCCGCGTTCGTCTCGGCAATGCCGGTTTTGATGGCATGGCGCAGCCGCGCCGGGGCGATAGTCTGCTCAAGACGCATCAGCTCGCGCACACGCTTCGGCTCGATATCGGGAAAGAAAAAGGTGTTTTTTATCACCGGCTCGTCACCTGCGGGCGGCGGGATAACCACCGTGTTATCCGGCTGCGGCTCTTCGTTTTTATGAATAATCAGCGTCATCATGACTACCTCTGAAAAGGCGGGCGGTGGACGCCGGTCGCAGATAAGGTGAAACACCCACTTTGACCGGCGTGCCGCCCTGGCGCGGGGCGCATTCTGTTAACCGGCGTTTTTGCGGGGGCGTCCCCGCCCGCGTTTCGCCGGTGTGGCTGTTTTTTTCTGTGACGCCGCTTTCGCGGGTGCTTTCGGCGCGGGCTTTGCGACAACAGGTTTTGGATTCAGCTCGCGCGTGAGCCGCTCGATGTCCTTACGTACTCCGGCGTTGCAGTCGAGCTGGATCGCGCGTTGCAGATGGGTCATGGCGTCAGCGAGCTGACCGGCATCGCGCAGCGTCAGACCGGCGACCTTATGCAGACGGGCGCGCACTTCGTCGGGCATGTCGGCTTTCGCGGTCATGCTGATGACGTCGAGAAGGATCGCCGCACTGACCGGCTGACCGGCATCGCGGGCGCGCAGGGCAGCGAGCGCCACCTCTTCGGCCAGCATGTAAGGCACGGTGCGCGCATGGTTCTCCGGCATCGACAGGTTGTAGCGCAGCGCATAGCGGGCGATTTCCAGCGCGCCGGGAATGTCACCGGCATCGAGACGCCACAGCATCACCGTCATTAAAATGGCATCCTGCGCGCCGGTGCCGTTCTCCAGCACGCCCGTCACCCACGGCAGATAAAACGGCAGCAGCTCGCGCTTTTTGTCGGCTTTACGCTCTTTCGAGTGGATTTCTTTCAGCGTCCGGCGGTCTGCGGCCAGCTTAACGAGCATCTGCTCGTAAGCCGTGGCATGGCGCAGCGGGGCGCTATCCCGCTGCGCGGCCAGCATGGCCGAGACCCGCATCGCGTGACGCTGTGCGGGGCTCGCCATCGGTTACGCTCCTTCGCCGGTGGTGGAAGTGTCCGACCCGCCAGCAGGTGCGGCAGTCAGGGCTTTCATGGCGTCGACGATTGCCGCCGCAAACACGGTGGCGGTGGTGCCTTCCGGGGTTTCCTCTTCTTCCGGCTCAAGAATTTCGATGTTTTCAATCAGGCAACCGGCTTCGTAGTCTTCAATCACAAAGTCGACTTTCACCTGCTCGTAGTTTTCCACCTGGTCGAGCTTCGGATTCTCGATGATGTGGCGGCGGTGGCCGTCCTCGTAGAGATAAATCGAGAGGTTATCCAGCGTGGTGATCAGAATGCTGTTGGCCGGGAAGAACGGCGCGCGCACCGCCTGTAACTGGCCGATGGTTTTCTGGCTGATAATCAGCTCACCGGCCAGTTGCTCGGTGTTCGGCTGGAATTTGTTGATCATCGGGAAATATTTGTCGGTCAGGATGCGACGCCCGCACACGACAACCATCTCCGGGTTTTCGCGGTGAATTTCGGCAATCAGCGTTTCATGCGCATCCATCACCAGTGCGTCGAGATTTTTGTAATGCCCTTTCTTGCCGACCTTGATGGTCGTGGAAATAACCGCGCCGGTGTCGTCAACGACCTTATTCATGACGCGCGCCGGGGCGTCGTTGCGGTACTTCTGCAACCAGCCGACGGCCACATCCTGCAACAGCGGATTTTTCTGGCGGTCTGATGTTGGCGCACGGCTCACGCCGTTAAAACCGATGGTGATGTAGTCAAGTGCCTGTCGCTTGACGATCGCGTCGCGGATGCGGGTCTGAAAATCCTGAAAACGCGCCCACAAATCGAGCTTGTTGTACTTCATGTGAAAATCGAAGTTCACCGGCTGACAGAAATAGCGGTAAGCGTCCATTTTCGAAAAATCAGCGGTCTTGCGCTCCACGCCGTTTGAAGTGTCGGCAGTGCTGGCAATCGTGCCGTTGACGTCGATGCCGATTTTCTCCTCGGTCAGCTCGCCGACCACCACCATATTGATTTTTTGCAGGAAGGAAGAGGATTGCTGGATCTTGTCAAACAGCGTCTGCGTCACTGACGGCTCAACGCTGAATTTCTTGCTCAGGTCGTCCACGCCAACACCGTTCAGCTCAGCGAGACGGGTCAGGTAGGCATTAAATTTAAAGCGGGTTTCTTTACGCATTGTGTCGTTTGTCCTGTGATGAAAAAGGGAGGCCGGTTAGCAGTCGGTCAGCGCAGCGGTCGCACCGTCGCCGCCGGTGCTTAGTTTGCGGCGTGGCTGCGTGTTACCCGGTGTTTTGTCCAGGGTGGCGGTGATCGCACTGAATTGCTCAGTGGTTTTGCTCGTCTCATCAGCCACGCTTTTCTTAAGCGTGGCGAGCTCGGTTTCCAGCGACGCGAAACGCGTTTCGGCGCTGTCCTGGCTGGTCTGGACGCGCTCCGCAATCGTGGTCACGGCTTCGTGGACGTCGTTAAAACGGGCGTCATCAGAGGACTGGCGGCGGCTGAAAATGGCTTTCACCGAGTCGGTCAGCTTGTTCAGCAGGGTTTCGGGTGCGTCCTCGAATTCCAGCTCGGCCAGGGTGGCAACAGAGAACAGATTTTCCGGGCTGGCCTTGAAGCGCTGGAGCGGGTTGTGTTTTGCGGTGCGGCAGAATTCCAGATATTCGGTGCCGAGGCTTGCCGGGTCATCGGTAACGGCGAGGCCAACCAGATAGCATTTGCCGCTGTTGGCGAAATTCGGCTGAATTTCCATTGAGGTATAAACTTTCTGGCCTTTCGCCACCATATCGACCAGCGTGTCGAGCGGGGCAATTTTGCCGAACAGCGCCAGCTTGCCGTTAAGCGCGGAATCGTCCTCGATTTTCTCCGCTTTCAGCTCAACCACATCCCCGTAACGGGCAAAAGCGCCGTCAGGCAGCAGGCCGCGCAGATGTTCAAGGTTGATGCGGCAGCCATAGACACGCGGGTCGAATGAATCGGCCATTTCCTGAATATCGGCCGCGCTGATAATGCGCCCGTCGCAGGTGTCACCCTCGACGCCGATACGAAAGAATTTTGAGACTTTTTTTGCCATCGTCAGCAGTCCTGATTGTGTGTGAAGGAGTCACGTTGATTTCAGGGGCTAGTTTCCCGGCTCGTCCGCTGGTTCGCCATCAGTCACGGATGGCTTGCCCCCTGCACATCAGCGGCTTAGCGAATCGCCGGTCGCGCTTAAGTAGCCTTGCGCTGTATCCATGACGGCGAGGCAGGCATGACCATCACCACCGACACCACACTTTTAAACGACCCGCGACGACAGGCGGCGCTGTTGTACTGGCAGGGGTTTTCCGTGCCGCAAATCGCGGAAATGTTGCAGACCAAACGCCCGACGGTGCAGAGCTGGAAACAGCGCGACGGATGGGACGAGACCGCCCCGTTAGACCGGGTGGGAAATACCTTAGAAGCGCGGTTAATCCAGCTTTACGCCAAGCCGGAGCTGACCGCGCACGATTTCAAGGTTGCTGATTTTCTGGCGCGCCAGATGGAGCGCTTTGCGCGCATCAACCGTTACGGCCAGACCGGCAACGAGGCCGACCTGAATCCGAACGTGGCGAACCGCAACAAGGGGGAGCGCAGAAAGCCGAAAAAGAATTATTTCAGCGAGGAAGCCATAGAAAAACTGGAGGAGATTTTCTTCGACCAGTCTTTCGCGTATCAGCTCGGCTGGCACAAGGCCGGGCTGGAGCACCGCATCAGGCACATACTCAAATCCCGCCAGATTGGCGCGACGTTTTATTTTGCCCGCGAGGCGCTGTTACGCGCCCTGCAAACCGGCCAGAACCAGATATTTTTATCCGCGTCGAAAACACAGGCGTATGTGTTCCGCAAATACATCATCGCCTTTGCCCACCTTGTCGATGTTGACCTGTCAGGCGACCCGATTGTGATTGGCAACAACGGCGCGGAACTGTTATTTCTCGGCACCAACTCAAACACCGCGCAAAGCCATAACGGCGACCTGTATGTCGATGAAATTTTCTGGATACCCAACTTCCAGAAACTGCGCAAAGTGGCGTCGGGCATGGCGTCGCAAAAACACCTGCGCACCACCTATTTTTCGACGCCCTCCTCACTCGGTCACGGTGCGTACCCGTTCTGGTCAGGCGACCTGTTTAACCGGGGGCGCGCCAGTGCCAGCGAACGGGTTGATATCGATATCAGTCACGCGGCGTTAGCGCGCGGCGTGGCGTGCGCAGATGGTCAGTGGCGGCAGATTGTCACCATTGAGGACGCGCTTGCCGGGGGATGTACGCTGTTTGACCTGGAGGCACTGCGACGGGAAAACAGTGCAGATGACTTCCGTAACCTGTTTATGTGTGAATTTGTCGATGACAAGGCGTCTGTGTTTCCGTTCGAGGAGCTGCAACGTTGCATGGTCGACAGCATGGAGGAATGGACGGATTTTCAGCCCTTCGCCGACCGGCCATTCGGGCATCGCGTGGTGTGGATTGGTTACGACCCGTCACACCGTGGCGACAGCGCCGGGTGCGTGGTCATCGCGCCGCCGGTGGTTGCCGGGGGCAAATTCCGCATTCTGGAGCGCCACCAGTGGAAAGGGATGGACTTCGCCACACAGGCCGAATCCATCCGCGAGCTCACGCAAAAATATAACGTGGAATACATCGGCATCGACTCGACCGGGCTCGGTCAGGGCGTGTTCCAGCTTGTGCGCTCGTTTTACCCGGCAGCGCGTGACATCCGCTACACGCCGGAAATGAAAACCGCCATGGTGCTCAAGGCAAAAGACACCATCACGCGCGGTTGTCTTGAATATGACGTCAGCGCCACCGACATCACACAGTCGTTTATGTCCATCCGCAAAACCATGACCAGCAGCGGGCGCAGCGCCACCTATGAGGCCAGCCGCACCGAGGAAGCCAGCCACGCGGATCTCGCATGGGCGACCATGCACGTACTGATTAACGAACCGCTGACCGCCGCGACCGGCCAGTCGTCATCCTCTATTCTGGACTTCAACTGATGAGCAAAAATAAAAAGCAAAAATACACACCGAAACCGCGCCAGCACACCACCGCGCCCGCGCAGAGTATGGAGGCGTTTACCTTCGGCGAACCGGTGCCGGTGCTCGATAAGCGCGAAATTCTCGATTATGTCGAATGTGTCCATAACGGCCAGTGGTACGAGCCGCCGATAAGTTTTTCGGGGCTGGCAAAAAGTATGCGCGCCGCTGTTCATCACAGCTCGCCGGTGTACGTTAAACGTAATATTCTGGTGTCGACGTATATCCCGCACCCGCTGTTATCACGTCAGGATTTCAGCCGCTTTGCGCTCGATTATATGGTGTTCGGCAATGCGTTTATTGAGGAGCGCCGGAGCTACACCGACAAGCCGGTTAAATATGAAACCTCACCGGCAAAATACACCCGGCGCGGCGTGGAGGAGGATACCTACTGGTATATGCAGAATTTCACGAAACCGCATCAGTTTGCGCCCGGTTCCGTGTTCCACCTGCTAGAGCCCGATATCAACCAGGAGATTTACGGGATGCCGGAATATCTCAGCGCACTTAACTCGGCCTGGCTGAATGAGTCGGCGACGCTGTTCCGGCGCAAATATTACCAGAACGGCGCACACGCGGGTTACATCATGTACGTGACGGATGCGGCGCAAAGCAGCACGGACGTGGAGGCGCTGCGCAAGGCGATGCGGGATTCAAAAGGGCTCGGCAATTTTAAGAACCTGTTTTTCTACGCCCCGAACGGAAAAGCCGACGGAATTAAAATCGTGCCGCTGAGTGAAGTCGCCACAAAGGACGATTTTTTTAATATCAAGAAAGTCAGCGCGGGCGACCTGCTGGACGCGCACCGCATCCCGTTCCAGTTGATGGGCGGCAAGCCTGAAAATGCGGGCTCAATAGGTGACGTTGAGAAGGTGGCAAAAGTCTTTGTGCGCAACGAACTGATACCGCTGCAATCGCGGTTTCTGGAGCTGAACGAATGGGCAGGCGCGGAAATTATCCGGTTCCAGAAATACTCGCTCGACCCCGACAACGAATAGCCCACCACAGCCGCCGCCGGGCGGCTTTTTAATGCCCCTCACCAGACCGCGCCAGCGCCCGCACACGGCGCGCATTATTCTCCCGCTCCCTGTACTCATTATCAGCCATTGAATGGCAACGCCGCCTCGCTGACGGGCTGGAAAATAAAAATAAATAACGCCTCCGGCGCGCAGTGCTTTCCCCGCCTCGCCTGCCCGCTTTATGGGTCGGTTTTAATGCAGTTGCATTAATAGGCGAAATTAGGTCAGCCGTAGAATAGCCGTTAACAATTTTGAGTACACTTTGCATGCAAAAAAATGCAGTTTCATGCATATGAAAATCTGGAATCAAGAAGGGAATAGAGCTATAAGTTTTTTTAGGCAGCCTTTGTCCCAAACCGCCCTTGAGATGTGACACAAATCACACATGAAATGACACGTTCTCTTGAGCCTTTACACTCAGCATAAGGAAATAGACATGATTGAAAAAAGAGTAATGGATGAAAAACTATTAATTAAAAAAAGAAGCGTTAAGGACTTAGCCGACTATATTAGAATCAGATCGGGAGTATCCCCTAACTATTCTTTGTTCCTTGGTGCAGGAGCATCTGTTACATCAGGGATTCAAACTGCTCATCAGTTGGTACAAGAGTGGAGAAAAGAGATATTTTGCAGGCTTTCGCATGAACCATATACTACTGAAACCAAAGCGAGAGAATGGCTAGCAGATAAACATCCTGACTGGTACGATCAAAATAATGAATACTCGTCACTTTTTGAGAAAAAATTTGACTTACCATCTCAACGAAGACGCTTTGTCGAATTACAGGTTGATAAAAAACTACCGTCTATAGGGTATGCTTATCTTGTTGAGTTATTTGAATCCAATTTTTTTGATACTATTTTCACAACAAACTTTGACGATTTAATAAACGAGGCGTTTTATCAATTTTCATCAGACAGACCATTATTATGCGCTCATGACTCATCAATCAATGGAATATCAGTAACATCATCGCGCCCTAAAATAATAAAACTACATGGAGATTATTTATTTGACAGCATAAAGAGCTCCTTAAAAGAAACCGAATCATTGGAAATCAATACACGAGAAAAACTTATAGAATTCACAAAGGAATACGGATTAATATTCGTTGGTTATGCTGGTAATGACAACTCAATAATGGAGGTTCTAAAATATCTCCTCAAACAAAATGACTACTTAAGAAATGGGATATACTGGTGTAAGAGAAAAGAAGATCAAGTCACACCAGAGTTATTCAAACTATTGAGCCAAGACAAGGTTTATTGGGTAGAAATTGATGGATTTGATGAGCTCATGGCTGAATTAACTCATCACCTTGGCACAGAACTATCTCTCGGGGGAAATCAAAAATCCACTAAAAGAGAAAGGATGATCAATAACTTTATAAAAGACGATTACAATTTAATCTCAAATGAATTTATAAAAAAAGATTTAGCTAAAATCAAAAAACACACACTAACCAGAGATATATCATCATTGATAAATGAGCTTTCACAAAGTGACACTGATGATCAGAGAATACCAGAGGAAGATTTCAAAAATTTATTGTTTATCGATAACTTAATCAGAACAAAAAACTACATATCTGCAGAAGACAAACTAAACAAATTAATCATCGACACAAATGATGATAATATAAAATCAAAGTATCTCCGACGTCTCATTGAGATAAAAGAAGATCAGAATGATACTAAATCCGCATTAGAATACAGTGATAAACTCATTGAACTTGATGAGTTTAACTTGAATTATAATTTAGCAAGATCCAACATATTCCCAGATATAAAAGATAAAATAGATTATCTAGAAGGATTGCTTGATAAATTTAAGTATAGCATAAATCTTAAGAATCATCTCTGTAGGGTTTCTCTTTCGTATTTAAACATAAGTGATGAAAACACAATATCATTTGACAGAATTCATGAATTAGCAGACAACAGTCTGAAGCTAAATAATGGTCTCGACAACAGAGCATGGAGAATTAAATATGATGCTATCAAATTTGAACATGCGCATAACTTTAATAAAGAAGAACGTGACAAAGCGATTAACGAATTAATCAATAAGCTAAAAGCGATAAATCCAATCCATGATACATATTTAAGCATATATGCTGATTTCTCATCTTCTTCAAGGAAAAAAGAAAACATTAAAAGCAGCATTGATTATTTATCGGAAGTTTATAGAAACTCATCAAGAACCAAAAAAAAATACATATTAAAATATCTAACTCAACTACATCTCTCATTATTTGAAGTAGATGATGATGACGATACATCAAAAATCATGAAAGATTTCATAGTAAAATATGAAGAAGACAAATATGAATCAGCAATAGCACCTTTCATCTTATTCAAAGCAAGATACGAAATTGGTTGTAATAAAAACATAAATGGAGGAATAACACTTGCAAAAGAGGCCATGGATAGTCCTTGGCGCAACAATCATATTGAAAGTATAGCGGATATTCTATTGGCAGAACCAGAAAATATACAGGTTGTAGAAGATTTTCTAGACAGTTTACCACGGGATGTTTCAGAAGTAACTATTCTGAAGATAAAATCAGATATATGTAACCTTAGAAAAGAATTTGACCGCTCAATAGAATTCCTAAATGAAGCCCGGAAAAAGAAATGGGATTTAGGCAGTTACATCCTTGCCAAATCCTATACATTCCTTTTAAAAGAGGAATACGAAAAAGCAATAGAAATAACAAATGAGAACATTGATAAAATAAAAGATTACAGGGAGAAAGATATCCTGACAATAAATAGAGAAACAGCCAAGAAAAAACTTGGCATAGATTTAAAGAAAAATGAAATACATTCAATCCTCGCTCATCAAAGATCAAAAGGTTACATTTCAATGTGCGCTTTTTATCTTCTTGATGATCATAAAAGAGGGAATGCATTATTACACGAATTATTAGAGAAAGATTTCATGTACTATTATCGATTTTCACAATGGCCAGCATTGCCTGATAATGTTATTGCAGAATATAGAAAAACAAAATTAGCCAACAACAAAGCGGCTTAAGAGTAAGGGCACAAGTGAAAATTCATTTGTGCCTTTACTACCTCGGCAATATAAAATTTTTAATTTCTATTCCTTTCCTTATTTTTATTGTCTTTTGTAAAAACAAGACGTTTATCAAAATTATTATTTTTCCAATGAGATATCAGAAACTGAGAACCAAAAAGATTTATTTTTTAGCAAAGTATCCTTCGCTAATTCTTCAATCCAATTCAGCGCTATCACAAGATCTCTTTCACGGCACATCCCTTCAGTGGTTAAACGCGCAATCAGCTCAACACGCTCAAGCATGACCTGTTCTTTTAATTCGTTTCTCACAAAACATCTCCCACATGACGCACTGTATAAACATACAGTATAATGATTATTGTTACAAAGTGAAATAAAAAAATCAACCATAACCCGTTGTATAATCAAGATATAAATTTGCATGTCTGCTTAATTTTCTTTCACCATTCCAGACAAAAAGGCAACACGGGCAAGGATTTCCTTAGCCTTTGCAAAAAATGGTGGGGCGGTAGAAAAAACCTCTCCTGCTTCGGATCCCCGACACCATTTTCCGTTAAACCAGCTTTTGCCATGCGCCATCAAGTGCAGCGCTTCGCCCCGGCTTATAGTTATGCCGGTTAAAAGCTTTATTTCGTCAATCGTCCTGGATATCGCGCCGTCCTGCGCTGGCGTTCCGTGGATAAAATTGCCGCGCTCGGTCGGCTTTTTATCCCTTAACCGGTTAGTTAGCTGTCGTCGCTGATATCGATTAAGTGGTTTTGATAAATCCAGCTCCGGTGGATCGATTTCGCTCCCCGTACAGTTATTGACAGAACTCCGAGAGGGCGCGGTCGCGCCCTTAAGGTCAACGACCAAATCAACAGCGCGTTTCGGGACAATCTTCCACTGAGTGAGGCGGGTCAGAATCGGTGAACCTGTGCCGACTGTGGCGTCGTACACGCCACGAATGCAGACAGTCTCCTCGCCATACTGGTTAAACTCGGCGCGAGACTCATAGAGCGTGCGAACCTGCAAATCATCACGACGGACAAACGCGCCGCCCTGTGCATTGACATAGCCCGCCCAGTCACCGGCATCAGCGGCATCATGAACGGCGGCAAATTCCACGCTAAGACCGTGAGCGGTTTCGGTATCAGCCAGGCGACGCAATTCACGGTAGACCGTCACAGGCGCGCCACCGATAAACTGGAATTGCCGGATGTGCCAGCGAGCAGCCCAGGCTGAAACAGCGGGAGCCGTCTCTTTCAATAACTCGCCGCTTTCGTCATCTTTCTCGCCATCGAGCGCATAACCGTCAATATTCTTGGAAATGTATTTAGCAACATACCCCGTAGCGCTACCTTTCTCCGGGTCGATAGCCTCAGCGTGAAAACGGGCTTTTCTGGCTTTATCGCTGCTGAGTTCGCTCTCATCTTCCTGCCACGCATAATCACGAATAACCCTGCGAACGCGCTCGACATCTTCCGGCAGCATAAACATCAACATGTGCCAGTGTGGTGTTGCGTCGTGATGTGGCTCGGCGACGCGGATGCCAAAAATACGGATTTCTTCGCGGTGAAGTTTGGCGCGGATGCGCGCCCAGAGAGAGGTTAAATAATTCTGCGTATCGGACGGGCTCGCGCCGTTCCATTTGTGATTACGGTAGCCCGCTTTAGTTGTGGCGTGATATTTCGACGGTGCGGTCAGCGTATAAAATTCACCGACATAACCAAGCTCATTACAGATATTTTCGAACCCACGAATGCGGGTCATCAGCTCGCAGCGGCGAATGGCCGGATTCGCGACCGACCCGTCGTATTTTTCTATCAGGCTGATGCGGTTCCCGTCTTCGTCTTCCAGCTCCAGACCTTTCAGAAATTCGCGGGTTCGGCGCTTTTGCTCGCGCCAGTCTGTCACACATGATTTGCTGGCATAGGCGTGTTTTTTCTTGCTGACGTTGCCAACGGCAATTTGCAAATGTTCGCGCCAGGCAGATGCAACACGGCGCAAGCGACCACGCCACCATGTTTCATTAAACATGCGCATAACTGCCGGTGCGATCTCGTCCTGGCCGACATATTTGCCTGTAACGCGCTCCCAGTGCGGCGGAGTGACGTTGAATTGCATCGCAATCATACCGGCGCGCATGTACCAGCGATAAAGTGTTTTAAGTTCTCCGGCATCAGCATCGTCATTATTCGCCAGCTCACCGCGAATAAAATTCGCGATGTCGGCGGCAAGGAGGTCAATGTCGGCTTTCGACATATCCGGGAGCCGGTTAAACCGCGCCACCATATTCACCAGGCGTGAGGCCAGATATTGCAACACGCCAGTATCGAAATGGCCGTTAAAAATAGCGGCAGAGACATCGCGGTTAATGCCAGTGGACTCATATTTTTTGGCGACCAGCTCAAGGCGCGGCAATGCTTTTTTGCAAAAGCTGATTAAAAAGGCATTGGCTCGCTGGCTGTCGTGATGTTGTTCCAGAGTGGCGGCGGTGCGGTACACGTCATAACGGACGCATTCAGGCTGAAGCGATAACGCCTTACGCGCATGCAGCAACGCCGCAATCATATGATCGCGGCGATGCTGTTCGGCGTAGGTCAGATAAGGGCTGGCGATGGCTGACCGTGGCGAGTTCCACGGCCAGGCATAGGTCACGTTTACCGTCATGTGGCGCTGGCCTGGCGGCGCTCAATGCTTAACATCACATATCCCGGCGCCCATTCGCTGACGTCAGTGATATGGGTAATCCGCACGAAAATAAAAGCGCCTGTAAACCCGACAAGATTTGCTTCATGTTCGGACTCGCCATATTCATTCAGGCAGAGCGAATCCCCGACCGCGAAATCACGGTCGGCACGACGTAGCTCGGCTTTTTTAATACCGAGCAGAACATCACGAAAATGTTCCGGTCGTGTTTTGAGGTTATGTGTCTTGCTCAAATTGCCCCCCTGTAATGCTTATTTTTAAGTTCGAGCATTTGCTGACAAGTCACGCAAAGCGATACGCCATAAATCGCCATGCGACGGGCTTCCGGGATTGGTGATTCACACTCTTCGCAAATAAAACGAGATGGCGCGCTTATACGGCTGCGCGCGTTGTTGATGTGGCGCTCGCGTTCTTCCTGCTCGCGCTGCTGGATGTGATCCATTGCATCGGCCATCAGTGGAGCTCCTGAGATTCGTTTTCGTAGCGGGTAGCTTCCCGGCGCAGCAATTCAGCCGCTTCAATGCTGTTTAATCCTTTGTTGGTGATATGGGTTGCCAGCGCCTCAAGCCGGATTGAAACAGCGAGCGCTCGGCCTTTACGTTCCTCACGTTTGGCAATATCTATCACCGCCATAAGCGGGTCGGTTTCAGCTATAAACATTTTTGGTAATTCTTTATGCATTGTTCTTTCTCCTGAATTTGGGCAAAGAAATGCCCGGCGGGTTTACGCCATTAAATTTCTGTTGGTATTAATTCGGCATGGTTAGCCGTTTGGGAAATAAGCTCACGACTGCGCGAAAATGGTTCATTGCTGAAATAAGCGCTTTTTTCTCGTCAGTAGTCAGCTCACTTAATTTGAGCCCGTGACGAGCTGCCGGTATTTTGGCCAGAAAGAAAATAGCGGCCAGTGCGCGCTCGTTGTCTTCATGCTGTGGGTCGCGTGTATCGCGCATATTCGCGACGAATTGCTCGACCTCTTTCCATCTATCACCCCAGAAGCGCCCGCGTATTTCAGCGATATGATTCAGGCCGGCCATGCGCGCGCCAGTGCTCAGCGGAACCGTTGCGGAAACAGCTTCGATAGCCATGCAGCCCCCTTGAAAGAAACAGGCTTTGCCTGAGTTTGTGAGCGCACCGGATGCCAGCGCTGACCGTTCTCGCCGACAATCCAGCCGTGACCGTAATGCATAGACGGGCTTTGTTTAATAAGTAATGACGCAAATGAAGGTGCGTTTTTCATCATCACCTCACATCAGGCCAAATGACGCGCCGAGACCACTAACGGTATCGACGACACTGGACATTGCCGGGTTAGCCTGGAGGCGTGCTTGTAGTGCCATAGCTGTCAACGAAAGCATGCGTATACCAGAATTCACACTCTCGACCATACTGTGCTTCCTTGCCGGGGTGAGACGTTCAGAGGAAACAGCACCGCCAGCCAGATCGCCAAGCTCAGTCATAGCGCGCATGACATAGGTTTGTAATTTCTCCTTTGCCAGTTCGTTGACTGGTACACATGGTAAGCAGTGAAGCATCGCCAGAAAGCCGTCAACGAGCGCAGAGTCTTCAGTAAGATCTGTAAGTAGCCAAATTTCCGGCGGTGTGAGGTGGTGAGGCTGTTCCGGGTTGAGCTTGTTTCGTAAAGTTTGAACGTTCATACCCGCGCGCTCGGCCAGCTTCGCCATATTGTGACGCTGCGCGAAAGCCCGGCACGCTTCGTCATAATGAGGATGTTTGGAAACCTGAAAATCAAACATGATTCGCCTCAATCAAATTGATACGCTGATTTACGCATTAAGCGAAATATCACATTCGCTTAACGCTTGAACGGTTAGCGCTGCCATGTTGATTTCTATCAGTGCCTTCTTATGCTTACCCTTAGGCTTGATAGGCAATTTTCCATACTCAATAAGGTTTTTAGCGGTTTCCTTATTGGTTCCAGTACGGCGACAGTACTCATCTAAAGGCAGATAAGGCTCCGGGATGACAATTGTAATACTAGGTCGCATAGTGCAAACTCCCTGTTTGGCCGATAAGGCAATATCGGCTTATATGAGGCATTATCTAACATGGAGGCTAGGTTAATTAGATAATTTCTAAATGTCAATTTCATTTAGACAATGTCTAATTACCTTGAGATTGGATGGCAAGATTTCGTATTGACCCAGATACTGACAGCGCACCAGTGCTGGATCGGGTGATCGAAGCGTATGGCTTCACACAAAAAATGCAGCTTGCGGAGCATTTAGACATGGCTGCAAGTTCACTTTCATCGCGCTATAAACGCGGAGGCTTACCAGCGGATATCATGCTTAAATGCATGGCAGAAACGGGCGTAACGCTCGAATGGTTGGCTACCGGCAATGGCAAAAAGTTTGATAGTGAAGAGTTAGATATTCTAAAAATGCCGCGGACAAAAATCGTGGATGGCCAACTCTATGACTCAGGCATGCTCATGCTTGATAAAGCCTTATTCGTGCAAGGTAAACCACTCCCTCAAAACGCTGTTTGCATTCTGGACGGCATGAGCCAGTACATCGTTGAACAAAGCTTCACTGAGGTTTACGACGATGAATGGTTAGTAGAAATTGAGGGGAAAACTAGCATTAGACTGCTCACCCGCATTCCAGTGAAAAAAGTACGGGTTAGCGGTGTAGGTGCAGCATTTGATTGTTCTATTGATGATATAAAAATCATAGGACGTGTTGTATTAACTATTAAATAGCTCAAGGATTAGGCATGTTAGATTACAAAACAGCATCAAAAGATCAGCTCAAAGCAGAAATGAAACGCCTTGCCGCCGTCGTTTCTGATACTTCATTTGGTACAAAAAAAGAATTTTTTCACCTTCCTCAAATTCTGGGAACAAATGAAATCCCGCTAGCAATCGCTAGCGGTTCAATGGATGGCAATACATGGCTAATCACTCTTACAAATCAGAGGGTGATTTTCCTAGATAAGGGAATGTTTTACGGCGTGAAACAGGTGGATGTAAATCTGGAAAATATTGTTAGTGTTGGCGGGAAAACTGGTCTTGTACTAGGGGAAATAACAATCTCAACAACAGGGCAAAACTACACCATTAAAAACGTTCCAAAATATGCAGTGGTTCCCTTCACTAATTTAGTGAACGAGACCAGAAATCTCTATTCCTCCAACCAACAAGCAAGCTCCGTTCAACAAGCGATGAATCGCCACGGGTTTAACAGACACCTCAGAGTCATTTAAGATGGCTTAAAGAGAGGTGCCCATGAGCGGTAAGCGTTATCCCGAAGAGTTTAA